>NZ_JBFAWH010000003.1:0-541682 GCF_040680235.1 Streptomyces sp. NPDC052101
ACCAGGAGGTTGGCTTAGAAGCAGCCACCCTTGAAAGAGTGCGTAATAGCTCACTGGTCTAGTGATTCCGCGCCGACAATGTAGCGGGGCTCAAGCGTACCGCCGAAGTCGTGTCATTGCAGCATATAGCCCCAACGGGTGCTGTGATGGGTAGGGGAGCGTCGTCTGCCGGGTGAAGCGGCACTGGAAGGTAGTCGTGGACGGTTGACGAGTGAGAATGCAGGCATGAGTAGCGATTCACACGTGAGAAACGTGTGCGCCGATTGACTAAGGGTTCCTGGGTCAAGCTGATCTGCCCAGGGTAAGTCGGGACCTAAGGCGAGGCCGACAGGCGTAGTCGATGGATAACCGGTTGATATTCCGGTACCCGCTGTGAAGCGTCAAACATTGAATCCAGTGATGCTAAGCCCGTGAAGCCGTTCCGGACCCTTCGGGGAATGGAAAGTGGTGGAGCCGGTGACCCGAGCTGGTAGTAGGTGAGTGATGGGGTGACGCAGGAAGGTAGTCCATCCCGGGCGGTGGTTGTCCCGGGGTAAGGGTGTAGGACGAGTGGTAGGCAAATCCGCCGCTCATGTGTCTGAGACCTGATGCCGAGCCGATTGTGGTGAAGTGGATGATCCTATGCTGTCGAGAAAAGCCTCTAGCGAGTTTCATGGCGGCCCGTACCCTAAACCGACTCAGGTGGTCAGGTAGAGAATACCGAGGCGTTCGGGTGAACTATGGTTAAGGAACTCGGCAAAATGCCCCCGTAACTTCGGGAGAAGGGGGGCCATTCCTGGTGAGGGGTTTTACATCCTGAGCTGGGGGTGGCCGCAGAGACCAGCGAGAAGCGACTGTTTACTAAAAACACAGGTCCGTGCGAAGCCGTAAGGCGATGTATACGGACTGACGCCTGCCCGGTGCTGGAACGTTAAGGGGACCGGTTAGCTCCATTTCGGTGGGGCGAAGCTGAGAACTTAAGCGCCAGTAAACGGCGGTGGTAACTATAACCATCCTAAGGTAGCGAAATTCCTTGTCGGGTAAGTTCCGACCTGCACGAATGGCGTAACGACTTCTCGACTGTCTCAACCATAGGCCCGGTGAAATTGCACTACGAGTAAAGATGCTCGTTTCGCGCAGCAGGACGGAAAGACCCCGGGACCTTTACTACAGTTTGATATTGGTGTTCGGTTCGGCTTGTGTAGGATAGCTGGGAGACTTTGAAGCAGGCACGCCAGTGTTTGTGGAGTCGTCGTTGAAATACCAGTCTGGTCGTGCTGGATGTCTAACCTGGGTCCGTGATCCGGATCAGGGACAGTGTCTGATGGGTAGTTTAACTGGGGCGGTTGCCTCCTAAAGAGTAACGGAGGCGCCCAAAGGTTCCCTCAGCCTGGTTGGCAATCAGGTGTTGAGTGTAAGTGCACAAGGGAGCTTGACTGTGAGACCGACGGGTCGAGCAGGGACGAAAGTCGGGACTAGTGATCCGGCGGTGGCTTGTGGAAGCGCCGTCGCTCAACGGATAAAAGGTACCCCGGGGATAACAGGCTGATCTTCCCCAAGAGTCCATATCGACGGGATGGTTTGGCACCTCGATGTCGGCTCGTCGCATCCTGGGGCTGGAGTCGGTCCCAAGGGTTGGGCTGTTCGCCCATTAAAGCGGTACGCGAGCTGGGTTTAGAACGTCGTGAGACAGTTCGGTCCCTATCCGCTGTGCGCGTAGGAGTCTTGAGAAGGGCTGTCCCTAGTACGAGAGGACCGGGACGGACGAACCTCTGGTGTGCCAGTTGTTCTGCCAAGGGCATGGCTGGTTGGCTACGTTCGGGAGGGATAACCGCTGAAAGCATCTAAGCGGGAAGCCTGCTTCGAGATGAGGACTCCCACCCACTTGATGGGGTAAGGCTCCCAGTAGACGACTGGGTTGATAGGCCGGATCTGGAAGCCAGGTAACTGGTGGAGGTGACCGGTACTAATAGGCCGAGGGCTTGTCCTCAGTTGCTCGCGTCCACTGTGTTGGTTCTGAAACCACGAACAGCCCCACGTTTCACAGAGCGTGGTGCGGCAAAGGTTCGACAGTTTCATAGTGTTTCGGTGGTCATAGCGTGAGGGAAACGCCCGGTTACATTCCGAACCCGGAAGCTAAGCCTCACAGCGCCGATGGTACTGCAGGGGGGACCCTGTGGGAGAGTAGGACGCCGCCGAACAAATTTTAAGAAAACCCCCGCACAGGGAACGGTGCGGGGGTTTTCTGCGTTCAGAAGAGTTTCAGGGTTTTAGCAGTCTTAGAAAGTGACGTCCGCCGTGTTCATCGTGCCGCCCCGCCTGCCGGGTGCGCGCTGGCCGCTCCAGTAGAGGTTGGTGTGGGCGACGACCTGCTCGGGGGCCGGTGCGCCGTGCTCGGTGAGATCCTCCGTCGTGTGGGCGTCGGCCACCAGCGTCGCGTCGTAGCCGCGTACCAGGGCGCCGTGCAGGGTCGAGCGGATGCAGAAGTCGGTCTGGGAGCCCGTGACGACGAGCCGGCCCACGCCAAGCTCGGCCAGGACGGATTCCAGGTCGGTGTCCTCGAAGGAGTCCCCGTAGCTCTTGGCGACGAGGGGCTCGGAGTCGAGTCGCTTCAGCTCAGGGACGTACTCCCATGCCTCGGTGCCGGCCACCAGCTCCTCGTCCTGGTGCTGTACCCAGACCACCGGCACGTCCGCCGCACGGGCCTTGTCGATCAGGGTGTTGATATTGGCGATGACGCCGTCGCGGTTCGCGGAACTCGGCACCACCACGCCCTTCTGTACGTCGATGACGAGGACAGCGGTGTTCGGCCGTTCTGGCAGATTTGTCATGGCGTCCACAATATGGGATGCCGCTGACCACAGTGAGCACTACGGTGACCCCATGAGTGAGCCCGTGAGCGCCCCGACCAGCGGTGACTACGTCATCCGCGCCATACGACCCGAGGACTGGCCCCGCGTGAAGCAGCTGCGGCTGGACGCGCTGCGGGATCCGGTCGCGCACCTCGCCTTCCTGGAGACGTACGAGGAGGCCGCGGCCCGGGTGGACGCCTTCTGGCAGGACCGGGCCGTCGGATCCGGTGAGGGGTCCATGGCGGCCCGGCAGTTCATCGCCGAGGCGCCCGACGGCAGCTGGGCCGGCTCGGTCACCGTACTCATCGAGGAGGCCGGGACGAAGGACTGGGCGGGGTATCCCGTCGAGGGCAGGCAGGGGCATGTGGTGGGGGTGTTCGTCCGGCCTGAGCACCGCGGGAACGGGCTGCTGAAGTCGCTGTTCGACGCCGGTGTGGCGTGGGCGCGGGAACGGGGCGCGCAGCGGGTGCGGCTGCTGGTGCACGAGGACAACGCGCGGGCCCGGGGGGCGTACATCAAGGCGGGGTTCGTGCCGAGCGGAGTGGTCGTGCCGTTCATCAAGGACGAGGCGGAGAACGAGCTGGAGTTCGTGCTGGAGTGGCTCTCCTAGACCGGCAGTTCCTGGTGGGGCCAGCGGGAGCGGGCCTGTTCGCGGGAGCGGAGCAGGGCGAGGGTGTGCAGGCCCTGGTCGTAGCCGGTGGTGAGGAGGTCCGGGAGCTGGGGGAACGGGGCCACGGCCGCGATGTCGTCCAGGATCAGGGTCAGTGGTGGGTCGAGCCGACCGGAGGATGACCGTTCGGCCATGCGCCGGCCGCGCTCGACCACGCTTGAGACGAGGGCCGTCAGCAGGGGCATCGCGCCGGGATTGCTCTTGGGGTCCTCGTTGGATTCACCGACCACATAAAGCGTGCCCCCTTCATGGACGAAGGAATCCAGGCTGAGCGCATCAGTTCGGTTTGGGGTGCAGGCCTCGCGGATGTTGACCGTGGACAGGGCGGACAGCGCACGGCCGGTCAGTTCCTGGGCGATGTCCCGGCGTTCGGGGTGTGCGGTGAGCGCGGCCTCTAGTTCGCCGGCGGCGCCGGGGGCCGCCTTGGGGTGGGTGCGGAGGGTGCGTACGGCGTCCTGGACCTGGGTGCCCTGGGACCAGCGGTGGACGTGGCGGATGGTGCGGTTGTCCAGGGCGGCGGCGTGCAGGTAGCTGCGCAGGAGCGTCAATGCGGTGTCCGCCACGGCTTGGTCGAGCTTGGCCGTGGGCCGAACGGGGGCGAGGAGAGCGGTGGCCCTGCTCAGTGCGGTCTGTTTGTCCTCGCAGTCGATCGTGGGGGACCAGTGGAGGCGGGCCGGGGTGTCGCAGAGGTGGGTGGGGTCGTAGAGGTGGGTGGGGCCGAGTTTGGCTCTGGCGTCCTTGGTTTCCGCCCAGAGGGCGGGGTTCGAGGTGACGACGAGGGTGGGGCCCTCCGCGTCGCGGATCGCCTGGGTCGCGCTTGTCCGGCGGCCTTCCCTGGGCGCGATGAGGATTCTCTCCCGGCTGCCCACCCGCTCACCGTCGGCGGGAAGGCTGGGCAACGGCACCTGCGGGACCGCCTCCTGGAAGGTTTCCGTGGGCTCCGGCTCCGACTCTGGCTGGGGTTCCGGCTCCCGTCGCGGCAGCGGCACCTCGTACCGCTGTTCGGCCGGCGACGTCGGTGAAGTCGGCTGTGCCGGTGAAGTCGGCTGCATCGCACCCTGGGCGTACGGTGCCCGCTTGGCCCTCTCCGCCCGCCAGCGCGCCGCCGCTCCCATCACGAACACGGTGAGGACGAACAGGACCATCAGCTGGCCGATGAACAGGCCCCAGACCAGGCCCCAGCCGGACAGTTGGGACGCGGGGGTGTCCGGCCAGGCGCCGGTGATGTCATGTGGCTTGCCGATCAGATGACGTATGGCCAGCGGGGCGTGGGGGAGGGTGACGGCGTCGGGCCAGGCGCCCTTGGCGAACAGGGCCGCGAGGCCCGTGGCCGTCCACACCAGCACGGTCACGCTGATGAGGAGCGCGACGATGCCGATCAGGAGGCCGTCGGGGATGCCGCCCTGGCCGTCCCGGCGGTCCCTGTGGCGCTCGCGAGCGTCCGGTCTCACCCGTTCCTCCCCTGACCCCTACGCCACCGTCGACTCGGAGTCGCCCAGATGCTGTTCCACGAAGGCCGCCGCCCGCTGCTCGGCCTCCAGCTCGGCGGCGCGCAGGGCGTCGTCGGCCGTCAGGTCGCTGGAGGACTCGGTCATCGCGCGGTCGGTGAAGACCAGTGGGCGTTCCGTCTCCGTGACCAGGTGTTTGACCACCTGGACATTGCCGTTGACGTCCCAGACGGCGATGCCGGGCGTCAGCGTCGGGATGATTTCCACCGCCCACCTCGGCAAACCCAGCACCCGGCCGGTGGCCCGTGCCTCGTCCGCCTTCTGGGCGTAGATCGTCCGTGTGGACGCCATCTTGAGGATCGCGGCCGCTTCCTTCGCCGCGGCGCCGTCGACCACGTCGGAGAGGTGGTGGACGACCGCGACGAAGGACAGGCCGAGCCGGCGGCCGAACTTGAGCAGGCGCTGGAACAGCTGGGCCACGAAGGGGCTGTTGATGATGTGCCAGGCCTCCTCGACCAGGAAGATGCGCTTCTTCCGGTCGGGGCGGATCCAGGTGTGCTCCAGCCACACGCCGACGATCGCCATGAGGATGGGCATGGCGATGGAGTTGCGGTCGATGTGGGACAGGTCGAAGACGATGAGGGGGGCGTCGAGGTCGATGCCGACCGTGGTCGGGCCGTCGAACATGCCGCGCAGGTCACCGTCGACCAGCCGGTCCAGTACGAGCGCGACATCGAGTCCCCAGGCGCGTACGTCGTCTATGGCGACGTTCATCGCCTCGGCCGACTCCGGCTCGGGGTGCCGTAGCTGCTCGACGATGTCGGAGAGGACCGGCTGGCGGTCCAGGATCGACTCGTTGACGTAGGAGTGGGCGACCTTCAGGGCGAAGCCGGAGCGTTCGTCGAGGCCGTGGCCCATCGCGACCTCGATGATCGTGCGCAGCAGCGCGAGCTGGCCCGTGGTCGTGATGGCCGGGTCCAGCGGGTTCAGGCGGATCCCGTGGTCCAGGGCGGCCGTCGGGTCCAGCCGGATGGGTGTTATCCCCAGCTCCTGCGCGATGAGGTTCCATTCGCCGACGCCGTCCTCGCCCTGGGCGTCCAGGACGACGACCTGGCGGTCCTTGAAGCGCAGCTGGCGCAGGACGTACGTCTTCTCCAGCGCCGACTTGCCGTTGCCGGACTCGCCGAGGACGAGCCAGTGCGGGGCCGGGAGCTGCTGGCCGTACAGCTGGAAGGGGTCGTAGATGTAGCCCTTTCCGGAGTACACCTCGCGGCCGATGATGACGCCGGAGTCGCCGAGGCCGGGCGCGGCCGTGGGTAGGTAGACCGCCTGGGCCTGGCCCGTGGAGGTGCGGACCGGCAGCCTGGTCGTCTCGACCTTCCCGAACAGGAAGGAGGTGAAGGCGTCGGTGAGGACGGACAGCGGATCCCGCATCGGTGAATCAGCCCCTACCGTCGGATGCCGGTGGCGAAGGGAAGTGTGTTCACGAAGGCGCGGTGGTGCTCTCGGTCGCACCATTCCAGCTTGAGGTACGACTTGCCGGCGGAGGCCCTTATCGTGCGCTTGTCGCGGGCGAGGGCCTCCGGGGTGCGGGAGGAGACGGTGATGTAGCCGACGAGGTTGACGCCGGCGGCGCCGCTGGCGAGGTCCTCGCCGCGCTGGTCGAGGCGGTGGTGCGCGGCGACGTCGCGGGGGTCGACGGTCCGGTTCATCTTGGCGGCGCGGGAGGCCTCGGCCTCGTCGTTGGTCTTCTCGGTCAACATGCGTTCGATGGCTACCTCGGTGGGTTCGAGATCCATCGTCACGGCGACCGTTCGGATGACGTCGGGGGTGTGGACGAGGAGGGGCGCCAGGAAGTTCACGCCCACCGGGGTCATCGGCCACTCCTTCACCCAGGCCGTGGCGTGGCACCAGGGGGCGCGGGTGTAGGACTCGCGGGTCTTGGCCTGGAGGTAGGTGGGCTCCATGGCGTCCAGCTCGGCCGGCCAGGCGTTGCGCTGGGTCATCGCCTGGATGTGGTCGATGGGGTGGTCGGGGTCGTACATGGAGTGGATGAGGGAGGCGAGCCGGCCCTGGCCGAGCGGCTGCCGTACCCGGATGTCGGCTTCCTGGAGCCGCGAGCAGATGTCGGTCAGCTCGCGGGCCATGACGACGGCGAGCCCGGCGTCCCGGTCGACCTTGCTGCCCTGGGCGCGGACGGCACGGGCCATGGCATTGGCCTCGGCGGCCAGCTCGCGCGTGTAGGGCATACAGGCGACGAGGTAGGCGCGGTGCTGCTCGCTGCTGGTGGACACCATGGACTGGAGCTGGTCGTAGGACCGCTGGAGCCACTCGAGGGAGCGGCCGTCGCCGCGCAGGGCGACGTCCTTGGCGTGTGCGTCGGGGTCGGCGGGCAGGGTGCGGGCGAGCATCTGCAGCCGGGTGACGAAGCCGTCGCCGTTGGCGACATGCTTGAGCAGGGTGCCGAACCGGTCGACCAGGGCCTCCTGGTCCTCGGAGTCGCGCAGGCCGACGCCGGGGCCCTCGATCTCGATGGCGGCGGTGACGGTCTTGCGGTCGGCGTGCAGCAGTACGGCGATCTCGTCCGGGCCGAACGGTGCGGCGAGCCAGGTGATGCGCCCGATCCCGGGCGGCGGCCCGATTTCGACCTCCCGTCCGTCGAGCCTCGTCCCGGCCTCCATGACGTCGGACCGGTAGACGGCGCTGCCGCCCTTGACGGTCCGTTTGTAGCTGCGGTTGATCTCGAACCACTTGTAGAACGTCCGGTGCTTGTACGGCACGTAGACCGCGCCGAGCGCGAGCAGCGGGAAGCCCATCAGCAGAACGATCCGTGCGGAGAGGACCGGGACGAGGAGGCCGCACATCATGCCGAGGAACGCGCCGGCGATGATCAGCGCGATCTCGCCGGACTCGCGGTTCCGGCCGACGATCGCGTTCGGCCGGGCGCGGCCGATGAGATATGTACGGCGGGGCGTGACCGGATGGGACAGGTGGGACTCGGTCGTCAACGCCCTTCACCTCCCGTGCGGTTGATGTTGCGGGTGTTGCTGGCGTGCGGGGTGTTGGCGGGGCTGGGCGCGCGGGGTGCGGGCGTCGCGGAGGGGACGGCTCCGCCGCCCCCGGCGGGGGTGCGGCTGCTGTGGGCGGCGACGCCGCCGGTGGCGGGGTTGGCCGGGCGGGGCGTGCTGCTGCTCTGTCCCCCTGCTCCTCCGCCTCCGTTGCTGCCGGCGCGGGAGCTGTGGGTCTTGATGCCCTGGGCGACGAGGGTGGCGGGGGAGCTGATGACGGCGGCGGCCTTGCGTTCGGCGCCCTGCATGATGCGGTTGTTGCGGCCGTTCGCGATCTCGTCGCCGAAGCCGGGGACGAAGCGGTAGATCATCGCGCTGGCGAAGATGGCGAGCAGGATGATGGCGAGGCCGGAGACGACGGCGGAGAAGGAGTCGGGGCCCTTGCCGGAGGACAGGGCGCCGGCGAGCCCGAGCACGATCACGATCACGGGTTTCACGAGGATGACCGCGATCATGATGCCGGCCCAGCGCCGGACGTGTCCCCACAGGTTCTTGTCGACTAGTCCCGCGTAGACGACGGTGCCGAGGAGGGCACCGACGTAGAGGAGCGCGGCGCGGATGACCAGCTCCAGCCAGAGGACGCCGGCGGCGAGGATGCTGACCAGGGAGACGACGATCAGCATGATCGGGCCGCCGCCGACGTCGGTGCCCTTGGCGAGGGCGCCGGAGAAGGTGCCGAAGAACGTGTCGGCCTGGTCGCCGGTGGCCTTGGCGAGGACGTCGGTGATGCTGTCCGTCGCGGAGACGACGGTGTACAGGATCAGGGGGGTGAAGGCGGAGGCGAGCACGGTGAGCCACAGGAAGGCGACGGCTTCCGAGATGGCGGTCGTGAGCGGCACGCCGCGTACGGCTCGCTTGGCCACGGCCAGCAGCCACAGCAGCAGCGTGAGGACCGTGGACGCCGCGAACACGACGGCGTACTGCTGCAGGAACCTGGGGTTGGTGAAGTCGACGTTGGCAGTCTCCTTCACGGCTTTGCTGAGCTTGTCGATGGTCCAGGAGGCGGCTTCGGCGCAGCCTTTGGCCAGGGAGGAGAGCGGATCCTGGGTGGAGGTGTCCGGGGTGTTGGCACCGCCCGGTCCGCTGGAGGTGTTGCCGCGTTCGCAGTACTTCTTGGCTTCGCCGGAGATGACGTCGCAGTTGTACCTGCTCTTCGACGGTGAGGGCGACGGGCTGCCGGTGGGGGTGGGTGAGGGCGCGGCGAAGGCGCGCGTGGCCAGCAGCACGGCCGTGGTCTGGACGGCCGTCACGACTCCGGCGAGCTTGAGTGCACGTTGCGGGTTACCGGGCATACGTGAACCCTCCGTACTCTTCGGTGGCCTTGCTGATCTCGTCGGAGGTGGCGGCCTTGTCGTCACCGGGTACCGGTGCGGGGCCGTTCTGCTGTGTGTCGGAGACGATCTTCCAGTCGCTGCCGGACCACTGCAGATCGAACGTCCACGTCTTCCAGGACGAGGTGACCGGGTCGGTCGAGGTGCTGCCTGCCATGCCGATGAGCCCGACGTACCAGACGGCTACCTTGGCGTCGGTGTCCGTGTAGCTCTGCACCGTCGTGCCGGCCGGGACCACGCGGGAGACGAACGTACTGCCCTTCGGCGGGTTTCCCGCGGTGTCGAGGCCCATCTTCGCGAGGAAGCCGGCCGAGTAGGCCTGGTCCATCGGGCCCTGGAGACGGTCTGCCGCCTCGGAGGTGTAGAGGAGGTGCAGGAGGCTGTCGCGGCTGTCCTTCTGGAACATGCCGGTGGACCCCAGCGCCACCGCGTAGTTCGAGGCCGCCGACTGCGCCCCCTGCTCCGTATGGGCGAAGCCGGAGGGGATGGTGCCGTTTTTGGTTTGCACCGGGCGGGTGCCTGTGGGGGCTGTTGCGGAGGTCTGGGGGGCGGAGTCCTTGGCGGTGGACCCGTTGTCGGTGGTGTGGTCTGTTCTGTTGGCGAATGCGATGGCTGCGATGAGGAGGACCACTACGCCGACCACTGTGACCAGGCTGCGGGAGGAGGAGCGGCGGGGCGTGCGGCGGGGGGCGCCGCCGTAGGGGTCGCTCTCGGGGAGGCGGGTGCGGGTGTGGCCCGTGTCGCCGTAGTCGGTGTAGGGCTGTTCGTCTCCGGGATTCATGCCGTGTGCGCTCCCTCACCCTCGTAGGCATACGACGGTAGCCGCGCTGGTTCCCGCGCGGGCGCGGTGTGGTGACTCGACATCAGCATCAGGGAGACGCAACCTCAGCCGGGGGTGGGCGGGGGGAGGGGGAGCTAGACCGCCATGCCGTACACGATCGTGAACAGGGTGCCGAGGGAGCCGATGATGAAGACGCCCGTCAGGCCGGCGATGATGAGGCCCTTGCCCTGTTCCGCGCTGAAGGTGTCGCGCAGGGCCGTGGCGCCGATGCGTTGCTTCGCCGCGCCCCAGACCGCGATGCCGAGGCAGAGGAGGATGGCTACGGCCATGACCACCTCGATCATCACCTTGGCCTCGTTGCCCAGGCTGCCGAAGGGGCCCCAGTCCGGAGCGATCCCGCCGATGATGGTGTTGATGTTTCCCTTGTCGGCCGCAAAGAGCATGTAAGTCACCGCCCCTGGTGGGTAGTTCTGTTTGGGCCCCCTGCGGTGTGCAGAGGTCAGGCCTCATTGTCGCCGACAACGTGGCCAACGCATGTCGACTTGACGTCATTGACTGGCGGGTTTCGTACGAATAGCTCGTACGGTCACTCTGTGTATCACGGCAGGTCACCCCGGGCAACGAGGTCCGACCGGAACCTTTCGTGTGGTTCCGTCGTTGTCCTCCTTTACGACCTGGCACGGTTTCTGACGGCCGGTCGGGTGAGGTGTCGTCACGATGTTCTCATGGTAGGGGCGCGGAAAATGGCCAAGGACCCCGGCGGCGGGTGCCGTCGAGGCCCTGGGCGTGCTATGTGAGGGGCGGTCAGCCGGTGAAGGCCGCGGTGCCCTCGGGGGTCCCCCAGTCGGTCGGCCCGTCGTAGCCCGACCGGGCGGTGCACAGGTAGCTGGTGGTGCAGGAGCCGTTGTTGCCGCTGGTGACGTCGTTGAGGGCGGAGGTGCCGGCCGCGGTGTAGGGGAACTGGGCAGGGTGGCTGCCGTTCGACGGGGTGCCGGCGAGGGCGTAGACGCCGGCGATGATGGGCGAGCTGGCGCTGGTGCCGCCGAAGGTGTACCAGCCGGCCGTCACTCCGTAGGAGTCGTAGACGGAGACGCCGGTGGCGGGGTCGCCGACGGCGGACACGTCGGCGATCGTGCGCTTGGCGCAGCCGGTGTCCGTCTGCCAGCTGGGCTTGGTGGGCGCAACTCACAGACTCTCAAGGGAGTTGAACAGGGAAAACGGGCCGCGGCCGGCTGCCGTGGCCCGTCTTCCTCTCCATGCCGCCGAGGGAACCCCACGTCCCCCTCATTCGGCGGCTCCCCGTGACCCGACGGGGTGGATCCTCAAGGGGCGGTAAGGGTCAGTAAGGGGTCAGCTCGCGCTGAAGGCGCTGGTGCCCTCGGGGGTGCCCCAGCCGGTCGGGCCGTCGTAGCCGGACGTGGCGGTGCAGAAGTACGAGGTGGAGCAGGTGCCGTTGCTGCCGCTGGTCACGTCGTTGAGCGCGGAGGTGCCGGCCGCGTTGTACGGGTACTGGGCCGGGTAGTCGCTGCTGCCCGGGGTGCCGGCGAGGGCGTAGACCGAGGCGATGATCGGGGAGGAGGCGCTGGTGCCGCCGTAGGTGTTCCAGCCGGTGCCGTCGGAGCCGTAGGTGTCGTAGACGGAGACGCCGGTGGCGGGGTCGGCGACGGCGGACACGTCGGCGATCATGCGCTTGGCGCAGCCGCTGTCGGTCTGCCAGCTGGGCTTGGCGTCGTAGGCGGAGCAGCCGGAGCCGGTGCCCTCGGTGCTGGAGGTGTTCCAGACGGTCTCGGTCCAGCCGCGGCTGTTGGAGGAGGTCTTCAGGGCGGTGCCGCCGACGGCGGTCACGTACTTGGAGGCGGCCGGGTACTCGGCGCCGTAGCCCTCGTCGCCCGCGCTGGCGGTGATGGCGACGCCCGGGTGCTTGTAGTACGAGGAGTCGTACGTGGTGTCGGAGGAGGACTCGGACCCGCCGTAGGAGTTGGAGACGAACTTGGCGCCCAGCTTGACCGCCTCGTTCACCGCGGTGCCCAGGTTGGCGTCGCTCGCCGACTTCGCCTCGACCAGCAGGATGTTGCAGTTCGGGCAGGTCGCGCTGACCATGTCGAGGTCGAGGGAGATCTCACCGGCCCAGCCGCTGTCGGCGGAGGGCAGCGAGGTGGTGGAGCCGGTCTGGCCGACCTTGGTGAAGCAGCCGTTGTCGGTGGTGCAGTCCGACAGGCCGTAGTACGACCGGTAGGCCGCGAGGTCGGCCTCGGCGTTCGGGTCGTCGTAGGCGTCGACGATGGCGACGGTCTCGCCCGAGCCGTTCGAGGACGCGGCGCCGGTCAGGCCGTACGCCGACTGGATGTCGCTCGGGCCGTAGCCGGTCGGGGAGTCGGAGGAGGCCTTCGGCGAGACGGTCTTCGGCGCGATGCCCTTCAGGGCGGCCTGCTTCTCCATGAAGGCGGTGGTGCCGCCGGTGACGCGCAGGGCGTCGCAGGCGGTGTAGCCCTTCTTCGGGGTGGCGCCGCATGCCTTCTCGTACCGCACATGGGCCTTGGCGACCTGGGCGGCGACGGCCTTGGCGCTCACCTGGTGGCTCGCGCCGGCGGTGTCCGCGCTGGCGTGGGCGGCGGTGCCGAGTCCGGCGGCGACGAGCGCGGCGGTTCCGATGGCGGCCGAGCCGATCCGGGCCCATCTACCGCGTATATGGGGGGAGTTGGGGGTGGTCGTACGCAAGGTACAGCCTCCTGGAAGTGGTGGACAGAGGCCTGCGGGTGTGGGGGTTCCACCGATGGGTGACCGGTGGGGGCGGCGGCCCGCGACGACCATCGCTTGTTGAGTACGCGACAACAAGGGGCTTTCGGAATTCTGACTTCCGCGTTACTCAAGGGGGTCGGCGGCTTACTGATCAATGGCACTGTGCTGGCGCTGTGCTGGGGGCCGCTTGACCGGCTGCACAGGTTTCTCGCGGCGGGCCGGAGGGTCCGTGGGCCCGGCGGGGCTCAGCGGCGGGGCTTGAGGCCGTGCAGCAGGAGATGCACGTGTTCGTCCAGGCCGCTCATGGCGTCCTCGGCGTCCAGGGCGCAGCCGGCGATGAGGGCGGCGAGGCCGTGCAGGCTCGCGGCGGCGACCATCGTGATCCGCTCGGGATCGCCCTGGATGATCTCGCCCCGCTCCTGGGCGTCCGCGATCATCCGCGTGATGGAGCCGAGGGACTCGTCGACGGCCGCGGCGAGCTGGGCGGAGCTGTCCGAGTCCTCGGGGGCGTGCTTGCGCGCGAACATCAGCTCCAGCAGCTCCGGATTCTCGACGGCGAAGCCGAGATAGGCCCGCGCGAGCGCCGCCATCCGCCCCTCGAAGCTGAGGCCGGGGTCGAGGGCGGCGGCGCCCAGGGCGCGGTTCAGACGCTCGTATCCGTCCAGCGCGAGGGCGTCGAGCAGGGCCTGCTTGTCCTTGAAGTGCCGGCCGGGGGCGGCGTGGCTCACGCCGGTGTCACGGGCCAGCTCGCGCAGCGAGAGGGCGCCGGCCCCCTTCTCGCGCAGGGTGCGCTCGGCGCTCTTGAGCAGGGCGGCGCGCAGGTCTCCGTGGTGGTAGGGGCGATTCGCGGGGGCGGAGGACAGGCGCGGCATGCGCACCATCGTATCGGCATGTTGTCGTTGACAGCTTTGTTGTCGATGCCTACATTCGAGGTATGGCTGATACGAAATGGAACGCGACCCACCTCCCCGACCTGACCGGCCGTACGGCCGTGGTCACCGGCGCCAACAGCGGCCTCGGCCTCGTCACGGCCGGGGCGCTCGCCCGGGCCGGAGCGCATGTGGTGCTCGCCGTACGGGACCTCGCGCGCGGCGGCGCCGCCGCGGCGAAGGTGGCCGGCAGCACCGAGGTGCGCCGTCTGGACCTGGCCGACCTGGACTCGGTGCGGGAGTTCGCGGCCGCCTGGGACCGCCCGCTGGACCTGCTGATCAACAACGCGGGCGTGATGATGCTGCCGGAGCAGCGCACCAAGCAGGGCTTCGAGATGCAGTTCGGCACGAACCACCTCGGGCACTTCGCGCTGACCAACCTGCTGCTGCCGCACGTCACCGACCGGGTGGTGACGGTCGCCTCCGGCCTCCACCGCGGTGGCGACGGAGTGATCCACTTCGAGGACGTGAACCTGCGCGGCCGCTACACCCCGACCCGCGCCTACGCCCAGTCCAAGCTGGCGAACCTCCTGTTCACCCTGGAACTCCAGCGCCGCCTCACCGAGGCCGGATCCCCCGTCCGCGCTCTCGCCGCTCACCCCGGCTACGCGGCCACCAACCTCCAGAGCCACCACGGGAGCGCCCTGATGAGGGGCCTCATGTCGGTCGCCAACAAGCTGGTCGCGCAGAGCGACACGGCCGGCGCCCAGCCCACCCTCTACGCCGCGAGCCAGGACCTCCCCGGCGCGTCCTACGTCGGCCCCGCCGGCCTCGGCGAGATGCGCGGTGCCCCGACCCTGGTCGGCCGCAGCGCGGCGGCCAGCGACCCGGCCTCGGCCCGCCGGCTGTGGACGCTGTCGGAGGAGATGACGGGCGTGACATGGGGGCTGAAGCCGGTCAGCCGACCGTGATGTGCTGGTCCATGCCGAGCTGCTTGTGGTTGTCGACCGGGCAGTACAGGTCGTAGGAGCCCTTCTTGAGGGTCACCGTCAGCGTGGCCTCCTGGCCGCCCTGGATGTTCTTGGTCCTGGCGTCCTCCACGCCGGGGCCGTCGACCGACAGGGCGTGGGTGGTCTTGCCGTGATTGCCGGTGACGAAGGTGTAGGTGCCCGGTGTGAAGGACGACCGGGACAGCTTCAGTGCGTACTCGGTCTCGGTGACGGTCACGCGGGTGCCTGTCGCTCCGCCCTTCGGCGCGCTGCTCGCGTGACTACCGCCGGCTCCGCCTGAACAGGCGGCCAGGACGAGGGTGGCGGTGAGGGCGAGTGCCGCCGGGCGGAGGGCCGTACGGATGGTGTGGGCCAGGGGTGCCATGCGGCTCATCCCCTTTCACATGGTTCGGCTTGCTCAGCCGCTGCAACGGATTCAGCCCGAAGAATCCATCTATGAGGGATACGCGGGAACGCGCTTTGGAGTTCATCGCGGGCTCTCGCTCTTCTCCCAGAAGCGGGCCAGTGCGCCTTGCTTGTACGGCTGCGGGCTCACGCTCACGTCCCCGGAGAACGGGCGGTCGAGCACGATGACCAGAAGCAGGCAGAGCGCGATCAGAGCGGCCACCGATGTGACGAAGAACGACTGGATGACCCGTTGCCGGATGCCGTACAGATAGGTCAACGGGATGATGACCAGTGCGCCGCCGTAGGCCAGGATCTGCAGCAGCAACGGCAGCTGCTCCGCAGCCTTGTCCAGCCGGTCCCGGCGTTGTGCGGCCACGTCGTTCAGCCTGGTGACCACCTCCCCGTAGAACGTCTGCTGGGACTGGGTGGTGGGCTCGTACCCCTGCACCGCCGTGAAGAAATTGTCGATCCGGGCCTGGGTGACGCCATACCCCGCGTGCCCCTCGCGCATCAGCGGCCACTGCCTGTCCACCACGCCGTGCAGGTAGTCGTGGACGACCGCGTCCAGCCGCGCCCGTGCGGGGGCCGGGAAGGCGTTCGCGTCGCGCACGATCAACGCCATGTCGGTGGCCTCCGCGGCAACCGTCGTCTCGGCCGCCTCCAGCTGGTCCCACAGCGTCACGATGACGAAGGCGAGGATGATCCCGTAGATCGCGCCGAACACGCCGAGCACCACGCCCACCATGTCGTTGTGCTCACCGCTGGTCGCCGCCGGGAACCTCCGGCGGACCAGCGTGTTTCCCGCCAGGGACACCAGGACGACGCCTCCGACCACCACCAGCGTGAGAACCGGCGTGCTGAGATGATTGAGCAACCACAGAGCCACGCTCTCTCCCCCGCGCGAGGTGCAGGCCGGACCGGTCGGCCGACAACCTAGGCAGCCAGGGGCGCACACGATCACGGTGGTCGTCGACACGCGGAAATGATCACTCGCACAGGGGCGGACGCTCCCCCGGTCAGGCGTGCGCGAGGCGGGGGGCGGGAGACTTCACGGACACCCACCTGATCTTTACCCGGGCTTGATGTAGCTCGCAGTCGTGAAGGGTGCATGGACGGCTAATGTCGAACATCCGGGCGGTCGACGGAAGGGCAGGACTCAAGTCATGGGTAACAGTGGCGAGATACTCGACATCAAGATCGCAGACCTCAAGGCGACAGCGCCCCACTTCCATCATGAGAGCGTTGCTCTCGCACACGCTCTCACCAAACTGAAACGCGGGCTCGCCGCGGCCGGGTCGTCGTGGGGTGACGACGAGCAGGGCGAGAAGTTCCACAGGGCGTACGGCCCGCACGTCAAGCAGATCGAGAGCGCCACCCAGATCCTGGTCGACGGCCTGGCCAGCATCCGTGAGGCCATGGTCGACATGGCGGACGGTCACATCGACAACGAAGAGCTGGTCCGCAGCATGTTCAGCCGTATCCACGTCGACCAGGGCACCAAGGGCGACGGCCGGTGAGTGTCGCCGACAAGGCCCGCAAGATCGTCCAGGACATGACCGGCATGTGGTGGCCGGATGCGGACGAGGGCGGGTTGCGGCATGCCGCGAAGGCGTGGCGGGACTTCGCAGACGACGTCGACGATGTCACCTCTGGTGCCAACAAGGCGGCCCGCTCCATCATCGAGCACAACAAGGGCGAGGCCATCTCCGCCTTCGACGACCCTTTCTGGCGTCGCTACTACTACGACAAGCGCGGCTGGCTGAAGGACATGGCGGACGCCGCCCGGGACATGGCCAAGGCGCTGGACGCGTACGCGGACGCCGTGCACGGGGCGAAGAAGAAGCTGGAACACGAACTGGAGATCGTCGGCGCCACGCTCGTCGTCGGCGGGGCACTTTCCATCGTCACCTTCAGTCTTTCCGCGGACGCCGCCGCGGCCGCAGCGGCCACGGTCGCGGACATCGCCGCCGGTCTGGGCGTCGCGGTGTCGGAGGAGATCGCCGCCATTGCGGGCACGACCCTGGCGACCGCGGCGTTCGCCGGCGTCGAATCCATCGCCGTGAACCTCGCCCTCACCTAGCCCCTCTCCATCGCGCTCGGCGAGCAGAAGGGCGGTCTCAGCATCGATGAGGCGCGCGAGGCGGGTGTGGATGGCGCCATCACTGGCGGACTCCTCGGAGGGGCCGGTTCAGCGATCCGCGCTGTGGGCAACGCGGGTGGGTGGACAGAGCTGTTGGGTGGAGTACGGGTGCCGGGTATGGCGCCGCAGGTAGCGCTGCCCGGTGGGTTGGCCGCCAGTACCGATGACCTGGGCATGGCGCTCCGTACGGGGCAGGGAGGCTACGGAGCGGTACGTCAGCCGCCGCCGTACTGTAAGCCGCTCGATTCCCTCGGCCGGGCCCAGGGCGTCGAGACGACGATCACCAAAACGATGCTCAACACGGGGAGTAAGGCCAGCAGGCGAGTCAAGCCGCCGGGTTGGCTGGGAGACGGCGCCGACCACACGCGAGGCCACCTGCTTGCCAGGTCCTTGGGCGGTGATGGGGCTGCCCCGGAAAACATCGTGATCATGTACGACAAGGCAAACAACGAGGTCATGAAGGACTTGGAGCAGGAGATCTATAGGGTGGTCGACGCCGGTCACGACGTGCAGTACTCGGCGACGCCTGTCTACAGGAACCCCACAGACCTGATCCCCTCCGGCGTTCACGTGACTGCCAAGGGCGGTGGCCTCGACATTGACCAAACCATCATCAACAAGTAGGCAGCTCATGACGGATCTGGAACTGCTGGCGGCACTCCCGGCGACCGGCGAGGCGGGCATGGTCGTCAACGATTGGGAACGGACCGAGGCTGCACTGGGAGTCACTTTCCCGTCTGCTTTCATGCGCTTCCTGGACGTGTTCGGCGGCGCGAAGTTCGACGACTTCCTGCGTGTATACCGGGCGGGCGCCGACAACGAGAACGTCGATCTTGTGTCCCGGACGAAAGAAATCGGGGAAAAGTTCTTTGAAATCCGTCCGCACATTCGCGAACTCCTCGAACAACGTGGCGCACATACGGCCCAGTTGGTCCGCTGGGGCGGAACGGACAATGCAGACGCCTGCTTCCTGATCCCCCACCCCGACCCCAGAAGGTGGGCCGTTCTCATCGTGGAAGGTCGCGGCAACGACTACGACCTCTTCGAGGGCCCGGTCGAGTCCTACCTCCTGCAGGTCCTCCGCGGCGACCTGGTCAGCGACGTCTTCCCGGACGACTTCCCCGATGAGCACCCTTCCTACGAGCGCAATCCCCGTATCTGAACCGCGCCTGCCTCAGTGGGTAGGCACAGGTGGTCGGTCGATTCCAGGGTCGCCTGGTCTCCCCGATGCCCTCACGCAATGGTCGAACTCGCCTGCCCGTACGCCGAGTACGAAGGCGTTCCACTTGCGGAGGGTCGTTGTGACGACGGTGTCCTTGGAGCGGAGGCGGAAGGGGGCGTCGTCGTTGTCGCCCCGGCCCGTGGGGGCCGGTTCCTTCTTGAGGGCGGTGAGCAGGGCGCCGAAGGTGGCGGGAGTGGTGGTGAGGATCGCGCCGGTGGGGTCGGAGGATTCGGTGAGGTGGATAGTGCCGGGGGTGGTGGCTATGTGGATGCAGGAGTCACCCTCGGAGCAGTAGGACGACTTCTGCCAGTTCTGCGGGTTCATGAGCGCTCCTTCACAGCTCGCGCATCACGTTGTGGACAAGGTCTCGGGTCTTCTCGGGGGCGAGCGCCACGGCATCGATTCGCTCGAAGAGGGTGCGGTATTTGTGCAATTGGGCCTCGGCATCGAGGAACGCGAGACCGTGGGCTTGGTCCAGATGGACGGTGTCCAGCTGCGGTACTGGGCCGTGCGCATAAAAGATCGACTGACCGGATCCCGGGTAGGCGCCGGCCGCGAAGGTGATGGCCCGCAGCGTGATGTGGTCACGGTCACTCGTGTCGAGCAGGTGTTGCAGCTGCTGCCGGGTAATCGCCCCGCCGCCGACCTGCATGCGGAGGGCTGCCTCGTGGACGATCGCCTCGTACGGGGTGGGGGCGTCCTCGTCGTAGAGGATCGCCTGTCGCTTGATGCGGAACGAGAGGCGGTGCTCAATATCGGGCGGCGAGAGTTCGGTGACCGCCTGGCGGAAGATTTCGAGGGCGTACTCGCGCGTCTGGAGCAATCCAGGGATACGGGCCGTGGTGCTGGCGCGTAGCGACTGGGCATGGTGCTCCAGTTCGGCCAGATCCAGGAGTGAGTTCGGGAGCAACTCGCGGTATTGCTCCCACCAGCCGCGTTTGCGTTCGGAGGTCATGGCCGCGAGTGCCTGGATGAGGGGCTTGTCGGAGCAGTCGTAGTGGCAGGCAATGGCGTGCACCCGCTCGGGACTTACGCCTACGCGGCCGGCCTCCATGTTGCTGACCTGCGTCTGCCTGATGCCGAGAAGTTGACCCGCCTCAGTGGCGCTCAGGCCCGCGCGCTCGCGCAGTTTGCGCAGCTCGGTCCCGAAGCGTAGTTGGCGACCAGTGGGGTTCCGCACCGGCGTGTCGCCTCCTTGCTGTCACTCACATGGGTGGTAGTGAACCTGATCCCGGAGAAATGGTGAACAGGTTTACCGAGTGTCGCTACTTTACAACTGGGCCCCTCGCTCAGAAGCGCACCGCCCGACGGGGTGGCAGGCCACTGGGCAATCGAACAACCGCACCTCAACCCCCCTTCCGCAACGGAGACTTCGATGCCCACCGTATCCAAGCCCTGGACCTACACCCTCCACCTTCCCCGTGATCCACGCGCACCGGGGATCGCCCGGGCGACCCTCCGCACCGTCCTCGCCGCACACGGCCTCTCCTCGCTCACCCCCACCGCCGAACTCGTGGCCGCAGAGCTGCTCGCCAACGCGCACCTGCACACCACCGGCCCCTACGCCCTGCGCCTCCTCGGGCGGGAATCGGGTCGGCTGACGGTGGGCGTCTGGGACGGGGACCCGCGCGTGCCGTCCGGCTTCACCGCCGACGCCGCGCCGATGGCCGTATCGGAGGAGGCGGAAAGCGGGCGAGGGCTTCACCTCGTGCGGGCCTGCGCCGACTCCTGGGGTGTGTCCGTACTGCGCGAGCTGGGCGCGTCGCGGGGCGGGAAGCTGCTGTGGGCGGATTGTCAGAGCGGTGACGTAATGTAATCCTACCTGTTCGAAAGGTGAGGGAGGGTGTCGTGGCGACGATGAGCGTGCACGAGGCGGGGGCAGGGCAGGAGGCTGCCCAGTACCGTGGGTGCGAAGCCGAGCGGGACGTCGGACCTCCCACCGAACCCGCTCGCCCGGCTGAGAACGCCACCGAGGCGGAAGGACGGAGGCAGCGAGCCATGTCCGTGTCGTCCGGCACCTGGAACGGCCCGCGTCCCCGGCGGGGGAATCTGCGCGAGGTCGCGGAGAAGATCGAGGAAGCGACGGGTCTGCGGGTGCAGATCGTGGGAGGGAAGCTCGTGATGTCCCCGACTCCGCGTGGCAAGCACGCGGGTGTGGTGAAGAGGTTGCGGCGGCAGCTGGAAGGTGCGTCCCTGCCTGATGGGCTGGGTGTGTACGAGGTGTCATCGATCGCCCTCCCCGACGACCCGGACGACTATGTGACGCCGGACCTGATCGTTCTCCCCGAGGAATGGGAAGAGGACGACAGCTGGCTTGCCGCCTCTGAGGACGCCGCGCTCGCCGTCGAGGTCATCTCTTCCTCCGAGAAGTCCCGGGACATCCGCGACAAGGCCGACTGGTACGCCGTGGCGCGTGTCCCGCTGCTGCTCGTCATCGACCCGCGCAACGCCACGTGGGCCTTGCACAGCGGGCCCGACAACGGCGCCTACCAGGACGTACTACCGGGGAAGTTCGGTGAGCCGGTGCCTCTGCCCGAGCCCTTGCGCGTCGACGTCGCGACCGGTGACTTTCCCGCGTACGGCGAAGCCCGGCGGCCGTAGGGAGGTTTCACAGGAAAATCTCAGCTAAGTCGCAGCGGGATTCTCACGTTCGTGGGGGACAGTGAGCACTGATGAAGCGCATCTCACGCATCACCGTCACCTCGCGTCCCGCGTTGCTCGGAGTGGTGGTGATGCTCGCCCTGACCTCGGCGTCCGTGGCGGCCGCCGACGACGGGCCGGGGCCGCTCGGGGTCACCGCCGACGTCGTCGTGAACCGGCAGACGGCGCGGGTCGGCGCGCTGTTCGACGCGGACCGGGCCGATCACCTGGCCGGCGGGCACTTCTGCACGGCCTCGGTCGTGCACAGCCGCCAGGGCGACCTCCTCGTCACCGCCGCGCACTGTGTGAGCAACCCCCAGAACAAGCTGGTGTTCGTGCCGGGCTACCGGGACGGGAAGGCGCCGTTCGGGGTGTGGCAGGTGGGGAAGCGGTACCTGCCCGACGGATGGTCCAAGGACGAGGACGAGGACAGCGACCTGGCCTTCGTCACCGTCGACGACCTGGATGACAGACCGATCGAGGACGTGGTCGGAGCCAACGGCTTCGCGACCGGCACGGCCACCGGCGCCACCGCGGTGACCCTCATCGGCTACCCCGACTCCCGCGAGACGCCCATCCGCTGCACCAACAAGCCGACCGCGCACAGCAGGACCCAGCAGCGCATCGACTGCCCGGCCTTCACCGCCGGCACCAGCGGCAGCCCCTGGATCAACGGCGACGACCAGGTCGTCGGCGTCCTCGGCGGCCACGAGGAGGGCGGCGACACCGACGACGTGTCGTACAGCGTGGCGCTGGGCGGCGCGGCGGCGGAGCTCTACCGGGACGCGAACAGCGAGCGGTGACCGGACCCGCCCAACTGATCTTTGTGGCAAGGTCTGTGCCGTGGACGCACTCAGACCTCAGGATCCTTCGCACATAGGCATGCACGCGCTGGTCGCCCGTCTCGGAGCCGGCGGAATGGGGCAGGTCTATCTCGGGCGGTCGCCGGGCGGACGGCTGGTCGCCATCAAGGTGATCCGGGACGAGATCACCGACCACCCCGACGCGCTGGCCCGTTTCCGGCGCGAGGTGGAGACCGCGCGGACGGTGCGGAGTGCCTACACCGCCAACCTGATTGACGCCTCGTTGGACGCGGCGCCCTATTGGCTGGCCACCGAGTACGTCGCCGGGCCCACCCTCGCCCAAGCCGTCGCGGAGCGCGGGGCGCCGCCCGCCGAGACCTGCCGGGCGCTGTTCGCCGCGCTCGCCGAGGGCCTCGCCGCCGTCCACGCCCACGGCGTCACCCACCGGGACCTGAAGCCGCAGAACGTCATCCTCGCGGCGCAGGGGCCCCAGCTCATCGACTTCGGCATCGCCCGCGGCGTGGGGCAGACCGCGCTGACCGAGGCGGGGTTCACGGCCGGCACGCCCGGCTTCACCGCCCCCGAAGTGCTGATGCGCAACGAGGTCGGACCGGCGGCCGATGTCTTCGCGCTGGGCGCCACCGTCGCGTACGCCGCCACCGGGCGGGCGCCCTTCGGGAACGGCGACCCCGCCGGGGTCAGCTACCGCGCTGTACACGAACCCATCGATCTCGCGGGTGTGGAACCGGGACTGGCGGCGCTCATCGGGGCGTGCGTGGACAAGGACCCGGCCGCCCGGCCCGGGCTCACCGACGTCATCGCGCGATGCGGGGTGCGTACAGCACTCGTCGAGGACACGTTCTACCGGGGGCTCGCGCCGCTGGGGGAGGCGGTGCCCCAGACACCGCCCTCGGCACCACCCCTCGGGCCGCACGATCTGCCTACGGCCTCTTCTCCGCACGGCGGTTACGGCTATACGCCCACCCAATGGGCCGCCCCGTCGACAGCTCAGCCCGCGCGGCGGCGCCCGGCGCCCTGGATGATCGCGGTCGCCGTGGGCCTCGTGGTGGGGGTCGGGACGGCCACGACTCTGCTGCTTCTTCCGGGCGGCGGAGGGGACGGGGGCGGCAGGAAGACGGGCGGGGCCGCGCGGCCGGGCGCCACCTCGGCGGCGCCCATCGCTTCGGGATCCTCCGCGGCGGGTGGCGGAGGTTCCGGTACCGGAACACCGGGATACGTGCAGCCCACGAACCCGTCCCATGACCACTGGGCGAACGGCGCCTGCAACCTGGCGCCCGATGAGCGCAATCAGTTCTTGCAGTACTCCGTCACGCCGATGGACGGCGGTGAGTCGTACTTGTCGGGCCGGTTGAAGCTGAACGTGCGTCTGAAGTTCGCGACCCCGAAGCCCGGTGAGGCCTACTACGTCTCGGTGGCCGTGAAGCCGCCGCACCCCATCGACCCGGACACCGGCGCGGCCTTGGAGAACTCCGCCGAGGGAAACGTGGATCTGGGGTTCACGAGCCGGCCGATCGACATGTACAAGCTCTACTCCGACGGCAAGAGCAACGGCGCCACGTCCCTGACGTATCCGGACGACTTCCACGCGTACGCGAACGGCACGAAGTACCAGGACGCGTTCCCGGTGGCCAAGGCCCTCGGCAACTGGACCGTCATCTTTCTCCACGTCACGAAGCCGAAGGAGTACGCGACCATAGGGTGCGACGGGTTCCTCGCCAAGTGAGCTACATCGCGCCAACATGACCGGAACAGACAGATGAACGGCGCCGTGGTGGGGGAAGGTTGAGCCATGCGGAAGGTGTGGGTTGCCGTCGGTGCCGCGGTCGCGGCGGGCCTGGGCTTTGTGATGCTGCTGGTCGTCGGCGTGTACATGGTCGCGGGGAACCTCGTGAACGGGGTCGGCCAGGGCAGCGTGGCCCTCGCCAAGGGCACCGTGCCGGTGGCGTACACGGCACTCGTGCAGAAGTGGGGCAATCTCTGTCCGGCGATCAACCCGGCCCTGCTGGCCGCTCAGCTCTACCAGGAGAGCAAGTGGCAGCCGGACGCCCTCAGTCACGCGAATGCCCAGGGGATCGCCCAGTTCATCCCCGGCACCTGGGCCGAGTACGGCGTCGACGGGGACGGCGACGGCCGCCGTGACGTCTGGAACCCGAAGGACGCGATCCCGTCGGCCGCGCACTACGACTGCGCCCTCGCGAAGTATGTGAAGGACGTTCCCGGAGACACCACGAACAACATGCTTGCCGCCTACAACGCGGGCGCGTACCGGGTCATAGACGCACAGGGGATCCCCCAACTGGCCGAGACGCAGGACTACGTGAAGAGCATCCGCGCCCTGGAACGGACCTTCGCCGCGCCCGTCAGCCGGATCAACCCCACCCAGCAGGCCGCCGGTGCCATCGGGTTCGCTCAGGGCAAGCTCGGGACGCCGTACCTGTGGGGCGGGGAGGGGACCGCCGCGCAGGGTGGGCGGTTCGACTGCTCGGGGTTGACGCAGGCCGCGTACGGGCAGGTCGGGATCACGCTGCCGCGGGTGGCGAACGACCAGTACAACGCCGGGCCGCATCCCTCGCGGGATCAACTGCTGCCGGGTGACCTGGTGTTCTTCTCCACCGACCTCAACGATTCGCGGGCCATCCATCACGTGGGTATCTATGTGGGTGGCGGGTACATGATCGACGCGCCGCGCACCGGGGCCGTCATCCGGTTCGACCCCATCGACACCCCTGAGTACTTCGGCGCCACCCGAGTCACCGCGGATGGCGCGAAAGCGCTCCCCACGACGGTTTGAGCGGGTGTGCACCGTGCGTGAACCACCCACCTGAGCTGCGATGATGAGTCTCTCTTCGATAACGTCTGAGTGATCATTCAGTAGAGAGTGGAACGCATGGATGGGGGTCGTGCGTTCCTGTTGACGTACGCACACGAGGTGCGTCCGGTAGACGACGAAGGGGCCGCAGCACCATGGCTGTACTCGCCGAATCCGGATCGAACCCCGACGTCGACCTGCTCTACGACATCAACGGCCTGGCCAAGGACGCCCCGCACTGGTTCGACCGGGTCATGGAGTTCGTGGGTGAGTACGGCCTGGTGCTCGCCATGGTCCTGCTGGTGCTGTGGTGCTGGTGGTCCGTGCGGCGCCGGGGCGGCGAGGACGCCGCGTCCTCCGTCGCCGCGCTGGTGTGGGCCCCGCTCGCGGCCGGCATCGCCGTGCTGGTCAACGTTCCCATCCGGGGCTTCGTGCAACGCCCCCGCCCCTTCGTCGATCACCAGGGGCTGGACGTCCTCGTCCCCGGCAAGACCGACTTCTCCTTCGTCAGCGACCACGCGACCATCACGATGGCGCTCGGGGTGGGACTCTTCATCGCCAACCGCCGCTTCGGCATCGCGGGGATCGGTCTCGCGCTGCTGGAGGGGTTCTGCCGGGTCTACATGGGTGTGCACTATCCGACGGACGTCGTCGGCGGCTTCGCGCTCGGCACGGCCGTCGCGCTGCTGCTGTCCCCGCTGGCCATGGCCCTGCTCACGCCGCTGACGAGAGCGGTGGAGCGGTCGCCGAGGGCGGGGTGGATCGTACGACGCCGATCCACGCCGGACGTCCCGATCGTCCCCGGCACCCGCCGCCCGGTGGAGTCCGAGGAACGGGACCTGGCGGCCTAGAGGCCCACCGCACCGCAGCTCCCCAAGGGGAGCAGGGCCCCCTACAGCCCCTGCGCGTAGGAGAAGAAGCGCTGCGGGTCGTACTGCTGCTTCACCTTGGTGAGGCGGTTCGCCGCGTCGCCGTAGTACGCCGCCCGCCAGTTCTTCAGCGTCGGGTCGGTGTAGTTCTGGTACGCCGCCCCGGAGGCGTACGGCTTCATCGCGTCGTGCGCCGACGTCAGCCAGGACTGGGCCGAACCGCCGGAGGCCCCCGCGCCCCAGGACGCGATGTACTGGGCCAGCATGCGGGAGCGGCGGTGCACGAAGGCCGTCGCCGTCGGGTTGACGCGGTTGACCGCGCCGCCGAGAGCCGTGAACGCGATGCTGCCGGCGCCGCCCCGCACCGAGGCGATCTGCCGCAGCACCGTCTGGATGCCGGCCGCCGACAGCGAGCGGTCGAAGAAGTCCGAGCGCGCCGCGTACGTCTCCCGGCCGAGCTTGCCCTGCGGGGAGCGGCCCGGGGTGGAGCCGGGCAGGTGGCACTGGGCGTCCGTCGAGAAGGAGGAACAGCCGGCGTAGATCTCCATCGCCTCCTCGTAGCCGCGGCGGCGCAGGGTGACGGAGGTGGCGCCCGCGCCGGCCGCGTGGGCGAGGCGGTCCACGGCGTTCTGCAGTTCGCCGTAGGTGCCGAGGGAGAAGCAGGCCACGGAGATCGAGGGGGTGCCGCCGGGGGAGCAGGACAGGTGGAGGGAGGACCAGATCTCGTCGGGCTGGGTCGGGCCCCACTCCTGCCAGGCCTTCAGCACCGCGGCCGCTTTCGCCCACGGCCATGTCATGTACGCCGTCACGGCCTGCGGCGCCGCGTGGGTCTTGAACTGCAGCTCGGTGACCACACCGAAGTTGCCGTTGCCGGCGCCGCGCAGCGCCCAGAAGAGGTCGGCGTGGGACGAGGCATTGGCGGTGACCTGGGTGCCGTCGGCCGTGATCAGGGTCGCCTGGGTGAGGCTGTCGCAGGTCAGGCCGTAGGCGCGGGAGGCGACGCCGTGGCCGCCGCCGAGCACCAGGCCGGAGACGCCGACGCTGGGGCAGGAGCCGGCGGGTATGGTCACGCCCTTCGCGGCCAGCGCCCGGTAGACGTCGATCAGCTTGGAGCCCGCGCCGACCACCGCCGCTCCGCCGCTGACCCGTATGCGGTTCAGCCGGCCGACGTCGAGTATGAGGCGGCTGTCGCCGGAGGAGTAGCCCGCGTAGGAGTGGCCGCCGTTGCGTATGGAGACCCGGATGCTGTGCGCGTGGGCGTAGGAGAGGGCCGTCCGGATGTCGTCGGCGTGCGCCACATAGGCCACGGCGGCGGGCTTCAGGCCGTCGAAGCGGGTGTTGTACAGCTGGTGGGCCGTCGTCCAGTCCGCGTCGCCGGGCCGGACCAGGGTGCCGTCCAGGTCATGGGCGAGGTCGGTCCAGTTCGCGGCGGCGTTCACGCTGGTGGTCTTGAGCGACGTGAGCGACGATGAGCCGGTGGCGGCCGACGTGGTGGACCTGCCGGAGCCCGAGCTGCACCCGGTCAGCGCGGTCGCGGCCAGTGCGGCCGTGCCGCCAGCGATGAACGTACGGCGTTCCATGCCCATCGTCGTCTGTCACCTCTCCCCAGGCCCCCTTGGCCTTTCCTGGGGTGAGATGGCACCGAAGGGCACATTGGTTCGCGCCCGGTTCGCAACAGTTCGCACACAGGAAAGCGAACGTCGAAGACGTGTGCGCTTAACCCTGCCGTCGGAACCTCCGTGTGCTCTCCCTGTAAGCATTCCGTGACCTAACCAGGCCGACGGCAGGGGTTCACCCGCCGTTCACTTCCGGCCATCGGCGGCTTCACCTGTTCTGCCTAATTTCGGCCGTGCACGGTGCGGAGCGCGGCCATTCATGCGCTCGGCTCGGCCGTATGAGCGCTCACAACCCTCGATACTTCGCACGCCGCCCCTCGCGGCGGCTCCTGGAAGGAACTCCCGAAAGTGAAGCTTCAGCGCAAGAACCGGCTGCGCGCCATCTCCCTCGGTGCGATCGCCGTCTCCGGCGCCCTGGCCCTGACGGCGTGCGGCTCCGACGACAACGGTGGCGGTTCCAAGGCGTCGGGCAACCCGTCCGGTGCCACCAACGCCTCCTCGATCAAGTGCGACGGCGCCAAGGGGCAGCTGCTGTCGGACGGCTCTTCCGCGCAGAAGAACGCGATCGACGCCTGGGTGAAGAACTTCTCCCAGGCCTGCAGCGTGCAGATCAACTACAAGGCCGGTGGTTCCGGCGCCGGCGTGACCTCCTTCACGCAGGGCCAGATCCCGTGGGCCGGTTCCGACTCCGCGCTGAAGCCCGACGCGGTCGCCGCCTCCAAGAAGGTCTGCTCCGGCGGCCAGGGCATCGACCTCCCGATGGTCGGCGGCCCGATCGCCCTCGGTTACAACCTGAACGGCGTGGACAACCTGGTCCTGGACGCCCCCACCGTTGCCAAGATCTTCGACGGCAAGATCAAGAACTGGAACGACCCGGCGATCGCGAAGCTGAACCCGAAGGCGAAGCTTCCCGACCTGAAGATCCAGGCCTTCCACCGCTCGGACGACTCCGGCACCACGGACAACTTCACCAAGTACCTGAAGGCCGCCACCCCGGAGAACTGGAAGTACACGGGCGGCAAGACCTGGCAGGCGCAGGGTGGCCAGTCCGCCGCCCAGTCCTCCGGTGTGGCCCAGCAGGTCAAGCAGACCAACGGCGCCATCGGCTACTTCGAGCTGTCCTACGTCGGTGACGGCGTCAAGGCCGCGAGCATCAGCACCGGTGCCGCCCAGCCGGTCGCCCCCAGCACCGACAGCGCCACCAAGGCCATCGCGGACGCCAAGGTCGTCGGCGTCGGCAAGGACCTGTCCCTCCAGCTGAACTACAACACCAAGGCTGACGGCGCCTACCCGATCACCCTGGTGACCTACGAGATCGTCTGCGACAAGGGCAACAAGGCCGACACCCTGCCCACCGTCAAGTCCTTCCTCAACTACATCGCCTCCGAGGACGGCCAGAAGATCCTGAGCGGCATCAGCTACGCGCCGATGCCCGACGAGATCATCAGCAAGGTCCGCACCACCATCGCGGGCCTCAGCTGACCTGATCCGAGAGTGCGGCCCGGTTCCCACGGCCTTTCCGCGGGCCGGGCCGCACCGTCCGGTGCACCGCCGCCAAGAGCTGCCCGCCCCACCGGGTGAGCGGCTCAGCAGACCGGAGAATCCCTGATGGACATATCGACTAAAACAACTGACGCATCTCCCCCCACCCCCCAGCCGGCCGCCGCCGGGAAGCAGGGTGCCGCGCGCACCAAGACCCGCCCCGGCGACCGCATATTCCTGGGCCTCTCCCGAGGCTCGGGCATCCTGCTGCTGGTGATCATGGCCGCGATCGCGGTCTTCCTCACCTACCGCGCGTCCATCGCGATCGGCAAGGACCACGGGAACTTCCTGACCACCTTCGAGTGGAACACCAACGTCATCCCGCCGTCCTTCGGCATCGCCGTCCTGGCCTTCGGCACGGTGGTCTCCTCGGTCATCGCCATGGCCCTGGCCGTGCCGATCGCGGTCGCCATCGCGCTGTTCCTCACCCACTACGCCCCGCGCAGGCTGAGCGGTCCCGTCGCGTATGTGATCGACCTGCTCGCCGCCGTGCCGTCCATCGTCTACGGCCTCTGGGGCGCGCTGATCCTCGTACCGCACATGAACGGCCTGTTCGGCTGGCTGAACGACTACTTCGGCTGGACCGGCATCTTCTCCTGGGACGGCGGCGCCCCCCGCTCGATGCTGACCGTCGGCATCCTGCTCGCGATCATGATCCTGCCGATCATCACCAACGTGAGCCGTGAGGTCTTCCGCCAGGTCCCGCAGATGCACGAGGAGGCCGCTCTCGCCCTCGGCGCCACGCGCTGGGAGGTGATCCGCATGGCCGTACTGCCCTTCGGCCGCTCCGGCGTGATCTCCGCCTCCATGCTCGGCCTCGGCCGCGCCCTCGGCGAGACGATGGCCGTCGCCACCGTGCTCTCCCCGGACTTCGTCATCCACGCCAGCCTGCTCAACCCGGGTGGCGGCACCTTCGCCCAGAACATCGCCAGCAAGTTCGGCGAGGCGACGCAGGACGGCCGTGACGCGCTCATCGCCTCCGGTCTGATCCTGTTCGTCATCACCCTGCTGGTCAACGGCGCGGCCCGCGCGATCATCGCCCGCCGCAAGGAGTACTCGGGGGCCAACGCATGAGCACCGCAGCCGTCACCGAAAAGCGTCCCAGCACGCTGCGCAGCGCCAGCCTGCCGAAGTGGTCGCCGTGGGCGATCGCCGCCGGCTCCGTCGTGGTCGCCGTGGGTATCGGCCTGGGCGCCGGCCTCAGCAGCAAGGTCGAGTGGGGCCTGATCGCCGCACTGCTCTTCATCTTCGGCACCTTCGCCGTCGCGGCGCGGGTGGAGGGCAAGCGGCAGGCCAAGGACCGCGTCGCCACCGCCCTGGTCTGGGTGGCCTTCCTGATCGCGCTCATCCCGCTGGTCTCCCTGATCTGGACCACCGTCAAGCGCGGTGTGAAGGTCCTCGACCCCTACTTCCTCACCCACTCCATGGGCATCGTCGCCGACTCCGAGCCGGGCGGCGGCATCTACCACGCCATCATCGGCAGCCTGGAGCAGGTCGGCCTCGCCACCCTGATCGGCGCGCCGATCGGCGTGCTCACGGCGGTCTACCTGGTGGAGTACGGGCGCGGCAAGCTCGCCCGCGCGGTCACCTTCTTCGTCGACGTGATGACCGGTATCCCCTCCATCGTCGCGGGTCTGTTCATCCTCAGCCTCATGCTGATGTCCGACATGCAGCCCTTCGGCTTCGCCGGCTCGCTGGCCCTGGCCATCCTGATGATGCCGGTCGTGGTCCGCTCCACGGAGGAGATGCTCAAGCTCGTCCCGAACGAGCTGCGTGAGGCGTCCCTGGCGCTCGGCGTGCCCAAGTGGCGCACCATCCTGAAGGTGGTCCTGCCGACCTCCATCGGCGGCATCACCACGGGCATCATGCTGGCGATCGCCCGCATCGCGGGCGAGACGGCGCCGATCCTGCTGCTGGTGTGGGGCAACAGCTTCATCAACAACAACCCGTTCTCGGGTGCCCAGCAGGCGCTGCCGCTGTACATCTACCAGCAGTACGCGAACAGCTCGGGCTCCACGGCGGCCTACGACCGTGCCTGGGCGGCGTCCCTCACGCTGATCGCCTTCGTGATGATCCTCAACCTGGTGGCTCGCGGCATCGCCCGCTGGAAGGCCCCGAAGACCGGTCGCTGACGCGGCCTACAGCGACCGACTGTTTGGAAGTGAAGTAGTAATGGCCAAGCGAATCGACGTAAGCGGTCTGACCGCCTACTACGGCTCCCACAAGGCGATCGAGGACATCTCGATGACCGTCGAGCCGCGTTCGGTGACGGCGTTCATCGGCCCCTCCGGCTGCGGCAAGTCGACGTTCCTGCGCACGCTGAACCGTATGCACGAGGTCACCCCCGGTGGCCGCGTCGAGGGCAAGGTGCTGCTGGACGACGAGGACCTGTACGGCACGGGCGTCGACCCGGTGTCCGTCCGCCGCGAGGTGGGCATGGTGTTCCAGCGCCCGAACCCGTTCCCCACGATGTCGATCTTCGACAACGTGGCGGCGGGTCTGCGCCTGAACGGCAAGTTCAAGAAGAGCGAGCTGAACGACATCGTCGAGAAGTCGCTCAAGGGCGCGAACCTCTGGAACGAGGTCAAGGACCGCCTGAACAAGCCGGGCTCCGGCCTCTCCGGCGGCCAGCAGCAGCGCCTCTGCATCGCACGGGCGATAGCGGTGGAGCCCAAGGTCCTCCTGATGGACGAGCCCTGCTCCGCCCTGGACCCGATCTCCACGCTCGCCATCGAGGACCTGATCGGCGAGCTGAAGGAGCGCTTCACGATCGTCATCGTGACGCACAACATGCAGCAGGCCGCGCGTGTCTCGGACCGTACGGCGTTCTTCAACCTGGCGGCGGTCGGCCAGCCGGGGCGCCTGATCGAGATCGACGACACCGAGCGCATCTTCTCCAACCCGTCCGTCCAGGCGACGGAGGACTACATCTCCGGCCGCTTCGGCTAAGCCGACGCCGGTCGGTGTCATAGACCCCTCGCGGTGCTGCATGGCGGTGCCACCGCGAGGACGCAAGAGGGCCCGCCCCTGGCTCCCGGGGGCGGGCCCATTGCATTCGGCTTCAGCAGCGGTTCCGGGGGCTCGGTCGGCAGTGAGCCGCTGTCAGGCAATGGCCGTCCGCGCTCCTCCGACCCGCTGCCCGCCCACCTCGAACCACAGCAGCTTCCCGGCTCCTCGGTCCAGCGGGTTGTCCCCGAGGGCCAGGCCGCCCCACGAGTCGGCGTATTCCTGTACGAGGTGCAGCCCGCGCCCCTCCTCGACGTCAACCGGGGCAGGCGGAACCCGGTTGGAGCACCACGCCTCCGCGCTGCGTGTGGCACTTCTGATCCACATCCCGGCGCTGTTGCAGACAACCGACCACGCCCGTGCTCTCTTCCGGTCGGTTGTGCCGCCGATGCGCCAGTACGAGATCGAGTACTGCCTCACGCACCGCATCAAGCGCCAAGGCGTCCTGCACCGGGCTGATCCGCCTCCGTACACGGCGATCATTCACGAGACGGCACTCCGCATGGGCTTCGGCGGTCCTGCCGTCGCCCATGGCCAGCTCAAGCACCTTCTCGACATGAGCGAGCTGCCCCATGTCACGGTCCGGGTGGTCCCGTTCGGGACGGATCACTTCCCGACGACGGGCCAGTCCTTCGACTACGTAGAGGGGCTTGTTCCCCAGCTCGACACCGTTCAGTTGGACTCACATCACGGTGCCTGTGAGTTCCTCGACGCCGAAGCCCAGTTGGGCAAGTACCGGGCGGTGGTGGACCGTATGGAGTCCTGCGCGCTCACGCCAGCCAAAACACGCGATTTCATTCACCAACGTATCCAGGACTTGTGAGGGCCCACCATGCACATACTCCACTGGCAGAAGTCCACCTACAGCGGCGACGGCTCGAACTGCGTCGAAATAGCCCCCACCCCCACCACGATCCACATCCGAGACTCCAAGACCCCCAATGCCCCCCACCTCACCATCACACCCTCCACCTGGACGGATTTCCTCCGGTACGGGTGCAGTTCTTCCTGGAGGTGAACAGCGTTGGCGATGCCGACGCTTGAGGAGCGGCTCAGGGGCTGCACCCGTGCCGCCGTGCACCTGGAGATGCGCGACGGGTACATGCGATCCGATCCACGGTTCGCAGCTTGGCGGCAGGGCGTCAGGAACGACCCGGCCGAGAGCGACCCGGAGAGCCGTCCGTGGTTGCGGCTGATCGCCGACCTGGTCGGCCAGGGGGTCGAGGTGCGCCGTGCGCGGATCGTGTCGGAGCCGGTGTCGGACTAAATCAGGTTTGAGCATCACCTGACGGGCGCCTCCGCACTCGCCCTGCCGGGCAACGACCTCTGGCTGTTCGACGACAGCTCGGTGGTCTTCCACCACTTCGCCGGTGATGGTGAACTTGCGCCGGATGACGAAGAGTTCACTGACGACCCGACGGTTGTGAAACTGTGCGCGAGTGCGTTCGACACCGTCTGGTCCTTGGCAGTGCCGCACGCGGACTACCAGCCCACCTGATCCACAATCCCCGGCGTGCCTCATCCAGTGTCAAGCAAGCATGGCAGGCCCTCGGCCGGCGTCTGCGCGAGATCCGCAGGGACATCGGCCTCATGGTGCGGCAGCAGCGCGGAAGCCGCCAACTGCGCCGAAACAGCCGCTACCCCCACCGCGATCCACATCCTGCAGAAGCCGGAGGCTCGTCCGCCGTGTGTTGACGGTTTCCAGAAACGGAAACCAGGGACTCTTGCCGAACGCGCGGCACGGTCGGGACGATCAGTGGTGACGACCAGTCCACATGTGGGAGGAGCCTGCGATGGTAAAGCTGGCGCGACTGGTAGGTGAGTGCGACGAGGGAGAGTGCCCGACGCTGTACGCCACCGACCGGGGGACCTTAGCAGAGTGGTTCACGGCGTTCGAGCGCGAAGCGTTCCGGCTGGAGACTTTGGACGACTACAGCCAGTCGGGGGGAGTCGACGCCTATCAGGAGTTTCTGGCAGGGCGGGAGCAGCCGGAGTCGTACAAGGCAGCCGCATGGCTGACGACAGTGGGGGACGCCACCAAGGCCGGGAAGCGTGTGTATCGCGTGCACGTTCTGTCCCGCCCGCTCACGGACTATCTCCGATTCGAGCTGTCCTGGGGATATCGGCGCAACATGACCGCCGGTGAGGAGTTTTTCATCCTCGACACCACCGAGCAGGCGAACCCGATCCCTGACGCGCCTGACTTCTGGATGTTCGACGGCACGGATACTGCGGTGATGGCGTACGACCCTGCCGGGAAGTACCTCGGGAGCCACTTCGCGGAGGAAGGCCGGCTGGCCGAGTTCCGGACCTACCGGGACACCGCGCTCTCGCAGGCCGTACCGTTCACGGAATGGTGGGCACGGCACGGGGAGTGAACAAGGCTGAGCTGAGGTCCGCGCTTCGGGCGCTACGGCAGGCATCCGGAAAGGAAGCCAAGACCGTCGCCCGGGGCGCGGCCATGTCCAGTTCGAAGCTGTCCAAAATCGAGAACGGCAGCGTCATGCCGAGCGTCGTGGATGTGGAACAGATTCTGACTGCCGTAGGGGTCTCCGAAGACGTAAAGGCTGAGTACATGTCGGTCGCTCGGGCTGCGGCGACCGAGGCAACGGCCTGGCGCCTGTACCGACGGCTCGGATACCACCGAAAGCAGCAGCAGATCCAGGCGATCGAGTCCCGTACGACTCTGCTGCGGCTCTTTCAACCCGCGCTTGTACCCGTCTCGCAAGCCGGGCACCTACTGCTCGGGCAAGTTGGTCCGCGGTGAGGTTCTTGCGCCCGAGGACAGCCTGGACGTATTCCGGCGTCTGTAGCAGCATCCTGTACGAGCCGGGGAGGCAGCTTCGCTTCATTGTCACAGAGTCCGTACTGCGTTGGAGAATCGTCCCACCACTTGTGATGGCCGGGCAACTCGACAAGCTCATTTCCGTATCCCGGATTCCCGGAGTCGACTTCCGTGTTGTGCCGTTGTCAGTGCGGCAGACCGATTTCCCCAGTCACTCATTCTCGATCAAGGATGACCGCATGGTGACGGTGGAAACTGTTCACGCGGAGCTGGCAGTGACGGATCCGCAGGACGTCGCCCTTTACGTCGATAAATTCGAAGATTTTGCGGGTGTCGCTGTTTCCGGAGATGCCATGCGAGGCATGGTCGAGAAGATCCGAGATGAATTCTTGCTGGAACAGGAAACCGACTAGATCGGCATCCGTGGTCTGCCGAAGATAGGGCCATGGAGAGCGAAGAGAGTGACACCCTCCTCTCCTGCACGAGCTTCTCCCACCCCATGGGGCGGGCGGGTCAGCGCGTGCACATCAGATCAGGTGGAAGAGAGGACTTTCCATGACTGTGGCACCTGAAATGCCGATCGCCGTCGCCCTGCGGCACGGCCGGGACCTTGTGTCACCCGAACTGTTCGAGCGGCTGGCGGACTTCTGCGCCGAGGAGTACGGGCACGAGCGGTCCACGGCCGAGCGAATCATGAGCGAGGCCCTGGCCTTCCTGGACGGCATGGGTCAGACCGGCGAGGGCATGTCGCCGTCCACGGTGGTGGACCCCGGGTGGCACACCTTCATGCTCCACACGGAGGAGTACGCCGAGTTCTGCAGGAAACGGTACGGCCGGTTCATCCACCACGCCCCCAAGTCCCCGATACCGGGACAAGGCCACGATGGCGGACGTCGTGGCCAAGATTCGCGCCCACGGCTTCGAGGTCGACGAGTCCCTGTGGGGCACCAAGGCTGAGTGCAATGAATCGGCTTGCTGCGGCGACGGCCCCTGTTGCTGATACGGGCCACTGTCAGTGCCAGCCAATAGAGTCCGGCCCTCACGGTCCGGACTCTAGGTGCAAACAGGGAGTTTTCGTGGCAACTGCCGAAGGAACCAAGGGCCGGGGACGGGTCACGGTCTTCTCCTTGTTCGGGCCCGTCTTCGGCTACGCGACCACTCTCGTGGATGACCAGCAGCTTGCCTACGTGGGGCCGCTGACGCCCGGTATCGGGTGGCGCCTGCTCTGGGAGATGGCGGAGAGGTGCCATAACGACGGGGTGACGGAAACCAGAAAGGCCGAGTGGATCGTCTCGCAGGCATCCCGGGCGTACATCTGCGGCAGCGGCGTGGTCGTGAAGCTCTCCGACGCCGATTGGGTGATGGAGCCTGGCGGCTGGCTCGTGGAGCTTGACGGCTCCTGGTGCAACCAGGACGTGTTGGTCACCGGCAACCTCACGGTGCCGGGGCTCGCAACCGAGCAGATCGCGCCGAAGAGCACGTACTACCCGCAGTACGCGGACTGACGCCCCGCCCGATCCGCCGGGCTCACCCCGGCTCGGCCGGTAAACAACCCACCCGCCCCTGCCTCGCTTTTCAGCGGGCCGAGACGGGTGGGTGGGTGGGAGAAGAAGGACGGTCAGAGCACCGTCAGCTTGACCACGCCGAAGGCCAGCGCAGCGACCAGCGCTGCCGCCGGCATCGTGATGAACCAGCCCAGGACGATGTTCTTGGCCACGCCCCAGCGGACGGCGTTGACGCGCTTGGTCGCGCCCACGCCCATGATCGCCGAGGTGATGACATGGGTCGTGGAGATCGGCGCCTTGAAGAGGTACGCCGTGCCGAACATGATCGAGGCGCCGGTGGCCTCGGCCGCGAAGCCCTGCGGCGGATCCAGTTCGATGATCTTGCGGCCGAGTGTGCGCATGATGCGCCAGCCGCCCGCGTAGGTGCCGAGGGAGAGCATCAGAGCGGAGACGATCTTCACCCACACCGGGATCGGGTCGCCGAACGTCTCATGGCCGGAAATCACCAGTGCCATCACCACGACGCCCATGGTCTTCTGGGCGTCCTGGAGACCGTGGCCCAGGGCCATGCCGGCCGCCGAGACCGTCTGTGCGATACGGAAGCCCCGCTTGGCCTTGTGCGGGTTGGCGCGGCGGAACATCCACATGATCGCCAGCATGACCAGGTAGCCGACCACCAGGCCGACCAGCGGCGACAGGAACATCGGGATGATGATCTTGTCGATGACGCCGTTCCAGTGAACCGCCGTACTGCCCGCCAGCGCCGCGCCCACCAGGCCGCCGAACAGGGCGTGGGAGGAGGAGGACGGCAGGCCGAAGTACCAGGTGATCAGGTTCCAGGTGATGGCGCCGACCAGGGCGGCGAAGAGGATGCCCATCCCGTGCGAGCCCGCGGGCGTCTCGATCAGACCCTCGCTGACCGTCTTGGCGACGCCCGAGCCGAGGAAGGCACCGGCGAGGTTCATCACCGCCGCCATGGCGAGAGCCGCCCGCGGGGTCAGCGCCCGCGTCGACACCGACGTCGCGATCGCGTTCGCCGAGTCGTGGAAGCCGTTCGTGTAGGTGAAGAAGAGCGCGACCGCGATGGTCGCGACCAGGGCGAAGGTGTCCATCGACGCCTCAGGACTCCTTGACGGCGATGGTCTCCACCGTGTTCGCCACGTGCTCGAACGCGTCCGCCGCCTCTTCCAGGACGTCCACGATCTGCTTCAGCTTGAGCACCTCGATGGCGTCGTACTTGCCGTTGAAGAGGTGGGCCAGCAGCTTGCGGTGGATCTGGTCCGCCTGGTTCTCCAGGCGGTTCACCTCGATCCAGTACTCGGTCAGGTTGTCCATGGTGCGGAGGTTCGGCATCGCCTCCGCCGTCAGCTCGGCGGCCCGGGCCAGGACCTCGATCTGCTGCTCGACGCCCTTCGGCAGTTCCTCGACGTTGTAGAGGACGACCAGGTCGACGGCCTCCTCCATGAAGTCCATGATGTCGTCGAGGGATCCGGCGAGGGCGTAGATGTCCTCGCGGTCGAACGGCGTGATGAACGAGGAGTTCAGCTGGTGGAAGATCGCGTGTGTGGCGTCGTCACCCGCGTGCTCCGCGGCCCGCATACGCTCTGCGATCTCGGCTCGGGCAGGTGCGTCCGCCCCGAGCAGTTCCATCAGGAGTTTCGAGCCGGTGACGATGTTGTCCGCGGATGCGGCGAACATGTCGTAGAAGCTCGTCTCCCTGGGGGTCAGACGAAAGCGCACGTGGGGTCCTCGGGGTGCTTCGGTTTCGGTCAGGCTGATGCTAGGCGCATCATCCGGCCACGGCTAATGGGCCGCATCCCAGTGTCGCCCATCGGGCAGATTGATCAGCACGGGGGCGCACCAAGGGCTCCTTACCCCGCAAAGTTCGTTACCATATACCCAGTAGGGGTATGTATCCGCAGCTCGTCCCGAGATGGAGGCCCGCGATGACGACGACCGAGGCCGGCGCCACGGCGTCCTCCGAGACCGTGAGTGAGTCCGTGAGCGAGTCCGCGCAGACCGCGCATGCCACGCACGGCTATCACAAGCAGAAGGACGAGCACCTCAAGCGGCTGCGCCGGATCGAGGGGCAGATCCGCGGGCTGCAGCGGATGGTCGACGAGGACACGTACTGCATCGACATACTCACCCAGGTCTCGGCGTCCACCAAGGCGCTGCAGTCCTTCGCGCTGCAGCTGCTGGAGGAGCATCTGCGGCACTGCGTGGCCGACGCGGCGCTCAAGGGCGGCGACGAGATCGACACGAAGGTGGACGAGGCGACGAAGGCGATCGGCCGTCTCCTGAGGTCCTAGGCTCCCGCGCTCCTGCGGTCTAGGCTCCCGCGCTCCTGCGGCCTACGCTTCCGCGCTCCCAGTCGTCGCGTTCCTCGGACACCCGCAGCACCTCGTCGATGCTCTCCAGGCTGAGCCGGTCCTCCGCCGCGGAGGCCGCGATGATCAGCTCTCCGCACAGCTCGATCTCGGCGAGGGCCACGTGGTCCTGCACCGCCGTACCGCCGACCGGAGCCACTCGCCTCACCTCTTCTCCACTGTCACCGACTTCCTAGAGTAGGCAGCCCTCTACACACCGCGCATGGCACGGACGGGCTACTTACGGGGTGACGCCCCGGACTAGTGCTCGCCCTAGTCCCCGTCCGGGTGATCCTCCGGATGATCACCCTCGGCGATACGGCCCGCGTAGATGTCCGCCGGGCGCGGCAGCCGTACGTCGACGGGGGCGCCGAAGGCGTACAGCAGTGTCGTCGAGGCGACCGCCACGGGCGTCTTCTGGAGGCCGTTGACGAAGCTGAAGCGCTGTCTGAGCTTGACGATGCGGCCCTGGTCGTCGAGGTAGGCGTCGAACGGCACTTCGGACGTGGCGAACCCTTTCGCCGCCGCGGCCAGCGCCTGCCTGTTCTCGGCGGAGGCATGGCGCGCCGCGCTGCTCAGGTCCGCCGTGCCCCGGTAGTGCCGCACCGCGGTCCCGCCGACCTCGGTCCTGCCCAGGTACGTGGCCGTCCGCGTCCCGCGCAGCACCTCGGCCGCCGCGTACGGATCGGTCGCGCCGCCGGTGACCAGGTTGCCGTCGGACAGCGTGGCCGTGTCCACCCGCACCCACTTGTCGGCGGGCACGCCCGCGCCCCGGTTCTTCATGAACAGGGCGCCGGGAGCGAGGAGTTCGGTGATCGGCTGGTGCTCGGCGGTGCCCGCCGGGTCCTCGGGCAGGACGACCGTGAGCCGGCCGAGCCGGTGCCCGAAGTCGTACACGCCCTGGCCGCGGATGGTGACCCGGGTGCCGCCCGTGGCCATCTCCATGGAGGTGGTCGCCTTGGAAGTGCCCGCGCCGCCCAGCGTGTCGGCGGCCCGGTGCAGGATGGCGACCGGATCGCCGCCGCCCTTGACGTCCTCGGCGGCGGCCCCGGTGTCGTAACAGCCCGTGGTCCCCGCCCCGAGGCCGAGCATGATGCCGATCGCGACGACCGTCCTGCCCACGTTCCTGTGCTGCCGCCGATCCATCGCCTGCCTACCCCCAGCCGGTACGTCCGTCACGGGCCCCCTGTCGTCCGGTTAACGACGGGTAGGGGGCGCCGTCACGCGCCGCCGGGGCCGGGGAAAGCCGTACGAGACCTTTGAGCGCGGCGTGGGTGCGGTGTGGGTAACGTTGTCGGCGTGGCGCAGCAGGACGGACCGGAGCGAGTCCGGCAGGGGCAGGACCACCTCACCTCGACGACCGAACAGGGCCGCTTCTGCGTGGCCCGCTGCACCTGTGGCTGGCGTGGCCCCGCCCGCCGCGCCCGCAGCCAGGCCCGCGCGGACGCGGAGGGTCACGCGGCGGAGCTGTGAAGCGCGTCCACGAGGTCCCGGTCACGGGGCTGGGTGAGGCGGCTGCGGGCGGCGGCGGGGGAGAGCCAGAGGATCCGGTCCACCTCGTCGTTCGGCGTGAAGTGGCCGGAAATCGCCTCCGCCGCCCAGTAGCGCACCTGCTTCGGGCGGCCGCCCGCGAGATAGTGCATGGTCGGCAGTTCCGCGCCGGGCTCGGCCGTGTACCCGGTCTCCTCCGTGACCTCCCGAAGGGCGCCGGCGAGCGCGTCCTCGCCGCGCTTGAGCTTGCCCTTCGGATGCGACCAGTCGTCGTACTTCGGCCGATGGACCAGGCATATCTCCAGGTCGCCGGCGATGGGCGAGCGGCGCCACAGGACACAGCCGGCCGCTCGCACCAGGATGTCGCTCACATCGCCTCCTCGGGGGAACTCAGGACGCGCTGACGGTCTGCTTCTGCCAGGCCTGCTGGAAGACGAACCTGGACGCCTCCACCTCGTGCCGCTGGTCCGCGTGGAGCACACCGAGCGCGTACGCCGTCGCCGGGGCGATCCGGGGCGTACGGGCGGCCTGGGCCGCCGCCGCTGCCGCCTCCGAGGCGTCCCGGTGCCGGTTCAGCGCCTGGCCCGCCGCCAACAGGCGTACGTCCACCGGGGAGTTGCCCGCGTGCAGCACCTCCCGGGCGTACCGGTGCAGGCGCAGCAGCAGCCGGACCTGGTGCCAGGGGCCGTCCTGGGGGTGCGGGGACGGGTCCGGGGACAGGCCGTGGACCAGGGCCTCCGCGTTGTACGGGAGGCCCGCGGTGACCAGGGGAAGGCCGGTGATCGCGGCTGTCAGCCGTTCCTCCGCAGCGGCTGCCAGGGGGCGCAGATCGGTGGTGGGGGCGGTGAGGGTGAGGGGGACTTCGCTGGCCAGTACGGCGACCTTGTCGGCGACGGCGTGGAAGCGGGACGAGCCGAGGGCCTGGAGCGCCGTGGAGTGGGCTCGGGTGCGGGCCAGCGTCAACTGGCGTTCCAGCAGGGCGCCTGCCTTCGCCGCGCCCACCGTGAGGTTGCCGCGTTCCGGGGTGGGGCTCGCGACCACGGCCGTGATCGAGGCGCCCGCGGCCACGTCGAGGGAAGTCGCCTGGCCCGGGAACGCGGTGGCCCCCGACAGCCGGTGCAGGGCGAGCAACAGCCGTTCCAGCCGGGCCTCGTAGGCGTGCTCCAGGCCCAATGTGCCGGAGAGCCACGCCAGTTCGGGGCGCATCTCCTCGGACCAGTCGGGGTCGAGGAGGGGGCGGAAGGTGTGCAGGCTGCCGCTGACGCGGCGGGCCGAGCGGCGCAGGGCCTGCGCCGCGTCGACGGACTCCTGCGCGCCGTTCTCCCTCGCGCTCGACCGGTCGCGCGCGGCCGCGCCCCCGCCCGCACCGCCGGTCTCACGGTGCAGGCGCAGGGCGCGGAGGAACTCCGTGGCCTGGGTGCGCAGATACGCCGCGAGGGCGTCCCCGGTCACCACCTCGGCCGTGGGGTCCGTCGGGTCAAGGTGTTGCTGTGCCACGCCGGCGCCTCCGGGCGTCTATGAGCATCTCCTGGACGTTGCGCAGGGGCTGTCCGTCCCCGTCGGTCGCGTGCCGGATCCACTCGCCGTCGGGGCCGAGGTGCCAGGAGGAGGTGGAGTCGGACATGCCGGTGTCGAGCAGCCGGTTCAGGGCCGCCCGGTGGGCCGGGTCGACGACGCGGACCAGGGCCTCGATCCGGCGGTCGAGGTTGCGGTGCATCATGTCGGCGCTGCCGATCCACACCTCGGGTTCGCCGCCGTTGCCGAAGGCGAACACGCGGGAGTGTTCCAGGAAGCGGCCGAGGATCGAGCGGACCCGGATGTTCTCGGACAGGCCGGTGACACCGGGGCGCACCGCGCAGATGCCGCGCACCCACACGTCCACCGGCACGCCCGCCTGGGAGGCGCGGTAGAGGGCGTCGATGACCGCCTCGTCGACCATCGAGTTGACCTTGATGCGGACGAAGGCCGGACGGCCCGAGCGGTGGTGCTCGACTTCCTTGTTGATCCGCGCGACCAGGCCGTCGCGCAGGGACTTGGGGGCCACCAGCAGGCGGCGGTAGGTCTCGCGGCGCGAGTAGCCGGACAGGCGGTTGAACAGGTCGGAGAGGTCGGCGCCGACCTGCGGGTCGGCCGTGAGCAGGCCGAGGTCCTCGTACAGGCGCGCCGTCTTCGGGTGGTAGTTGCCCGTGCCGACATGGCTGTAGCGGCGCAGGGTCTCGCCCTCCTGGCGGACCACCAGGGACAGCTTGCAGTGCGTCTTCAGGCCGACCAGGCCGTAGACGACGTGGCAGCCGGCCTCCTCCAGCTTCTTCGCCCACTTGATGTTGGCGTGCTCGTCGAAGCGGGCCTTGATCTCGACCAGGACCAGGACCTGCTTGCCGGCCTCGGCCGCGTCTATGAGCGCGTTGACTATCGGGGAGTCGCCGGAGGTGCGGTACAGGGTCTGCTTGATCGCGAGGACGTCCGGGTCCTCGGCGGCCTGCTCGATGAAGGCCTGCACGGAGGTGGAGAAGGAGTCGTACGGGTGGTGCAGGAGCACATCGCGCTGGCGCAGGGCGGCGAAGATGTCCGGCGCCGACGCCGACTCGACCTCGGCCAGGTCGCGGTGGGTGCCCGCGATGTACTTCGGGTACTTCAGCTCCGGCCGGTCCAGGCCGTGGACGCGGAACAGCCCGGTGAGGTCCAGCGGGCCGGGCAGCGGGTACACCTCGGCCTCAGAGATCTTCAGCTCGCGGACCAGCAGGTCGAGGACCTCGCGGTCGATGGACTCCTCCACCTCCAGGCGCACCGGCGGGCCGAAGCGGCGCCGCATGAGTTCCTTCTCCAGGGCCTGGAGCAGGTTCTCGGCGTCGTCCTCCTCGACCTCCAGGTCCTCGTTGCGGGTGAGGCGGAAGGTGTGGTGCTCCAGCACCTCCATGCCCGGGAACAGCTCTTCCAGGTGCGCGGCGATGATGTCCTCGATGGGGACGTAGCGGCCGGGGCTGCTCTCCAGGAAGCGGGACAGCAGCGGCGGCACCTTCACGCGCGCGAAGTGCTTGTGGTGGCTGACCGGGTTGCGTACGACGACGGCCAGGTTCAGGGAGAGGCCGGAGATGTACGGGAAGGGGTGCGCGGGGTCGACGGCCAGCGGGGTGAGGACCGGGAAGATCTGGTGCCGGAACAGGGTGAACAGGCGGGCCTGCTCCTTGTCGGTCAGCTCGTTCCAGCGGACCAGGTGGATGCCCTCCTCCGCGAGTGCGGGGGCGACGTCCTCGTGGTAGCAGGCGGCATGCCGGGCCATCAGCTCGCGCGAGCGGGCCCAGATCATCTCCAGCACCTCGCGCGGCTGCAGCCCGGAGGCGGAGCGCGTCGCCACACCGGTGGCGATACGGCGCTTCAGGCCGGCGACGCGGACCATGAAGTACTCGTCCAGGTTGCTGGCGAAGATCGCGAGGAAGTTCGCGCGCTCCAGCAGGGGCGTGTTCGGGTCCTCGGCCAGCTCAAGGACGCGCTCGTTGAAGGCGAGCCAGCTGCGCTCACGGTCGAGGAAACGACCCTGGGGCAGGGGCGTACCGTCACCCTGCGCGTCCTCGTAGGCGTCGAGGTCCGCGTCGATGTCGGGTTCCAGGTCGGAGACGGTGGCGGCCACCGTGTGCGGGCGGTGTGCGGCGATGGAGCCCACAGGAGGCTGCGCGTGCTGGACAGGTGCCGGGGCGTCTTGCTGACTCATGACCCCATTCTTCCGCGCCACGGGTGTCACGGGCGCGTCGGAACGTGCGGGCGGGAGCGTCACGGCCCCCTTCAGCGCGGGCCCCTCGGGGGGCGGCGAAGGCTCTGGCACGGCGGGCTTCATTGGCCGAGCGTCGCAAGCTTGGCTGAATCAATGGTTACGGAGACATGACGTGCGGGATAGCGCGGGGCGGCTCCCGGGCATCGGCGTCGCGAAAGACCACGATCCCGCACCCGCCCCGCGGCCGTACATCCGGTGGCGCTCGGGCGTCCCTCAGGCGGCGGCGCCGACAAGGCTCCCCTCGACCCGCCCGGCCGGCGCGGCGGAGCGCAGCGTACCGGTTTGGCGGCGCAGCAACAGTACGCAACCGAGGACCAGCAGGCCGGTGACGGCCAGGATCAGGGTGGTCGTGGTGAGCTGGAGCGGCCAGTAGTGGGAGTAGGGGTGGTAGACGCCGTAGTAGCCGGAGGCCTTCGCGAGGGCCGCGTCGCACGCCGCCTCGGTGGAGCACTGCGGGAGCGGCAGATGGCCGCCGGACTTGGCCACCAGACCCTGTTCGAGCACGATGCCCTGGCCGACGCCGCCCTGCTGGAGCGAGGTGACCTGGGTGACCGCCGGCCACAGGTACGGCATCAGCCGCTGGGCCAGCACCGCGACAGCGCCGGTGATCGCTACGCCGAGGACCAGCGCGGGCAGCGTACGGCGCAGCAGCAGGCCCGCCAGGGCGCCGGCGGTGAGCCCGGCGAGGGTGAGGGCGACGCTGGTGGGGCCGTTGGCCTGGAAGGTGACCAGCTCGCTCCAGCTCTTGGCGGTGTCGATGCGCCCTTGGCCCGCTGACCAGGCCCGGTGGTGCAGCCAGAACAGCAGGCAGCCGCCTGTGGTCGCGAGGAGGGCGGGGAGAGCCAGCCGGACCGTGAGCCAGCGGGCCGGGGAGATGCCCTGGACCCAGTTCAGACCGGCGGTGCCGTTCTCCAGCTCCCGGCCGGTCAGGGCGGCGCCGGCCCAGGCGGCCAGCAGGAAGGGCAGCGCGTCCACGGCGTAGGTCGCGTAGTCGTAGAAGTCCTTGTAGCGCAGGATCGCCGCCTGGTCGTAGCTGCACCTCGCCGAGAAGCCGCAGGCGTGGAACTGCCGCCAGCCCTCGGCGGCCGCGTCTGCGAGCGGGCCGGCCAGGGCGATCTGCACGCCGGCCACGACGACGATCAGACCGGCCCAGCCGTACAGCGCGGGCCGGTGCAGCCGCAGCAGCCAGCGGGCCGTGCGGGGGCGCAGGGTGGTCGAAGCGGTGGTCACGCGGCACTCTCCTCGGTGACGGCGGGAGCGGTGGTGAGGCTGGGGGCCTCGGGATTGCGCAGGTGGGCGAGGACCAGCTCCTCCAGCGAGGGCGCGGCGGTGCGCCAGTCGGCGGGGAGCGGTCCGGCCGGGCGGATCAGGGCGGTGAGCTGGCGGCCGGTGACCCGGGACTCGACCACGGCGTGCGCGTCGAGAGGGGCGGAGTCGGCGACGCCGGAGACCCTGCGGTGGGCGGCGAGCAGCTCGTCGATCTCGCCGGCCAGCCGGATGTGGCCGCCGCCGACCAGCAGCAGATGGTCGCAGGAGTCCTCCAGCTCGGCGACCACGTGCGAGGACATCACGATCGTGGTGCCGTACTGGGCGGCCTCGGCCATCAGCGCGCCCATCAGCTCGTGCTGGGCCAGCGGGTCGAGGTCGGCCATCGGCTCGTCCAGGAGCAGCAGTTCGGGCCGCTTGCCGAGGGCGAGGGCGAGCGCGACCCGGGTGCGCTGACCGCCGGAGAGGGTGCGGATGCGGGCCTTCGGGTCCAGGTCGCCGCCCGCGACGACCCGCTCGGCGACGGCCGTGTCCCAGTGGCCCGGGTTGAGGTCGCCGCCCATGCGCACCATCTCGGCGACCGTGAGCTGCGGGTAGAGCGGCTTGCCCTGGGCGACGAAGCCGACCCTCGGGCGGGCCGCGGCCGGGCTGGTGCCGAGCACCCTGATCGACCCCTCGGTGTGCGGGAGCAGCCCGGCGGCGAGGGCCAGCAGCGTCGACTTGCCGGCGCCGTTGGGCCCGACGACGGCGCACACCCGCCCCGCGGGCAGCCGGAAGGCGCACTCGCGCAGCGCCCAGCCGCCCCGGCGCCCGAAGCGCTTGCCGAGGCCGGTCGCCTCGATCGCCGTGTCGCTCATGACGGTTCTCCCTGGAAGTGCGTGTCGAGTACGGCGGTGAAGAGTGCGGCCACGTCGTCCCGTTCCAGCCCGGATCCGCGGGCCTTGTCGGCCCAGGCCTCCAGCTCGGCGCGGAGGGAGGAGTCGACCGGGGCGGTGCCGAGCGCCCGCCGCACGAAGGTGCCAAGACCCCGGCGCGCCTCCACCAGTCCCTCGCGCTCCAGTTCCCGGTACGCCTTCAGGACGGTGTTGGGGTTGATCGCGGTGGCCTCCACGACCTCGCGTGCGGTGGGCAGCCGGTCGCCCGGTTCGAGCAGGCCCATGCGCAGGGCCTGCTTGGTCTGCTGGACGATCTGGACGTAGGTGGCAACCCCGCTGTGCCGGTCGATGCGGTACTCGACCACCCGCTCCACCACCCTTTCACTAATTGAGTAGTGAAAGGGTGGTGCAAGAGAGGGGCGGCCGTCAAGCCGGCCGCCCCTCGGGTGGGCGCTTGTCAGGTCTCCGTGCGGTACATCAGGTCCGTCTCGTACGTGCTGAACCCCAGCCGCTCGTACACCGACACGGCCGCCTGGTTGTCGGCGTCGACGTAGAGCATCGCGGTCGGCAGCTGCTGGCCGGCCAGGTGGCGCAGGCCGATCGTGGTGAGGGCCTTGCCGAGCCCGCCGCCCTGCTCACCGGGGCGCACGCCGAGGACGTACACCTCGCCGAGGCCCTCCTCGGCGTGCGCCTTGGTCCAGTGGAAGCCGATCAGCTCCCCGCGCCGCTCGGCGAGGAAGAACCCGGCCGGATCGAACCACGGCTCGGCCTTGCGGTCGTCGAGGTCCCGCTGGGTCAGCGAGCCCTGCTCCGGATGGTGGGCGAAGGCGGCCGCGTTGACCGCGAGCCAGGCCGCGTCGTCCTTGCCGGGCACGAAGGCGCGCACGGTCACGCCCTCGGGCAGCACCGGGTCGGGCAGCTGCAGATCGGTCAACGGCCGCCGCATCTGGCGCAGTTCGCGGAACAGGGTCAGGCCGAGCACCTGGGCGAGATGGCGGGCGGCGGGATGCCCGCCGTGCGCCCACACCCTGAGCCGCTTGCCGGAGGCGCCGAGCAGCGCCGCGCCGAGCGCCCGGCCGTGCCCGTGCCCGCGGTGCGCGGGGTCGACGACGAGTTCGGCGGCCGGGGCCTCCACCGGGTCGGTGTCCTCCAGCTGGGCGTAGCCGACGAGTTCGTCGCCGATGGTCAGCAGCAGATGCGAGACGCCCTCGCGGGCACCCCCGCGCAGTTGCAGCCGGCCCTGCTCGGACACCGGCTGCTGCCCGTCGACCCGGGCGGCCTCGGCGAGCAGGGCCAGCACGGCCTCGGCCCGGTCGGGGGTGAGCGCGGAGTAGGTCTCGATGGAGCGGGCGGGGAAGGCTCGTACGGTGTCGTCGCTGCTCATGCGTAGAGGGTACGGCAGGCACCCCCTAAAACCTATGTGAATGGCGCCGCGGTTCCCGAAATTCCCTGTGAATTACTCACGGGGCTCTTTAATTGAGGTCTCACCGGAATTGGCTTTTCCCGGCCCCCGGGTGCGCAATGTTTTCCGTGTCGGAATTCGCCGGCATAAATCACGGGAAACGGAGTACCGCTATGTCTTTCCACAAGCTGTCGTGAGGCGGGGTCACCGGTGGTCGCGTGGTCGTACCGGTGGCCCCGCCCCGGCCGTGTCCACGGCGAGCCCGGCCCTGTCCACAGCTGTGGAAAGGATTCGCCGATGCTGAGGGAAGCCCGAGCGGCCTTTTGCCGGTTCTGGCCGCTGACCCGCGGGGACCGCACATGGCTCGCAGAGATCGTCGCGTGCGTGGTCGTGGCCGCGCTCGCCGAGACCGCTGCGATCCTGCTGTTCGCCCAGCTGACCGACCACGCCCTGAAGGCCGGCCGGCTCGCCGCTTTCTGGGGGCCGGCCGGCGCCTGGCTCGGGGTGGCCGCGCTCGCCGCGCTCGTCGGTTATCTCGGCAATTCCCTGGCCGCCTGGAGTGCCGAGAGATTCGTCCTGCGCCCGCGCGCGAACGTCTTCCGTCATGTCCAGGACCTGCCCCCGCATTTCTTCCAGAGGCACCGCCGGGGCGACCTGGTCGAACGGCTCACCGGAGACGTCGAGTCCATCGAGCGGCTGGTGGTGTCGGGTGTCGTGGGAGCCGTATCGGCGGCCTTCTCGGCCGTCTTCTACGCCACCGCCGCCCTCTGGCTGCGCTGGGACCTGGCGCTCGCCACCTTCGCCCTCGCGCCCCTGTTCCTGTGCGCCGCGCGCCGTTTCTCCGGCCGTATCGAGCAGGCCTCCCGCGCCGAGCGGGTCGCCGACGGCGCGATCACCTCCGCGGTGGAGGAGCCGCTCGGCAACATCGTCCTCACCCAGGCCTGCAACCGGCGCGCCGACGAGGAGAACCGGCTCGACCGCGAGGCCCGCGCCTGGATGCGGGCCAGTGTGCGCGGGGCGCGGCTGAGCCAGATGTACGAGCAGTCCGTCGAGGTCGTCGAGACGCTGTGCGTGGTGGTCCAGCCCCTGCGCCGCCTGACGGCGGGCCGTACGACGATCATGATCACCCACGATCTGTCCCTCGCCCCCGACGCCGACCGCATCCTGGTCGTCGACGGCGGCCGCCTGGTGGAGACGGGCACGCACGACGAACTCCTCGCCCGCGGCGGCGCGTACGCGCGACTGCCGTCGCCGCTGCCCCAGGCGGCGACGGCACCGGGGCCGACCGGCGACGAGACGCTGATCCTCAGGTGGTGAGGCCGCTCAGGTGGTCTTCTTCCGGTCGAACCAGATGGTCGCCACCGTGGGCACCAGCCCCACCCAGAACACGATCCGCGGCACCGCCCTCTCCTCCCACGGCACCTGACTGATCACCAGGGCGCACAGCACGGCCCAGGAGGCCTGGCCGAGGACGATCCGGGGCCAGCGGCGGCGGTGCATCAGGGAGCGGAGGTTGTAGCGGACGCCCATCCGCAGCCGGCGGTAGCGCAGCAGCGCGCCGACGGCCCACAGGACGCCGACGGGGACGAAGTACCAGAGCCGCTGCCCGAGGGGGACGGGCAGGTCGCGCGGTGCGACCCCGTCCTTGGTCCACAGGTCGAGCATGGTGCCGGCGAGGCAGAGGGAGAGCAGGGCGATCCAGCGCACCCCGCGCAGCAGCCGGTAGGAGGCGTCGTCCAGGCCCTGCTGGAGGGGAGCGGAGTCCGGGGCGGCGGCGAGGGCGTCGGCGTAGAGGGCGGCGGCCTCGGCGGCCTTGACGCCGGGTGCGGCGGCGGCCTGCTGGGTCCTCCGGGCGAGGGCCTGCGGGTGCTGTGGATCGAGCCGCAGGATGATCTGGTCCATCTCGGCCGCGAGGGCGTGATCGTCGCTCATGCGGGCTATGGCCCAGCGCACCTCGTACGGGAAGACCTCCTCGGGTGCCAACCGGACGGCCGTCAGGGCCAGTTCGTCGGACTCCCTGAGGAAGGAGGCCAGCGCCTCCTCGGTGACCACGCCGCCGTTGGCCTGCCCGAACCGCAGGATCCGGATGCGGTACAGCCAGTGGGCGAGCAGCGCGTACCCGTACCAGTAGTCGGGGACGAGCCGGATGACCTCGCGCAGCGGGTGCTCGGCGTCCACCAGGCGGGAGGAGGCCTGGAGGGCCTTCGCGTGCTGGATCAGCGCCCCGGTGTGCTGGGGATTGATGGCCAGCGCCCGCTCGGCCGTCTCCAGTGCCTGAGCGGTCTCGCCCTCCACGAGCAGATGGCAGCGGGAGAGCCGGACCCAGGCACTGGCCTCCTCGGGATCCTCGGCGAGCAGCTGCCCGAGCACGGCCTTCGCCTCGTCGTAGCGCCGCAGGTCGTACAGTGCGTCGGCCCGCTCCAGGGCCGGATGCAGACCGGTGCCGCTCACAGCTTCCGCCGCTTCTTCAGATAGGTGATGAGGTCGTCGTACATGCCGCCTTCGTTGGCGAACATCGCCACGTTCCGGGCGGCGGCGAACCACGGATCGCTGGACGGTACGACCTCCTTGGCGGACGCCAGCAGATCCTTCATCCCGATCATCCGTACGGTCCCGGTGCGGGCGGAGTCGAGCAGCGCACGCTCGGCGGCGGCCTCGCAGACATGGGCCAGGTCGGCCCCGGAGAGCCCGTCGGTGACCTTGGCGAGCTTGGCCGGGTCGATGTTCTCGATGGGCCGCTCCCGCAGGTGGTACCGGAGGATCGCCTCACGGGCGGGCGCGTCCGGGGGCAGCACGAGCAGAGTCCGGTCCAGCCGCCCAGGCCGCCGCAGCGCGTTGTCCACGTCCCAGGGCACATTGGTGGCGGCGAGCACGAACACGCCTTCGTTCGCGGCGGAGTCGATGCCGTCCAGCTCCGTCAGCAGCTGGTTGACCGTGTTCCGCATCCCGCCGTGCGAGGTACGGCTGCGCTTGGCGCCGAGGGCGTCCAGTTCGTCGAGGAAGACGACACAGGGCGCCTGCCGGCGGGCGGTCTGGAAGATCTCGTGCATGTTGCGCTCGGAGTTGCCGGTCCACATGTCGAGCACGTCGTTGACGGACACGGAGAGGAAGGAAGCCCCCAGCTCTCCTGCGACGGCCCGCGCGATGAAGGTCTTCCCGCACCCGGGCGGCCCGTACAGCAGCAGCCCGCCGCGCAGGCTCTTCCCGTACAGCTTGCGCAGCTCGGGATTGCGCAGGGGCGCGAGGAACGCGGCCTCCAGCCGCTCCTTCACCTCCTGCATCCCGCCGACGTCGGCGAGCCGCAGGCCTCCGGGCCTCTCCACGTCCCAGGCCTCGGCGTCCCCGGGGTCGTCCTCCCCGTCCGCCCGCATCGGCGCCTCCACGTCGACGAACCGCGGCGGCACGACATCGCCGACCTGCTCTTCAGCGGACTTCCAGTCGAATCGGGGGGTCTGCGCGGGCGCGGTCGGCCGGGCGGCGGCTGGCTGAGAGAGTTGCTCCGAGGGTCGCGCCGAGGGCGGCTCGGAGGACTGCTGGGGCACTCCCATGGCCCGTGCCATGAGCTGCCGCGCCTGTGCGTCTCCGGGCGCGTGCTGCAGGGCGACGGCGGCCTCGGCGATCGCGGCGTCGGACTGTCCCTCGCTCAGGAGGAGTTCGGCCAGATGCAGTCGGAGCGGCACATCGGCGGGCGCGGCGGCAACGGCCGTACGCAGGCTCTGGATCAGAGGAGAGTCTTCCGGCATGGGCTCCACCCTACGGAGCCGCTGTGCGCTCACTTCCGCTTGGGCCCGGTGATCTTCGACCCTGGCACCTGTAGGCGTCGAGTTGTCTCTCAATCCCCCAGCAATACGGGCCAGTTCTGGGCCGAGGCCCAGTCGGTGAACGTCGTCCAGCCGATCTCCGGGTAGGCGCGGCGGAGGGCGGGGGCGTCGACGTCGAGGCCGGTGGTGGTGAAGTAGGTGAACATGGCCGCCAGGTCGGCCGAGTGGGTGCGGACGATGTCGAGGGCGACCTCGTGGTGGGTGACGGGGTGGCCCGTGGCGGTGGTGAGGGCGGCCGCGATCTCGGCCGCGGTGCGGGTGTCGGAGGCGATGTCGATGCGGCGGTCCGCGAACTCCGTCCGGCGGCTGAAGGCCAGCGCGGCGAAGGCGCCGATGTCGGCGGCGGGGATCAGGGCGAGGGGCCGGTCGGCGGGCATGGGCCAGCCGAAGACGCCCTCGCGCAGTCCGGCCAGGGTCCAGCCGTCGGCGTAGTTGTCCATGAACGCGGCCGGGGCGATCACCGTCCAGGGCACGCCGGATGCGCGCAGGTGCTGCTCGATCGCGTACTTGCTGTCGTAGTGCGGGATGCCGGTGTCGCGGTCGGCGTGGGCGGCGGAGGTGAGGACGACGTGCGCGAGGCGGGCGGCCGTCGCGGCGTCGACGAGGGTTCTGCCCTGCCGTACCTCGGTGGCCGTGTCGGTGCCGAACGGGGTGGTGACCGCGAAGAGCGCGTCCGCGCCTGTGAGGGCCGCGTCGAGCGATGTGCGGTCGTCGAAGTCGGCTCGGCGGATCTCGGCGCCGAGGGCGCGCAGGGCGTCGGCGGCCGCCGAGTCCGGGTGGCGGGTCAGGGCGCGGACGTGGTGGCCGGCGGCCCGGAGGGCATGGGCGGTGGCTCCGCCCTGGGCGCCGGTGGCGCCGGTGACGGCGATGGTGAGCATGGGTCTCTCCTGGATGACTGGATGACTGGATGGCTAGGATTGCTGTGTGGCGCATTAACTGCGCTATGCAGGAGAGAGTAGCGAGAGTTTCGCTGCGTCGCGCAGTATTTTTTGGAGGCGAGTCACGTGACGGACGGGACAGACCCGAGCCGGACCCGGCTGTACGAGGAGCTGGCGACGGAATCGCGCCGCTACCACGCGGCGTTCGTGCTGTTCAACCAGGCCGTCGCCGACCACCTCGGCCTGCATCCGACCGACGTGCAGGCCCTCAGCCTGCTGACGATCGAGCCCGAGCCGCTCACGGTCCGGCAGATCGCCGACCTGACCGGCCTCACCACGGGCTCGGCCACCCGACTGGTGGACCGGCTCGAACGCGGCGGCTATGTGGTCCGTACGCCGGATGCGCGGGACCGCCGCCGGGTGCTGGTCACCCCGGTGCCGGAGCGCCTCGCCCGGGTCACCGCCGTGTGGGACGAGCTGGGCCGCAGCTGGCAGACGCTGCTGGACGACCACACCGAGGACGAGCTGAGGGTGGTCACCCGCCATATGCGCCGCGCGAACGACATGAGCCGCACCCAGATCGAGCGCCTTCGCACCCTGCCGAAGCCGGACTGAGCCGCGCGGCTCCGCTCAGTCGACCCACGTCTCGGACGGCTCCGGCGGCTCCGGCGGCGGCGTGGGCGCGCCCGGCAGTCGTACCGTCGCCACCGTGCCGCCGCCCTGGGCGGGGGACAGGGTGACCTCGCCGCCCGCCTGATGGACCGTACGGGCCACGATGGACAGGCCGAGGCCGGAGCCCGGCAGGGCGCGGGCGCTGGGGGAGCGCCAGAAGCGGTCGAAGACGTGCGGGAGTTCGTCCTCGGGGACGCCGGGGCCGTGGTCGCGGACCGTCAGGACGCCCTTGCTCAGCAGCACCTCGACCGTGCCGCTGCCGGGGCTGAACTTCACCGCGTTGTCGAGGACGTTGACGACCGCACGCTCCAGCGCGGAGGGCTCCGCCCGGACGTACCAGGGCTCCAGGTCCGCCGTGATCGTCAGCTCGGGGCCGCGCAGGCGGGCGCGGCGCAGGGCCGCCTCGACCGTGTCCTGGAACGAGATCACCTGCACGCGTTCGCCCCGCTGGCCCTCCGAGCGCGACAGCTCCTGCAGGTCGCCGATCAGCGCGGCCAGCTCGGTCATCTGGGCCTTCACCGAGGCGAGCAGGGCCTTGCGGTCCTCCGGCGGGAGCGGGCGGCCCGTCTCCTCGCTGCGGGTGAGGAGTTCGATGTTCGTGCGCAGGGATGTCAGGGGGGTGCGCAGTTCGTGGCCGGCGTCGGCGATCAGCTGCTGCTGGAGGTCGCGGGAGCTGGCCAGGGACGCCGTCATCGAGTTGAAGGAACGGGAGAGGCGGGCCACCTCGTCCTCGCTGTCGTCCTCCACGGGGATGCGGATGGTCAGGTCTTCGGTCCTGGCCACGTGCTCGACGGCCTCGGTCAGCTTGTCGACGGGGCGCAGGCCCGCCCGGGCTACGGCGAGACCGGCGGCGCCGGCTCCTATGACGCCGATACCGGAGACGAGGAGCAGGATGAGGGCCAGTTCGTTGAGGGTTTCGTGGGTGCCTCTGAGGTTCACGGCGACGACCAGACCGACGTTGGGGCCGGGCTGGCCCGTGGTCCTGTCCGTGGTGGAGCCGAGCGGCCGGGTGACCACACGGAGGTCGTTGCCCTTGCTGTCGGTGCCGTCGCGGAAGTAGAGGCGCCTCACGTCCCCCGCCCTGATCTCCTCCTTGTCGGAGTGGGCGACCTTGATCTTGTCCGGGGAGTTGCCCACCAGACAGGTCGTGCCGTTGTCCGTGACGACCTGTGAGTACCTGTCCTGGAACTGGTATCCGCCGGCCGTGCCCTGCGGAGTGCCGACGCAGTTGTTGAGGGCGATGTAGGCCTGCTGGATCTGTCCAGGCCCGCTCATCGCTTTTTCCAGCTCGTCGTCGATCTGCTGGTACAACCGGCCCTGCACGATGAACCACGCCGTCACCGAAACCGCCGCCACCGCGAACGCCACCGCCGCCGCGACCAGCATCGCCAGCCGGGCCCGGATGGGCAGCGCGCGGTAGCGCCGTACCAGCCTGTTCACTCGGCGCCGCCCTGGCGCAGGACGTACCCCACGCCCCGCACCGTGTGCACGAGGCGCGGCTCGCCGCCGGCCTCGGTCTTGCGGCGCAGGTACATGACGTAGACGTCGAGGGAGTTGGAGGAGGGCTCGAAGTCGAAGCCCCAGACCGCCTTCAGGATCTGCTCGCGGGTGAGGACCTGGCGCGGGTGCGCCATGAACATCTCCAGCAGGGTGAACTCCGTGCGGGTCAGTTCGACCTGGCGCCCGCCCCGGGTGACCTCGCGGGTCGCGAGGTCCATCCGCAGGTCGCCGAAGGTCAGCGCCTCGTCCTCCTGGGCCTCGGCCGACACCGCCGCCGCGTAGGAGCTGCGGCGCAGGAGTGCTCGGATGCGGGCGAAGAGTTCGTCGAGCTCGAAGGGCTTGACCAGGTAGTCGTCCGCGCCCGCGTCCAGCCCGGTCACCCGGTCGCCGACCGTGTCGCGGGCCGTGAGCATGAGGATCGGGATGGTCTCGCCGGCGCCGCGGATGCGGCGGGCCGCCGTCAGGCCGTCCATGCGGGGCATCTGGATGTCCAGGACGACCAGGTCGGGCTGGTAGGCGGTGGCCTTCTCCAGCGCGTCCGCGCCGTCGACGGCCACCTCCGTGTCGTACCCCTCGAACGCCAGGCTGCGCTGGAGCGCCTCGCGTACGGCCGGCTCGTCGTCGACGATCAGGATGCGCTGGGGGTCACGGTCGCCTTCGGCGGGGCTCATCGCTCGCGATTCCTCGGGGTGCGGTGGGGGTGGGACGGACGGGTGTCTCTCAGCCTGCCACGGCCGGCAGGGCCTACGCCCGGACCGCGGTCAGGCGGTTCAGCGGCACCTTGCGGCGGTGGGTGCGGACCGGGGGGGTGCGCAGGCCCATCAGCTCGGGGAACGGGGTCGCGACCACCTCGGGGGCGCGGGGCTGGGGCGTACGGGAGGCCGGTTCGGGCCGGCGGGGTGCCGGGATGGGCGCGTGCAGATCCCGGAAGACCGTGAGGGCCAGGACGATGTCGGTGGGACCGCGGTCGGTGTTCTGGTGCGCAACCTTCGTGATCATGACGTACTCCCTGCTGGACGTGCCCCCTGCTGACTGAGGTGGAGCGTTAGCCCTTGCTGCCCGCCCGGAGCTTGGCCAGGTCGGACTTGACGGTGTTGACCGGGATCGCGAAGCCGAGGCCGATGCTCCCCGCGTCCGAGGACGACGAGGACTGCTGGCTCGACGAGTACATCGCGGAGTTGATGCCGATGACGTTGCCGCTCGCGTCGATCAGCGCACCGCCGGAGTTGCCGGGGTTGAGGGACGCGTCGGTCTGGATCGCCTTGTACGTCGTCGTCGACGAACCCGTGTCGCCGTTGAACTGACGGCCGCCGAACTGGAACGGCCAGTTGCCGTCGCCGCCCTGGCCCTGACCCTGGTTCTCGTCGGTGGAGACGGTCACGTCCCGGCTGAGCGCGGAGACGATTCCGCTGGTGACGGTGCCGGTCAGGCCCTCGGGGGAGCCGATCGCGACGACCGTGTCACCGACCTGGACGCCGCTGGAGTTGCCGAGGGCCGCGGGCTTCAGACCGGAGGCGCCCTGCAGCCTGATCAGCGCGAGGTCCTTGGAGCTGTCGGTGCCGACGACCTCGGCGGTGTAGCTCTTGCCGTCGCTGGTGCGCACCTTGATGGACTGCGCGCCGGAGATGACGTGGTTGTTGGTGACGATCTCGCCGTTGCCGGTGATGATCACGCCGGAGCCGGTGGACGAGCCGCTGCTGAGGGTCGCCTGGATCTCGACCACGCTCGGGCTGACCGCGGCCGCGATCGCGGCGACGTTGCCCCGCTTGCTGGAGGGCACCACGTTGGTGCTCGTACCGGAGGTGGCGACCGTGTCCTTGCCGGTCAGCTGCTGGAAGGCGTAGGCCGTGCCGCCGCCGACCGCCGCCGCGACGATAGCCACGGCCGCGAGGAGGGCGACCGGACCCCGGTTGCGCTTCCGCTTGTGGGCAGCCGGGTCCGTGGCCGGCTGGTACGTCGGCGGGGGCGGCCACTCGGGGTGCACGGGAGCGGAGTAGCTCTGCTGCTGGGGGTAGGCCCCCTGGCTCTCGGTCATGACAAGTAGCCTCCCCTGTGACCATGAGAGCTTCCTGAGTGCTCGCTGAGAAGCCCGGCAGAACCTCGTTTGCCCGATATAAAGACGGGCCCCCGACAGAAGGCAAGACAGAAGGCAAGACAGAAGGCAGGACAGAAGACAGGACAGAAGGAAGGGCGGGTCCCGACAGGAAGACGGGTCGGGGGCCGCTCAGCTCCCGCAGCCGCAGGACGTCCGTACGACCAGCCGGGACGGGAACGTCTTCAGCCGCTCCCGCCGCGACCCCGCCACCCGCAGCCCGTCGTCCAGCACCAGGTCGACCGCCGCGCGGGCCATCGCCGAGCGGTCCGAGGCGACCGTGGTCAGCGGCGGGTCGGCGAGCGCCGCCTCCTTGATGTCGTCGAACCCGGCCACCGCCAGCTCCCCGGGCACGTCGATGCGCAGCTCGCGCGCGGCCCGCAGCAGGCCGATCGCCTGGTCGTCGGTGGAGCAGAAGACGGCCGGGGGGCGGTTCGGGCCGGAGAGGACGTCCAGGGCGACGCGATAGGCGTCGTAGCGGTTGTACGGCGCCTCGAAGAGCCGGCCCTCGGTGGGCAGGCCCGCCTCGTCCATGGCCCGCTTCCAGCCCTCGACGTGGTCGGAGACCGGGTCGCCCACGGCCGGCGTCTCCGCCGTACCGCCCATACAGGCGACGTACTCGTAGCCGTGCTCCAGCAGATGGCGGACGGCGAGCTGGGCGCCGCCCAGGTCGTCCGTGACCACGGCGACGTCGTCGATGGCCTCGGGCCGCTCGTGCAGCAGCACCACGCGGGCTTCCCAGGCGTCGATCTCGGCGGCGGCCAGGTCGTTCAGGGCGTGCGAGACGAGGATCAGTCCGGAGACGCGCATGCCCAGGAAGGCGCGCAGATAGTGGACCTCGCGTTCGCTGATGTAGTCGGTGTTGCCGACCAGCACCATCTTTCCGCGCTCGGAGGCGGCCTGCTCGACCGCGTGCGCCATCTCGCCGAAGAAGGGCTGGCGGGCGTCCGGGATGATCAGGCCTATGAGGTCGGTGCGGCGCGAGGCCATCGCCTGGGCGACCCGGTCGGGCCGGTACCCCAGTTCCTTGATCGCCGCGAGGACACGCTCGCGCGTGGCCGGGGCGACCGGCCGGGGTCCGTTGTTGATGACATAACTGACGACGGCGGTGGAGGTCCCAGCCAGCCGTGCCACATCATCCCGAGTCACCTTGGCCACGCGCGGAGTCTACGCGGATGGACCCGCTCTGGGCAGGGCGTATCACTGCTTGGATGTGCGGAAGCAATGCCCCGCCCGAGCGCGTTCCATGCACGGCCCCGGCGTTTTTCCCGCGCAGGCTAGGCGTCCGCGTGGAGTTCCGTGCCGTCCAGGACGGCGGACGCGTCCGCATCTTCCGCCTTTGCCCGGTCCGCCCGGGCCTTGGCCTCCCCGGACCGGTCGGACTTCTCCCCTGACCGGTCGGCCTTCTCGGGTGTAACGAATCGATAACCGACGTTCCTGACGGTGCCGATCAGCGACTCGTGCTCCGGGCCGAGCTTGGCGCGCAGCCGCCGTACGTGCACGTCCACCGTCCGGGTGCCGCCGAAGTAGTCGTAGCCCCAGACCTCCTGCAGCAGCTGGGCGCGGGTGAAGACCCGGCCCGGGTGCTGGGCGAGGTACTTCAGCAGCTCGAACTCCTTGAAGGTCAGGTCCAGGACCCGGCCCTTGAGCTTGGCGGAGTAGGTCGCCTCGTCCACCGAGAGGTCGCCGTTGCGGATCTCCATGGGGGAGTCGTCGTTGACGATCTGCTGGCGGCCCATGGCCAGCCGCAGCCGTGCCTCCACCTCCGCGGGACCGGCGGTGTCGAGGAGCACGTCGTCGATGCCCCAGTCGGCGGTGACGGCGGCGAGACCGCCCTCGGTGACGACGAGGACCAGCGGACAACCGGGGCCGGTGGAGCGCAGCAGCTGGCACAGGCTGCGCACCTGCGGCAGATCACGGCGGCCGTCGACGAGGATCACGTCGGCGCCCGGGGTGTCGACCAGGGCGGGGCCCTCCGCGGGGGCCACCCGCACGTTGTGCAGCAGCAGGCCGAGGGCGGGGAGCACCTCCGTCGACGGCTGGAGGGCGTTGGTCAGGAGCAGCAGAGAACTCATACGTCTGGTTCCTCCTCGGTCCCTGCGAGGCTGTGCGGACGGGCACTGCTCTGCGATCCCGAAGGCCCCGTACATCCGCGGTCACCGGAGGTTTCCCGCTTCGTATACAACGCTTCCGAAAGCACAAAAGGACCCGGGGGCTGCGCTGCCCGAGTCCTCTGCCCAGCAGAATAGCCCACATGAGCAACGGTCCGGCAGGTCATGTGGCACGTTCCACCGTTCGTCCGAATCCCGAGACAGGCAGAGCGGCCGCTATCCGGACGTTTCTGTGCACTGCCGACGGGATTCCGGTCGATTCCGTATACGACCCGGGCGCGGTTGTATACGAAACCTCGCCGGACACCCCCCGTTCGACCTCGCGTGACCTGGTGTTCGTCGTCGCCCACGGCTTCACCGGGGACGTGGACCGGCCGCATGTACGACGGGTGGCGGGCGTGCTGCGCGGTTACGGTGCCGTCGTCACCTTCTCCTTCCGCGGCCACGGGCGCTCCGGGGGCCGCTCCACGGTCGGCGACAAGGAGGTCCTGGACCTCGCCGCCGCCGTCGAGTGGGCCCGCGGTCTCGGGCACACGCGCGTGGTGACCGTCGGCTTCTCCATGGGCGGCTCGGTGGTCCTGCGCCACGCGGCCCTGCACCCGGGCACGACGGACGCGGTGGTCTCGGTCAGCGCCCCCGCCCGCTGGTACTACCGGGGCACGGCCCCCATGCGCCGCCTGCACTGGCTGGTCACCCGCCCCGAGGGCCGCCTGGTCGGCCGCTACGGCCTGCGCACCCGCATCCACCACCGCGACTGGGACCCGGTGCCGCTGTCGCCGGTGGAGGCGGTTCCCCGGATCGCTCCGGCCCCGCTCCTCATGGTCCACGGCGACCGCGACGGGTATTTCCCCCTCGACCACCCCCGGATGCTCGCCGAGGCGGCCGCTGACCACGGCGAACTCTGGATCGAGCCGGGCATGGGCCACGCCGAGCACGCGGCGGACGAGGCGCTGCTCGTCCGGATGGGGGAATGGGCGGCGGCGAAGGCGGGCTAGCCTGACAGCACTCTTATTTCTTTCTTGCCGTCGATTGAGGAACTCAGATGCCCAAGGTCACGGTGCGCTTCTGGGCCGCCGCCAAGGCCGCGGCCGGCGTCGCCGAGGAGCCGTACGACGCGGACACGCTGGCCGACGCGCTGGCCGCCGTGCGCGCGCGACACCCCGGTGAACTCACCCGCGTGCTGCAGCGATGCTCCTTCCTCGTCGACGGTGACCCCGTCGGGACCCGCGCGCATGAGACGGTACGGCTGGCCGAGGGCGGCACGGTCGAGGTGCTCCCGCCGTTCGCAGGAGGATGAGGCGATGAGCGAGCAGCCGTACCAGGGCGGACAGCCGTATCAGGGCGGGCCGTACGAGGGCGGGCCGTACGAGGGCTACGACCCCTACCAGCAGCAGTGGTCCCAGCAGGACCCGTACGCCGGACACGGGCAGCAGCCCGGCTACGACCCCCAGATGACCCAGCAGTGGCAGGGGCAGACCTGGGAGACGCACACGCACGCGTCGATGCAGATGCCCGCGCAGGCGGCGCAGACGCCGGAGACGGCGGGGCATCTGCCGCCGCAGGCGTTCGAGGAGCCGTACCAGCAGGCGTACCAGCAGGCCTACGCCGGGCCGTACGCGTCCGCTCCGCAGCCCCAGCCCCAGCCCCAGCCCCAGGCGCAGCCGCAGCCCGCACCGGCGGCCGCACCGGCGCCGGCACCCGCACCGCAGGCCGCGCCCGATGCCGTGACGGAGGAGGAAGAGGAGCCGGCCTACGGCCCCGCCACGCTCGCCGGAAACTCCCGGATCACGGACGCCCAGCGGGCGCGCCTGGAGGGCCGGTCGCCGATCATAGAGCCCGGCATGCAGCCGGCACTGCTGACCGCGGTGCTGGGCCTGCTGCTGGCCGGGACGGCGTCGGTCGGCTCGTACGCGCTGGCCGTCCCGCTGGTGCTGCTCCAGGCGGTGACGGCGGCGGGCTGGTTCCGGCTGAACGGCATGTGGCCGGCCCGGCAGGGCATCGCGCTGGCGTTCCTCGGCGGGCTGGCCGCCGACGTGGCCGTGCTGGCCGCGGGCCGTGACAACGCGCCCGCCGCGATCCTCGGCCCGCTCGGCGTCTGGGTCCTGCTCTCCCTGGTCCTGCAGCTGCGCTCGCACGCCTCGCCGGACGAGCGGATGTACGGCCTGATGGCGACGGTCGTCTCGGCGGCGCTGTCGGTCCTGGCCACCGGCTATCTCGGCGCCACCCCGCACGCGGTGTCCGTGGGCGCGGCGGCGGTGGCGGTGACCGTCGTGGCGCGGGCCCTGCCGCTGCCGACGTCCGCCTCGGTGGTGGTGGCCCTGATGGCCGCCGCCGGCGCGGGGATCGCGGTGGGCGGCGGGACGGGCCTCGGCGCGAAGGGCGCCGCCCTGGGCGCGGCGGCCGGCGTCTGCGCGCTGATCGGACACCGGGTCGCGAGCTACGACTACCCGTCGCGGTTCGTGCACTTCACCGCAGGCGTGGCCCTCCCGCTGTCGGCGGCCGCACCGGTGGTGTGGGTACTGGGGCGCGCCCTGGGCTAGTCGGGCTGCGGCGCCTTGGGGGCCGCCGGGGCTGTGGCTTGCCAGGGGCGCGGGGCTGCATCGATCTGCGGCTCCGCCCCCGTGGGCGCGAACGGCCCCCGCGCGCCCGCACGGGGCGACGGTGATGCACTCGAACGGCGGGTGCCCGAAGCGCGGGCGTGGCCCTGCCGTTGTCGGTGGCCGCGCCGGCACGCCCTGGGCCAGGCACCGTCGTGGCACGAGCCGTCTGCCGGATGCAGCCCCGCGCCCCTTGGGTAGGGCGGCTGCGGCTTGGTCGAGGGGCGCGGGGAATTGCGCGAACGGCCCCCGCGCGCCCGCACCCGGCGATGGCGGAGCAGGAGTACTCCCACGGCGGGTAGCCGAAAGGGCCGTACCCCCGCTGGCGTCCAACCCCAGGGGTACGGCCCTTCGGCCCGTCACTGCTGAACCCGCTCAGACCGCGATGGCGACCTCGGCCAGCGCGCCCTTCTCCGCCACGACGACCGTGCGATCGGCGGAGCCGCCCGGCACCAGCGCGCGCACCGTCCACGTGCCCTCGGCCGCGTAGAACCGGAACTGACCGGTCGCCGAGGTGGGCACCTCGGCGGTGAACTCGCCGGTCGAGTCCAGCAGACGGACGTAGCCCGTCACCGGCTCGCCGTCACGGGTCACCTGACCCTGGATCGTCGTCTCACCGGGCTTGATCGTAGAGGCGTCGGGACCGCCGGCCTTCGCTCCGCACATGCTGTGTCTCCTGAGGGGTCTTAAGGGGTCTTACTTGTTCGCGCCGAGCTCGATCGGCACGCCGACGAGGGAGCCGTACTCGGTCCAGGAACCGTCGTAGTTCTTGACGTTCTGCACGCCGAGCAGCTCGTGCAGAACGAACCAGGTCAGGGCCGAGCGCTCACCGATGCGGCAGTAGGCGATCGTGTCCTTGGCGAGGTCCACGCTCTCCTCGGCGTAGAGGGCCTTCAGGTCCTCGTCCGACTTGAAGGTGCCGTCGTCGTTGGCGTTCTTCGACCACGGGATGTTGCGGGCGCTCGGGACGTGACCCGGACGCTGCGACTGCTCCTGCGGCAGGTGCGCGGGGGCGAGCAGCTTGCCGGAGAACTCGTCGGGGGAGCGCACGTCGACCAGGTTGTGCGAGCCGATCGCGGCGACGACGTCGTCACGGAAGGCGCGGATCGAGGTGTCCTGCGGCTTGGCCTGGTAGTCCGTCTTGGCGCGCTCGGGGACCTCGTCGCCGGCGACCAGCTCGCGGGCGTCCAGCTCCCACTTCTTGCGGCCGCCGTCGAGAAGCTTGACGTTGTCGTGGCCGTACAGCTTGAAGTACCAGTAGGCGTACGACGCGAACCAGTTGTTGTTGCCGCCGTAGAGGATCACCGTGTGGTTGTTGGCGATGCCCTTGTCGGACAGCAGCTTCTCGAAGCCGGCCTGGTCGACGAAGTCGCGGCGGACCGGGTCCTGCAGGTCCTTGGTCCAGTCGATGCGGATCGCGTTCTTGATGTGGTTCTTCTCGTAGGCGGACGTGTCCTCGTCCACCTCGACGATGGCGATGGCCGGGTCGTCCAGGTGCTCCTGCAGCCAGTCGGCGTCGACCAGGACGTCGGTGCGGCTCATGCTCTTTCTCCTCCGGGGCAGTTGCGGCGGGGCGTGCGAGTGTGAGGGGGCGCGCCCGGAGTGCGGGCGGCGCACGGGTGCCCTTCCAGCAGGGCAGGGGGGAAATGCGGAAGTCGGGGACTTTCGCTCAGAAGGGGCGACAGAGCATGGCGGCAACGCGGCACAGGTCCACTGCCCGCCGCTTCGTGAGATCCGCCTGTCGCTTCATGGGCTCGATCGTAGGGACGTCCGGGTGGGCGTGTCACCGGTGTGTCATATGGCGAGACACGATCGTCCGTATGGCGGGATGCGAAAACGCCCGGTGGCCGCCGTACGGCCTTCCGGGCGCTCGTGTCGGGCTCCGCATCTACGGTACGGACGCCGCTGTCTCGCCAGTCGGACGATCGCCGTCCGCTGGCCGTTTTCCTACCCCGCCAGCCTGACGTTCGAACCCTTCACGGTGATCTCCACTCCGCCGGGCGCGGCCTGCACCTTGTCCAGCTTGACGCCGCCGGGCAGCTGGTCGATGGCCTGCTGGAAGTCGGTGATCTCGCGGATGCGGCTCTCGGCGATCGCGGCGGCGCCGAGCCTGGGCAGCGAGTCGGCGTGCACCTGCACCTTGTCGTTCTCGACGGTCACCGAGCTGAGTACCGGCACCGTCTGCTTGATCCCGAAGCGCGTGATGGTGCCCTCGACCATGACCTTGATCTTGCCGTTGCCGCCGTCGGAGAGGCCGACGATCCGGGCCGTCACCCCGGGGGCGACCACGGTCGGCTGGGAGTTGGCGGTCTTCAGCAGCTCGGAGTAGGAGATCGTCGCCGTGCCGCTGGCGGAGTCCGCGGTGGCGGAGCTGTAGTCCCCGGTGAACGCGACACCCTTCATGTCGGCCTTCAGATCGTCGATCCGGATCGTCTTGCCGGCGGTCCCGGTGGCGGCGTCGTAGCCCTTGATCCCGACCTCGACGTCGTCGAGCGAACCGCCCGCGACCTGTGTGAGGAACGGGAACCCGTTGATGCTCACATCCGGCGTCGAGGCCAGGTTCTCCGTCGACTTCAGCTTGTCGGCGGCCTCGCTCTCGGCGAAGTGCACGGCGATCCGGTCCGCGATCACGAACAGCCCGCCCAGGATCACGACGACGATCAGCAGTATTCGCAGGGCGCGCATGTGGTGTTTCCCCCCGGGGTGATGACTGGTGTGGCTACGCCACGGTAACCCTGCGGGCGACGGCCGAGCGGCGATTGTGGATCAGTTGTGACAGGGGCCGCCGGACCTACCCTGGACTCATGTACGCACGTCGGCGTCACATCTACTTCGCCATGATGGGGACCTGCATCGGGCTCTTCGTCCTGGCGTGGGGGGTCGTGCGGATGTGGTCGGTCCCGGCGGCCGTCGCCATGTGCGTCGTGGCCATGCTCATCCCGCCGGTCGCCGCGATGGTCGCCAACCGGCGGGGCCCGGAGGACCGCTGGTGGGACGACCCGTCCGGCGATCCCCAGTCCGACGAGTGGTGGGACGAACTGGACGGCAAGAAGCCTCCGCGCTCGTAGGAGGGCAGCTCAGTAGACGAGCGCCTGGGCCCCTTCCGCGAGCGCCTCCTGCACGAAGACCTGCGCGCCCGCGATCCGTACGCCCTCGACGACGTCCTTCTCGGTGATCTCCCGCCGGGCCGCGCACTGCGTGCACAGCGTGATGCGCCCGGCGGCGAGGATGGACTCGATCAGATCCGGCAGCGGAGCCGCGTGCGGCAGCTCGAACTCGGCGGCCCGTCCCGGCAGCGCGAACCAGGACGACTCCCCGGTCAGCCACAGCGACACCTCGACCCCGCTGGCCACTGCCACCGCCGCCACGGTGAACGCCTGCGAGCAGCGCTCCGGGGCGTCCGCCCCCGCCGTCACCTTGATCACGAGCTTCTTGGTCATACGGGAAGCGTAGCCGCGGCGACGATCGTCGCGATCAGCGTGGCGACACAGAGGACGGTGAGCACGCCGCTGACGAGGGCCCCGTCGACCGACCGCCGCGGGCGCCGCCTGTGCCGGGCCCGCTCCGCGAAATACGGGTGGAAGGGCGGCAGCGCGTACGCGGGCCGGGCGAACTCCGCCTCCTGAGGCGTACGCCCCTCCGCCTGCCATCGCTTGCACTCCTCGTACGGCAGCCCCGTCATGCCCGGTGCTCCTTCCGCTGGTGCTGGCGCAGCAACACGTTGGCGTCGGTCTCCGCGCTGCGGTCGTACTCGGCGCGGGCGGCCTCCCTGCGCCCGGCCAGCCCCGCGCAGGCCGGACAGCCGGGGACCGGCCGGGGCGGGCGGCTGAGGCCGTCGAGGAGGCGTTCCCGGTCGGTGGCGGGGCGCAGGACCGCAGGATCGGCCTGCCACTCCCGGCCACCGCCGACGGGGCGCAGCATCGCGTAGGGGCCCGACCTGTCCCGGTACTCGCCGACCTGGCAGGTCGCCGGGTCGTAGAGGAGGGATCCGGGTTCGAGGGGCTCCGATTTCGTCGTCATCGGGTTCCGCACCTTTCCGTGAACGCCTGTGCGCAGCGCGAGCGCTGAACTACGCTGCGTGTTCGGGTACTTCGAGCATGGCGCATGGAAACGGCGTCTGGGCTGTTGAGAGGCCCAACTTCAACGCTGGGCCTGCCAAATTCAACAAATTCAACAGGAGCGCGATGCCACAGCGTCTGGTCATCACGGGGCGCAGTCAGGAGCCAAGAGGACGGTTCACTGAGGAATTACGGCGCCTGAGGAGCGAACGAGGCCTGAGCCTGCGGGACCTTGCGAAGGGCGTGGGCTGGGACGCGTCCCTGTTCAGCAAGATGGAGAGCGGACGGACACTGGGCGGCCCGGAGGTCGTGCAGGCGCTGGATCAGTACTACGGGACGCCGGGGTTGCTGGTGGCGTTGTGGGAGCTGGCGGTGGCGGATCCGAAGCAGTTCAAGGAGCAGTACCGGGGCTACATGGAGCTTGAGGCCGAGGCCATCAGCCTCTGGCATTACGGCGTGAGCATCCTGCCGGGTCTGCTCCAGACGGACGGGTACGCGCGCGAGGTCCTCGCGCTGGGCGGCTACAAGGGCAGGGAGCTGGACCAACAGGTCGAGGCGCGCACCGGTCGGCGGAACGTCCTGGAAGGTGAGGATGCACCGCCGTTCCGTGCCCTTATCGCGGAGGCGGTGCTGCGTACGCCGCTGCGCGAGGTGGGGGAGTGGCGGGAGCAACTGGAGTACCTGCTGGAGGGGGCGGAACGCCCGAACATCACGATCCAGGTCCTGCCGCAGAGCTCCGGCCTGCATGGACTGGTGAGCACTGCCGTGATGTTCCTACGCCTGCTGGACGGCCAGACAGCGGCCTACACGGAGAACGCCTACCGTGGTGAACTGATCGAGGAAAACGGCTCAGTTGAGCAGCTGCAACGTGCATACGATGCGATGCGTGACCTGGCCCTGAACCCGGCCGAGTCGCGGAAGTTCATCCTGCGGATGTTGGAGGAAGTGCCGTGCGAGCCATCGATCTGAGCCATGCGACATGGCGTAAGAGCAGCTACAGCAACACGGACGGCGGCAACTGCATCGAAGTCTCGGACGACTTCCTGACCGGCGTCGACTGGCGCAAGAGCAGCTACAGCAACCCGGACGGCGGCGAGTGCCTCGAAGTCGCCGACAACATCCCCTCCCTCGTCCCCGTCCGAGACAGCAAGGACACCACCCGCACCCCCCTGCTGATCGGCGCGGGCGCCTGGGCGGAGTTCGTCGACGGAGTCAAACGCTGAGCCGGGTAAAGAACGAGCGGACCGCGTGCCGCACCGTGGGTATCGAGGCGGTCGGGGTGAGTGTGCCGACCAGGGCGCGGCGGGTGTCGGCCCGCATCAGCCCGGCGGTCTGCAACTGCGGAGCGATCGCGGCGTAGTCGGTGAACACCCAGTGCGCGGCCTGGTCGATCCGCCGTCGGCGGGGACACCCCCGCATGGCCGACCACGAGCGCTTCAGCTCCTTCTTCGCCTCCGGGTCGCCGATGAACCCGTCGGTTCGCAGCAGGAGCAGCGGCCGGTCCACCCCGTAGCGGGCGACCGGGTACAGCTCCCCCACCCGGCCGGGCGTGTGCGGCGGATGGTCGAGGTAGCCCTCCAGGTCGACCGCGGCGGCGATGCGGTGGTCCTCGTACATCGCCTCGGCCACGGCCGTCCCCCCGGCCGAGTGGCCGTAGCAGCCGACCCGTCGCAGGTCCAGGGCGCGCCCGAGGTGTTCCGGCAGGGCGCGGCCCAGCGCGTCCGGGTTGCGTCCGGCCGCCAGTTCCGCCAGCTGGTCGAGGACGAAACGCAGGTCGGCGACCCTGGCGTCGATCATGATGCGGGCGCACCGGGGGTCCTTGCGCGGGTCGTCCCGGAACACCGTGGTGCGGAAGGGCTTGCGCCGGTACGTCGTGGTGTTCGGGAACTCGACCACGCTCGCGTCGCCCGGGTGGTCGACGGTCACCACCACATGGCCGTGGCTCGCCAGCTCCTCGGCGAGCCCCGTGCCCAGGGTGCGCGGATCGCCGCCGCCCGGGCTGTAGACGAGCACCGGCCGTCGTACGGCCTGCGCGGGCGCCCCCGTGTGCGCATGGGACAGGGTGGCCGCCCAGTCCACACCGGAGGCCGGCAGGTGATGGATACGGACGTCGATGTCGCGGAACGCCGCCGCGGCGGTCCTGGTCATCTGGGGTGCGCGGGGATATCCGCGGACGGTGCGGGCCGGATAGACCACCGTGACCACGACCTCCCGTACGGGGATCGAGTGATCCCAGGGGTCGCGCCGGCGATGGTCGACCAGCCAGAGGGTCGTGACCCCGATGCGGTGCGGGCCGGTGGGCGCGGGCAGTCGTACGGTGACGTCGCCCGCGGGCCGCGCCTGGGCCCGGCCGATGCCCGCGCCGCCCGTGAACAGCAGTCCGGCCGCCGCGGCAGCCGAGGTGACGACGGCACGCCGTCCCGGTCGAGCCGCAGTGAGGGACCGAGAAGAAGAGGATGAGGAAGAGGACATGGGGGGATGCTGGCCCCGGGCACGGCACGCGGGCGATCGTTGAGGTCCAGGCCGAAACCATGGCGGGGTGCCGCCGAGGAGGGTAGTCATCCGGATCCACTTCACGGTCACCGACTTCGCCAGGGTCCGGTTCGCGCCCCGGCCGGCCCCGCTGCAGGAGCTGAACGTGGCCCTCATGAAGATGTGCCGCCCCGACGACGCACTGCTCTTCGGCCGCTGGCGGCAGCGCCTGCTCCGGTCCTTGCCGGCCGCGGCCGAGCCCCTGGCGGACCTGGTTCCCGGCATGCGGGCCCCCCGGTTCATCGATGTGTTCAGCGACGACCTGACCGAGGGGCTGGACACCGTACGGGCCACTCCTGCGGCCCTGGTCCGCTCCGAGATGGAGCGGGTCTACGCCCGGCACCCCGGCCCGCCCCCGCTGTGGATCCGCGGTCTGCACCGGGGCGACACCGATGCCTGGCGACTCCTGCGCCGCGCACAGCAGGCGGCCTTCGAGACGGCGCTGCGCCCCGTCTGGCCCCTGATACAGGATCTGCACCGGGCGGAGTTCAGCCGCTATGCCCTGACCGCGGCCGAACACGGCACCGCCGCCGCGCTCACCGCACTGGTCCCCGGAAGCAGGCTGCGCGAGGGCGTCTGGGAGTTCGAGGCGCCCGGGGAGGCGGACCGCAGGCTGGGCGGCCGCGGCCTGGTGCTCCAGCCGACCTTCCACTGGACCGGCCACCCCCTCGTCGCCGATCCGCCGGACGGCCCCCTGTTCGTGACCTACCCGAGCGGTCCGGGGCTGCCGCTCGCGCCGGATCCGGCGGGCGGGACGGCGGACGCGCTGGCCCGGCTGCTCGGCCGGACCCGCCTCGACATCCTGTTGCTGCTGGCCGAGGAGCACACCACCAGCGGGCTCGCCCGCCGGCTGGGCGTCAGCAATGCCACCGTCTCCGCCCACACCGCCGCGCTGCGCGGCGCGGGCTGGATCACCACGGTCCGCGCGGGCCGGGCGGTGCTGCACCGGCGTACCGCCCTGGGGAGCCTGTTGGCCGGACGGCGCCTGGTTCCGTGAGCCCCCCGTAGGGCCCACCTCGCCAGGAGGGCCCGTATCCGGACGCGTAAGCTGGGCCCCGGCTCTGTCGTATGCCCACCCTCGCTCAAGGAGCACCCGTGGAGATCTTCTTCGAAACCCTGCTGGTCCTGGTCTGCGTCGGCGTGCTCGCCTTCGCCGGTCTGACCGTGAAGAAGCTGTACCAGGGCCAGCGCTGACGCATATCTAGGAAAGCTTCCCCTCATGATCGAGATCCCGTCCGACCTGCACAAGGACCTGGTTCCGCTCGCCTTCCTGCTCGGCAATTGGGCCGGTGCGGGCGTGCATGACTTCCCCGGCTCGCAGAAGTGCAACTTCGGCCAGGAGGTCAGCTTCACCCACGACGGCCGGGACTTCCTGGAGTACCACTCGCACACCTGGGTGCTGGACAACGACGGCAACAAGGTCCGCCCGCTGGAGTCGGAGTCCGGCTTCTGGCGGATCCACGCCGACCGCAAGGTCGAGGTGACGATGACCCGCGACGACGGGGTCATCGAGATCTGGTACGGCGAGATGGCCGACAAGAAGCCGCAGATCGACCTGGTCACGGACGCCGTCGCCCGGACCGCCGACTCGCAGCCGTACAGCGGCGGCAAGCGGCTCTACGGCTACGTCAAGAGCGACCTCATGTGGGTCGGCGAGAAGCAGACCCCCGAGGTCGAGCTGCGCCCCTACATGTCGGCCCACCTGAAGAAGGTCGTCACCCCGGAGGACGTCGAGCGCTGGGCCAAGGCCCTGCCCGACGACATGCCGGACGACGGCATCGCCTTCTTCAAGTAGGCCCCTCTTCGAGTAGCCCCCTTCAAGTAGGCCCCTCTTCTTCAAGTAGGCCCACCCAAGTGGTCCTAGACTCTTTGGTGTGGTGAGCACCGACTGGAAGAGTGACCTCAGGCAGCGCGGCTACCGGCTGACGCCGCAGCGGCAGCTTGTCCTCGAAGCCGTGGACACCCTTGAGCACGCGACCCCCGACGACATCCTCGTGGAAGTGAGGAAGACGGCGTCGGGGGTCAACATTTCCACGGTCTACCGCACGCTGGAGCTGCTGGAGGAGCTGGGCCTGGTCAGCCACGCCCACCTCGGGCACGGCGCGCCGACCTACCACCTCGCCGACCGCCACCACCATCTGCACCTGGTGTGCCGTGACTGCGAGAACGTGATCGAGGCGGACGTGGACGTCGCCGCCGAGTTCACCGCCAAGCTGCGGCAGCAGTTCGGCTTCGACACGGACATGAAGCACTTCGCGATCTTCGGCCGGTGCAAGGACTGCTCGCTGAAGAGTTCAACTACCACGTCGTAGGCTGGCCGTATGAAGAGCCCCCTGCTGTCCCTGCCCGGCGCCGTCCCCGCCGAGGGTGTGGACGAAGGTGTCGCCGCCCACTACGGCGACCTGTTCCGCGAGCAGCGCGCCCTCGCGGACGGGACCGGTTTCGTCGACCTGTCCCATCGCGGTGTCATCACCGTCTCCGGGGACGACCGGCTGAGCTGGCTGCATCTGCTGCTCACCCAGCACGTCAGCGACCTGCCCGCGGGCGAGGCGACCGAGGCGCTGATCCTGTCCGCGCACGGGCACATCGAGCACGCGCTGTACCTGGTGGACGACGGCATGACCGTCTGGGCGCACGTGGAGCCCGGTACGCAGGACGCGCTGATCGCGTACCTGGAGTCGATGAAGTTCTTCTACCGGGTGGAGGTCGCCGACCGGACGGCCGACTTCGCGGTGGTCCATCTGCCCGCCGGGTCCATCGGCGAGGTCCCGGAGGGCGTCGTCGTACGCGAGACGGCGTACGGCCGTGACCTGTTCCTGCCGCGCGAGGACCTGGAGTCCTTCGCGGCCGCGCACGGGCCCGCCGCGGGCCTGCTCGCCTACGAGGCGTTCCGCGTCGAGCACCACCGTCCCCGCCTGGGCTTCGAGACCGACCACCGTACGATTCCGCACGAGCTGGGCTGGATCGGTACGGCGGTGCATCTGCAGAAGGGCTGCTACCGGGGCCAGGAGACGGTCGCCCGCGTCCAGAACCTGGGCAAGCCGCCGCGTCGGCTGGTCTTCCTGCACCTGGACGGCAGCGACGTCCATCTGCCGGTGCCGGGCACGGAGATCCGCGTCGCGGACGAGGGCCCCGAGGGCCGCAAGATCGGCTTCGTGACGACGTCGGTACGCCACCACGAGCTGGGGCCGGTGGCGCTGGCGCTGGTCAAGCGGAATGTGCCGGTGGACGCGCGGCTCCTGGCCGGAGAGACGGCGGCGGCGCAGGAAGTGGTCGTGGAACCGTAGTCGCGCGAACCGTGGTCGCGCCCCTGGGCGAGCCGCAGCGGACGTACGCCCAGTGCCCCGGCACTAGATCTCCAGCAACACCGTGAACGGGCCGTCGTTCGTCAAGGACACCCGCATCTGCGCGCCGAAGCGGCCCGTGGCGACCGTCGCGCCCAGTCCCCGCAGCTGGGCCACCACCTCGTCGACCAGGGGCTCGGCGACGTCACCCGGAGCCGCCGCGTTCCACGTCGGCCGGCGGCCCTTGCGGGCGTCGCCGTACAGGGTGAACTGGCTGATGACCAGCAGGGGGGCGTCGATGTCGCTGCACGACCTCTCGTCCTGCAGCATGCGGATCGACCAGAGCTTGCGGGCCAGCTGCGCCGCCTTCTCCTTGGTGTCCTCGTGGGTCACCCCGACGAGGACGCACAGCCCCTCGCCCTCGATCGCGCCGACCGTCTCGCCGTCCACGACGACGCTCGCGCCGTCCACTCTCTGCACCACCGCACGCATGCGGACCATCATGCCGGGTCCCCGGTGCGCGGTCACAGGGGGTCCAATATAGATCCCTTACCCCCCATCTGGGGTCCTTCGGGGACACTCGGTCACATAGCGGCCAGTTGGGGTGGCACGATGCTTCCACACGCCGGTCGAGGGGACGGTCAGAAGCACATGAGCACACCGAGCACCAGTGGGTGGCTGGGGGCGCAGGGGACGTACCGGGCGCCGGTCCAGCGCGCCGACACTCCGGCGGGCGCGACGCTGCCCGAGCCGGATCCGGTCCTGCTGAGCCTGCCGGCGCCGCCGCCCGGGCCGGACCCGGTCCTGCTGAGCCTGTCCGCGCCGCCGCCCGAGCCCGATCTCGCCCTGCTGAGCCTGCCCGAGCTGCGCACCCTGCGCCGTGACGCCCAGCGCGACGAGGCGGACCTCAGCTATGTGCGGCGGTTGCTGCAGGGCCGGATCGACATTCTGCGGGCGGAGCTGTGCCGGCGCGGCCGGGCCTCGGTGCCGGCGCCCGCGGACGGCTCCGTGGTCGACCGGCTCCCGGAGATCCTCAAGGACGCCCCGGCCCGGTACCGCTCCTCGGCCCGCCATGTCACGCTCGGCACCCCGCACAACGAGGAGTACCGGCAGCTGGCCGCGGAGATGCTCGCCGAGGTCGAGCTGTCCGACCTCCAGGCGCGCACGGATCTCGAACTGACCAGCGCGATGGGGCGACTGGTCGGGTACGAGCAGGAGGTCTCCCGGCGCCGCCAGCATCTGCAGCGCACCGCCGACGACTCCAGCGCGGAGATCGCCCGCCGCTACCGGGTGGGCGAGGCGCAGGTGGACGACCTGCTGATCTGAGCCGCGGAAATCCAGGGGACAGGCGGTCGGCCGTCCGCCTAGCGTGGGGGGATGAGCGACGTCCGGATCGTCACCGAGGCCGAATTCGAGGACTGGCAGCGCGCGCTGGATACGGGGTTTCTGAATCCTCCGGTGTGCACACCGGAGGAACTCGAAGCCCGGCGCAGGCAGTTCGTGCCGGGGCGGCTGCTCGGCGCGTTCGACGGCGGCCGGTGCGTGGCCACGTTCCGCTCCTTCGCCCAGGAGCTGACCGCGGTCGGCGGCGGCCTGGTCCCCGCGGACGCGATCTCGAACGTCACGGTCAGCCCGACTCACCGCCGTCGCGGCCTGCTCACCCGCATGATGAACCAGGACCTCGCGGCGGCGAAGGAGCGCGGTGACGTCGTCGCCACGCTGATCGCCGCCGAGTACCCGATCTACGGCCGCTATGGCTTCGGCCCGGCCACCTGGACGACACAGTGGACCGTCGAGGTGCCCCGGGCGGGCCTCGATCCGCGCTGGTCCGGCCCCGAGGACGGCGGCCGGATCGATCTGGTGGACGGCGAGGACGTCCGCAAGCTCGGCCCGGAGCTGTTCGAGCGGTTCCGCCGCGCCCAGCCCGGCGCGGTCAGCCGGAGCGACCTGTGGTGGCAGATGAGCACCGGGCTCGTCCGTTTCCGCACCGACTGGACCGAGCCGTTCTACGCCGTCCACCGCGCGGCCGACGGCGAGGTCCAGGGCCTGGTGGTGTACACGTCCGACGAGACCTGGAACGGCAAGCAGCCGGACCAGAAGGCCACCGTGCGCAAGCTGATCGCCACCACCCCCGCGGCCGAGCGCGCCCTGTGGCACTACCTGTGCTCGATCGACTGGATCACGAAGGTCGACAGCGGCTTCCGCGGCCCCGATGACCTGCTTCCGTACTGTCTGCCCGACCCGCGCGCGGCCCGGATCACCGAGCACGGGGACTGGCTGTGGGTGCGGATCCTGGATGTCGTACGGGCTCTGGAGGCGCGGACGTACGACGGGACGGGGACGCTGGTCCTGGATGTCGTGGACGAGGGGGGTCTGGCCGGGGGGCGGTTCCGGCTCACGCTGGGTGTGGGGGAGTTGGCCTCGATCTGGCTCGGCGGGGAGTCGCCGGTGCGGCTCGCGGCGCTGGGCCGGATCCGGGAAGAACGAGAGGGCGCCGCCCGGCAGGCCGACGCCCTGTTCCGCTCGCCCGGGCGGCCGTGGTGCCCGGACGTCTTCTGAGTCCCCTTCCGCCGACGTCGCGCTGACTGTTCATCCGTAGCGAGCTGTTCAGTTGTGGCTGTGCTGTGCCGTGCGGTGTTCAGTTGTGGCTGTGCGATGTCGTGTTCAGTTGTGACTGTGCGCTTCGGTGGTCGTCCCCTGCCCGGACTCCCGGCTCCCCTCCGGAAGGGAGCCCGGCCGACCAACCACTGGGAAGCTTGACCATGTCATACGAGTTGGCAGCCAACTTCACTGTACTTATCTCCGTTGGGAAGCGGCTCATAACCAGCTGCCGATGAACTGCCGCAACTTGGCGGGAAGTTGTAGTGTTTTTCCGTGGACCCGGAGCACGCCTCCGTCAATGGGCGGACGAGGCCACAGCGGCCTCACGCGTCCCATCGCGACATCGCCGACGAACTGCGCGGCCGGATCAGGTCCGGTGTGCTGCGGCCGGGCCAGCGCATGCCCACACAGGCCGAGCTGGCCGGCGAGTTCGGCGTGGAACGCGGGGTCGTACGGCAGGCCTTGCGCATCCTTCAGTCGGAGCACCTGCTCACCAACGTTTCCAAGGGCAGCCCGGCCACCGTGGCGCCGGTGGCCGGACCGGTGCGGCTGCCGGCCGGGCCGGGGGCGCCGCCGCAGCCCACGATGGCCGGCCTGGCGCCCCGTATCGCGCAGGCCTTCGCCGCCCCCCACGTGCGGATCGACGCGCTCTGCCTGACCGCGGTCTCGCTCACGCTGGCGATCGGCGAACCGCTCCGGCAGATCCATGCGGGACGGCTGAAACCGGCCAAGATCGACGTCCGGGTGCTGCTGCCCAGCCGTGACATCGACCTCGCCTTCCCGGCCCCGGTGGCCGCCGACGACGGCGGTCTGCTGCACCGCCGCTGGCTGGCCCAGCGCAACGCCCAGGGCATGGTGCTGCGGCAGAACCTGCTCGCCCTGTGCACCACCCACGGCATCGACGTCCAGGTCACCTTCCGCGCCCTGCCGTTCACCCCGCCGGTCAAGCTGTATCTGGTCAACGGTGCGGAGGCGCTGTTCGCGTACTACACCCTGCTGCGCCGTGAGCGGGAGATCGAGCACGAGCATCTGGAGCTGTACGACGCCGACGGCACGCGCTCGATGCTGTTCGCCTTCGAGCGGCGGGCCGGGCAGCGGGACGCCGCGTTCGTGGAGCAGTCGCGGCTGTGGTTCGACGCGCTGTGGGCGACGATCAGCTCGGAGCTGCTGCTCAGTTCCTAGAGCCGCTGTCGGCCGACTTGTAAAAGTTGGCAACCAACTCCCCATAGATGGATCAGAGTTGTAGCGTTTGGTCGTGACCCAGGACCGTGTGGCAGTGAACGGCAGCGGACGGCGCGCGCCCCAGGAGATCGCCGAGACCCTGCGCGGACGCATCCGCAGCGGCGTGCTGCGGCCCGGCGAGCGGCTGCCCACCCAGGCCGAGCTGGCCGAGGAGTTCGGGGTCGAGCGGGGCGCCGTACGCCAGGCGCTGCGCGCGCTCCAGGAGGACGGGCTGCTCAGCGATGTCAGCAAGGGCAGTCCGCCCAGGGTCGCCGAGCCGCGGCCCGCCCGGGACGAACCGCAGCCGACCATGGTGGCCCTCGCCCCCCGGCTGACCGAGGCCTTCTCCGCCCGGCATGTGCGGATCGACGCCGTCTGCCTGACCGCGCAGAGCCTGATCCCCGCGCTCGGCGAACCGCTGCGCCTGGTGCACGAGGGCCGGGTGCGCCCCGAGCGGATCGATGCCCGTGTCCTGCTGCCGTCCCGCGACATCAACCTCGCCTTCCCGGTCTCGGTCGACGCCGGGAGCGCGGAGGACGACGCGGTCCACCAGCGCTGGCTGGCCATGCGCAACGCCCAGGGCCAGGTGCTCCAGTACAACCTGCAGGCACTGCGCGGCACCCATGACATCGACGTCCATGTCACCTTCCGGGCGCTGCCGTTCACCCCGCCGGTGAAGCTGTACCTGCTCAACGGGGTCGAGGCGCTGTTCGCGCACTACATGGTCACGCGCCGCGCGGAGCCCACCGACCGCGGGACGCTGGAGATGTACGACACCCTCGGCTCCGAGTCGCTGCTCTTCTCCTTCGAGCAGCGGGCCGGGCAGCGTGACGCGGCGTTCGTGGAGCAATCGCAGAAGTGGTTCGACGCCCTCTGGGAAACCATTACGACGGACCTGACACTCTCCTAGTGACTTCTGATGCGACGACGCAGACCGAACAGAACGCGAACGAGATCGAGAAGCTACGGGATCTGATCGGACGTGCCCGGGTGGTGCTGTGGGACTTCGACGGACCGATCTGCCGTCTGTTCGCGCGGCACAAGGCGGAACGGGTCGCCGCCGGGCTGGTGGACTGGCTGGCCGGGCACGGACTGCACAACCTGCTCAGCGGCTCCGAGCATGATCTGCTGGACCCGCATGTGGTGCTGCGTGCCGTGGACCTCCGGCACCCCGGCAGCGACCTCGTCACCGAGCTGGAGGAACGTCTCACCCAGGAGGAACTGCGCGCCGCCGGCTCCGCGTTGCCCACCCCCTACGCCGACCCCCTGATACACACCTGGACCGCGGTCGGCGCCCGGCTGGCCATCACCACCAACAACTCCCCAAAGGTGGTCCGCGCCTATCTGGACGGCCGCGGCCTCACCTCCTGCTTCGCCTCCCACATCTACGGCCGCACGGCCGACCTGCACCTCCTCAAGCCCAACCCGCACTGCCTCAACCGGGCCCTCACCGCGATGGGCTGCGCCCCCTCGGCGGCCCTGATGATCGGCGACTCCCGCTCCGACCTCGCCGCCGCGAAGAACGCCGGCGTCCCGTTCCTCGGCTACGCGCGTAACGAGCAGAAGGGCAAGCTCCTGCGGGACGCCGGAGCGGGTCACGTCATCGCGTCGCTGGAGCCGCTGCTGCGGACGCTGCGCGGCTGACTCGGGATCCGAGCCCGGGCGGCGCCGGCATGGGATAGCATCCGGCCCAACCGTCTGAGCGACCGCTCGGGTTCTCCGCGTAAGGGATGGCGAACGCGTCAGCCTCTGCCGGCCTTGGCGTGGACGAGTGGCAGACCACCTGCCCGGCTGCTCGTCCAGCCCGAACGTCGTGTCGTCCGGCATGCGGGGAGATAGCGTTTCCCCGACCTGACCCGTCCTGACCCGACCCGTCTCGTCCCCCTCCAGCGCAGCGCGATCGAACCCCGGAGCGGCCCGTGGGCGCACCACCCGTCCCCCGCGACCCGGCCGGGTCGCGTGCCGGTCGGGCGCTGCCCGACCCCGTCTGCCGGGCGTTCCTGGCACAGGCCGCGGCGCGGGGACGCACCAGTGGCGGTTTCCACCACCTGAACCATGTGCTGCCGCTCACCGAGCCCCTGGCCGGCCTGCTCGGCCGGGCGCCGGGCACCCTCGTGACCGTACGGGTGGCGCGCGCGGACGTCCTGCCGGTGGTGATCCGGACCTGGCCGAGCGAGCCGGAGATCCTGAGGGCCGTCGGGGGCGTGCTGCCCGATGTGCCCGAGTGCCTGGCCGAGGGAGCCGGCTTCGCCGTCCACAGCCATGTGGACGGCGTACCGCTCTCCAGCGCCTGCCGGGCCGGCCGACCGGTCGACGGCGTGCTGATCGGGGCGCTGGCGGACCTGCTCGCCCAGACGGCCCAGGTGCGTGGCTCCGCGCTGCCGCCCCTGCCGTCCCTGTGGCCCCGCAACCACACCGACAGCCAGGGTTTCCTGCGGACCCTCGCCCACCTGGCCGACCTGCAGATCCGCACGCCCAACTGGCCCCGCTTCGGAGGCCTGTTCGCCGCTCTGGGCATTCCCGAGGACGCCCTGACCCGGCTGGCCGAGCGGGTCCCCGCCATGTCGCGCCGCCCCTACGGCCTGCTCCACGCCGACCTGCACCGCGACAACGTGATCATGTCGTGCGGCGGTGCCGCGCCCCTGGTCCGGGTCGACTGGGAGCTGGCCACCTACGGCGATCCGCTGCACGACCTCGCCGTCCACCTGGTCCGGATGGGCTATCCGGACCACCAGTGGGACGAGGTGGTCGCGGCGTGGGCGCGCGCCATGGGCGAGGTGCGGCCCGCCGCCGTGAACGGCGTGGGCCGGGATCTGCGCCACTATGTCGCCTTCGAACGGGCGCAGTCGGTGTTTCCCGACGTGATGCGCGCCGCGGAGTCGCTCCAGGAGGCCTTCGACCAGAAGAGCCTGGAGGAGGCGACGGCACGGGTGCACCGGGCCGTGCTGGCGGCGGCGGAGCCGCTGCGGCTCGGCCTGGTGCCGGGCCGGGAGGAGATCGAGCGGATCCTGTTCCGCTGGCGGGCGTCGGTGGGGCCCGGTGCCGGGACGGGCGGCGGGCCGCGGCGGGGACGGGCGGCCCGGGCGATCGGCTGGAAGCCGGACCGGCGGGTGCCCGAACACCCGGACTTCCCCCATTCCGCGGTGGCCGACGCGCTGCTTCTGGAGGGTGCGGCCCCGGCCCACCGGGTGTTCAAGGGCACCGCGCACCTCAACTCGGTGCTGCGGGTGCCCGGCACCCCGTTCCCGGTCGTCGTCCGCCGCAGGGTCACGCACGTCACCCGGCGCGAACGCAGCTTCCTCAGCGAGCACGGCGTGCTCCGGGCCATCGAGCGGTCCGGGGCGGCGGTGGCCGCGCCGCGCGTGCTGGCGCTGGGGGAGAGCCATTCCACGGACCTCTCCGGCATCCGTACCTACTCCGGGGACCTCTTCGCCGTCCACACCTACGAGGGCCCGCCCGATGTCCGCAGGCGGCCCGAGCACCCGGTGAACGGGCTGCTCCCGCACGAGGCGGACGGACTGGTCGACCAGCTGGCCGCGCTGACGGCGGTCGACTACACCCTGGTCGACCCGCTGGCCGGCCGGCCCGGCTTCCACGCCTGGCTCTGCGACCAGCTGGTGGCCCTGGTGGCCGGACTGCCCAGGGAGTCCCAGCAGGTGGCCCGCTTCCTCGGCCTGCCCGACGCGCCCCGGCTGCGTGAGATCCTCGCCCGGCACCAGGTCACCGACCGCGCCGCGGCCCTGCTGCACGGCGACCTCAACCCCTGGAACCTGGTGCGCCGCGAGGACCGGCTCGCGCTGACCCTCATCGACTGGGAGCTGGCCGTGGTCGGCGACCCGCTGTACGAGCTGGTCCGGCACATGCATCTGACCCCGACCCGGCCGGAGATCCGCGACCGTATGTTCCGCCGCTGGGCGAGCCGGCTGCCGGCCCGGTTCACCGAGGACTGGCAGCGGGACTGGCGGGTGTACCGGTGGATCGAGATCGTCCGCTCCGCCTACGTCGACCTCGACCGCCTGGTCACCGGCGCGAGCCTGGACGCCCCCAACGTCCGCCGCGCGGTGGAGTCGTACGCGATGACCCTGGCGGCGGCCACCGCCTCCCTGGGCCTGTCGTCCCGGCACCGTACCGACCCGTACCTCAGAGCCGGTGTCCTGGCCTGGCCCACCCGTCCGGGCGGCGCTGCGTAGGCTCGCCCCATGGGTGAGATGGGCCTGCGTGAGCGCAAGAAGCAGCGGATGTACCAGGACGTGTCGGACATCGCCGTGCGGCTGTTCCTGGAGCGCGGCTTCGATGCCGTGTCCGTCGCCGAGGTGGCCGCCGCCGCCGGGATCTCCAAGCCGACCCTCTTCCGATACTTCCCGGCCAAGGAGGACCTGGTCCTGCACCGGATCGCGGACCACGAGGCGGAGGCCGCGCGGGTCGTCGAGGGCGCGGCCGACCCGGTGGACGCGCTGCGCCGGCACTTCCTCGCCGGGCTGGACCGGCGCGACCCGGTCACCGGCCTGAACGACCATCCCCAGGTGCTCGCCTTCCACACCCTGCTCTACGGCACCCCCTCCCTGGTGGCGCGGGCGTACGGCCATCTGGAGCGGTCGGAGGCGGCGCTCGCCGAGGCGCTCGGGGGCGGGCTGGACGCGCGGCTGGCCGCCGGGCAGATCATCGCCGTGCAGCGCATCCTCGCCCAGGAGAACTGGCGGCGGATCGCGGCGGGGGAGCCGGTCGCCGAGGTGGCGCCGGATGCCGTACGGGCGGCCGAGCGGGCCTTCAGGCGGCTGGCGGAGGGGCTGCCGGAGCTGAAGCGCCGGAAGCGCGGCGTCTGAGACCTGGTTAAAAATGTAACTCGGTAACGTTATGGCGTTAGGCTGGTGCCATGACGTCACTCGACCCCGCCCTCACCGCCACCCTGCACGCCGAGCGCGGCTACCACGACACCTGCCGTGCCGCCCTCGCCGCGATGATCGAGGGCGCCGCCGAACAGGTCGTCATCGGCGAGGACGTCTCCGCCTCCGGAGCCGACGCCGAGGTCCTCGGTTACCGGCTCCGCAGCCAGGCCAAGACGATGCGCGAACTCCCGCCCGGCCCGCTGTTCTTCGGCCGCCTGGACTTCGCCGACGGCGACCCCGGGCACGGCGGGCAGAACTACCACGTCGGCCGGCTCCGGATCACCGAGGACCCGGCCGCCCCGCCCCTGGTGGTCGACTGGCGGGCCCCCGTCTCCCGCGCCTTCTACCAGGCGAGCGCCCGCGATCCACAGGGTGTGCGGACACGGCGCCGGTTCGGCTGGGCGCCCGGCGGCAGCGGAGCCTCCGCCGACCTCACCGGCCTGGAGGACGAGCACCTGGGCCGGGGCGAGTCCCGGACCAGCGACATCGTGGCCCGCGAGATCGAACGGCCCCGCGTCGGACCCATGCGGGACATCGCCGCCACCATCCAGCCCGAACAGGACGACCTGGTCCGCGCCGCCCTCACCGAGTCGGTGTGCGTCCAGGGCGCCCCCGGCACCGGCAAGACGGCGGTGGGGCTGCATCGCGCCGCGTATCTGCTGTACACCCATCCCAAGCGGTTCCAGCGCGCCGGACTGCTGATCCTCGGCCCCAACCGCACGTTCCTGCGCTACATCGCCGAGGTGCTGCCCTCGCTCGGCGAAACTGGCGTACGCCAGTCCACCCTGCTGGAGGAGATCGCCCGGCACCCGGTCACCGGCACCGACCCGGCGTACACGGCGGCGCTCAAGCACGACGCCCGGATGGCCGAGGTGCTGCGCCGGGCGCTGTACGGCAGGGTCAGCACCGACGGCGTGACCGACCTCGCCGTGCGGGACGGCTCCCACTGGTGGCGGGTGCCGGCCGGTGAACTGGCCGCCGTCGTCGAGGCGGTGCGCACCGAGGAGCCGCCGTACGCCATCGGCCGCGAGCGGGTGCGCACCCGGGTGGTACGGCGGCTGCGCGAGAAGGCCGAACGGCGCTCAGGCGTCCTGCCGGCCGCCTGGGTGCGCCGCATCGAACGGGCCCGGCCGCTCACCGCACACCTCGACACGGTCTGGCCCAAGGTCCGCCCGCAGGAGGTACTGGCCCAACTCCTCACCGACGCCGAGGTGTTGGCCCGTGCGGCGGACGGTCTGCTGGAGCCGGACGAGCAGGCCGCGCTGCTGTGGCCCCGCCCGCCGCGCTCGTACAAGTCGGCCCGCTGGTCGGCCGCCGACCTGGTCCTGCTGGACGAACTCTCCGGCCTGGTCGAGCACCCGCAGGGCCACGGCCACATCGTCGTCGACGAGGCACAGGATCTCTCCCCCATGGAGTGCCGGGCGATCGCCCGCCGGGCCGCCTTCGGCTCGCTGACCGTGCTCGGCGACCTCGCCCAGGGCACGACCCCGTGGGCCGCCCGCGACTGGCCGGCCCAGCTGCGCCACCTCGGCCGGCCGGACGCGGCGGTGATCCCGCTGACCACCGGTTTCCGGGTACCCGCGGCCGTCATGGAGTTGTCCAACCGCCTGCTGCCCCGCCTGGACGTGTCCGTGCCCCCGGCCACCTCCCTGCGCACGGACGGCGCGTTGCGGATGCGCCCCACCGACGACGTGCCCGGCACGACGGTGACCGCCGTACGCGAGGCGCTCGCCCACGAGGGCTCTGTGGGCGTCGTGGCGGCCGACGCGGAGGTGGACGGCGTACGCCAGGCGCTGACGGCGGCCGGCCTCGACCCGGCCGGCCCCGACGAACTGGGCGCCCGCGTGACCCTCGTCCCCGCGACGCTGGCCAAGGGCCTGGAGTACGACCATGTCGTCGCCGTGGAACCGGCCGCCGTCGCGGAGGCGGAGGAACGGGGAGCGCACCGGCTGTACGTGGTCCTGACCCGGGCGGTGTCCCGGCTGGACGTCGTCCATGCCCGCCCGCTGCCGTTCTGACGGCGGTAGCGTGCGGCACATGACCGACACCGCGATCTCCGCCGCCCTCCAGGGTGTCCCCACCACCACCCTCGCCGACCTGCTCGGCCGCGAGCAGGTCATGGACATCGGGATACGGCCCCTGTGGGAGCCCGTACCGCGCGTCGCCGGAGAGGCGTTCACCGTCAGCTGCCCGCCCGGCGACAACCTCATGCTGCACGCGGCCGTCCACCGCGCCGCGCCCGGCTCGGTCGTCGTCGTGGAGTCCGGCGACCTCGACTACGCGCTGGCCGGGGGCAACGTCTGCGCGGTCGCCCGGCGCCGGGGCATCGCGGCCTTCGTCGCCGACGGCCTGATCCGCGACCTGGGCGAGGTCCGGGAGCTGGGCTTCCCCGTCTTCGCCCGCGGCATCATCCCGATCCCCGGCACCAAGAAGGCCGTACGCCCCCTGAACGAGCCCGTGCGCTGCGGGGGCGTCCGGGTGGAGTCCGGGGACCTGATCGTGGCGGACGAGGAGGGCGTGGTCGCCGTACCGGCGGCGCGGGCGGCGGAGGTTCTGCGAAAGGCCCTGGCCAAGCTGGCCAAGGAGGCCGAGGAAACCCTGGACGACTGGGAGAGGGCCCACCGGGCGCGGATCGACGAGATCCTGGCGACGGGCGGCTTCGAGGACTGACCGACGCGCGCTCCGAAGCCGCCCGATGCGCCTCAGGCGCCGACATACCCCGCCAGATGCTCGCCCGTGAGGGTGGCACGGGCGGCGATCAGCTCGGCCGGGGTGCCCTCGAAGACGATGCGGCCGCCGTCGTGGCCGGCCCCCGGACCGAGGTCGATGATCCAGTCCGCGTGGGCCATGACCGCCTGATGGTGCTCGACCACGATGACCGACTTCCCGGAGTCGACCAGGCGGTCCAGGAGGGCGAGGAGGTGTTCCACGTCGGCCAGGTGCAGGCCGGTCGTCGGCTCGTCCAGGACGTAGACGCCGCCCTTGTCGGCCATGTGCGTGGCCAGCTTCAGCCGCTGGCGCTCACCGCCCGACAGGGTCGTCAGCGGCTGGCCGAGGGTGAGGTAGCCGAGGCCCACGTCGGCCATCCGCCGCAGGATCCTGTGGGCGGCCGGGATGTGGGCCTCACCGGCGGCGAAGAACTCCTCCGCCTCGGCCACCGGCATCTCCAGCACCTCCGCGATGTCCCGCCCGCCGAGGGTGTACTCCAGCACCGACGCCTCGAACCGCTTGCCCTCGCACTCCTCGCAGGTCGTGGCGACACCGGCCATCATCGCCAGGTCGGTGTAGACGACACCGGCGCCGTTGCAGGTGGGGCAGGCGCCCTCGGAGTTGGCGCTGAACAGCGCCGGCTTCACGCCGTTGGCCTTGGCGAAGGCCTTGCGGATCGGCTCCAGCAGCCCGGTGTACGTCGCCGGGTTGCTGCGCCGCGAGCCACGGATCGGGGTCTGGTCGATGGACACGACGTCCGCGCCGGCCGGGATCGACCCGTGCACCAGCGAACTCTTGCCGGAGCCGGCGACACCGGTGACGACGGTCAGCACGCCGAGCGGGATGTCGACGTCGACGTTCCGCAGGTTGTGCGTGCTCGCGCCGCGGATCTCCAGCGCCCCCGTCGGCTTGCGCACCGCGTCCTTGTCCTTCACGGTGGCCCGGTCGTCCAGATGGCGGCCGGTGAGGGTGCCGCTGGCCCGCAGGCCGTCCACGGTGCCCTCGAAGCAGACCGTGCCGCCCTCCGTGCCGGCGCCCGGGCCGAGGTCGACGACATGGTCGGCGATCGCGATCGCCTCCGGCTTGTGCTCCACGACCAGCACGGTGTTTCCCTTGTCGCGCAGCCGCAGCAGCAGCTCGTTCATCCGCCGGATGTCATGCGGGTGCAGCCCGATGGTGGGCTCGTCGAAGACGTACGTCACATCGGTCAGCGAGGAGCCGAGGTGACGGATCATCTTCACCCGCTGCGCCTCGCCGCCCGACAGGGTGCCCGCCGGCCGGTCCAGCGCGAGATAGCCGAGGCCGATCTCCACGAACGAGTCGAGGGTGTGCCGCAGGGAGGCCAGCAGCGGTGCCACCGTCGGCTCGGACAGCGACCGCACCCACTGCGCCAGATCGCTGATCTGCATCGCGCACGCGTCGGCGATGCCGACCCCCGCGATCTTCGAGGACCGGGCCGCCTCGGTGAGCCGGGTGCCCGCGCACTCGGGGCAGACGGTGAAGGTGACCGCACGGTCCACGAACGCCCGGATGTGCGGCTGCATGCCCTCCTTGTCCTTGGCGAGCATCGACTTCTGGATCCGCGGGACCAGACCCTCGTAGGTCATGTTGATGCCCGCGATCTTCATCCGGGTCGGCTCGCGGTACAGGAAGTCCTGTAGTTCCCGCTTGGTGAAGGCGCGGATCGGCTTGTCCGGGTCGTACAGGCCGGACTCGGTGTAGAGGCGGTAGTTCCAGCCGCCCGTCTTGTAGCCGGGGATGTCGAGCGCGCCCTCGTTGAGGGACAGGGAGTCGTCGAAGAGCTGGGTGAGGTCGAGGTCGGTGACCGTGCCCCGGCCCTCGCAGCGCGGGCACATGCCGCCGGTGATGCTGAAGCTGCGCCGCTCCTTCACCTGCTGCCCGCCGCGCTCGACGGTGACCGCACCGGCACCGCTGATCGAGGCGACGTTGAAGGAGAACGCCTTGGGCGAGCCGATGTGCGGCTCGCCGAGCCGGCTGAAGAGGATCCGCAGCATCGCGTTGGCGTCGGTGGCCGTGCCGACGGTGGAGCGGGGGTCGGCGCCCATCCGCTGCTGGTCCACGATGATCGCGGTGGTGAGCCCGTCGAGGACGTCGACCTCGGGCCGCGCCAGAGTCGGCATGAAGCCCTGCACGAACGCGCTGTACGTCTCGTTGATCAGCCGCTGCGACTCCGCGGCGATCGTGTCGAACACCAGTGAACTCTTGCCGGAGCCGGACACACCGGTGAACACGGTCAGCCGGCGCTTGGGGATCTCGACGCTGACGTCCTTGAGGTTGTTCTCCCTGGCGCCGTGCACACGGATCAGGTCGTGACTGTCGGCTGCGTGCGGTGCGGTGAGGTCCATGGCGGCCACGCTAGCGGGGGCGTGCCGCCCGGCGCTTCTCGAATCCTGACGGACGTCACCGCCGGCTCGGTGCGCTGGACCTGGACGGCGGCCGGCCCCGGACGGACCAGGTGAAGACCTCGCCGTGGCGCCGCTGGTCGCCGAGGCGTGCGACCTGACCGATGGCCGGATCTGACAGAACCTGGTCATTGCGGACACGGCTCGGGCGGCGGAAGGATCGCTGTATGCCCGAACCGCGCACCGTCGTCATCGCCGCCTTCCCCGGGGTCGAGTTGCTGGAGGTGACCGGCCCGGCGGAGGTCTTCTCCGTCGCCTCCCGCCTGGTGGCGGGCGACGCACCCGCCTACCGGGTCGAGATCGCCGCCGCGCAGGCCGGCCCGCTGCCCACCGCCGCCGGGATCAGCCTGGTCGCCGCGCGGTCGCTGGCCGAGGTGGGCCCGGGCATCGACACCCTCCTCGTGGCCGGCGCCATGGACAGCGCCGGCGGCCGCTACCGGGCCGTCGTCGACCGGGACGTCGTCGCATGGCTGGCCACGGCGGCTCCGGCCGCACGGCGGGTCGGCGGCGTGTGCGCCGGCGTCCACCTCCTGGCCGAGGCCGGGCTCCTCACCGGCCTGCCCGCCACCACCCACTGGCTCACCGCCGGCCAACTGGCCGCGCACCACCCGGACATCGCGGTCGACCCGGAGCCGATCTTCATCCGTGCCGGGCGGATCTGGACCTGCGCGGGCGTGACCGCCGCCATGGACCTCGCCCTCGCGATGGTGGCCGAGGACCACGGACCGGCCATCGCCCTCGACGCCGCCCGCGCCATGGTGATGTACGTCAAACGCCCCGGTGGTCAGACGCAGTTCAGCGTGCCGCTCTCCCTCCAGGCGAGCGCCGACGACCGCATCGACGAACTCCGCCGCTGGATCGACGACAACCTCGCCGAGCGGATCCCGGTCGAGGCCATGGCCGCCCGCCTGAACCTGAGCGTGCGCCACTTCGCCCGGGTCTTCCGCGACTGCACCGGCCGCACCCCGGCCGACTACCTGGAAGCGGTCCGGGTGGAGGCGGCCCGCCGTCTCCTGGAGGAGTCCGCACGCAGCCTGCCCGACATCGCGGCCGCCAGCGGACTCGGCTCGGTGGAGACCCTGCACCGGGCCTTCCGCCGCCGCCTGGGCGCCACCCCGGCCGAGTACCGCCGCCGGTTCCGCCCCCACGCCACCGCCCGCTGAACCACACCCCTCCCCCAAGGAGCACCCAGTTGTCCCGCACCAAGGTCGTCCCGATCCCCGTCCTGGGCCGGCACGCCGTCAACGCCTACCTGCTGCTCGGCCGCCACCCGGTCATCGTCGACGCCGGAACCCCCGGCAGCGGCCGGCGCATCACCGAACAGGTCGCCGCCCACGGCGTCGACCCGCAGGACGTCCGCCTCGTCGTCGTCACCCACGGTCACATCGACCACTTCGGCTCCGCCGCCGAACTGCGCCGCCTCACGGGCGCGCCGATCGCCGCGCACGCCGCCGACCTCGGCCCCTACCGCACCGGCCGGGTCCGCGAACCGTACCTGCCCACCGGACCGATGGGACGGCTCATGGCCCGCAACCCGAAGCTCCACGAACAGGCCGAACCCTTCGAACCCGACATCCTCGTCCACGGCGAGAGGGGCCTCGCGGACTACGGCGTCGACGGCCGCATCATCCCCACCCCCGGCCACACCGCCGGCTCCGTCGCCGTCCTCACCGACGACGGCGACCTGGTGGCCGGCGACCTCATCGCCAACTCCTTCATGGGCCTGATCAAGGGCCGCCCCGCCAACCCGCCCTTCCACGACGACCCGCTCGCCAACCTCGCCAGCCTCCGCGCGATGCTCGACCTCAGGCCCACCCGGCTGCACGTCGGCCACGGCACATCCCTCGACCCGGCCCGCGCCGGCCGCTGGGCGACGGCGGAACAACGCCGGCTCGAACGCCGAGCGGCCCGGGGCCGCCTGCGGATCAGACCGCAGGAGCCGCCGCAATGACACTTTTGCAAGCGGGTGCTTGCAATTGTTAGCGAGGGTGGGGCATGGTGGAGGCATGGCATCGCTGAACGTCGGCAATCTCGGTGAGTACTTGCGCGAGCAGCGGCGGAACGCCCAGCTCTCGCTGCGGCAGCTCGCCGAGGCCGCCGGGGTGTCCAATCCCTACCTGAGCCAGATCGAGCGGGGGCTGCGCAAGCCCAGCGCGGAGGTGCTCCAGCAGGTCGCCAAGGCCCTGCGCATCTCCGCCGAGACGCTGTACGTCCGCGCCGGGATCCTCGACGCCGAGCGGGACCGGGACGACGTGGAGACGCGCGCCGTCATCCTCGCCGATCCCTCGCTGAACGAGCGGCAGAAGCAGGTGCTGCTCCAGATCTACGAGTCCTTCCGCAAGGAGAACGGATTCGGGGTCGGCGAGCCCGCCGCGGACGAGGCGGCAAAGGACACGGCACAGGACGGGGACGCGGACACCGACGGCACCGCCGTACGCGGCACCGGTACGGCCGGCGGACACGATGCCGATGCCGGTCCGCGGCGGACGGCCGGATAACCGGACCAGGGCGCCGGCCGCCCCACCGCGGACCACACCAACCTCAGCCGAACGCGAAATCCGGGAGGACCTGATCACGATGGCCATCACCGACGACCTGCGCAAGACCCTCAGCGACCCGACTCCGCTCTACTTCGCCGCCGGTACCGCCGACCTCGCCTACCAGCAGGCCAAGAAGGTGCCCGCCCTGGTCGAGCAGCTGCGCGCCGAGGCCCCGGCCCGTATCGAGGCCGTGCGCAACACCGACCCGAAGGCCGTGCAGGAGAAGGCCGCCGCCCGCGCCAAGGAGGCGCAGGAGACCCTCCAGGCCAAGGTCAACGAGTTCCTCGGCACCCTCGACGTCGACCTGAAGAAGCTCGGCGAGCAGGCCCAGGACCTCGCGCTGCGCGGCGTCGGCGTCGCCGCCGAGTACGCCGTCAGGGCCCGCGAGACCTACGAGAAGGTCGCCGAGCACGGCGAGCAGACCGTGAAGACCTGGCGCGGCGAGGCCGCCGACGAGATCGAGGAATTCGCGATCACCGTCCAGGGCACGCCCGAGTCGGCCGAGGTCGAGGACGAGCCGAAGCCGGCCGAGGCCGAGGCCGAGCCCGTCGCGGAGAAGAAGCCGGTGGCGAAGAAGGCTCCGGCCGCCCGCAAGGCCACCACCGCGAAGAAGACGACCCCGCCGGCGAAGTGACCCCGACCGACGAGGTGACAAAGGGCCGGGCACCTTCGGGGTGTCCGGCCCGTTGTACGGGTACGGTGGCTGTACGGACGACTCGACTCGGGTGGTGGGCATAGTGCTGATGACGGCGGTCGGCGGAGTGATGTGGTTGATCTTCACCGCCATGCTGGCGCTCGCCATCGTGGCGTTCGTGATGGCCGCGATCTTCCGCGAGGACGCGTACCGCGCCGCGGACAAGCAGAACAAGGGCTTCTGGCTGATCATCCTGGGCGTCGCGGTCGCCGTGAACCTCTTCGTCCCGATGCTGTTCCTGCAGCTCGCGGGCCTGGTCGCCTCGATCGTCTTCTTCGTGGACGTACGGCCCGCGCTCCAGCAGGTCTCCGGCGGCAAGGGCTTCCGCCGCCGCGGCCGCGGAAGCAGCAGCGACGGCCCCTACGGCCCGTACAACGGCGGCCGCTGACCGACCCGGAGCCGACGGGTCCCGGAGCTACGGCGTACGGTCCAGCAGAACGACCGCCACGTCGTCCGTCAGCTCGCCCCCATTGAGATCCCGCACCTCGCTCACCGCGGTCCGCAGCAGATGCTCCCCGCGCAGCCCCTCGGAGAGCTGGCGGCGGATCATCGAGACCATCCCGTCCTGGCCGAGGCGCTCACCGCCCTGCCCGACCCGGCCCTCGATCAGACCGTCGGTGTAGAGCATCAGGCTCCACTCGGCACCCAGCTCCACCTGCATCCGCGGCCAGCGGGCGCCGGGCAGCAGGCCGAGGGCGGGGCCGTTGTTGTCGTAGGGCAGCAGCCGGGCCGGGCGGCCGGGGCGGGCGAGCAGCGGGGCCGGGTGGCCGGCCAGGCACAGGCCCGCGCTACGGCCGTCCGGCGCGATGTCCACCGTGCACAGCGTCGCGAAGATCTCCTCGTCGGCCCGCTCATGCTCCAGCACCTGCTGCAGCGTGCCCAGCAGCTCGTCCCCGCACAGCCCGGCGAGCGTCAGCGCGCGCCAGGCGATGCGCAGCTCCACGCCGAGCGCGGCCTCGTCCGGGCCGTGCCCGCAGACGTCGCCGATCATGGCGTGCACGGTGCCGTCGGGCGTGCGGACGGCGTCGTAGAAGTCGCCGCCGAGCAGCGCCCGGGAGCGGCCGGGGCGGTAGCGGGCGGCGAAGCGCAGCGAGGAGCCGTCCAGCAGGGGCGTGGGCAGCAGCCCGCGCTCCAGCCGGCGGTTCTCCTGCGCGCGCAGCCGGCCCTCGGCCAGCCGCCGCTCGGCCGTGTCGGAACGTTTCCGTTCCACGGCGTACCGGATGGCGCGGCTGAGCAGCCGGCCGTCCAGCTCGTCGCGGAAGAGATAGTCCTGGGCGCCCACGCGCACGGCCTCGGGACCGCGCTCGGCGTCGCCGGAGCCGGTCAGCGCGAGTACGGCATGCCGGGGCGCGAGCTGGAGGACGTGCTTGAGCACGGCCAGCTCGTCGTCGGTGTCCCTGCCGCTCGGCGCCGGGAGCGCCAGGTCCAGCAGGATGCAGTGGACGTCGTCGGTGAGCAGCCGCTCGGCCTCGGTGAGGTTGCGGGCGGTGCGCACGCGGATCGGGTTGCCGGCCGAGTCCAGCAGGTCGGGCACGATCGGCGAACCGGCCGGATCGTCCTCGATCAGCAGCAGGGTGAGAGTGGTGCCGGCGGTGCCGGTGTGCGTGGCGTCGCGGTGGGCCTCTTCCTTGAGGGGGCCGCCGACTGCGGAGGCGGCCTGCGCCTGACCACTCTCCACGGCCGGGATCGCTCTCTGCCGCGGTACGGGTACGGGCATCTCTTGGTTTCCTTCCCTCCCCCCGAGGGCATGGTGGCGCCGAGGGTCTCGAGGCCACCGACGGGGACCATAGCGGCATTGCCCGCCCCGATGGAATGGTGTGAGCCGCGTCGCTCGCGCGCAGGCCGCTGTCATATGCCGCGTTCCGTGCGACAGTTGGACAGGGTGCCCCCGCCCAGGGGATGACGAAGCTCACGTCCGGCCGGGTTTGGGGCGGCGGGTTGGTGGAGTGGGTCACATGGCGTGGGTCACGGGGATTCCCCAGGGTGCGGGGAACTGCGCGGGCAGCCACGGCGAAAGCCGCACCCGGAAGACGGCCGCACCCCAACGGCGCTGTACCGCCCCGCGCCCCGGCCAAAGGCTTACGCGTCCGGTCGTACGACGCCCAGGATCTGCATCGAGCCGGCGCCCGCGATCGTCACCGTCCGCCCGGGGCGCGGGGCCTGGATGATCGCGCCGTCGCCGATGTAGATGGCGACATGGCTGGCGTCGTCGAAGTAGATGATGAGGTCGCCGGGGCGCATGTCCTGGACGTCGACGTGCTTGAGCTGTTGCCACTGCTCCTGCGAGGTGCGCGGGATGGGGTGGCCGGCCGCCGCCCAGGCCTGGGAGGTCAGGCCGGAGCAGTCGTAGGACTTGGGGCCCTCGGCGCCCCACACATACGGCTTGCCGAGCTGCTCGGTGGCGAACGCGACGGCCTTCTCGCCCTGCGCGGACGCCTTGCCGTGGATCCTCTTGAGGATGCCGGTGTCCAGCCAGTCCGTCTGCGCCTTCAGGGCGGCCTGCTGCTCCAGCTGGTCGAGCCGTTCCTTCTCCTTCTTCTCCAGCTGGGACTCCAGCTTCTCCGCCGCGTCGATCTGCTGCTGGACCTTCTTCTTGGCGACGGCCTTGGCCTGGCGCTCGGCGTCCAGCTTCTTCCACTGCTCGGTGGCGTCGTGGGCGTATGCCTGCAACTGCTGCTGGGTGCTGGTCAGTTCGCTCATCAGCGACTTCGTCGCCCGCTGGCCCTGGAGCACCAGTCCGGCGCCGTCCAGGACCTGTCCGGGGTCGTCGCTGAGCAGGAACTGGGCGGTGGGCGGGACGCCGCCGGTGCGGTACTGCTCGCGGGCGGCCGCGCCCGCCTGGTCCTTGAGCCTCGCGAGGTTCTGCTGCCCCTCATCGATCTTCTGCGCCAGCGCGACGATCTCGGCGGACTGCTGCTTGGTCTTCTCCTCGGCCGCGTTGTAGGCGTCGGTGGCGACGGCCGCGTCGTGGTAGAGCTTGTCGAGCTGCGCGCGGACCTTCTCAAGATCCTTGCTCGGCGGGGGAGTCGGGGATGCGCTCGGGCTCGGTTTCGGGGCGGCGAAGGCCGTGCCGGGTGCGCTGAGCACGGTCACCGCGCAGACCACGGTCACGGCGGCCGAGAGGATACTGCGCTTGCCCCAGCCCATCACAGATGCCCCCAAGCTGATTTACCGTCAGTAACTTACGGTGCCCCGGGGATGGTGTCACGTTGCGGCACAAAGCGACAGAGGGAGGCGTTCCCCCCGTACTCGCCCCGTACTCACCCCGATATGACGGTCTCCCCGCCGGTGGGACGAACGACCCGCGAGTTTCGTTCCACCCCGCCGCCCCCCCCCGGACGGGAGAGGTCAGGCGCGCGGCGCCAACGCCGCCCACTCCACCGTCACTTCGCCCTGCCGCCAGCGGGCCGGGGAGTCCGTCACCGGCCAGTCGGCCGTCAGGTCCCGCACCGCGCGTATCCAGCGCTGCCGGGCGCCGTAGGAGGCGTAGGGCGCGGCGGCGGCCCAGGCGCGGTCGAAGTCACGCAGGAAGGCGTGCACCGGCTCGCCGGGGACGTTGCGGTGGATCAGCGCCTTCGGCAGCCGTTCGGCGAGGTCGGAGGGGTGCTCCAGGGAGCCGAGCCGCGTCGCGAAGGTCACCGTCCGCGGCCCCTCCGGACCGAGCGCCACCCATACGTGCCGCCGCCCGATCTCGTCGCACGTCCCCTCGACCAGCAGCCCGCCGCGCGAGCCGGCGCCGGCCGGGGCGAGCCGTGCGCACAGCCGCTGCCAGGCGGCGGCGACCTCGGCCTCGTCGTACTGGCGCAGCACATTGGCGGCCCGGATGAGCAACGGCCGTCCGGGCACCGCGATCTCGAAGCCGCCGTGCCGGAAGGTGAGCCCCTCCCGCTCGTACGGCCGCGCGGCCGCGACCCGCTCCGGTTCGATCTCGACGCCGGTCACGCGCGCGTGCGGCGCGACGGTGCGCAGCCGGCCGAGCAGCTCGACGGCGGTCCAGGCCGCGGCGCCGTAGCCGAGGTCGATCGCCAGTGGGTCCGTGGCGCGCCGCAGTTCGGGGCCGTGGGTCGCCGCGATCCAGCGGTCCATGCGGCGCAGCCGGTTGGGGTTGGTGGTCCCGCGCGTCACGTTTCCCACGACGGGGGTCCGCCCGCTCGAACGAAGCCGAGAGTGGGGGAGGGTCGCTGCGCGGGCTGTCATGTGTACGAGGGTAAGCGGGAGCGCGATGATCGAACTCCCGCTCGAATCTAAGGTAATGATTGGGCAAAGCAGCTTGATCGGGAAATGGCACGCCCCCCAGCCGCTGTTGGACCTCCTTGGAGGACCGGGCCGGTCCTCCGCCCGGCATGCCCGCAGCAAGGAGGAACGCCACGTGAGCCAGTACGTCAGCAGGCTCGGGCGACGCTCCCCGTCGGCCGCGTCCCTACTGAGGCTCCACCGCCGACCCCGCAGGGTCGCCATGCTCTCCGTGCACACCTCCCCGCTCCACCAGCCCGGCACCGGCGACGCCGGCGGGATGAACGTCTACATCGTGGAGCTGGCCCAGCGGCTCGCCGCCCTCGGCATCGACGTCGAGATCTTCACCCGGGCCACGGCGGGCGGCCTGCCCCCCTCCGTCGAGCTGGCCCCCGGTGTCCTCGTCCGGCACGTCGACGCGGGCCCGTACGAGGGCCTCGCCAAGGAGGACCTCCCGGCCCAGCTGTGCGCCTTCACCCACGGCGTGATGCAGGCCTGGGCCGGCCACCGCCCCGGCCACTACGACCTCGTCCACTCCCACTACTGGCTCTCCGGCCACGTCGGCTGGCTCGCCGCCCAGCGCTGGGGCGTGCCGCTGGTGCACGCCATGCACACCATGGCCAAGGTCAAGAACGCCAACCTCGCCGACGGCGACACCCCCGAGCCCGCCGCCCGGGTCATCGGCGAGACCCAGATCGTCGCCGCCTCCGACCGGCTCATCGCCAACACGGAGGAGGAGGCCGACGAGCTGGTACGGCACTACGCCGCCGATCCGGCGAAGGTCGCCGTCGTCCACCCGGGCGTGAACCTGGACCGCTTCCGCCCGGCCGACGGCCGCGCGGCGGCCCGCGCCCGCCTGGGACTGCCCCCGGATGCCCTGATCCCGCTCTTCGCGGGCCGGATCCAGCCGCTGAAGGCCCCGGACATCCTGCTGCGCGCGGTGGCGGTGCTGCTGGACGAGCGCCCCGAGCTGCGCTCGCGCATCCACGTCCCGATCGTCGGCGGCCCGAGCGGCAGCGGGCTCGCCAAGCCGGAGGGGCTGCAGAAGCTCGCCGCCCGGCTCGGCATCGCGGACGTCGTACGGTTTAGGCCGCCGGTCGGCCAGGAGCAGCTCGCGGACTGGTTCCGCGCCGCGTCGCTGCTGGTCATGCCGTCGTACAACGAGTCCTTCGGGCTGGTCGCCATCGAGGCGCAGGCGGCCGGGACGCCGGTGCTCGCGGCCTCGGTCGGCGGGCTGCCGGTGGCCGTGCGCGACGGCGAGACCGGCTTCCTGGTCCACGGCCACGATCCCGCCGACTACGCGCGCGTGCTCGGCCGTTTCGTCGACGAGCCGGCCCTGGTGGCGACCATGGGCCGGGCCGCCGCCCGGCACGCGCGGTCCTTCGGCTGGGACCGGGCGGCCGCCGCGACCGCCGACGTCTACACGGCGGCGACCCAGTCGCACCGCCGTCACGTACGCTCCCACCATGGGTGATGTCGAGAAGGCCGCGCAGGTCATCGAGGGGGTCCTGAAGGACACCGAAGTGGAGTGGGAGAGCCCCGAGCCCGGGAACTACGTGGTCAGGCTCCCCGGTGCGCGCAAGCTCTCCACGACGGTCTCCTTCCTCGTGGGCCGCCACTCCCTTTCCCTGAACGCCTTCGTCATCCGCCACCCCGACGAGAACGAGGCCGGCGTCCACCGCTGGCTCCTGGAGCGCAACCTCAAGCTGTACGGCGTGAGTTACGCCGTAGACCGCCTCGGCGACATCTATGTCACCGCCCGGCTGCCCCTCGCCTCGGTCACCCCCGACGAGATCGACCGCCTCCTCGGCCAGGTCCTGGAGGCCGCCGACGGCGCCTTCAACACCCTGCTGGAACTGGGCTTCGCCTCCTCCATCCGCAAGGAGTACGCCTGGCGGGTGTCCCGCGGCGAGTCCACGCGCAACCTGGACGCGTTCAGACACCTGATCGAACGCCCTGCCGACTGACCCGGCGTGCTGCCGGCCGGGTCAGCCGAACATGCCGGGCTGGTAGTCGCCGGCGGGCTGCTGGACCAGGACGTTGACGCGGTTGTACGCGTTGATCAGGGCGATCAGCGAGACGAGCGCGGCGAGCTGCTGCTCGTCGTAGTGTTTGGCGGCGTTCGCCCAGACCTCGTCCGGGACGCCGCCGGCCGCATCGGCGATGCGGGTGCCCTGCTCCGTCAGCTCCAGCGCGGCCCGCTCGGCCTCGCTGAACACCTTGGCCTCCCGCCAGGCCGCGACCATGTTCAGCCGCTGCGAGGTCTCTCCGGCGGCGGCCGCGTCCTTGGTGTGCATATCGGTGCAGAACGAGCACCCGTTGATCTGGCTGGCCCGGATCTTCACCAGTTCCTGCGTCGCGGCCGGCAGGGGTGAGTCGGAGACCGCCTTCCCCGCCGAGTTGATGTACTTGAAGAACTTCTCCGTGACCGGGTTGGCGAAGATGTTCAGACGAGCGTCCATGGTGTGCTCCCGTGTGATTGCTGCTGTCCTTACACCTCACTGACGGAACGGCCGCGGACGATGTGACACGCCTGCTTGCTCCGCATATCGCACCCCAAGGGGTGATCGCGAGCCGGACCGCGACCGGCGCCCCGGACCCGGCAGCGGCCCCCGGAACGGAATCTGCACAGTGCGTACGCAACTGCACGGGGGGTGGGTTCCGTTGGTGCCGAGTTGTCCGGAGCCGCGCGGCGGTGGCAAGAGCTGTGGCCTGCCTGTGTGGCGCGGGCTGTGGAGAAACTGCCCCCGAAGCGTGACCGCGCCCACACGGATGAGTCACCGGGCGGTACCAACTGACCTGGACCGGGCAGTGGTTGGCTGGATGGCCGGCGCGCTCCGTGGTTTGATCGCTCGCACCGCCGGGATCGCGCCAAGGTGTCCTGAAAGGGATGGCGCATGCCCGCGGTGCGGCCCGTCGTCTGTCCCCAGCGGGGCCGCTTCCCCGTGTGGACCATCATACGAAGGGCAGTTTCCCCATGAACTCCGCTCACCAGGTTGAGACCCTCGCGCTCTCCGACGCCGACCTCGACACCGTCTCCGGTGGTCTGAGCCCCGAGGCCAGCCTCACCCTCGACTCGACGACCCTCAGCACCGCCGGCCTGCTGTCCCAGCTCGGCGCCGTCCAGGGCGAGGCGATGGGCGCCCTCGGCCAGACCCACCAGATCGGCTTCAACGCCTCCCTCTGATCGCCCTGATCACCGCGTCCGGCCCCCTACCGACGGAGACTCCGAGGTGGGGGGCTCGGTCATGTCTCCCGCGGTTCCACCGCGTGTGCGGGGCCCCGCGTGCCGCCTATTCGGGTGCTTGTGTGCACGCCACCGCTTCTGGCCTGTGGGCCGGCGGCATACCTGTGGCAAGCACACACCGACCGAAGGAGACAGTTATGCGTGCACGTACCGTGGTGGCCACCATCGCCCTCGCCGGAACCGTTCTGCTGGGCGGCGCGGCCCAGGCCCTCGCCGACGACAACGACGACATGAGCTTGGGCAACGTCATGGGCAACAGTGGAGGAGCCTTCGGGAAGCACTCCCAAGGAAAAGGCGAATTCGGCTCGGATGCATCCGGTTTCGGCAAGCCCGGGGGCATCTTCGACCGGTCCACCGGTAGCTGACGGACAGTCAGTAACGTCCTCCACCCATTCCCGCCCCGCACCGTGATGTTCCAGGTGCGGGGCGGGGGTCTTCCGGCGCGCCACTCTGCGCCCCAGCACCCCGCGAACCCTGGTCACTCCTCCAGTAATCCGGCCAGTGGGTCGCGTTTTTCTGTGTTCGACACCAGTGGTGGGCGTCCTCGGGCCGCTGCTTCAATCGGCTCCGCCCTCAGCCACCCTCGAACACCGTTCCCCCTCCCGGCCGAGGGCCGTGCATCGAACAACGCGCCCCGACCGTGTGCACCGCACGGGAAACCCCGAGAGGGAGAACTCGATGAAGAAGACGTCTCTGCGGCGCCTCGCCGCCGGGAAAGCGCTGGTTGCAGGCGCCCTGCTGGTCCTGGTGGCGCCAGGGGCCGCGTACGCCAACACCGTGAGCGCCACGGTGCGAACCCCCGGGGCCACCCTCGGACCGGCAACCATCGACTCTTCGATCTCAACCAGCGCCCACTGCACCAGCGGTCTCATATCGGGCGGCGGGATCGACCAGGCCATCGGCACCGGCGCCGGGGTGAACGGCAACCATGTGCTGGGCACCGAGCCCAGCTCGGACGGCGCCGGCGAATTCACCGGGTCGACCGGGGTCGTCGGTACCGATGTGGCCTTCTGGGTCGCGAAGGGGGGAAGTGGAGGACAGGTCAACTCCGCCTTCTCCACCAGCCCTTACGCGGTGTGCCTCACCAGCAACCTGATCAATCACACCCAGGTTGTCATGAATAAAGTGAACGCACCCACAACGGCGACGACGGTGGGTCTGACAACGGCGACCTGCCCGGCAGGCACGGTCCTGCTCGGTGGCGGCGCCCTGGTCACACCGGGCAACACCGGCAACCTCAAGGCGATCGCCGGCTTCCCCACCTTCAACAACTCCGCACACGACTTCGGAAAGAAGGCCGCCGCGGACGGAGAGACCAACCCGGACTCCTGGAGCGCCGTCGGGTGGGACAACAGCACCAACGCCGCCAACGAGACCTACGCCTACGCGATCTGCAGCGGTAGCGGCATCAACGTCAGCGGCGTCACCGTGAAGGTCCGCTACAGCGAGGCGAGCGGCCCGAACACCGGGAGTACGGGCCAGAACACAACGGTCGGCTGCGGTGTCGGGGACGGGAAGCTGGTGAGCGGGGGCGCCGCCATCAGCGGAGGCAACGTGACCACCACCGACTTCATCGGACCGGCCTCGGGCGGCGACCACCTCAACGGCAGCTTCCCCAGCGACTCCAGCGGCAACCCCGTCGGCGACGGCACCACGACGACGGCGTCCTGGACGGCGTTCACCCACACCGGCGGGATGGCGTCGACGACCAACCACTCCGACGTCTGGGCGCTGTGCGCCAACGACGGCATCTGAAGCACCGGCACCACTGATCAGATAGGCGGCATGCGATGAAGAACCCGACGACAAAAAGGTCTTCCCGGAAGTCAGCCCTGGCGAAGGCGCTGATCCCCGGCGCCCTGCTCGCCGTGGCGGTGCCGCAGCTCGCGTACGCCGACACCGCGAGCGTCACCGTGACGACCTCCGGACCCACCATGGGCCCCGCAACCCCCTTCACGGGTGTCTCGTCCCGCGCGGACTGCGGTGGAGGCCTTGTTTCCGGCGGCGGGATCGACCAGGCCACCGGCAGCGACAGGGCAGGGAACGGCAACCATGTGATGGGCATAGCGCCCAGCCCCGACGGCGTCACCGAATACACCGGCTCGACCGGGGTCGTGGGCACCGACGTGAAGCACTGGCTCGCGTTCGGCGGAAGCGGGAGCAACTCCAGCCCCGAGTTCTCCACCACCCCCTACGCGGTGTGCCTTTCGAGCAACCGGATCAGGCACACCCAGGTCGTCATGAACAAGATCGCCGGACCCTCCGTCGGACAGACGGCGAAGACCGTCGTGGCGACCTGCCCGACCGGCACGGTCCTGCTGGGCGGCGGCGCCCGGACCACCCCCGCGAGCGTCGGCAGCCTCAAGCCGATAGCCGGCTTCCCCACTTTCGACGACGCCGCACACGACTTCGGCCAGAAAGCCGCCGCGGACGGGGAGACCAACCCCGACTCCTGGACCGCCGTCGGAGGAATCGGCGGCGGACGCGACAGCGACAACACGACCTATGCCTACGCGATCTGCAGCGGAGACGGCGTCAACGTCCGAGGCATCACCACGACCGTCCACTTCCGCGAGCTGAGCGGCCCGACGACGGCAGGCACCAGCCGGACGGCGACAGTCGGCTGCGACGACCAGACCGGGGAACGCGACCACGGGAGGGAGAACCACGTGCTGGTCAGCGGGGGCGCCGCCGCCAGCGGCGGCAATGTGACGACGACCGACTTCACCAAGGCGGGATCGGGCGGAACCCACCTCATCGGAAGCTTCCCCAGCGACTCCGACGGCGGGCCGGTCAGCGACGGGACCGGCACGGCCGCGTACTGGACAGCCGACATCCACGTCGGGGGATCCCCCTCACCGGACACCTACTCCGATGTCTGGGCGCTCTGCCTGAACCTTGATCACGGTCACGAGGAATGATCCCGGCGGCCGTGCGGCAAGGACGCAGGACAGAACCTGAAGCGTGCTGCCGTCGGCCGCCGCGCCGGTCAGGCCGCCTGTTCCGACGCGCGCGGCCGCAGTTCCGGAGCGGGTGCCGTGGGGCTCTCCTTCGGCAGCCCCCGCATGAGCAGCCCGTACCCCAGTCCGGCGGCCGTCCCGATGGCCGCGCACATCGCCCACAGCCACTCGGCGCCCCACCGGTCGATGACTGCGCCGGACATCAGGGGTGCGACCAGGGCGGCAACGGACCAGGACAGCGTGTACATGCCCTGGTAGCGCCCGCGCCCGTGCACCGGCGACAGCCGGACCACCAGCCCGGTCTGGGTCGGGGCGTTGACGATCTCGGCGAGGGTCCAGACGCAGACGGTGAGCGCGAAGACGCCGACCGAGCCGGCGAAGGCGGTGAGTCCGAAGCCGTAGCCGGCGAGGAGTGAGGAGACGACGAGCAGGGTGCGCGGGTCGCGGTGCTCGATGAAGCGGGTGACCGGGATCTGCAGGGCGACGATCAGGATGCCGTTGACGGCGATGGCGAGGCCGTAGTCGGCGGGCGAGAACCCGGCGCGTCCCATGGCCACCGGCAGCCCGACCGAGCCCTGCTGGAAGATCAGCGCGACGAGGAAGGACAGCCCGACGACGGCCATGTACCGCCCGTCCCGCAGCACGGTGCCGAGGCTGACGGGGCTGTCCTCCTCCTTCACCTGTGCGGTGGGCCGGGACTCGGGCACCTTCAGGAAGACGACGAGCGCACAGGCCAGCGTCATCCCGGCCTCGATCAGGAACCCGGCGAGATAGCTGACCTCGGCGATGAAGCCGGCGGCCATGGAGGAGACGGCGAAGCCGAGGTTGATGGCCCAGTAGTTCAGCGAGAACGCCCGGACCCGGTCCTCGGGCCGCACGATGTCGGCCATCATCGCCTGCACGGCCGGCCGGGAGGCGTTGGAGGCCATGCCGACGAGGAAGGCGACGGCCGCGATGGCGACGGGGCTCGTCATGAAGCCGAGCAACGCGACGGAGGCGGCCGTGGCCGACTGGGCGATGAGCAGGGTGGGCCGCCGTCCCAGCCGGTCGGCCATCACCCCACCCCCCAGCGAGGAGACGACCCCGCCGAGCCCGTGCAGCGAGGCGACGAGACCGGCGTACGAGGCCGAGTAGCCGCGGTCGAGGGTGAGGTAGAGGGCCATGAACGTGGCCACGAAGGCGCCGAGCCGGTTGACGAGGGTGCTGGTCCACAGCCACCAGAACTCACGGGGTAGCCCGGAGACGCTTTCCCGGGCGGCACGTCGGAGACGAGCGGCGGACATGACAAGACCCCCCACGGATCGAAGCGCGCCCGATAGGGGCGCTGTAAGCAGCTCAAGCGGTAAGCACAACTTACATACCGGGTCTGTCGGTGGCCACCCGTTTAACAGATGCCGTCAACGGTCCACCCTTCGGCCGGGCCGGGCAGCGGCGCGAACCCGTGGATTACGCTCTTTCCCATGGCCGACGCACCGTACAAGCTGATCCTCCTCCGCCACGGCGAGAGCGAGTGGAACGCGAAGAACCTGTTCACCGGCTGGGTGGACGTCAACCTCAACGAGAAGGGTGAGAAGGAGGCAGTCCGCGGTGGCGAGCTTCTGAAGGACGCCGATCTCCTCCCCGACGTGGTCCACACGTCCCTCCAGAAGCGCGCGATCCGCACGGCCCAGCTGGCCCTCGAGGCCGCGGACCGCCACTGGATCCCGGTCCACCGCAGCTGGCGCCTGAACGAGCGCCACTACGGCGCCCTCCAGGGCAAGGACAAGGCGGCCACGCTGGCCGAGTTCGGCGAGGAGCAGTTCATGCTCTGGCGCCGCTCCTACGACACCCCGCCCCCGCCGCTGTCGGACGACTCGGAGTTCTCCCAGGCGAACGACGCCCGCTACGCGACCATCCCGCCGGAGCTGCGCCCCCGCACGGAGTGCCTGAAGGACGTCGTCGTCCGGATGCTCCCCTACTGGTACGACGGCATCGTCCCCGACCTCCTGGCCGGCCGCACGGTCCTCGTCGCCGCCCACGGCAACTCGCTGCGCGCCCTGGTCAAGCACCTGGACGGCATCTCCGACGCCGACATCGCGGGCCTGAACATCCCGACCGGCATCCCGCTCGCCTACGAACTCGACGCCGACTTCAAGCCGATCACCCCGGGCGGCACGTACCTCGACCCCGAGGCGGCCGCGGCGGCGATCGAGGCGGTCAAGAACCAGGGCAAGAAGAAGTAAGCCCCGACTGCCCCAAGCGGGACGGGTTCTTCCGTTCGCATGGACAAGGGCCGGTGTGAATCGAGTTCACACCGGCCCTTGTGACGTCGTACCGCCCTCAGCCGCACTGGCAGGGGCCACCCGACTGGCATCCGCAGCCGCAGCCCGAGCCGCAGCCGCACGCACCGATCAGCGGAAGGTTCCTCAGGTCGGCGGGCTGGTCGGTCTCGCGCTCCTGCGTGGGGTCCGGCGTGGTGCTGGGGGATTCGGCCATGGGTCCCTCCTAGACGCTGGGGCAGGGGTGCCCTCGCCTATTTCATGCCCGTTTCCCTGGGCGCATCAACGGCGCACGGAGGCGCCCACGCGCCCCCGCCACCACTCCGGAAGCCCCCGCGGTCGGCGTGGCGGTCGCCGGGTCAGGGGCCTTCGACGCCCGTGACCGGCTGGATGTCCGTCTGCAGCTCGTCCGCGTGCTCGCCCGTGACCAGGTACACGACCCGCTTGGCGACGGCCACGGCGTGGTCTGCGTACCGCTCGTAGTAGCGGCCGAGCAGCGTGACGTCCACCGCCGTCTCGATGCCGTGCTTCCAGCGCTCGTCGATCAGGTGCTGGAACAGCGTGCGGTGGAGCAGGTCCATCTCGTCGTCGTCCTGCTCCAGCTGGAGCGCGAGGTCGACGTCCTTCGTGATGATCACCTCGGCCGCCTTCGCCATCAGGCGCTGCGCGAGCTGGCCCATCTCCAGGATCGTCGCGTGCAGGTCGTTCGGAACCGCCCGCGAGGGGAAGCGCAGCCGCGCCAGCTTCGCCACGTGCTGGGCGAGGTCGCCGGAGCGCTCCAGGTCGGCGGACATGCGCAGCGACGTGACGACGATACGGAGGTCCGTCGCCACCGGCTGCTGCCGGGCCAGCAGGGCTATGGCCCGCGCCTCCAGGTCGTGCTGCAGCTCGTCGACCTTCTGATCCGCCTCGATCACGCTCTCGGCCAGCTTCAGGTCGGCGTCCAGGATCGCGGTCGTGGCGCGCCCGATCGCCGACCCGACCAGCCGGGCCATCTCCACCAGACCGTCGCCGATCGAGTCAAGTTCCTCGTGGTACGCGTCCCGCATCAGGGTTCCCTCTCATAGGTGTGCTTGGTCCCCACGCTCCCACGTTCTGCCCTGCACGCGTCCGTTTCCGCCACCCCAAATGAACCAATACTGGCTCCCAGGTGAACTCTGGGCGACGAGTCTTCGAGCTGCCACCTGGATGGCTGTGGGTATGTCGTACCCCCTGCTTAACCTGGATGCATGGACGTGAACGCGGCGGTCGCCGCAGCGGCAGCGATCGCCGGGGTGCTCACCGGCGTCATCGCCATGCTGGCGTTCCGCTGGAGTGAACGCGACCAGAAGCGACCGACCAGGACTTCCTTGCACACCGATCCCGTACTCCCGCCCGGCGTGGACACCGTGCTGTCCGTGCTCCGCTCCTCGGCCGTCGTCCTCGACGAGGCCGACGCCGTCGTCAAGGCCAGCTCCGCCGCCTACGCCCTCGGGCTGGTGCGGGGCGGCAAGCTCGCCATCGAGCCCATGCTCCAGATGGCCAGGGACACGAGACGCGACGGCGAGATACGCCAGGTCGAGCTGGACCTGCCCCGGCGCGGCACCGGACGCGGCGAGGCCCTCGCCGTCTCCGCGCGCGTGGCCCCGCTCGGCTCCCGTCTGGTCCTGCTGCTGGTCGAGGACCTGACGGAGGCCAGGAGGATCGAGGCCGTACGGCGCGACTTCGTGGCCAATGTGAGCCATGAGCTGAAGACGCCGGTCGGCGCGCTCTCCCTGCTGTCCGAGGCGGTCATGGACGCCTCCGACGACCCCGAGGCCGTGCAGCGCTTCGCGGGCCGTATGCAGATCGAGGCGACCCGCCTGACCAACCTGGTCCAGGAGCTGATCGACCTCTCCCGGGTGCAGAACGACGACCCGCTGGAGGACGCCGAGCCCATCCGCGTCGACGAGCTGGTCGCCGAGGCCGTCGACCGCTGCCGTCACCAGGCCGGTACGAAGCAGATCACCATGGCCTGGAATGTAGTGGTGCCCGAAGGGCTCGATCAGGGTGGTGGCGGGCGACGGGCGGGCGGCACGGCCGATCTGCATGTCTGGGGCAACCGGGGCCAGCTGGCCGCCGCCCTGGGCAACCTGGTCGAGAACGCCGTGAACTACTCCCCGGCCCGCACCCGGGTCGGCATAGCCGCCCGCCGGGTCAACGCCCCCGGCGGCGACATGATCGAGCTGGCCGTGACGGACCAGGGCATCGGCATCTCCGACAAGGACAAGGAGCGCATCTTCGAGCGCTTCTACCGCGTCGACCCGGCCCGCTCGCGGGCCACCGGAGGCACCGGTCTGGGTCTCGCGATCGTCAAGCACGTGGTCGCCTCGCACGGCGGGGAGGTCACGGTCTGGAGCGCCGAAGGCCAGGGCTCCACCTTCACCCTCAGGCTGCCGGAGGCGGGTGCGGCCCGCGACCGCGCTTCCCAGCACCCCGACCCCGACCTCGATGACGAGGCCGGCGCCCCCACCGAGTCATCCCCGTACGAACCGCTTCCCGCCCCGGAGGTCCTTCCGTGACCCGAGTGCTCGTCGTCGAGGACGAGGAGTCCTTCTCCGACGCCCTGTCGTACATGCTCCGCAAGGAGGGCTTCGAGGTCGCAGTCGCGGCCACCGGCCCCGACGGACTCGACGAGTTCGAGCGCAACGGCGCCGACCTCGTCCTCCTCGACCTGATGCTGCCGGGGCTGCCCGGTACGGAGGTGTGCCGCCAGCTGCGCGGCCGCTCCAACGTCCCCGTGATCATGGTGACGGCCAAGGACAGCGAGATCGACAAGGTCGTCGGGCTCGAAATAGGAGCCGACGACTACGTCACCAAGCCGTTCTCCTCGCGCGAGCTGGTCGCCCGTATCCGGGCCGTCCTGCGCCGCCGCGGCGAGCCGGAGGAGGTCACCCCGGCCGCGCTGGAGGCGGGCCCGGTCCGCATGGACGTCGACCGCCATGTGGTGACGGTCGCCGGTTCCAAGGTCGACCTCCCGCTGAAGGAGTTCGACCTGCTGGAGATGCTGCTGCGCAACGCCGGCCGCGTCCTGACCCGCATGCAGCTCATCGACCGCGTCTGGGGCGCCGACTACGTGGGCGACACCAAGACCCTCGACGTCCACGTCAAGCGCCTGCGCGCCAAGATCGAGCCGGACCCGGGAGCGCCGCGGTACCTGGTGACGGTCCGCGGCCTGGGCTACAAGTTCGAGCCGTAGACCGCGCGTACACGCGGGCACGCGTAGTCGCGTACGACGAAGGGCGGCACCCCGAGCCGGGGTGCCGCCCTCGTGCGTACGGCTGCTCAGTGGCCGGCGACCGACTGCGACGCCGAGTCGCTCGGGGTGGCGCCGGCGTTCGCGCCGTTGCTCGCGGAGGACGACGGGGAGGCCTTGCCGCCCTTGCCCTTGCCCTTGGCCGGCTTGCCGCTGCCGGACGGGGAAGCGCTGGAGCCCGGGGCGCCGGTGGGCGACGCCGAGACGGACGGGATCGTGCTCGGGCCCCACTTGTCGAAGTAGCTGGTGGCCGGCACCACGAAGGCACGCAGGCTCACGTCGCCGGTCTTGCTGAAGGTGAAGGTGATCTTCTGTGCGTTGCCGTCCTGGACCGCCTCGCGGCCGCTCGGGATCTCGGCGGAGGCGTTGCCCTGGCCGCCGAAGACCAGCGAGCCGTGTGCCGGGACCGTCAGGTTCCCGCCCTTGGCCGGGGTCAGCTTCACGGTCCCGGTGCTGCCCGGGATGGTGATCGACTGCAGGGTCTGGTCCGCGATGCCCTGGTTGAACAGGGTCACGGAGACCACCGCCGGACCCGTCGCCTTCAGGTCGGGCTGGGTGATGATCACGGCGTTCTGGACCTTGATGTCGCCGACACTGGTCGCCGCGTTGTCCGGCTTGACCTGCAGGGTCTGCGAGTCGCTGCCGGCGCCGCAGGCGGCGAGCGAGGCGATCGAGAAGACGATGGCGGAGGCGGCGAGGGCGCCGCGTCGAAGGCTGCTGCTCACGGCGGCGGCAACTCCTTGAACGCGCGGGCAGCTCCCCTTATAAAGCCACCCTAAGTGTCTATCAGCGGGCTTAGGTTACCGAGCCGTTCCCAGGCCGCCGCACCCGACCCTCCCCAAGCACGCGGCTTGCCTCCGGCTGGGGGTACCACCGGACCGCTCGCCACTCCGGCCACAGGTGACTCTCCAGTCACTTTGCTGGGCGCTCGTCCGCCATTCACATAACCGCTCGCAAAATTTCCGTGAAGGAATACCGGGCGGCCTCGATGAGCGGCTCGATATTGATCACGCGGCATCCGTCCGGCCGTCGTTGATCAATTCCGGAAACGGTCCGGATCGACCTCGGGTCACCGAACGGAGTAGCGGAAGTCGTACGCTTGGAAGCGGACAAAACGGGACGTTCGTCCGCTTGGAGGTGGCTCCGGGGGTGTGTGACGTACGCGTTTCACCCCGCCCGAAGAGCCCCTCCGACCTGCGAATTCCCGCCTCCGCAGGTCCCTCGCAGCACGTTCGTGTCGCAGTTGTCAAGCCCCGAGATATGCCCTGACCTGCGAAAACGCCATTCAGAAGACGCCGTATCCGTGTTACCCTGGATAGCCACGGAAGGGGTACCTGTCACATGACGTTCAAGGTTGGCGACACCGTGGTCTATCCCCATCACGGGGCCGCGCTGATCGAGGCCATCGAAACTCGCCAGATCAAAGGCGTGGACAAGACCTACTTGGTGCTGAAGGTCGCCCAGGGTGACCTGACGGTGCGTGTGCCAGCGGACAATGCTGAGTTCGTGGGCGTGCGTGATGTGGTCGGTCAGGACGGGCTGGACCGGGTCTTCGAGGTGCTGCGCGCGCCGTACGCCGAGGAGCCCACGAACTGGTCCCGTCGTTACAAGGCAAACCTGGAGAAGCTCGCCTCCGGCGATGTCATCAAGGTCGCCGAAGTCGTGCGTGACCTGTGGCGTCGTGAGCGCGAGCGCGGACTGTCCGCCGGTGAGAAGCGCATGCTCGCCAAGGCCCGCCAGATCCTGGTGAGCGAGCTGGCTCTCGCGGAGAACACGAACGAGGACAAGGCCGAGGCCCTGCTCGACGAGGTGCTCGCCTCCTGACGCGCCACGGCAGCGAACCTTCGCTTCCGCCACGCTCAGCACAGTAAATGCCGCGGTGCCCGATGACACTGAACCTGTCGCCGGGCGCTGCGGCATGTTCATCCCCGGAAAACCCGGAAATCCGGGGAAATCCCGCAAAGCCTCAGTGCCTCAGCACACCTTCGGCAGCGCTTCGGCGCAGCTTCGGCAACCGGAAAACGGGGCGCCGAAACGCCTGCCGTACACCTCGGGGAAAACGGGCCCCCTGCTAGATGTGCCGGGCCCGGGCAGATGGCTCGACCAGGGTCACGGAAAGGGTCCGGTCAAGGCGTCGCGCCCGGCACTCCTCAGGCCATACCCACCTAGGTCGAGCACACAAACCTGACAGGAACCGATGTCTGACGAATCGCGCCCTTCACCCGCGCAGACCCCCGTCGCCGCCGTGATTCCCGCCGCCGGCCGGGGCGTACGCCTCGGCCCGGGCGCCCCCAAGGCGCTCCGCGCGCTGAACGGCACGCCCATGCTCATCCACGCGGTCCGCGCGCTCGCCGCGTCCCGCCATGTCTCCCTGGTGATCGTCGTCGCCCCGGCCGACGGCGCCGCCGAGGTCAAGTCCCTGCTCGACGCGCACGCCCTGCCTGGGGGTACCCCCAGCGGTAGCTGGGGGAGCACCGACTTCCTGGTCGTGCCCGGCGGGGACACCCGGCAGGAATCGGTCAGGCTCGGCCTGGACGCCCTGCCGCCCGAGTACGGCGTCGTCCTCGTCCATGACGCGGCCCGCCCGCTCGTCCCGGTCGACACGGTCGACGCGGTCATCGAGGCCGTACGCGCGGGCGCGCCCGCCGTGGTCCCCGCGCTTCCGCTCGCCGACACCGTCAAGGAGGTCGAGCCCGCCGCCGGGGCCGGCGACCCCGAGCCGGTTCTCGCCACCCCGGACCGCGCCCGGCTGCGCGCCGTCCAGACGCCGCAGGGCTTCGACCGCGCGATGCTGGTCCGCGCGCACGAGACCGTCACGGACGACGTCACGGACGACGCGAGCATGGTCGAGCAGCTGGGCCTGACGGTCGTGGCCGTCCCCGGTCACGAGGAGGCCTTCAAGGTCACCCGCCCCCTCGACCTGGTCCTCGCCGAGGCGGTCCTGGCCCGCAGGAGGCTGAACGATGGCTTCTGAGCAGCCCCTGATGCTGCCGCAGGTCGGCATCGGCACCGACATCCACGCCTTCGAGGAGGGCCGCGAGCTGTGGTGCGCCGGACTGAAGTGGGAGGGCGAGGGGCCGGGCCTGGCCGGGCACTCCGACGCGGACGTCGTCGCCCACGCGGCCTGCAACGCCCTCTTCTCCGCCGCCGGGCTCGGTGACCTGGGACAGCACTTCGGCACCGGGCGCCCCGAGTGGTCCGGCGCCTCCGGGGTGACCCTCCTCACCGAGGCCGCCCGGATCGTCCGCGAGGCGGGCTTCACCATCGGCAACATCGCCGTCCAGGTCGTCGGCCCCCGCCCGAAGATCGGCAAGCGCCGGGACGAGGCGCAGAAGATCCTCTCCGAAGCGGCCGGCTCCCCCGTCTCCGTCTCCGGCGCCACCACGGACGGTCTCGGCTTCCCGGGCCGCGAGGAGGGGCTGATGGCGATCGCGACGGCACTGGTGGTCCGTACGGGCTGAGGCGGCTGCCGTCCGGCTCGTGGTGCGGGTGAGCGGAGAGCGTGCGAGGGTACCCGGAGAGTCACTGATGACTTAAGGAGGCACCCATGCCCGCCACCCTGCCCGACCGGCTCAAGTCCCTGCTCGACGGTCCCGTCTTCATCGTGGTCGGCACGGTCCAGCCCGACGGGCGCCCGCAGCTGTCCCCGGTATGGGTGAAGCGGGACGGGGACCAGATCCTGTTCTCCACGACCGTCGACCGCCGGAAGAAGAAGAACCTCGACCGCGACCCCCGGGTGAGCGTCATCGTCCAGGACCCCGAGATGCCCTACGTCTACGGCGAGATCCGGGGCACCGCGGAGTGCGCCACCCAGGGCGCCGAGGAACTGATCGACGAACTGTCGCTGAAGTACACCGGCAAGAAGTACGCGGAGTTCAACCCCGCCTCCGCCGACGACGCCGACCGCGTGATCGTCAGGATCACGCCGGAGAAGGTCGTGGGCATGTTCTGAGCCATGCGGCACTAGGCACCACTCGGCGCCCACTACCCTGGAGTGGTGACCATTCGCCTGTACGACACCAGCGCCCGGCAGATCCGTGACTTCACCCCGCTCAAGCCGGGTTGTGTCTCGATCTACCTGTGTGGCGCCACCGTGCAGGCGGCACCGCACATCGGGCACGTCCGCTCGTACCTCAACTTCGACATCATGCGCCGCTGGTTCGCGTACCGCGGCTACGAGGTGACGTTCATCAGGAACGTCACGGACATCGACGACAAGATCATCGCCAAGGCCCATGAGCAGGGCCGGCCCTGGTGGTCGATCGGGTACGAGAACGAGCGCGCCTTCAACGAGGGCTACCACGCCCTCGGCTGCCTCCCGCCGACCTACGAGCCGCGCGCCACCGGCCACATCACCGAGATGGTCGAGATGATGCAGCGCCTGATCGAGCGTGGACACGCCTACGCGGCCGACGGCAACGTCTACTTCGACGTGCGGTCCTTCCCGGAGTACCTCCAGCTGTCCCGGCAGGAGCTGGACAACCTGCTGCAGCCGTCCGGCGAGGGCGAGACCGGCAAGCGCGACCCGCGGGACTTCGCGATGTGGAAGTCCACCAAGCCCGGCGAGCCGACCTGGCCGACGCCGTGGGGCCCCGGCCGCCCCGGCTGGCACCTGGAGTGCTCGGCGATGGCGCACAAGTACCTGGGCTCCGCCTTCGACATCCACGGCGGCGGCCTGGACCTGATCTTCCCGCACCACGAGAACGAGATCGCCCAGGCCAAGGCCTACGGCGACGACTTCGCGCGGTACTGGGTGCACAACGCGTGGGTGACCATGGCCGGCGACAAGATGTCCAAGTCGCTCGGCAACAGCGTCCTGGTCTCCGAGATGGTCAGGCAGTGGCGGCCCGTCGTCCTGCGCTACTACCTCGGCACCCCGCACTACCGCTCGATGATCGAGTACAGCGAGGAGGCGCTGCGCGAGGCCGAGTCGGCGTTCGCGCGGATCGAGGGCTTCGTGCAGCGGGTCACCGAGCTGGCCGGGAAGACGGTCGACCCGGCCGCCGAGGTCCCGCCGGCCTTCGCCGAGGCGATGGACGACGACCTGGGCGTTCCGCAGGCCCTCGCCGTCGTGCACACCACGGTCCGGCAGGGCAACAGCGCGCTGGCCGCCGACGACAAGGAAGCCGCCGTGGCCCGGCTCGCCGAGGTGCGGGCCATGCTCGGCGTCCTCGGCCTCGACCCGCTGGACGAGCAGTGGGCGGGGGAGGCCGACCAGGGCGAGGACCTGCACCAGGTGGTGGACAGCCTCGTCCGCCTCGTCCTCGACCAGCGCGAGTCCGCCCGCGCCCGCAAGGACTGGGCGACCGCCGACGCCATCCGCGACCAGCTCGCCCAGTCCGGCCTCGCCATCGAGGACAGTCCGCAGGGCCCGCGCTGGAGCCTCAAGGCCTAGCCCCGGACCTGAAGATCGACTGTGCCGCCCGGCCCCCCGGGCGGCACACTGCATAAGACGTACGTACGAAGCTCACGGAGACAGGTAACTCATGGCCGCGAACAACCGCCGCATGTCCGGCAAGAAGGGTGCGCAGGTCGGCAGCGGCGGCCAGCGGCGCCGAGGCCTGGAGGGCAAGGGTCCGACCCCGCCCGCCGAGATGCGCAAGGGCCACGCCAAGCAGCGCGCCGCCGCGGCCAAGTCCCGCCGCGCGCAGGGCCGCCCGCAGCAGCGCCGGGGCGCCGGCCGGTCGGCGTCCGAGATGGTCGTGGGCCGCAACCCCGTGGTCGAGGCGCTCCGCGAGGGCGTGCCCGCCTCCACCCTCTACGTCCAGCAGTTCATCGACAACGACGAGCGCGTCCGCGAGGCCCTGCAGCTCGCCGCCGAACGCGGTGGCATCAACCTGATGGAGGCCCCGCGCCCCGAGCTGGACCGCATGACGAACGGCCTCAACCACCAGGGCCTCGTCCTCCAGGTCCCGCCGTACGAGTACGCGCACCCCGAGGACCTCACCAGCGCGGCCTACGACGAGGGCGCCGACCCGCTGATCGTCGCGCTGGACGGCGTCACCGACCCGCGCAACCTCGGCGCCGTCGTCCGCTCCGTCTCCGCCTTCGGCGGGCACGGCGTGGTCGTGCCCGAGCGCCGCTCGGCCGGTATGACCGCCGGTGCCTGGAAGACCTCCGCCGGTACGGCCGCCCGCACCCCGGTCGCCCGCGCCACCAACCTCACCCGCGCCCTGGAGGCGTACAAGAAGGCCGGCATCACGGTCGTCGGCCTGGCCGCCGACGGCGAGGCCGAACTCGGCGACCTGGAAGCCCTGGGGGGCCCGGTCGTCATCGTGGTCGGCAGCGAGGGCAAGGGCCTGTCCCGGCTGGTCGGCGAGACCTGCGACGTCCGCGTGCGGATCCCGATGCCGGGTGGCGCGGAGTCGCTGAACGCCGGTGTGGCGGCGGGGATCGTGCTCTATGAGGCGGCGCGCAGGCGCAGCTGAACACCCGTCCGGAACTTCACCCTTACGGGGTAATTCTGGCGCCCATGTGGCGTTCGAGGCCGCTTTGACGGGGTCCGGACACATCCGCCCCGGTCAAAGCAGTGTCCTAACTCCACGTCACTCGGTTAGATGAGTGTGGACACCAGAACACCCCGCACACCCACGGGGGACCGCTCGTCGGGATTCCAGTCAGGGTCCGACGACGCTCCCGCGCTGAGCATGGTGAAGGTGCCGAGCGATCCGGCGCAGGTCATCGTCAACCACCCCAGTTTCCGCGTGCAGCTGGGCCCGTCGGCGAAACGCACCCAATCCCCGCGGATCGCCCGGCATCTGAGCGCCGCCCCGGAAACCGCCCGGATGCCCGTCGTGGGCACGGCGACCCGGCAGGGCGCCGCCCGCCGCCGCCCCGTCGTGTGGAGCGGCAAGTCCGCCCCCGACGACACCGGCGCCCACCGCCTCCTCCAGGCCGTGCGGGGCAGCAGCGTCCGCCACGCCGACGAGCCCGAGCCAGGCGCCACCCAGGTCATCCCACGCGTCGAGACCGGCTACGGCGACACCTACGACGGACTCGACCACACGGTCGAGGCCCCGATCGTGGGCCACCAGCGCACCGCCCCCGACGACACCGACAGCACCCGTCTGCTGCCCCCCATGCGCACGGCGGCCGGCGCCTACGACGAACCCCCCTACCCGGACCCCGGCTTCGAGTCGTACGACGACTACGACGACTACGACGAGTACGCCGACTCCGGTGACCCCGACGCCCCGCGTCCCACCCGCCGCCACGGCGACGACCCGGCCCGGCACGCCTACTACCCCGGCCGCCGGATGAACCTCGGCGTCGTCCTCCTCCCCCTGCGCGTCTTCCTCGGCTTCATCTCGATCTACGCCGGCATGGGCAAGCTGTGCGACCCCGTCTACTTCGACGGCGGCAAGCGTGGCTCGATGGTCAAGTGGCTCAACACCCTGCACCCGTGGGACGTCGCCGAGCCGCTGCGCCAGTTCGCCCTGCACCACCCCGTCGGCTCCGGCCTGGTCATCGCCTTCCTGCAGGTGGTCGTCGGCGTCCTCACGGTCCTCGGCTGCTGGCAGCGCGTGGCCGCCGTGGTCGGCGCCCTGCTCTCCGCCGCCCTGATCGTCACCGTCAGCTGGAAGACGGTCCCCGCCTACGACGCCCCCGACATCATCTACCTCGCCGCCTGGTCCCCGCTGGTCATCGCCGGTGCCCCCGTCTACTCCGTGGACGGCCGCCTCGCCGCCAGCGCCTGGCGGCGCCTCGGCCCCCGCGCCGACATCTGGGACCTGCGCCGCTTCGTCCTGCGCCGCGGTGCCTTGATCACGATCGTCACGGTCGGCCTCACCCTGCTCGTCGGCTCCCTGCTCGGCGGCGCCGTACGCGACTCCAGCCGCGTCGTCGTCCCCGGCCCCGGCGAGGCCCCCCGCAACGACGTCCCCGGCTCCCCGCTGCCGCAGGGACCCGGCCGGCGGCACCAGCACAGCCCCTCGGCCTCCGGCTCGCCCACGGGCGGCGCCACCGCCGGTGCCAGCCCGTCCGGCGCGGCGGCGACCCCCGGTGCCACCCGGTCCGCCGGTGGTACGACCACCACCCCCAGCCAGACCCAGGGCACCATGGGCCAGATCCCGCCCCGTCAGTCCTCCCCGACCGGCGGCGCCCCGAGCACCTCGGCCGGCCCGACGAGCAGCGGCGGTGCTTCGAGTGGCGGCGGCTCGTCCACGGGCGGCTCCGGCGGTTCGTCCTCCTCCGGCCAGACCGGCCTGGTGGGCGGCCTGCTGGGCTGACGCGACGAGACACGAGAGGGCCCCGTACCAGTGGTGGTACGGGGCCCTTTTCGATGGCCGGGAGCGGACCTGCCCGGCCGGCTACCGTCCCAAGGCCGCCAGTTCCTTGGCCGCCTCCGTCAGATCCTTCGCCGTGTCGATGGCCCGCCAATAGGCGCCCTGGGGAATCGGGAACCCGAACAGCCTGCGCTCACGGGCCAGCCCGGGAAACGTCGTCCGCTCATGGTCCCCCCGCTCGGGGAGCATCCCGGCGAACTCGGGCGAGAAGACGTACACACCGGCGTTGATCTCGAAGGTCGACGGGGGAGCCTCGATGAAGTCGGTGATGTGCCCGAACCCGTCGCTCTTCACCGCGCCCCACGGGATCCGCGGCCGGGCCAGGGCCAGCGTCGCGACGGCGTCCCGCTCGGTGTGGAAGTCGGCCATGTCCCGCAGGGAGAAACGGGTCCAGATGTCGCCGTTGGTGGCGTACCAGGGCTGGTCGGGGCGGGGGAGGTGCGCGGCCGCGTACTTGAGGCCGCCGCCCCGGCCGAGGGGCTCGGTCTCCACGACGGTGCTGACCGAGACGGGCAGGTCGGTGGAGTCCAGCCACTTCTGCAGGACGTCGGCGAGATGGCCGCAGGAGACCACCACGTCGGTCACGCCCTCCTCGGCGAGCCAGGTGAGCTGGTGGCCGATGATCGGAGTGCCCGTACCGGGGATCTCGACCATCGGCTTGGGCCGGTCGTCGGTGTAGGGGCGCAGCCGGGAGCCCTGGCCACCGGCCAGGACCACGGCCTGAGTGGGGCGCGACGCGGCGTTGGGATGGGTCATGACCGCACTGTACGCGGCGCCCCGTGCCCCGACGCACCGCGGCGCCGGCGGGCTCGCCGGCCGCAGGTGGACGTCACCTGTGGCCGACGAGCCCGCCGGAGACGAACCGTCAGCTGTGCGCGGCGAGCACGCCGGAGGCGAACGACGTGTCGCACACCGGGCGGGCGAAGGACTGGGCGCGGGAGGCGCCGTACACGCGCACCGCGGCCTGGCCCAGGGCGCGGGCGATGGAGGAGCAGTGCCGGGCCAGCGAGGGGCGTCCGTTGACCGCCTGCTGGAGGTGGGTGAGGACGATCCCCGGGTTCTTCTGCTGGAGTTCGCCCATCAGCTGGTCGCGGAGCACGTCCTGTGGGGCGCGGGAGGTCTTCTTGGCGGACACCGCCGCCGAGGAGACGTCCGAGGCGGCCAGCAGCGAGCTGGAGGGGCTTCCCGTCCAGTTGACCCGGGTGACCGCGAGGGTCCCCGAGAGCACCAGGACGACGGGCAGGACGAGAGCGAGAGTGCGGCCGATCCGGCGGGCGGGGCCGCCCCGGTGGCCGCGTCGTGTTTGCGGGATGGTGGAGTGCTTCACGCGTGTGAGGGTAGCGCGGGGTGATGATTTGGCGACATTTAGTCACCCCTTCGGGGGATGAAAAGGCACATCTTTCTGGGTAAGGGGTTGACGGGCCGCGCCCGAAATGATCGCTGTGCCGGGATATATCCAAGGGTGGACGGCACACGAAAGGGGCCCCGCGGCGCTCGGCGGGACCCCTTTCGTCAACCTCGGCGCAAACGCGCTGCTCAGTCGGAGAGACGCTCACCCGTGGACGTCGAGAACACGTGGATCTCGCCCGGCCGCGGCACCACGTGCAGCGTGGAGCCCTTCTCCGGCACCTGGCGGCCGTTGACGCGGACGACCAGGTCCTTGACCTCGTCGCCGACCTCGGCGGTGCCGTAGACGTAGCCGTCGGCGCCCAGCTCCTCGACCACGTTCACCGAGACGGCGAGACCGGCCGGGGCGTCCGCGCTGTCCTTGGAGAGGGACGCGCCGGCGCCGCCGCCCAGCTCGACCACGTCGAAGTGCTCGGGCCGGACACCGACGGTCACCGTGCGGTCACCCTTGTCGGAGGCGGCCTTCAGGGCCTCCCGGTTGACCGGGACGACGCTGTTGCCGAACTTCACACCGCCGTCGGTGATCGGCACCTCGACCAGGTTCATGGCCGGGGAGCCGATGAAGCCGGCGACGAAGAGGTTCGCGGGCTTGTCGTACATGTTCCGCGGCGAGTCCACCTGCTGGAGCAGGCCGTCCTTGAGGACCGCCACACGGTCGCCCATCGTCATGGCCTCGACCTGGTCGTGGGTGACGTAGACGGTGGTGATGCCGAGACGGCGCTGCAGCGAGGCGATCTGCGTACGGGTGCTGACCCGGAGCTTGGCGTCCAGGTTGGACAGCGGCTCGTCCATGAGGAAGACCTGCGGCTCACGCACGATGGCGCGGCCCATCGCGACCCGCTGGCGCTGACCGCCGGAGAGCGCCTTCGGCTTGCGGTCCAGGTACTCGGTCAGGTCGAGGATCTTCGCGGCCTCCTCGACCTTCTGCCGGATCTCCGCCTTGTTGACGCCGGCGATCTTGAGCGCGAAGCCCATGTTGTCGGCGACCGTCATGTGCGGGTACAGCGCGTAGTTCTGGAACACCATGGCGATGTCCCGGTCCTTCGGCGGCAGGTGGGTGACGTCGCGGTCACCGATGCGGATGGCTCCGCCGTTGACGTCCTCCAGGCCCGCGAGCATCCGCAGCGAGGTGGACTTTCCGCAGCCCGACGGGCCGACCAGGACGAGGAACTCGCCGTCCTCGATCGCGATGTCGAGCGCGTCGACGGCGGGCTTGGTGGAACCCGGGTAGATCCGGGTCGCCTTGTCGAACGTGACAGTGGCCATGGTGATGGGCCCCCTTCTACCGGCAGGAACGTGCCGGACGATCCGTTGTAGGAAGGTGGTTGTGTAGTCCACGCGAGTGAACTGGTTCAGGACCGTACCTGGCGTTCACTCGGTCTGTCAGTACCCGGGCGACTATGAACTTCGCGGAAATTTTCGACAGGGACCGGCTCAGACCTGGGTACACTGCACGGGCGCCCATACGCAGGCCTCCTTAGCTCAGCTGGTCAGAGCGCCGCTCTTGTAAAGCGAAGGTCGTCGGTTCGAATCCGACAGGGGGCTCTTGGCTCTACCTGCGTCAACGCCCTCACGATCCATGATCGTGAGGGCGTTGACGGTAGTTCTTGACGGCAGTTCCCTCTACCGGCGTCGCCTGAGCAGGCGATCCATGTGGCCCATGGCGTCTCGCCGGTCGCCATCGCTCACGTGGGTGTAGACGTTCATCGTCACCGCGATCTGCGAGTGCCCCAGGATCTCCATCACGGTCCTGGGCGCGACCCCGGCCGCGAACAACAGTGACGCGCATCCGTGGCGGGTGTCGTGCAAGCGGATCTGCGGTAGGCCAGCGGAGGACGCGATCCGGAGGAACGACCGGTACAGGTTCCGAGGCTCGATCGGCCGACCGCTGCGCGTGGTGAACACGTGATCGCTCTCGTGCCAGTCGGCACCAGCAGTCGCGCGCCGGTCCGCCTGCCGGAGACGCTGCCACCGGAGCGGCGCCACGCACATCAGGGGAATCGGGATCAGCCGTGCTCTCCGGTTCTTGGTCGTGTCGAGGTACAGCTCTGATCCGCCGCGATGAAGAGTGGTCCGCACGGTGAGCGTGCGCCGGTCGAGGTCCACGTCCTTCCACTGCAACCCGAGGATTTCGCCACGCCGCAGGCCCAGTGCGACAGCGAGGACGAACGCCGCGTACAGCGGGTCGGTCCGCGCGGCTTCCAGGAACGTCAGAGTCTCGTCCAGCGACCAGGGGTGCAACTGGCGCGGCTCGACTCTGGGGGCGGGGACCAACTGGACGACGTTGCGGCTGATCATCTCCTCACGGCAGGCGGCTGCCAGAGCCGTACGCAGCACGCGGTGCGACTCCTTCGCCGTTGCCGCAGACGATTGTTTCGTGACTTCTGAGAGCATCCGGCGGACGTTCGCCGTAGTCAGAGACTCCAGTCGACGGCTGCCAAGCAGGGGTACGAGGTAGAGCCTCACGTGCATCTCGTACTTGATGTAGGTGGTGCGCTTCCGGTTGGGCTTGATGTGCTCCTCCAACCAGTACGGCAGCCACTCCGAGAGCTTCGCCGACCGGGAAGGCGTAGGGATTCCCTGGCGGTCACGGCGAACGAGTTCCTGGCGCTTCTCGTCGCACTCGTCCCAGGTCGAGCCATAGACCGTCTTGCGCTTACGGGTGCCGTCGGGCTGAGGGACGTAGACGCGGGCTTCGAAGCGCCCGTCTTTCCGCTGCCAGATGCTGCCAGCGCCGTTGGGGTTCCTCTTCCGCTGAGTCATCAGGCTGCGTTCTCCTCAAGTCGGTCCTGCATGTAGTGGCGTACGGCGTCGACCGGGATGCGGCGCGCGCGGCCGGATGTGTAGCTCGGGAGCTGCTTGGAGCGGATGAGGTCGTAGACCTTGCTGCGGCTGAGCCTCAGAGCGGTCATGACCTCCGGGACGGTGAGTGCTTGCGGGTCGCTCGGGACGACGGTCAGCACGTTGAGACCTCCGAGAGAGGGCGGGGCCTACGAATGGGGCTGCTTCAAGGGCTCTTCAGGCCTGCGTGTGTCCGAGGTTCGGATTCCTGCGTCATCGCGTCACGCACGTCATGTGCGGCTCTGAACTGCGGTTATGTGGTGACGCGGGCCGCTCGGGGCGTGTCACAGGGCGGGGCGGGGTTCTGTCACCTGTGACGCGGGTGACGCGGGATGACGCAGGTGTCAGCTGTCTGCGTCACGGATCTAGCCCCAGGTCAGGGGCCGTTTTGTGGTCCGTGGTGACGTGGGTGACGCAGCGTCTCTTCTCTTAGGACAATGAGGGGGGTGGTGTCTGTGGTGGTGCGGTGCGGCTCAGGACGTGAAGAAGGAGCCGCCTTGCGGCGCGCCTTGTGCAGCGGCGGCAAGCCGCCGGAACAGCAAGAGGAGCACCGGTCGGGCGGGGGGTGGTGCTCCTCTTGCTTGTTTCGCCGCGGCGCCGTGGTGGCGCGGGTCAGAACGCTGCTTCCTGCTCGTGCGGGGGTGGGACCGGGGGTCGGGTCATTACGATGTAGCGGGCAGAGCTGGTGCGACCCCAGTCGATGAGGACGCCGCGGGCGGCGAGGGTCGGCTGTAGCCGCTTGAGCCGGTCGGAGAGGACCTTGCCGGTGGTGGGCCAGCCCTTGGGCAGGGGACGGCATTCCTCGCCGCTGTAGAGGCTGGTGAGGCAGTGCAGCCACTCGGAGGACGACATGCGGACTTCCGCGCCCGTGTCGAGTCCGGCCGCGTGCTTCAGGACCGTCTGAGCCAGCAGGTCTCCTTCGATGACGTCGTCGTTGAGGTCGTCGAGGCTGGCCCGGTAGGCCTTGAGTGCGCCGAAGCCGGTAGCCGTATCGAGCTGCGCGCACAGGTGCGCGAAGTCGGCCATTCGCAGGTCGGTGGGGGTGTCCGCCTGCGCGGCCCGCACTTTCACTGTCAGGTCCAGCAGGGAGCCGAGAACGACCGGCAGGATCTCCGCGTACTCAGCCCACAGCTCCGCCTCGGTGCGCCGGACCTGGGGCCGCACGAGGCGGAGCGGGAGGAGTCGTTCGGCGAGGTCGGGGCGGATGACGCCGACGTCGATTCCGGTCAGGAGCATGGGGCGCCGGTAGCGGGAGCGGACGACGTCGCCGTCGGTGAAGAGCGCGCGCTTGATGCTCTCGGCGCCGGTGACGATGCAGCACATGAGGTCGGACAGGTCCGGGGGCAGGTGAGAGAGGTTGTCCAGGGCGGTGACCCATCCCGCGGCGACAGCCGTGATCATGTTCTCCTCGTCCTTCGGCGCCCGGCGCAGGTCACCGCTCATCCCTTCGATGATCCGCACCAGCATCCGGCCGCCGGTGGACTTGCCCGCCCCCTGCGGCCCCGTGAGGAACGGGGCGGGCACGGGCACGGACGGTTCCAGGCAGCCGATGAGCCACGCGAGGGCCAGGCACTCAGTCTCGGCGCTGGCGAAGTTGCACAGGCGGAGCAGGAGATCGATGCCCTTGCCTTCGGTGTCCTTGGCTGGCAGCGGCAGTTCGCCGGTGAGCTGGGTGCGCCGCCAGCAGACTTCCTGCGGGTCGGGGGTGAGGATGTCCCAGCCGGTGGGGTGGATACGGACGCACTGGCCATCGTCGCGGCCCAGGTCCAGCCAGGTCGCACCGTCGAAACCGGGCGCAACGCGGATGTGGGTGGGCTGTACGTCCTCGGTCAGCGCGAGTGCTTCGATCAAGTCCAACGCCTCCTTGAGTGCCGTGCCGTTGAACACACCGACCCCGTCCCTGAACAGGCCCACCATGAGTTCCTGACGGTGGCTGCCAGTCGTGCCCTGGGAGCGGATGGGCCGGGCGACAGGGTGGCCGTTCTTCTGCGCGTAGACGGTGCCGTCGATGGTGCGGAAGTACCGGAAGTGCGCCTGTGCGTAGTCGGTGATGATCTGGCGGGCCGGAGTCTTCTCGTCCTCGGACATCGCTACATCCCCAGTGCAGTGCGGGCGTTGGTCCACGCGTCGGTGCAGTGCCGGGCGGTTTCGCCCTTGGCCTGCGCGGCGGTGAACAGGCGCTGCACGTGGGCGTCGGTGAGGCAGCCGCACCGGCCGTGCGTGGACAGCACGGCGAGGAACGTCCGGTAGACGGTCGCGTGGACCCCGCTGGAGGCCTCGGCGATGCGCTGTTCGGCCATGGCGATGCCACGGTCCAGGTAAGTGGGCGTGCGGTGAGGGCACTGCCCGCCTGTAGTCCGCACGGGCACAGTGATGGTCGCAGGTCGGACTGCGAGGGGCTCCTTCACGACCAGCGCGCGCACGACGTCCGGCAGCTGCGCAATGGTGCCGGTGCCGGGACCGAGCCACCGGGCGTACTGCATGGACGACTTGATGTCCACGCCGGGTCGTACGGCGTTGGCGGACTGCATGGCGCCCTTGTAGAGCCAGTGCTCGCCCCGCGTCGTCGGGACGGTCCGGGTAGCGGGCAGGCTCGCGTGGGCCCACGCGATGGCAGCCGGGTTGTCGAGGTCTACGACGGTGAGGTCGGCGCCGCCGGGGTGGTAAGCCACAGCTGCCGCGTCGCGCCACGCCTGCCGCCATGTGGGTGCGTTGATGACGTTCGGGTCGGTGGTGGCTGCGGCCCAGCCGTGGCAGGGGTTCGGGCAGGTGCAGGGTCCGGGGGTCTTCATGTTCGGTCGGCCACCGCAGAGGTTCTTGGCGCAGGCCGGGCAGTTCCCGAACGGGACCTTCCCCACTCGTAACGGCAGTACGGGCACCCCGGAGGCTGCCAAGGAGAGAGCGGTAGCCAGGTGGTCTCGCCGAATGTCGGTCGGTTGGGTCATGCTGGAGTTCTCCAGTTCGCTATGGACGTGCTGGATTGGCGGCGGCCCCGGTTCTTGGCGGAAGGGGGCCGCCGTTGTCGTTCGCTGGAGTGCTCAGGCTGCTTGCTGGCCGGGCAGGAGCCTGCCGTCGGCGGTCCTGTGCAGGGTCCCGCTGGCGGTGAGGGTCTTGATCTCGCGGGAGACGGTGCCTTTGTTGAGGCCGGTCGTGTCGGCCACGTCCTTGGCCGTCCGAGCCCCGTACTGCACGGCGGCGAGCACCTTGTCCCGGTTGGTCGCCGCCCCGGACGCTGCGGGCGTCTCCTTGACCAGGCGCAGCGGCGTGCTCGGCGACGAGCCGCCGGGGGGCTGCGCAGGGGACCAGATGGACTTGGGCAGGGCGCGAACGCCCGCGTCGTCCAGAGTCCAGGTGCGCAGCATGCGCGGCCCGTAGCCCTTGAGGTAGCCGTGTCCCCGGTACTCACGCCCGTCGGGGATCTGGTGCGGCGCGTAGTGCGCGCAGTCGTCCAGCGCCACCTGTGCCTGTGTCGTGCCGGCCACCCGCAGCGAGAACCGAGTGAGGAGGTTCGGTGCGATCAGCTTGTGGACCCCCGGCGCGGACCCGTCGGTGAGCGGGTACTGGGTGGCCCACCACAGGACGACACCGCGCGAGCGGCCCAGCGAGGACAGCTCGATTAGGCGTTGCAGCCGGTCCTTGTCCTTCATGATCAGGGCCAGGATCACTTGCCCCTCGTCCACGACGACGGTGAGCTGACTGCCGTCCCACACGCTGATCCCGCGCTTCTTCATGTCGGCCTTGCGGCGGGTCATCTCCGCGTGCGCCTCGTCCACGCCGTCCGTGATGTCGTCGCGTTCCACGGCGACGCGGCAGACCGGCTCCCAGATGTTGGCCTCTTCGCCCTTGCCGTCGATCAGCAGCAGGTCACCGCGCAGGTGGGCGGTCGCCATCAGCGGACGGAACGACCAGGACTTGCCGGTGCCGGACGCGCCGGACACCAGCAGCCGCTCATCGAACGGGATCAGGACCTCATCCCCGGTCTCGGTGTCCAGACCGAGGCTCATGGCGAGCGGATCGGACGGGATGCGCTCCGGAGTCCACAACGAGGAGACGCCCGCGGCTGCCGACCGGGTCGCCAGGCTCAGGACCGCCCACCCGCCGCGCGAGGCGGACGTGATCCGTATGCGCAGCGCGGTGCGGGCCCCGAGCAGCGCACGAACCGAGTCGACCTTGTCCGTAAGCGTCTTGACCGTCCACGTCCCGTCAAGGCGGATCTCACAGCGGATGCCGCCTGGCTCCATGGCCGGGGGCGTGGTGACCGTGCCCGACAGGCCACGGTCGGGGGCGTGCTCCACCCAGTACGACGGGTCAAGACGCTCCATGAGCTGACGCTCTTCCACCGAGACCGACTCATCCACCGGCACACGCAGCCTGCGCCGCCCGAGCGCGAGGGTTGCCACGTTCGCCCCGATGAGCACGACCGACGTGGCAGCGGGCCACAGCGTCAGGTGCGAGGTGGACATGACCACGGACGTGACGACGCTGGGCACCGAGTGCAGCGAGTGCGCCTGAATCGCCCGAGCCTTCAGGGTGCTGGGGTAGTTCACCCGCGCGGCCTTGAGCTTGGCGCGGGTGTCCCGCTCGTGCCGCGCGGCTGCCTTGCTCGCCACCCGCGCCGCGCGGCGACCGGCCGCGAACGGATTGTTCGACGCGGCGCGCGCGGTGAGCTTCTGCGACTTGGCCGTGGAGAGCGTGGAGCGCGCGGCGTTGTGCTCCTTCTGCGCGGCCATGAGCGCCTTCAAGTGCTCCGGGGTGCGCAGCTTGTCCCTTCGGTCCGCCTCAAGATCCCAGCGGGCCGCGAACGGAACACAGACAGGCGTGAGTGAATCCAACGCGCTGTTGGTGGTGTTGACGGTGGTCGACCATGCTTGCTTCCAGTCCACGAGAGGGTCCTCCAAGACCGTGGATGAGGGCCGGTGCGCCGTCGCGTGGCGTCACCGGCCCGCCCGAGTTGCAGGGGGGGCAGGGCTGTCGGTTGCGTCGACAGCACCGGTTGACCCCCCGCAACCACCTGTGACCTGCGAAGTTGCAGAGTTGAGCGATGGGGAGGGGTAGGGCCCTACGCGCACGCGCGCGTAGAGCGGTCGAAAACAGGGCCGTGCAACCCCCTCGCGGGGCCTTCAACGGCCGTTCACGGCCCAGGGGGTCTGGACCCACATGCGCGGAGGGTCGGACGCCCTGCGGGCCGCCTACGGATTCCGGATCAACGCCCCTTGCGGCTGGGCCTCTTGGCGGCGCCCTTACCGCCGCTCCCGCCGACCGACCGGACCACGGTGACCACACCCCAGGCCAGAACGGCGGCCAGGAAGGCGAGGATCGCAAGGTTGGCGGCGATGGCAGTGAGGACACCGACCAGGAGCGGGCCGAAGTAGACACCGGCCGCGACCGTCCCGGCGCCGACACCGGAACCGAGCGCGATGCGCTGCACCGTGCGGTCCGGCGCGGCCTGGTGGATGTGGACGACCTGCGGGCCGGTGGGCTGCGCGGCCGGGAGGTCGGCGGGGTCGGCGTAGACATGACGACCGTCGGGGAGCTGGACCACGGTCAACTGACGCTGTGCAGGGAGGCGTTCCATGGCGCACCCTCCGGGGCGTTGTCGGGGAAAGCGCAGGTCGAGCACATGCCGAGCGACGACGGGATGACGTACCCCGCGTCCCGGCGGCACTCGGGGCAGGTGCGGCGGGCAGCGTTGGCCCTGGCCAGGGCCGCCCACCGAGCCGTCGTCATCGGTCGGACCGGCTTCGCGCGGTCGATGCGGTAGAGGTAGGCGACCAGCGGACCCCGCCTGCGCCGGGGCCGCTCCACCTGAGCCGCAACCCCCTGACCACCCGGACGCAGCCCGAGGGCGCGGAGCTGGCGGTAGGTGGCGTAGCCGTCCGGGGCGAGCCGCCACCGGTAGACGGGCAGAGCTGCCATCACTGACCCGCAATCGCGAGTTCAGCGCAACGGCCCGAGTCAGGCTCGCGGTGTTCGGCGTAGCGCTGGGAGACCCAGCCGACCGACCAGCCGCACAGCTCCGCCGCCTGACGCACCGGCATACCCGACTCGAACGCGGCGGCCACGATCCGGCGCGCCTCGTCCTCCGGCAGCTTGCTGTCCGCCGGGCCGCGCTCCAACAACGCGGCACGTTCACGGGCCGCGCGCTCCTCGCGTTCACGGCGTTCACGCTCCGCCATTTCGGCGCGCTCGCGCTGCTCGGCTTCGGCCCGCTGCCGGGCCTGCTGTTCAAGCCTCAGCCGCTCTTGTTCACGCTGTTCACGCTCGCGTTCACGGCGTTCACGGATCTCCCGCTCAGCAGCCTCCGCCCGCTGTCGGTCCTCACGCTCCTCGCGCCGCTGCCGCTCCTCCCGCTCAGCCGCCTCACGGGCCAAGCAGGCTTCGTGTTCACGCTGTTCACGCGTCAGCATGGCGGCGTGCTCGCGTTCCTCCCGAGCCTCCGCACGGGCCTGCGCGGCACGCTCGCGGGCCGCCTGCTCCCGCTGTTCCCGTTCGGCTTTCCGCTCGGCTTCCAGGGCGGCCACGGCGTGGGCGATGGCCCGCCGGTAGGCGAGGCTGGTCTCCGCCGTGACGATCAGCAGCAGCGGCGCCACCGCGTGGACAGCCACCCCGACCAGGTCTTTCCTCAGTGCGGAGTCGGCCGTGTTGAGCACGAGCGTCATGAGGCCGGTCATCCAGCGCAGCGTGATGGGCCACCGGCCGCCGTGCCCACCGAGACGGGCCAGCACGTCATCGAGCTTGACCACGATGACGACCGCCGCGTCCACCACGAGCGGCAGGATCGGAGCCGTCCACGCCCACCGGTCGGCGGTGTGGTCGGCCATGAGCGGGGTGACCGTGAGGACGCTGTAGAGCATCGCGCCGAATACGATCAGCCACGTTCCGACGTTCAGCGCCTTCTCCGCTGAACGAACGTGAACAGCGTTCACGCCGCACCTCCGACCGGCTCCGCAACCGGCGTCAGACCACTGCGGAACCCACGCGAGGCGGGGTCGTACGTGAACGTCGCCAGCACCCATTCAGCATCGGCCCAGAACCGCTGTGCGGGACCCCAGGTGCGGTCAGCCGGAACCCCGTGCGTGGCGGTGTCGGCGTACGCGTCCTCACGGCTGCGGTAGACCATACGGACCTCGCCGTAGTGCAGCAGCACGAACACCGCCGCAGCCGGACGACGCGCCTGCAACAGTTCCTCACGCAGCCGACGGATCTCGATGTCCTTCAGCAGAAGCTCTTGCTGCGACGCGGACAACTCCTCCATGGCGCGCAAAAGCATCACGCCCACCTCGCAGGTGTTCGCCTCCGCACGCTCCGCGCGGTCGGTGACGACGTACAGCTCCCGCACGTGCTCGCCGAACGCCTCGTTCGCGGCCCCGCTGGTCTGCCGGGCGTGCTCGCAGGCGGCGCGGGCGTCGCGCTCAAGCCGCTCGATGCGGTTCTGAGTGACGATGCGGATCACGCGGCACCGCCCCTCTGCCCGGACCGGCCGTTGACGTGGTCGCGGTGCGCGGCGAGCACACGCCGACGGGCCCGGCGGATGCGCTGCTCGTCCAGCTCACACGGCGTGCGGTCGATGACGATGATCTGAGCGTCCAGCAACTCCAGCTCGGCGCGGATGACGGGCATCTCCGCGTCGATGGCGTCCAGCTCCGCGTCCGTGGGCTCCATCCACGGCTCGAACGCGGTAACAGCGTCCTGAACAGTCACGATGTGGCTCATTGGGTCTGGTTCCTCTCAGACAGGAACGGCCCGAACAGCGGCCCCGGTGTTCCAGCACCGGGGCCGCGCGCCGTTGAAGTCGGTAGATCCGGCTCCCCTCAGCGCTGCTCGTACGAGACGAGCAGCGGAGGCAACCGGCCGCAGCCATTGAGCTGCGAAAAGGTCGAGTTGCGCTGTACTCGCACGCAGGAACAGAACCCGCGTACGCCGCCCTCTTGCTCGCAGAGGTGGGGCGGCCTTCCTCATCAGCTCTCTGTTGAGTTCTCAAGCCACGGACGCTTCCTTCGTACTCACCCCTGCGGGGGCTTTCCTCCGGGCGCTGTCAGCGCAGGCGGACACACTTAGTGGTGTTGCACCACCTGCTCAGCTTGTTGGTACAAGCTGATGTAGTGATGCTGCACCCACGGACAGTGAGTCGTCAAGCCTTTGGGGGCTGCATGTACCAACAAGTTGCGCGAGTGCGTCATGATGAGGGCATGAACAAGCAGCCGAAGTACCGGCAAGTCGCCGATGTCCTGCGCCGAGAGATCGCCAACGGCATCTTTCCGCCGGGGGCGCGGCTGCCCTCCGAGAACGACCTTCAACAGCGGTTCGACGCGTCCAGGAACACCGTCCGAAACGGGCTAAGCCTGCTGGTCGGTGAGGGTCTGATCTCGTCGAGTCAGGGGCTCGGCTACGAGGTCAGGTCTCATGAGGTGTTCAAGCTGAACGCGTCCAAGTTCGAGAACCTGAACTTCCCGCAGAACGGCGACGCGTACAACACCGACGTCACCAACGCGGGGCGTCGGCCGCACCAGACGTTCCGCGTCGAGATGCTGCCAGCGCCAGAAGAGATCGCCGATCGGCTGAAGGTCACGGCAGGTACGAAGGCGGTATTGCGGTTTTGTCATCGCTATGTGGACGACGTTCCTTGGTCCACTCAGGCCACCTACTATCCGGCGTGGCTGGTCGACAAGTCACCGCGTCTGGCTGAGCCAGGAGACATCGAGGAGGGCACCACGCGGTACCTCGCTGCTCGGGGAATCGAGCAAGTGGGGTACTTCGACGAGATCGACGCGCGGATGCCGACCCCGGAGGAGGCGCGCCTGTTGGAGATAGGGGCGGGGGTACCGGTGCTTCTCTGGACGCGTACGGGCTACTCGGCGGACCGCCCCATCCGATGCACCATCACAACCTTCCGGGGCGACCTTAACCAGATGAACTACGAGATCGGCGACCTGTCCGCGCGAAGCGAGAACGAGCCCCAGTGAGAATCGTCCCAGCTCAACCCCAGGATGTATCCAAGCTGCTGGCCTTCCGAGAGGAGGCAGCAGCTTGGCTTTCCCAGCTCGGTACCGATCAATGGCAACGGCCATATCCGGCGGACAAGCTGTTGGAGACGATCGAGGGGGGGACCGTCTTCATGGTGAAAGACGACGACGCTACCGCGGGAACCATCACTCTCACGCCTGAGGCAGAGGCTGGGCTCTGGACAGATCAGGAACTGACTGAACCTTCCCTGTTCATCAACAAGCTGACGGTGGCCCGTACGCATGCTGGCGAGAACGTCGGCGGGCGCCTGCTCGATTGGGCCGGAGACCGGGCCTACCGTGCGGGGGCCAAGTGGCTCCGCCTGGATGCGTGGACCACGAACGGGGGCTTGCAGGCGTACTACCTTCGTCAGGGGTTCGAGCATGTACGGACGGTCATCGAAGGGGTCGCGGTGAACGGCGGTCCACGGGTCTCGGGGTGGCTCGCCCAGCGTCCCGCGCGTCCGGCGGAACACGGACTCACGGACGAAACCGCAGCTCCGAGCCCCCTAGCCTGACGGCATTCTTTGACGGCAACACCGGTGCACGTTGCCGTACCGGACGAACCTTCCGTGGACTACGCAGTCAAGGTGGGAGAGTCGCGCGCCTGGCTGGTGTGCCGTTGGGGTGAACTTGTAAAGCGAAGGTCGTCGGTTCGAATCCGACAGGGGGCTCCAGCCGCAAGCGGCCCCGGACTCCGTGTCCGGGGCCGTTTCGCGTCTCAGTGCCTTCCCGCCACCCGGTCCGCGACCTTCGCAAGGCGCGAGGACTCAGTGCCGGGCCGGAGGCGTTCTCGCTGGTCGGCCGTGCGGTAGGTGGCGTACATGCCGTGGACGCCGAGCCAGCGGAAGGGTTCCGGTTCCCATCTGCGGACCTTGTGGTCGACCCAGGGCAGGTCGGTCAGCTCGGTGCGGCCGCCCTGTCCGGAGTCCTGCTGGACGAGGTCGCGCAGGGTGCGGGCGGCCAGGTTGGCGGTGGCGACGCCGGAGCCCACATAGCCGCCGGCCCAGCCGAGGCCGGTGGAGCGGTCGAGGCTCGCCGTGGCGCACCAGTCGCGGGGGACGCCGAGGACGCCCGACCAGGCGTGCTCCACCCGCACCCCGGCCAGGGACGGGAAGAAGCGGGTGAGTATCTCGTGCAGGGCCTCGATGGTCGCCTGCTGGGTGCGGCCGTCGTTGTCCGTTCTCGACCCGAAGCGGTAGGGCACGCCGCGGCCGCCGAGGGCGATACGGCCGTCGGCGGTGCGCTGGGCGTACATATAGGCGTGGGCCATGTCGCCGAGGGTCTCGCGGCCTTCCCAGCCGATCGCCGCCCACTGTTCCTCGGTGAGCGGCTCGGTGGCGATCATCGAGGAGTTCATGGGGAGCCAGGTGCGCCGCTGGCCCTTCAGAGCGGCGGTGAAGCCCTCCGTGCAGCGCAGGACGTAGGGGGCGCGGACGGTGCCGTAGGGGGTGACGGCGTGCTTGGGGCGGATCTCGGTCACCGGGGTCGACTCGTGGATCACCACGCCCAGGGCCTCGACGGCGGTCGCGAGGCCCTTGACGAGTTTGACCGGGTGGAGGCGGGCGCCGTGCGGGGTCCAGGTGGAGCCGACCGCGTCGGCGATCCGGATGCGCGCGGCGGTCTCCCGGGCGCCGTACAGTTCCCGGTCCTTCTCGCCGTACGACAGCTCGTGCTCGTGGAAGGCCTTGAGGCGGGCCAGCTGGGCGGGTGTGGTGGCCACTTCGAGGACGCCGCCCTTGTGCACATCTGCGTCGATGCCCTCGGTCTCGGCGGCCGTGATCACCTCGGTGACGGTGTCGTTCATGGCCTTCTGCAGCCGTACGGCGGCCTCGTGGCCGTGCAGCTTCGCGTACCGGTCGCGGCCGGCGATGCCGTTGTAGAGCCAGCCGCCGTTGCGGCCGGAGGCGCCGTAGCCGCAGAACTTCTGCTCCAGAACGGTGATGCGCAGGAAGGGGGCGGCCTTCTTCAGGTAGTACGCCGTCCACAGGCCGGTGTAGCCGCCGCCGACGATGACGACGTCGGCGGTCGCGTCGCCGGGCAGGGGTTCCCGTACGGCCGGCAGGCCGTCGTCCGCGTACCAGTAGGAGATCCCGCCGTTGACGACAGCGGTTGCCGAGCTGCTCATGGCCGGGACGTTAACCCCTGAGGGTGGCCAGTGTCTCCTTCGGATTCCATGCTTTTCCGCGGCCTCTGGCCAGCGGATAGCAGGCGAGGCCGATGAGTACGGAGAGGAAGTGGCCGAGGTCGGTGAAGGTCGGTCCCTCGGTCAGCGGCAGTCCGAAGAAGAGCAGTACGGCCAGCAGGTAGGCGTATCGCCAGGGCGGGGTGATCCGGTAGGTGAGTACGCCGATGACTCCGGCCAGTGCGTAACTCACGCCGATGTCAAGGGTGTTGATGGTGGAGTGGTGGGCCATGCCGTCGCGGATCGCCATCAGGAGGGCCAGTTCGCTGAGGAGTGAGGCCAGGATGTGTGCGAGTCCGCACACCGCGAGCCAGCGGGCCGTGCCGAGCCAGCGTTCGGCCGGTGCGTGGAAAACGCTGTAGAGCACGGCGTAGGGGAGCCAGTGGCCGTTGTCGATCCACATCGCGCTGGCGACGAGGACGCGTACCGGGTTGCGTGACAGCTCATGGATGTTGGTCGAGCGCTGGCGCAGGAAGTGCTGCTCGAACTCCGGCGACATCTGGTGCAGCGCGACGGTCGTCACGAAGAGGACCGCCAGCCATACGTAGGTGCCGGGGGCGCTGCGGATGTACGCCCACACGGCGCTGAGGCCCCGGTTTTTTCGCATGAACCGATTCACGCACGCCGGTATCGTCCGGTGTGTGATTGACATTCCCGGCGACCTCGCCGAGGCGCAGGAGAGGTACAACGGCGCGGCGGGCCGGGCCTTCGTCGCCGGGCTGCCGGATCTCGCGGCCGCCTTCCTGGACCGCTGGCGGTTGCGGCTGGACGGGCCGGCCATGAACGGGGTCAGCGCGCTGGTCCTGCCGGTGGTCCGTGCCGACGGCGGCCCCGCCGTGCTCAAGCTCCAGCTGCCGGACGAGGAGAGCGAGGGCGAGCCCGTCGCGTTGCGGGTGTGGGACGGTGCCGGAGCCGTGCGGCTCCTGGACCATGACCCGGCGACGGGCACGATGCTTCTGGAGCGGCTGGACGCGTCCCGGATGCTGTCCGCCGTGCCGGACACCCGTGCGGCCGTCGTGGTGATCGCGCGGCTGCTGGCCGGGCTGACGTCCCGCGCGGCGCCGCCGGGCATGCGCCGGCTCGGTGACATCGCCGGGGCCATGCTGGAGCGGACTCCTCGGACGCTGGAGCGCATCGCCGACCCGGTGGTCCGTCGTCTGGTCGCGGACTGCGCGGCCGCGGTGCGGGAGGTCGTGGCCGAGCCCGGTGACCGGTTGCTGCACTGGGACCTGCATTTCGAGAACGTTCTCGCGGCCGGGCGTGCCGACTGGCTGGCCATCGATCCCAAGCCGCTGGCCGGCGACCCCGGTTTCGAGCTGTGGCCGGCGCTGTACAACCGTTTCGATGCGGCCGAGGTCCGCCCGCGCTTCGACGCCATGACGGAGGTCCTCGGTCTGGACCGGGAGCGGGCCCGGGCCTGGACGCTGGGCCGGTTTCTGCAGAACGCGTTGTGGGACGTGGAGGACGGCCTGCCGGTCGAGGAACGGCAGTTGGAGATCGCCCGCCGGCTGCGCGGTTAGCCTCGGCGCATGATTCGTACCGCGACACTTGCCGACATCCCCGTCATCCACGCCCTGATCCGTGAGCTGGCCGAGTACGAGAAGGAGCCCGAGCAGGCACGGGCGAGCGAGGACCAGTTGCGGGAGGCGTTGTTCGGGGCGCGGCCGGCCGCTTTCGCGCACATGGCGGTGGACGACGGCAGCGGTGAGCCCGTCGGGTTCGCGCTGTGGTTCCTGAACTTCTCGACGTGGCGCGGGGTGCACGGGATCTATCTGGAGGATCTGTACGTCCGGCCGAGCGCGCGCGGCGGCGGCCACGGGCGCGCGCTGCTGACGGAGCTGGCGCGGATCTGTGCGGAGCGGGGCTATGAGCGCCTGGAGTGGTCGGTGCTGGACTGGAACCGGCCGGCCATCGGTTTCTACGAGGCGCTGGGTGCGCGTCCGCAGGACGAGTGGACGGTGTACCGCCTCACGGACGGGGCGCTGGCGGCACTGGGTTCAGGTCACTGATCCGTGCTGCTGGTCACGTCTGCGCTGTCGCGTCAGGGCTCCAGCACCACCTTTCCGGTCGTACCCCTGTTTTCGAGCGCGCGGTGTGCGGCGGCGGCCTGCGCGAGCGGGAAGCGGGTGACGGCCGGGCGCAGCCGGCCGTGGGCGGCCTCGGCGAGCGCGCGCAGTTCCAGGGCGCGCAGGCCGCCCGCCCTGCGGAGCATCTCCGGGCCGAGCACCGACTCGGAGACGCCCTGGACGACATGGCCCTGGCCCTCGCCGATGCCCTCCGCGGACCAGCCGAAGACCAGGTGCCGCCCGCCGGGGCCGAGCAGGGCGACGGCCTGCCGGGCCACCTCGCCGCCGACGCCGTCGTAGACGAGCGTGGCGTCCCGTTCGCCGAGGTGGGCGCGGACCTTCGCGGGCCAGGCCGGGTCGGTGTAGTCGAGGGCGAGATCGGCGCCGGCCGCCCGGACCCGGGCGGTCTTCGCGGCGCCGCCCGCGAGTCCGACGACGGTGGCGCCGGCGTTCTTGGCGTACTGCACGAGCAGGGTGCCGATGCCGCCCGCGGCGGCCGGTACGACGACCACGTCGTCCGGTCCCGGCTCGGCGAACCCGACGATGCCGAGCGCCGTACGCCCGGTGCCGATCATGGCGACCGCTTCGGCGAAGTCCAGGTTCCGCGGGATCTCGTGCACGCGGTCGACGCCGGTGACGGCGAGTTCGGCGTAGCCTCCGGGCGCGAAGCCGAGGTGGGCCACGACCCGCCGGCCCAGCCACAGTCTCTCGACACCGTCGCCGAGCGCGTCCACGACCCCGGCGACCTCCCGGCCGGGCACGGTGGGCAGGGCGGGCCGCTCGGGCAGCGGGCCCTGGTGCCCCGCGCGCAGGGCGGCGTCGAGCAGGTGCACCCCGGCCGCGGCGACCGCGATCCGCACCTGGCCCGGGCCGGGCACCGGGTCCTCGGTCCGCTCGTAGGTCAGGTTCTCGGCGGGGCCGAAGGCGTACAGACGGACGGCGTGCATGCGCTCCCCCTGGAGGACGACGGTCGTGCGCGCGGCTGTCGCGTGCACGCCCACCCTCCGACCTCAAGCATGCTTGAGGTCAAGCGCGGGCCGGCCGAGGATCAGGGACACCGCCGTGACCGCGCTGTTGAAGGACACCTCCGACAGCACACCCGGCGCCGCCACCGAGTCGCCCGCGAGATAGACCCCGTCGCCCTGGTCGACGGCGGGCCGGTCCCGCCAGCTGCTGCCCGGCAGGTCCACGGCCCCGGTACGGCCGTCCGCCACGGCCTCCCGCCGCCAGGTCAGCCGCTCCCGCCAGTCCCGGAATCCCAGGTCGAGCAGCTCCTCGGCGCGGGCCAGCCCGTCGGCGCGGGTCTGGCCGGGCCCGATCGGGAGCTGCGCCTGGATCAGCTGCTCCCCGGCCGGCGCGAGGGACCGGTCCGGCGCCGTGCAGCGCTCGATCCAGCCGGTGGCGTCGAGGTCGGACAGGATGAACGGGTCGCCGCGGCGGGCCTTCACGGCGAGGTCGAGCAGGACGGTACGGCCGCTCGGCCAGGTCAGCGAGGTGTCGCCGAGCAGCCGGCGGGCGGCGGGCAGTGAGGTGGCGACGACGACGGGTGTGTCGGTGGGCAGCTCGCCGACGCGGGAGCACGTCTCGACCCTGACGCCCAGGTTCCAGGCCCGTGCGGCCATCCGGTCGATCAGCGGACCCCAGCCGCCGACCAGGTAGTGCGCCTCCGGCGGCAGCTTGGTGGCCCGGCGCAGGCGTTCCTGCACGAACGCGGCGGACAGGGCCCCCGGGTCGTGGTGGAAGAGGGCGACGGCGGCGTAGTGCGCGGCGGCGCGGGCGCCCTCCTCGCCTGCGACACCGGTCGCCCAGCTCAGGAAGTCGGCGTCGACGGGGGCCTGCCGGACGCCGGGGCGCAGCAGCTTCAGCATCCCGAAGGGCGGGGTGCGGCGCAGGGTGCCGTGGTGGCGCAGTCGCAGCCGGGCCGCGTCCAGGGGCGGGATCGGGGCGAGCGGGCCGATGAGGCCGCGCTGCTTGAGCCAGGCCCAGTGCGGGCCGCCGTTGTAGAGGGCGTGCGGGCCCTCGTTGGTGCGGTACGGCCCTTCGGCGGTCCGGGCGCGGCCGCCCAGGGTGTGGTGGGCCTCGTGCAGGGTGACGTCGGCGCCTGCCTCGGCGGCGGTGATCGCGGCGGTGAGTCCGGCGAAGCCGCCGCCGATGACGGTGATGTGCTGCATGGGCTGGGCTCTCCCTCGGTTCGGTTGCCCTGCCGCGTGGCCGCGGCTGGTTCGTGACTACGACCGTGGGGCGGGCCCGGAATGTGACATCCCCTGGGTTTTCCCAGGTCAGGGCGGTTGTCAGTGGTGGGGTGCAGCATGGGGGCATGGCGAGGAGAGCGACGGGCGGCCGTGCGGCGGGCCGGGCAGGGACGAAGGGCGCGCGACGGCCGGAGCTGCGGCTGCCGCCCCTGGAGCCGTGGTCCGAGCGGGAGTTGCGGCCGGACGGGGACTACGACGGGCTGGACTTCCGGGATGCCGACCTGACCGGGCAGGACGGCGTGGGCGCCCGGTTCATGGACTGCGCGCTGACGGGCTGCGCGCTGGACGGTACGGCGCTGGGCCGGGCCAGAGTGCTGGACTCGGTCCTGACAGGGCTGCGCGGAGTGGGCACGCATCTCGCCGAGTCCACGTTCCGGGACGTCGAGCTGATCGACGCCCGGCTGGGCGGCACGCAGCTGCACGGCGCCGTCCTGGAGCGGGTCGTGGTGCGCGGCGGCAAGATCGACTGTCTGAACCTGCGGGAGGCCCGCCTGAAGGACGTCGTGTTCGAGTCCTGCGTCCTGGTCGAGCCGGACTTCGCGGGCGCGAGCCTGGAGCGGGTGGAGTTCGTCGACTGCGCGCTGAGAGAGGCCGACTTCGGCAGCGCCACGCTGACGGACGTGGACCTGCGCGGGGCCGCTCCGCTGGAGATCGTGCGGGGGCTGGACCGGCTGTCGGGGGCGGTGATCAGCACGGGGCAACTGCTGGATCTCGCACCGGCGTTGGCGGCGGAGCTGGGGATCCGGGTGGAGGGCTGACCGTCAGGGGAGGCGGGGAAAGCGGGCCTGCAGTGTCCAGACGGCCGGGTTCTCCGACAGGTCCTCGTGCAGGTCGGTGAGGTCGGCGATCAGGTCGTGCAGGAAGTCGCGGGCCTCGCGGCGCAGTTCGGTGTGGGAGAAGGACAGCGGGGACTCCTCGGCCGGCGCCCAGTCGGCGGTGATGTCCACCCAGCCGAAGCGGCGCTCGAAGAGCATCCGGTCCGTGGACTCGGTGAAGTCCAGTTCCGCCCGCTGCGGCCGGGCGGCGCGGGAGCCCATCGGGTCCCGGTCCAGGCGCTCCACGATGTCGCACAGCGCCCATGCGAAGTCCAGCACCGGCACCCATCCCCAGGCTGTGGACAGCTCCCGGTCCGTCTTGGTGTCCGCGAGATACACGTCACCGCAGAACAGGTCGTGGCGCAGCGCATGGACGTCCGCGCGGCGGTAGTCGGTCTGCGGGGGGTCCGGGAACCGATTGGAGAGGGCGTAGCCGATGTCGAGCACGTAAGAGATGGTGACACGCGTGTGCGGAAACCCCGACACATAAGATCACTGACATGTCCAGATCGGTACGCCTTGTCCCGGCCACCGCGGCCCTGCTCGCCCTCGCCCTCACCGCGTGCGACGGCGGTGTGCACGGCACCCCGGGCAGCTCCGGCGTACACGACCCGTACTTCCCGAAGGCCGGCAACGGCGGCTATGACGTCGGGCACTACGACCTCACCCTGGACTACACCCCCGCCGGCCGCCGTCTCACCGGCACGGCCGTCATCACCGCCCGCGCCACCCAGGATCTGTCCGCCTTCAATCTCGACCTCGCCGGGCTGCACGTCGACTCGGTCACCGTCGAGGGCAAGCAGGCCCTCTTCGAGCGGGCCGGGCAGGAGCTGACCGTGCGCCCGCACGACGACCTGAGCAAGGGCGAGACGTTCAGCACCACCGTCCGCTACTCGGGCACCCCGCAGACCCTCACCGACCCCGACGGCTCGAAGGAGGGCTGGCTGCCCACCGCCGACGGCGCCGTGGGCCTCGGCGAACCCGTCGGCTCCATGGCCTGGTTCCCCAGCAACAACCACCCCTCCGACAAGGCGTCCTACGACGTGACCGTCACCGTCCCCAAGGGCTTCCAGGCCGTCTCCAACGGGGAGTTGGCGGACCAGTCCACCAAGGACGGCCGCACGGCCTACCACTGGCACACCGCCCAGCCCATGGCGAGCTATCTCGCCACGGTCGCCATCGGCCACTTCGACATCAGACGCACGACCGGCCCGCACGGACTGCCGATCCTCACCGCTGTCGACGCCACCCAGGCGGAGGACAGCAAGGAGACGCTGGCGAAGATCCCCGACATCATCGCCTGGGAGGAGATCAACTTCGGCCCGTACCCGTTCTCCTCCGCCGGCGCGATCGTCACCCGCCCGGGCGACGAGGGCTACGCCCTGGAGACCCAGAACCGGCCCGTCTTCCCCGCCGACGAGTTCGAGACCACCACCGTCGTGCACGAACTCGCCCACCAGTGGTACGGCGACTCGGTCACCCCCAAGTCCTGGCAGGACATGTGGCTCAACGAGGGCTTCGCCACCTATGCGGAGTGGCTGTACCAGGAGGACCACGGCGGCAAGAGCGCCCAGCAGACCTTCCAGGACCTCTACGACGGCGACAACGAGGCCATCTGGGCCTACCCGCCGGCGAAACCCACGAGCGCCGCCCATATCTCCGACAGCCCCGTCTACCAGCGTGGCGCGATGGTCCTGCAGAAGATCCGGCAGAAGGTCGGCGACGACACCTTCTACGACATCATCCAGGGCTGGGCCGCCGCCCGCCGCCACGGCAGCGCGAACACCGCCGACTTCACCGCGTACGTGGAGAAGAAGGACCCGAACCACGACTTCAGCGAGATCTGGAAGGACTGGCTGTACGGAGACGGCAAGCCGGCCCATCCCTGACCGCGGGCACGGGCCGTGCCGGGCAGCGGGGGAGCACCCGGCCGGCGACGCCGTTCACGCCCGCCGCGCGCTCAGCTCTCCCACGCGTCCAGCAGCCGCGAGAGCGCCGGTGGCCAGACCGGCTCGGGTGCGGCGGCCAGTTCCCGTCTCGTCCACCAGCGCCGGCCGAGGATGCCTTCGGCGCCATGGGTCGCGGTCGGCTGCGGGCCGGCGGGGTCCCGGCGCGGGCCGCGGGTGACGTAGACATGCTCATGCTGGCGGACGGGAACGCCGCTGTGGGTGAAGTCGTGCTCCCAGGTGCACAGCAGCGGGCCCGGTTCCAGGTCGGTCCAGCCGGTCTCCTCGGCCAGCTCCCGCAGGGCGCCCTCGCGCGGGGACTCGCCGGCCTCCAGGCCACCGCCGGGCAGGGCCCAGTGGACGCCGACCTCGACGTTGTCGTACCGGAGGAGCAGCACCGCGCCCTTTGGGTCCACGACGGCGATCCGGGCCGCCTTCCGCGGTGTGCGCGACGCCTCGCCCAGCGCCTTGCGCAGCACGGCACAGGGGCGGCCGTGCGCCCGGTCGGGGCGGTGGTCGATCGTCTCGTAGCCGAGGGCGGTCCAGAAGGCCAGGGCCTTGGGGTTGTTGGCGAGGACCGCGAGCCGCACGGCGCTGCGGCGGCCCTGTGCGCGGAACCGGTCCTCGACGAGCCGGGCGAGGGCACGGCCGTGCCCCTTCCCGTGCTCGGCCGCGTCCACCATCAGCAGCCCGATCCATGGGTCCGGGTCGGCGGGGTCGGGATGATGGGCCAGCGTGCCCGCGAGTCCGACGAGGCGTCCCTGCTCCGTGCGGGCGAGCAGCACCTCGGCGCCCGGCACGGCCAGGTCCTCGGCCAGCGTGGCCGCGACCTGCTCGGGACGTACGTCGTCCGGGTCGGGGAAGTCGCCGCTGAGCCGGTGGAACTCGCGGTTGGACGCGTAGAGCGCGGTGAGTTCGGCCAGCAGTGGGGGCGGCAGGTCCCGGCCGGGGGACAGGGGTTCGAGGATCACGGGGGCAAGCTATCCGCGAGACGCTGTCGCCCTCCCCCGGTTTTCTACGGCGTTTCTGCCGCTTTTCTGCCGCCGCGGCCCCGCAAGCCCCGGGCGCGGTGGGCCACAAGCCCCTGGCCGTGGCCCACCGCAGCCGGCGGCTGCGGCTCACCTGAGCCAGGGGCTTGTGCGGCCGAAGCCCGGCGCAGCGCGTGTCAGACGTTCACACCGAAGTCCTGGGCGATGCCGACCAGGCCCGAGGCGTAACCCTGGCCCACGGCGCGGAACTTCCACTCCGCGCCGTTGCGGTACAGCTCGCCGAAGACCATGGCCGTCTCGGTGGCGGCGTCCTCGGAGAGGTCGTAGCGGGCGATCTCGGCGCCGCCGGCCTGGTTCACGATGCGGATGTAGGCGTTGCGGACCTGGCCGAAGTTCTGGCCGCGGTTCTCGGCGTCGTAGATGGAGACCGGGAAGACGACCTTGTCGATGTCGGCCGGGAGGGCGGCCAGGTTGACGTTGATCGCCTCGTCGTCGCCCTCGCCCTGGCCGGTGGTGTTGTCACCGGTGTGGACGATGGAGTTGTCGGGGGTCTGCTTGTTGTTGAAGAAGACGAAGTGCGCGTCCGAGTAGACCTTGCCCTGCGGGTTGACCGCGATGGCGGAGGCGTCCAGGTCGAAGTCCGTGCCGGTGGTGGTGCGGACGTCCCAGCCGAGGCCCACGGTGACGGCGGTCAGGCCCGGAGCCTCCTTGGTGAGCGAGACGTTGCCACCCTTGGACAGGCTTACAGCCATGTTGGGAGTCCCTTCCCTTGAATATCTGTGTAGCTGTGCCGATGAAGCTACCGTCACCGGGGAGAACGTCGAGAGGGGTCCCGGTGGTTCCTGATCCCTTTACCTTTTTTACCAATCCGGAAATCCAGGTGACGGGAACCGGCCACGACCGGGAACATGGAACGCATGTCTGGTCCTTACGTCATCCGTGGCTCCGTCTCGCTTCCCGAGGCCGAGCTGATGTGGCGTTTCTCCAGGTCGTCCGGGCCCGGCGGACAACACGTCAACACCAGCGACTCGCAGGTGGAGCTGCGCTTCGACCTCGCCCGCACCGAGGCGTTGCCTCCGGTGTGGAAGGAGCGGGCCCTTGAGCGGCTCGCGGGCCGGCTCGTCGACGGCGTGGTGTCCGTCCGGGCCTCCGAGCACCGCTCCCAGTGGCGCAACCGCGAGGCCGCCGCCGTACGCCTCGCCGCCCTCCTCGCCGAGGCCAGCGCGCCCCCGCCGAAGCCGCGCAGAGCGACCCGGATCCCGCGCGGCATCAACGAACGCCGGCTGCGCGAGAAGAAGCAGCGGGCACAGACCAAGCGGGGCCGCTCCGGCCAGGACTGGGCGTGACCGGGGATGACTGGTGATGGCCGGGGGGACCGGGGGTGACCGGGGCATGCCCCGACGCGCCGGTGGCCCGTCACACATCCGGCCCGTCGTTCGTCAGTGAGGCAGAGGACCACTGAGGGCGACAGAAGAAGCCGGAGACCCCCGATGAACGACACCGAGCGCGACCGCGACGACGATCTCCTTCTCCTCGCCGAGCGGTTCGAGGCGTACCGGGGACACCTGGGGGCCGTCGCCTACCGGATGCTGGGCTCGGCCGCGGAGGCCGAGGACGCGGTGCAGGAGGCGTGGTTCCGGCTCAGCCGGTCCGACGCCCGTGCGGTGGGCAACCTCGGCGGCTGGCTGACGACCGTGGTCGGCCGGGTCTGCCTCGACATGCTCCGCTCCCGCCGCTCCCGGGGCGAGCAGCCGCTGGACACCTGGCATCCGGGACCCTCCGCCGAACCGGACCCGGTTCAGGACGCCGTGCTCGCGGACTCGGTCGGGGCGGCCCTGCTCGTGGTCCTCGACACGCTCTCGCCGGCCGAGCGGCTGGCGTTCGTGCTGCACGATCTGTTCGGGGTGCCGTTCGAGGAGATCGGCGGTGTCCTCGGGCGCACCCCGGCCGCCGCGCGGCAGCTGGCCAGCCGGGCGCGTCGGCGGGTGCGGGGGGCCGATGCGCCCAAGGCCGATCTGGTCCGGCAGCGGGAGGTCGTCGACGCGTTTCTGGCGGCCGCGCGGGACGGTGACTTCGACGGGCTGCTGGCCGTGCTCGACCCGGACGTGGTGGCGCGCGGCGAAGCCGGTGCGACGGTCGGCGCGGCCGCGGTCGCCTCCGGCGCGAAGAGCTTCGCCCATCTCGCGCGCGTGGCGCGGCCCGCGCTGGTGGACGGCGCGACCGGGCTGGTCGTGTACGCCGACGGTCGCGTCGAGCGCGTCCTGACGTTCACCTTCGTCGCCGACCGCATCACGTCCATCGACATCCTGACGAACCCGACGGACCTGTCCGCGCTCACCATCGAGCCCGCACAGCCCTGACGCGGCTACGGCCCGCCTTGACGGCTGACGGCGCGTGGAGGGCTCAGCCCAACTGCCGGTACCGGCCGCGGAAGTACGTCAGCGGGCCGCCCCCCACGCTCGGGACGTGCGCGGTCAGGACGCGGCCGATGACGAGGGTGTGGTCGCCCGCCGTCACCCGCTGCTCGGTGCGGCACTCCAGCGTGGCCAGCGCGCCGCCGACCAGCGGGGCGCCGGTGGCCTCGCCGCGGACGTAGGGGATGTCCTCGAAGAGCAGCCGGTCGCTGATCCGGCCCTTCATCGCGAAGCGGCCCGCGATGTGCCGCTGGCTCTCGGCGAGCACCGACACCGCCCACAGGGGCTGTTCGTCGAGGAGGTCGTCCATGCGGGAGCCCTCGCGCAGGCTGACCAGGACCAGCGGGGGGTCGAGGGAGACCGACATGAAGGCGGTGGCGGTCATGCCCACGTCCTCCATACCCGGCGCGGCCGGGTCGTCCGGGTCCAGCGGCGGCTCCTGCGCGGTCACCAGGACGACCCCGGCGGCCAGTCGGGACATCGCGGCCCTGAACTCGTCGTTGCTCACCCCCTCAGCATGCCCGGAAGCGGCGGTGGCAGGGGGTGAGGGAGTCTTCAGCACGCCCGAAACGCTAGTCTCCGCCCCGCACGCACCACATCGGCCCTTCGCCCGAGCCAAGTCCTAGGACCACGGCCCGAGCCCCCCGCCCCGACGTACCCCAGCCCCCACACGCCTCCGGTCCGCTGGCGTGATCCCCGGACGCCTGGCCCGCCTCGACGCGCCCCGCCCCACGCCTTCGGCCCGCCTCGGCGCAGCCCCTGACGGGTGACCCGCCCCGAACCGCCCCCGCCCGACGCCTCCGGCCTCCGTCGATGCCACCCCCTACGAGTAGCGCGCCTCGGCGGTGATCTCCGCGTGGCTCCGGCCCGTTTGGAGGTGGCCCCGATGCGCCCCGCCCCACGCCTTCGGCCCGCCTCGGCGCAGCCCCTGACGGGTGACCCGCCCCGAACCGCCCCCGCCCCACGCCTCCGGCCCGTTCCGACGCCACCCCCCCCCACACGCCTCCGGCCAGCTTCGATGCCACCCGCGCACGCCTCCGGCCCGCCTCGACGCCGCCCCGACGGGGGGGGGGGGGTGACCCGCCCCGAAGCGCCCCCGCCACGCCTCCGGCCTGCGTCGAGGCCACCCCCGACGAGTAGCGCGCCTCGGCGGTGATCTCCGCGTGCCTCCGGCCCGTTCGGAAGTGGCCCCGGCACGCCTCCCGTACGCCCCTGACGCACCGGCGTGATCCTCGGACGCTTGACCCGCCCCGGTGCGCCCCCGCCCCACGCCTTCGACCCGCTCCGACGCCACCACCCCCACACGTCTCTGGCCCGCCTCGACGCCTCCCCCCCGGCGACGATCCCCGCATGCCTCCGGCGTGTTCGGAGGCGCCCCCGCCACCCCTCCCGTACGCCCCCGACGCACCGGCGTGATCTCCGGACGCCGGAATCCGCCCCGACGCGCCCCCATTCGCCTCCGGCGCGCTCCAACGCGCTCCTGGCGCGCCCCCAGGCCCACCAGCGGAACCGCCCGCCCACCCCCAGCACCAGCGGCGCGCTCAGGCATGCCCCATGGCGCGACAACTCCGTGCACCATCTGCGCACGGCCGCAAAGCTTGCGTTCAGGAAACGCACAGGCCAATCGCAGAAACTCCACTCAATTGTTCACGTTCTCCTGTGACTTGAGTCACAAGGGGCAGGAATTGTTGACCCTGTGTACCGAGTGGGCAGCGCGCTGTGATTCAGTGGCGGGAGGCTGTTAAGAGCACCCTTGATTCGCTGCGAGGTCTCGGGGGGAGGGCGAACATGGAGACCGAGTCGGAGCCGTATGTCCGTCTTGCGTCCCTGCGGCAGCTGCACCAGGTCATGGCCGACATGAACACGGCACGCAGCCTGGCGGACACGCTGCAGACCGTCTCCGACGGTGCCGTGAACGCTCTCGGATACGAGATGGCGTGCGTGAACCTCGTACGCCCCGACGGCGATCTCGTCGTCGCCGCGTTCTCCGGGAACTCCGCCGCCGAGGCCCTGATCACCGGCCGGGTCGGCTCCCGCGAGTCCTGGGAACGGCGGCTGACCATGGGCGACCGCTGGGGCGACCTCATCTTCATACCGCACACCGAGGGCTGGGTGCTGGACGACGACGACGTCCCCCAGTGGTACACCGACGGCCCCGCCCCGCGCTTCGAGGACGAGTGGCACCCCTCCGACCGCCTCTTCGCCCCCATGTACACGCCCGGCGTGCAGGGCGGCTCCTGCGGCGAACTGCTCGGGGTCATCTCCGTCGACCGGCCGCGCAACGGCCGTCACCCCGGCGCCTGGGGCCGCGAGGCCCTCCAGATGTACGCCTTCCAGGCCGCCATCGCGATCAGCAACGCCCGGCTGCGGGCCAACATGCAGCGCGCCCTGGTCCGCCTGGAGCGCGACCAGCAGGCCCTGCGCGCCAGCGAGGAATCCTTCCGGCAGGCCTTCGAGTACGCCCCCTCCGGCATGGCGATAGCCGAGATGGGCGGTGACCAGCACGGCCGGATCCTCAGGACCAACGACGCCCTGTGCCGCCTCCTCGGCCGCCCCGCCTCCGCGATGCGCCGCTACTCCTTCTCCGACCTCGTCCACCCGGAGGACATCGGCACCCTGCTGCGAACGTCGGCGGAGGGCGGCCGCGCGGAGTTGCGTCTGGGCCGCCGGGACGGCTCCTATGTCTGGGTGTCCCTGCGCAACTCCGTCGTGGCGGACGCCGCCGACGGCCCCCGCTTCCTCCTGACCCACGTCGAGGACATAGAGGAGCGCAAGCGCCGCGAGCTGCAGCTCGCCCACCGCGCCTCCCACGACTCGCTCACCGGCCTGCCCAACTCCGCCGAACTGCGCTCGCGCCTCGCGGCCCGGCTGTGCCGGCGCCCGGCCCAGGCCGGCGACCTGGAGTCCCTGGACGCGGCCTACGGCCACCCCGCCTTCGACGCCCCCGCGGGCCACGGCTTCGACTTCCGGCCGGGCGCGGAGTCGTACGACACCTTCGACCACCACGTCCACACGATCGCCCCCGAGGACGACCGCGACGACGGCACCAAGGGCCTCGCGGTCCTCTTCTGCGACCTCGACGGCTTCAAGTCGATCAACGACCGCTTCGGGCACAACGCGGGCGACGCGGTCCTCATCGAGGTGGCCCGGCGGCTGTCCCGCGGGGTCCGCGACGGCGACACGGTGGCCCGGCTCGGCGGCGACGAGTTCGTGATCCTCGCCGACGGCCTCGGCCGGGCCGACGCCCAGGACCTCGCCGTACGGCTGCGCAACGAGATCATCCAGCCGATCCGGGCCGAGGGCCGGGCCGTCCGGGTGGGCGCCAGCTTCGGCATCGGGTGGGCGCACTGCGGCATGACGGCGGACGAAGTGTTGAAGTCAGCCGACGAGCGTATGTACGTAGAGAAACGATCTCGTCCCAAACAGCACCGGCGCGCCGGGTGATCCGCAGGTCAGGGACTTGATGCGATTCGAGTAACCCGTTTGGCTCTGTCAGAGCGGGTAGGCTCGCCCTTCCAGACCTGTATCGCATCCACCCGCACCCGCTGAGGAGACCTAGGGATGACGCCCGGCGAAAACGGCCCGAGCACGCCCGAGGACGACGACCCGTTCGGCTATCTGTATGCCGACGGCCAGGCCAGAGGCGCCCAGCCGCCCTCCGGCGGTTACGGCTACCCGGGCTCGGTCAGCAGGGTGCGCGCGGTCGGCGAGCGTCAGTACGGCCAGCAGCCGCAGTACGGCCAGCCGACGATTCCGCAGCAGCAGGGCGCCTACGGCCAGCCGAACGCCCACTACCAGGCCCCGGAGACGCTGCCCGGCGGCGCCCCGACCAGCCGCCAGCCGGTGCAGCCCGCACCCGGCCGCCGCGGCCCCAACACCAAGGGCCTGCTGATCGGCGCGATCGCCGTGGTCGCCGCGGTCGTCATAGGCATCAGCGTCGCCATGCTCAACGGCAACGACGACAAGAAGACCGACAACCAGGCCAACACCACCCCGACCCAGTCCCAGAGCCACAGCCCCAGTCCGTCGGGGAGCAGCTCGGCGGCGAGCGGCGAGCTGAAGACCGACGCGGCCGCCAGCGGCATCCAGCTGGTCGGCGGCGCGACGAAGGCCTCGGACGTCAAGGGTGCGCAGAGTTCCGACGGCTCCTACGTGGGCGGCCTGAACCAGGTCGGCTCCTCCATCACCTGGACCGTCGGCAACGTCCCCTCGGGCGGTGTCTACACCCTGTTCGCGCACTTCAGCGTGCCCGGTCAGGACCAGAAGATGACGGTCAGCATCAACGGCAAGCCCTTCGCCACCGGGCTGCCGCTGAAGAACTACGCGCACGCCAAGGACGGCGACTTCGTCAACGGCTGGACCACGACCTACGTGTGGCCCACGCTCGACAAGGGCTCCAACACGATCTCTGTCTCCTGCCAGCCCGGTGACCAGTGCAACGCGCTGATCGACCAGTTCTGGCTCCAGCAGGGGCAGCACACGCTGAAGGGCTAAGCCGCGCTCACCACCCCGGCCACCACCACCCGCCCCCGCAGCTCCTCGTACTCCGCCGGGTCGAACTCGCCGGCGGCCGGGGCCCGTACCGTCGCCGCGGACAACGCGACCGCGCGGGCCAGCCGTTCCGGCCAGGGGAGTCGCTCGACAAGCCCCGACAGTAGGCCCGCGACGGCCGAGTCGCCCGCGCCGGTCGGGTTGCCGTGGATGCGGGCCGGCGGGGCGGCGCGCCAGCGGCCCTGCGGGGTGGCGGCGAGCAGGCCGTCCGCGCCGAGGGAGGCGACGACCGCGTGGGCGCCGCGGCGGCGGGCGTCCTGGGTGGCGCGCAACGGCTCATGGGAGCCAGTCAGTTCGGCCAGTTCGTCGGCGTTGGGTTTGATGAGGTCGGGGCGGGCGGCGACCCCGCGGCGCAGGGGTTCGCCGCTGGTGTCCAGCAACACGAAAACGCCGTGGGCGCGGGCCGCGCGGACCAGGTTCGCGTACGCCCCCACCGGCACGCCCGGCGGCAGGCTGCCGCACAGGGCCACCGCCGAGGCGCCGGGCACCAGTTCCTCGTAGCGGTCCAGGAACGCGCCCCACTCGGTCGGCGCGATCTGCGGGCCCGGCTCGTTCAACTGGGTGGTGTCACCCGAGAGTTCGTCGACGATCGCGATCGTGCGGCGGGTCGCCCCTGCGACCGGGACCAGCGCGTCCGTCAGCCCGGGGGTGCCGGACAGCCGGTCGCGTATCGCACGCCCGGTCGCGCCGCCCACGAACCCCGTGACCGTCGTCTCGTGCCCCAGTGCGGCCAGCACCCGGGCCACGTTCACGCCCTTGCCGCCGGGGCGCTCGATGACCTCTGTGACCCGATGCGAGGTGTGCGGCCGTAGCGACCGCACGCGATAGGTGAGGTCGAGAGCGGTGTTCAGCGTGACCGTGAGGATCACCCGGGCCGGCCTCCCTCGAAGTCCATACGCCCGGCATCGGTTTCCGGGGCCTCGATCATGCCAAAGAGACGGCGGCCGGCCCAGTCAGGGGTCGGCCGCCGTTCAGGGAAAAGACGGGCAGATCAGGCCAGTTGGGGCGGGGCGATCACCCACTCGCCCTGCCGCATGACGGCCTTGAGGTCGAATGCGGCGTCCAGCAGGACCAGGTCGGCGTCCTTGCCGGGTTCCAGGGAGCCGATGCGGTCGGCCATGCCCAGCAGACGGGCCGGGTTGGCCGACAGGGCGGCCACCGCGTCCTCCACCGGCAGCCGGTCGACCGTCACCGCCCGCTTGAACGCCCGGTCCAGGGTGAGCGTGGAGCCCGCGATCGAGCCGCCCTCCACCAGCCGGGCCACCCCCTCGCTGACCTCGACCTCCAGTGGGCCGAGCATGTAGCGGCCGTCGCCGATCCCGGCCGCGTCCATCGCGTCCGTGATGAAGGCGACGCGGGAGGCGCCCGCGTGGTGGAACGCCAGCTCCAGGGCGGCGGGGTGCAGGTGCGTGCCGTCGTTGATCAGCTCGACCGTCACCCGCTCGTCCTCCAGCAGGGCCGCGATCGGGCCGGGGGAGCGGTGGCCGAGGGTGGGCATCGCGTTGAAGAGGTGGGTGGCGACCGTGGCGCCCGCGTCGATGGCCTCGATCGTCTGCTCGTAGGTGGCGTCCGTGTGGCCGATCGCGGCGATCACGCCGTGCTCGGCGAGCAGCCGTACCGAGTCGATGCCGCCCGGCAGCTCGGTCGCGAGCGTGACCATCTTCGCCTTGCCGCGCGCCGCGTCGATCAGCTTGCGCACCTCGGCCGGCTCCGGGTCGCGCAGCAGTTCCTCGGAGTGCGCGCCCTTGCGGCACGGCGAGATGAACGGCCCCTCGAAGTGGATGCCCGCGATGTCGCCCTGCTCGGACAGCTCGCTCAGCAGCCCGGCCTGCCGCACCAGCAGGTCCATCTCGTCGGTGACGGTGGAGGCGACGAGGGTGGTGGTGCCGTGCAGGCGGTGCGTACGGATGGCCTTCAGTACGTCGTCCGCCGTACCGGAGAAGGAGGCTCCGCCGCCGCCGTGGTTGTGGATGTCGACGAAGCCGGGCACCAGCCAGTGGCCGGTGACGTCGATCACCTCGGCGTTCTCGGCGGTCGTGGCCGCGATCTTCGTACCCTCGACGGACACGCGGCCGTCGTCCACCACTGCGCCGGGCAGCACCACCCGAGCACCTGTGAGAACCAAGCTGGGAGCCATCAGGCGGTTACCTCCGAGGGGTCGGTGGAGTCGGGGTCGGGATCGGGGTCAGGGTCGGTGGAGTCGAGCAGGTCGCGGGCCAGCAGGCCCGCGCCCAGGCAGCCGGCCGTGTCACCCAGGGCCGCAGGGACGATGGCCGGCAGTTTCTGGAAGGTGACCCGCCGCCGGACGGCGTCCCGCAGGGGCTGGAACAACACTTCCCCCGCCTCCGCGAGACCGCCACCGATGATCAGGGTGCGCGGGTCCAGCAGGGTGAGCGCGGTGACCAGCCCGTCCGCGAGCGCGTCCACCGCCTCCTGCCATACCCGGACGGCGTTCGGGTCGCCGGACGCGACGGCCTCGGCGCAGTCGGCGGCGTCCGCGTCCGGGTCTCCCGAGGCCGCCGCCCAGGTCTCGCTGACGGCGGACGCGGAGGCGTACCGCTCCAGGCAGCCGCGCTGCCCGCAGGGGCAGGAGACCCCGCCGGGTCGTACGACGACGTGCCCGATCTCGCCCGCGAAGCCGTGCGCGCCCGCCTCCACCCGGCCGTCGATGCCGATGGCGCCCGCGATGCCGGTGCCGAGCGGCACGAACAGGAAGCGGTCGGCGCCCTTGCCCGCGCCGATCCGGCCCTCGGCGAGGCCGCCGGTGCGCACGTCGTGGCCGAGGGCGACGGGGATGCCGAGCCGCTGCGTGAGCAGCGCGCGCAGCGGTACGTCTCGCCAGCCGAGGTTGGCCGCGTAGGAGGCGACGCCCTGCTCCTCGTCGACGATGCCGGGGACCGCGATGCCCGCGGCGACGGCTGGTGCGCCGTACCGCTCGGCACCGTACGCGCGCAGCTCGGCGGCGAAGTCGAGGATCGTTCCGACCACCGCGTCCGGTCCACGCTCGCGTCCGGTGGCGCGGCGGGCGCGGTGGAGCAGCTCGCCGCCGTCGCCGACCAGCGCGGCCTTCATCCCGGTACCGCCCACGTCCAGGGCGATGACATGTCTCACCACGGCCCTAGTGTGGCCCGGCCACCCGCGAGAGGTCTAGTCCACTCGCGTGGTGTAGACCTTATGTGTCCATATATTGAACGGTCAGACAGCAGGGTTGGAGCTTTGACGGTGCGTCGGCGTACGGCAGGAACGATCGCGGTGGTGTCCGCACTGGGCATGACGGCGGTCCTCGGCGGCTGCGGGAGTACGGGCTCCTCCGACGTGACACTGAGACTGGTCGCCGCCGACTACGGCGACTCCCCGGCCAACAGCTCCAAGAAGTACTGGGACACCCTGGTCAAGGCGTACGAGTCCAAGCACCCCGGTGTGAAGATCGACGTCAGCGTGTACTCCTGGAACGACGTCGACGCCAAGGTCAAGGACATGGTCGCCGCGGGCCACGCCCCCGACCTGGCCCAGATCGGCGCCTACGCCGACTACGCGTCCGCCGGCAAGCTCTACCCGGCCTCCGACCTGCTCTCCATCCGCACCCAGGCCGACTTCCTCTCCCAGCTCTCCGAAGCCGGCCAGTGGAACCACACGCAGTACGGCATCCCCTTCGCCGGCTCCACGCGCGTGCTCTTCTACAACAAGACCCTGTTCGCCAAGGCCGGCATCACCACCCCGCCCACCAGCTGGGACGACCTGGCCGCCGACGCCAAGGCGCTCAAGGACAAGGGCGTGCAGTACCCCTTCGCGCTGCCCCTCGGCCCAGAGGAGGCCCAGGCCGAGACCATGCAGTGGCTGCTCAGCGGCGGCAGCGGCGGCACGGGCTACACCGACGACGTCGGCACGTACACCATCGACTCCGCGCAGAACGTCGACACCTTCACCTGGCTCAAGGACGACCTCGTCGGCAAGGGCCTGACGGGGCCCGTCGCGCCCGGCAAGCTCAACCGCGCGGACGCCTTCGCCGCGTTCGCCGACGGCCAGGTCGGCATGCTCAACGGGCACCCCACGCTGATCCAGCAGGCCGAGAAGAAGGGCGTGAAGTTCGGCATGGTGCCGACTCCGGGACCCCACGGCAAGACCAGGGCCTCCATGGGCGTCACCGACTGGATGATGGCCTTCAAGCAGAACGGGCACGCCGAGCAGATAGGCGACTTCCTGAACTTCGTCTACAGCGAGAAGAACGTCCTCGACTTCTCCCGCGAGTACGGTCTGCTGCCGGTCACCGGCTCAGCCTCCAACGCCATGAGCGAATCGGACTCGGCCCCCGACAGCGCCCTGCACCCCTTCCTCGACCAGCTGCCCACCTCCGAGCTGTACCCCGTCGGCAAGACCTCCTGGGCGGCGGTCAGCGCGGCCGTGAAGCAGAACATCGGCCGTGCCGTCGACCCCGCCGGCAGCCCCGCCGGCGTCCTGTCCCGCCTCCAGTCGACGGCGACCGCGGCGGACAGCAGCAGCAAGAGCTGACCGGGCTGTCAGTGCCCGGCGTTACTGTGGCTGCCATGGAACTCGGCCGTCGCGAACAAGCCATCCTCGCGCTGGAGCGCCGGAGCTTCTCCGGCCCCGGCGCGAAGGAGAGGGCGATACGCGAGGAACTGGACCTCGCCCCGGTCCGCTACTACCAGCTGCTGAACGCGTTGCTGGACGACGAGAGAGCCCTGGCGCATGATCCGGTGACGGTGAACCGCCTGCGCAGGGTACGGGAGTCCCGCCGCTCGGAACGCTGACTTCCCGAGTGGGAAAACGGGGCCCACGGGCGGAGCCCTTCGCGGAGCCCCAGGAGTGAGCCCGGCCGAGTCTGGATACTGTCGCGGTATGGACCCTCTGCCGACCCCGCAGACCCAGCCCGGCCGAGACGGACTCGCCGCATTCCTGGCGAAGCCGAGCGCAGCGCTCGTCGGACTCGACTTCGACGGCACACTGGCCCCCATCGTCGCCGACCCCGAACAGGCCCGCGCCCACCCCGAGGCCGTACCCGCCCTCGCCGCCCTCGCCCCGAAGGTCGCCTCCGTCGCCGTGATCACCGGCCGCCCCGCCGGAGTCGCGGTCCGCTACGGCGGCTTCGCCGGCGTCGCCGGACTGGAGCACCTCACCGTCCTCGGCCACTACGGCGCCGAGCGCTGGGACGCGGTCACCGGCACCGTCACCGCCCCGGCCCCGCACCCCGGCGTCGCGGCCGCCCGCGCCGAACTGCCGGGCGTCCTGGACCGCGCCGGAGCCTGGCACGGCACCTGGATCGAGGAGAAGGGCCGGGCGGTCGCGGTCCACACCCGCCGCGCCGACGACCCGCAGGCCGCGTTCGAGGCCCTGCGCGGCCCCCTCACCGACCTCGCCACCCGGCACGGCCTGATCGTCGAGCCCGGCCGCATGGTCCTGGAACTGCGCCCGCCGGGCATGGACAAGGGCGTGGCACTCGGCGCGTACGTCCGCAAGATCGGCGCCGAGTCGGTCCTCTACGCCGGCGACGACCTCGGCGACCTCCGCGCCTTCGACGCCGTCGACGAACTCCGCTCCGACGGCGTCCCGGGCCTGCTGGTCTGCAGCGGCAGCGCGGAGGTCGCGGAACTGGCGGAGCGCGCGGACCTGGTGGTGGACGGCCCGGCCGGCGTGGTGGATCTGCTGCGGGCGCTGGCGGCTCAGCTGGACTGAGCCTCCAGGGCGTGCAGTTGGTCCAGGAACCATCGGGCGGGCGGTAGCGCGGTGGCCGCGGCGGACAGCCGCTTCGAGCGTTCCGTCCGCTCGCCCTCCGGCATGCTCAGCGCGGAGTGCAGCGCCCGCGCCGTCCCCTCGATGTCGTACGGGTTCACCACGAGGGCGTCGGCGCCCAGGTCCTCGTACGCCCCCGCCTCCCGGGACAGCACCAGCGCGCAGCCCCGGTCGGAGACGACCGGTACCTCCTTGGCGACCAGGTTCATGCCGTCCCGGATGGGGTTGACCAGGGCGACGTCGGCCAGGCGGTAGGCGGCCAGCGAGCGCGCGAAGTCGTCCTTGACGTGCAGCACGACCGGGGTCCAACCGGGCGTCCCATAGGCCGAGTTGATCTCCTCGGCCACCCGCTGCACCGCGGCCGTGTAGTCGCGGTAGACGGCGAGGTCCTGCCGCGACGGATACGCGAACGCGACATGCACCACCCGCTCGCGCCACTCGGGGTGCTCGTCCAGCAGCTGCCGGTACGCCAGCAGACCGCGCACGATGTTCTTGGACAGCTCGGTGCGGTCGACGCGCACGATGGCCCTGCGGCCCTCGCCGATCTCCGCCCGCAGGGCCGCCATCCGTTCCTCGACGTCCGGCTCGTGGGCCCGGGCGCGCAGGAAGTCCGCGTCCGCGCCGAGGCCGTGCACGCCGATCCGGGTGTCCGAGGGCGCCTTGGGCCCCAGCACCGCGTGACAGCACTCCGCGAAGGCGTCCGCCCAGCGCCGGGTCAGGAAGGCCGCCCGGTCCGCGCCCAGGATGCCGTTCAGCAGCGCGGCCGCGATGTCGTCGGGCAGCAGCCGGAAGTAGTCCGGCGGCGCCCACGGGGTGTGCGAGAAGTGGCCGATCCGCAGGTCGGGGCGGAGTTCGCGGAGCATCCCGGGCACCAGGCACAGGTGGTAGTCCTGCACCAGCACCGCCGCCCCGTCGGCCGCCTCCTCGGCCAGCGCCTCGGCGAACGCCCGGTTGTAGGCCTCGTACGACGCCCACTGCCGCCGGAACTCCGCGTCGAAGACCGGCTCCAGCGGGGTCTGGTAGAGCATGTGGTGGATGAACCAGAGCACCGAGTTGGCGATGCCGTTGTAGGCGTCCGCGTGCACGCGTGCGTCGATGTCGAGCATCCGCACCCGCTGCCCGCCGGTGTCCTCGGCCGGCAGCAGCCCGCCGGCCGCCCGCCGTACGGCCGCCCGGTCGCCGTCGCCGAGCGCCGCGCACACCCACACCGAGCCGGCGTCCGGCCCGATGGCGGACAGCCCCGAGACCAGCCCGCCGCCGCCCCGCTTGGCGCGCAGTGAGCCGGACCCCTCGGCCCCTTCGTCGTCGTACACCGTGTACGAAACCGGGCCGCGGTTGGACGCGACCAGAACCCGAGCCTTCTCGGCAGCACCCTGCGTGGAAGCCATGGTCGAAAACCTAGCCCGGCCCGGAAACGCTCAAACGTACGGACGGGCGCGGCGTACGGACGTATACGACCGGATCACGCGTGTACAACCGGATCACGCCACCTTGCGCTCGGCGTACTCCGCGATCTCCAGCATCGGCGGGCGCTCCTCGGTGTCCACCGAGTAGGTGCGCGGCTCGAAGCCGTCCTCGCCCCGTTCGAACTGGGTCAGCGTGGGGCGCACCAGGTGGCCGCGGGCCAGCCGGAGCTGGGCCGTGCGGTAGATCGCCGCGGCCATCCGCCCCAGCGCCTGTCCGTCCTGGTGGCGGTGGATGCGCACACCCACGTCCACCTGGGCCAGCGCGTCCAGCCCCACCAGGTGCAGTGCGTCCACCAGCATGCCCAGCTCCACGCCGTAGCCGACGGGGAAGGGGAGCTGTTCCAGCAGGCTGCGGCGGGCCGCGTACTCGCCGCCCAGCGGCTGGACGAAACCGGCCAGCCGCGGCCAGTGCATGTTCAGCAGCGGGCGGGCCATCAGCTCGGTGACCCGGCCGCCCTGCCCCGCCGTCCCGGCGAGCGGGCGGTCGTACATGGCCTTGACCAGGTCGACGCCCGGCTCGGTGAGCAGCGGGCCGACGATCCCGGAGACGAAGTCGGAGGAGAACTCCCGCAGGTCGGCGTCGACGAAGCAGAGGATGTCCCCGCCGGTGACCAGCAGGGACCGCCAGAGCACTTCACCCTTTCCGGGGACGGCCGGGATGCGGGGCAGGATCTCGTCGCGGTGAACGACCCGCGCGCCCGCGGCGGCGGCGACCTCGGAGGTACGGTCGGTGGAGCCGGAGTCCACGACGACGATCTCGTCGACGAGCGGAACCTGCTCCACGAGGTCGTGCCGGATGATCGCGACGATGTCGCCGACGGTCTCCTCCTCGTTGAGCGCGGGCAGCACGACACTGACGGTCTGGCCCGTGCGCTGCTTGGCGGACAGGATCCGGTGGAGCGGGCGATCGGCCACGGACCAGGAGCGGGTGGCCAGCCAGCGCTCGACTTCTTCCAGCACGGTCTGCGGCTCCTCACGTGTCTCGCGGTTCGGACGACTATCTCAACTGTCCAGGCCTTCGGTTACAGTCTTGAACAACGCCGATGACCATCGCATGTCGGGGGTCGCGTGCGTCCACAATCGAATACCGCTCATCCAGAGGGGCAGAGGGAAACGGCCCGATGAAGCCCCGGCAACCCTCCAGTCGGTTCTCGTAGATCAGCCTGATCAGGTGTGATCGCTCAGCGAGGCTCCCGGCTAGGGAAGGTGCCAAATCCGTCTCATGGCGAGATGCGCCATGAGGAAGATGAGGAGAAAGGGCCTCGCCTCCATGGCTGTGCAGACAGTTGCAACCACCAGCGATTCCACCGTCGACCTCGGTCCCGCCGCGGCCCTGAGCTGCCGGGAGTGCGGTCACCGCGTCCCGCTCGGCCCCCTGTTCGCCTGCGCGGAGTGTTTCGGCCCGCTGGAGATCGCCTACGACTTCTCCGGCTACGACACCGAAGAGCTGCGCCGCCGTATCGAGGCCGGTCCCGCGAACATCTGGCGGTACGCCCCGCTGCTGCCCGTCCCCGCGGACGTGGCCGGCAAGCCGAACCTGAACCCGGGCTGGACCCCACTCGTCAAGGCCGACAACCTCGCCCGCGAGCTGGGCGTGACCGGCGGCCTGTATGTGAAGGACGACTCCGGCAACCCGACGCACTCCTTCAAGGACCGCGTGGTCGCCCAGGCCCTGGAGGCCGCCCGCGCCTTCGGCTTCACCACCCTGTCCTGCTCCTCCACCGGCAACCTCGCCGGTGCCGTCGGCGCCGCCGCTGCCCGGGCCGGCTTCCGCTCCTGCGTGTTCATCCCGCACGACCTGGAGCAGGGCAAGGTCGTCATGGCCGCGGTCTACGGCGGCGAGCTGGTCGGCATCGAGGGCAACTACGACGATGTGAACCGCTTCTGCTCCGAGCTGATCGGCGACCCGGCCGGCGAGGGCTGGGGCTTCGTCAACGTCAACCTGCGGCCGTACTACGCGGAGGGCTCCAAGACCCTCGCGTACGAGATCTGCGAGCAGCTCGGCTGGCGGCTGCCGGACCAGATCGTGGTCCCGATCGCCTCCGGCTCCCAGCTCACCAAGATCGACAAGGGTCTGAAGGAGCTGATCGAGCTGGGTCTGGTTGAGGACAGGCCCTACAAGGTCTTCGGCGCGCAGGCCGAGGGCTGCTCGCCGGTGTCCACGGCCTTCAAGGCGGGCCACGACGTGGTCCGCCCCCAGAAGCCCAACACCATCGCCAAGTCCCTCGCCATCGGCAACCCCGCCGACGGCCCCTACGTCCTGGACATCGCGCGCCGCACCGGCGGCGCCGTGGAGGACGTGACGGACGCGGAAGTCGTCGACGCGATCAGGCTGCTCGCCAGGACCGAGGGCATCTTCGCGGAGACGGCGGGCGGTGTGACCGTCGGCGTCACCCGCAAGCTGGTCAAGGACGGCGTCCTGGACCCGACGAAGACCACGGTGGTTCTCAACACCGGCGACGGCCTCAAGACGCTGGACGCGGTGGCGGGTACAGGGCTCACCGCGACCATCCGTCCCAGCCTGGAGTCGTTCCGCGAGGCGGGGCTCGTCTAGCCGCAGATCCAACACAGCCCTGCGCCCCTAGGGCGTCACCCTGACCGGAGGTTTCATCGTGAGCGTGACCGTTCGCATCCCGACCATCCTGCGCACCTACACGGGCGGGCAGGCCGAAGTGGCCGCCGAAGGGGCCACCCTCGCCGAGGTCATCGAGGACCTGGAGAAGAACCACACCGGGATCGCCGCCCGCGTCCTGGACGACCAGGGCAAGCTGCGCCGGTTCGTCAACGTCTACGTCAACGACGACGACGTCCGCTTCGAGCAGGGCCTGCAGACCGAGACCCCGGACGGCGCCGGTGTCTCCATCATTCCGGCGGTCGCCGGCGGCTGATCGTTACCTTGGGTAACTTCAGTTACTCATTGTTCATTGAATTGCCTCCTCCGTGAGAGAAGCGGAGGGGGCAATTCTGCGTGATTGAGCGCGGTACAGTTGGGGAACCCGGTCTCGGCCTTCGGGTCAGGACCCCTGGAATCACGCTGTACGCCCGACAAGAAGTAGCCAAAGTGCGCGGGTTCTATGCGGCTTTTGTGTCGTTTGCGTGCCCCGACTTGCCCTGAAGTCGGGTGAATTCTCCCCACATTCCGGACCGTTCCCGTCCAGAATTCTCGTCCGATTGACCTGTTGCAGACGGCAGTTGGACAGATACATTCAGCCGCGGTCGACGCGTTCCGGCGCACGCCCCCGACCGATTTGGGGGGTGAGGTCTGACCCGGATCCGCGAAGTGTGGATCTGTGCAAGGGCCAGTAATAGGGGAGTTAGGCATGGCTCAGGGCACCGTCAAGTGGTTCAACGCGGAGAAGGGGTACGGCTTCATCGCGGTCGACGGTGGTGCGGATGTTTTCGTCCACTACAGCGCGATCCAGATGGACGGTTACCGCACCCTGGAAGAGGGGCAGCGGGTCGACTTCGAGATCTCGCAGGGCCAGAAGGGCCCGCAGGCGGACATGGTCCGGCTGGCGACCAGCTGAAGCACGCGTCGACTGACAACGACGTTCTTCTGTTCATTGTCGAAGGGCCCGTACCTCCTGGGTGCGGGCCCTTCGGCATGCCCGGCACCCCCCGGCGCCCCCTGTTCGCGCGCGGCTGAGCGCCCCCTCCGGCATGCCCGAGGCGCTTGCACTCGGGGGTGCCGAGTGCTAATCATTGGCGTTAGCACTCTGAAGGTGAGAGTGACAAAGAAGGACCGGGTCGGTGAGGCCCGCAGGCCACGTGGGGCAAGGAACCACAGGCCGGCGAGCCGTCCGTCGCGGGCGCGGGCGCGGTCCGAAGGAATCACCCCCAGTCCTGGAGGGACCACTTCACATGGCCAAGATCATCGCGTTCGACGAGGAGGCGCGGCGCGGCCTCGAGCGCGGCATGAACCAGCTCGCGGACGCCGTCAAGGTGACGCTCGGCCCCAAGGGTCGCAACGTCGTCCTCGAGAAGAAGTGGGGCGCCCCCACGATCACCAACGATGGTGTCTCCATCGCCAAGGAGATCGAGCTCGAGGACCCGTACGAGAAGATCGGCGCCGAGCTGGTCAAGGAAGTCGCGAAGAAGACGGACGACGTCGCCGGTGATGGCACGACGACCGCGACCGTCCTGGCCCAGGCCCTGGTCAAGGAAGGCCTGCGCAACGTCGCGGCCGGCGCCAACCCGATGGCTCTGAAGCGCGGTATCGAGAAGGCCGTCGAGGCCGTCTCCGCCGCCCTGCTGGAGCAGGCGAAGGACGTCGAGACCAAGGAGCAGATCGCCTCCACCGCGTCCATCTCCGCCGCCGACACCCAGATCGGCGAGCTGATCGCCGAGGCCATGGACAAGGTCGGCAAGGAAGGCGTCATCACCGTCGAGGAGAGCAACACCTTCGGTCTGGAGCTTGAGCTCACCGAGGGCATGCGCTTCGACAAGGGCTACATCTCCGCCTACTTCGCGACCGACATGGAGCGCATGGAGGCGTCGCTCGAGGACCCGTACATCCTCATCGCCAACTCCAAGATCGCCTCGGTCAAGGACCTGCTCCCGCTGCTGGAGAAGGTCATGCAGTCGGGCAAGCCGCTGCTGATCATCGCCGAGGACGTCGAGGGCGAGGCCCTGTCGACCCTGGTCGTCAACAAGATCCGCGGCACCTTCAAGTCCGTCGCCGTCAAGGCCCCGGGCTTCGGCGACCGCCGCAAGGCCATGCTCGGCGACATCGCCATCCTCACGGGCGGCGAGGTCATCTCCGAGGAGGTCGGCCTCAAGCTGGAGAACGCGACCCTGGACCTCCTGGGCCGCGCCCGCAAGGTCGTCATCACCAAGGACGAGACCACCATCGTCGACGGCGCCGGCTCCTCGGAGCAGGTGGGCGGCCGGGTCAACCAGATCCGCGCCGAGATCGAGAACAGCGACTCGGACTACGACCGCGAGAAGCTGCAGGAGCGCCTGGCGAAGCTCGCCGGCGGTGTCGCGGTCATCAAGGCCGGTGCCGCCACCGAGGTGGAGCTGAAGGAGCGCAAGCACCGCATCGAGGACGCCGTCCGCAACGCGAAGGCGGCCGTCGAGGAGGGCATCGTCGCCGGTGGTGGCGTGGCCCTGCTGCAGGCCTCCTCGGTCTTCGAGAAGCTGGACCTGGAGGGTGACGAGGCGACCGGCGCCAACGCCGTGAAGCTCGCGCTGGAGGCCCCGCTGAAGCAGATCGCCGTCAACGGTGGTCTCGAGGGTGGCGTCGTCGTGGAGAAGGTGCGCAACCTGGCCGTCGGCCACGGTCTGAACGCCGCCACGGGCGAGTACGTCGACATGATCGCCGAGGGCATCATCGACCCGGCGAAGGTGACCCGTTCCGCGCTGCAGAACGCCGCCTCCATCGCCGCGCTGTTCCTCACCACCGAGGCCGTCATCGCCGACAAGCCGGAGAAGGCCGCCGCGGCCGCTCCGGGCGGCATGCCGGGCGGTGACATGGACTTCTGATCGACCTGACGGTTGATCGCCTGTCCTACGGACCGAGGGCGGTACGTCCAGCTTCTGGCTGGGGGTGCCGCCCTTGGGCGTTTACTGAGGTCAGTCGGCGTACTCCTTGAGTTCCTCGGTGTCCAGGGTGATGCTCACCGGCGGCGGGAGGTCGACGGTGGCGCCCCAGGGGTGGGAGAAGGACTGCTGGTAGCGGCCGTCCTTCGGTTCGCTGTAGACGGTGACTGCGCTGTTGTCGCGGTCGATGAGGAGGTAGACGGGGATCTCGGCCGTTGCGTAGCCGATCGGCTTGTCGATGCGGTCGCGCTGGTTGGTGTCGCGGTCGCCGACTGTGATCTCCAGGACCATCAGGATGCCGTCGGGGTCGGACCATTCGCCGTGCCCTTTGAAATGGCCGCGCCGCGCGAAGGCTCCGTCCGTGCGGGCTCGTCCATTGCGGTCGGCCTGCGTCTTGACACCAGAGAAGGGGTAGAGGCCATGGCCAGGACGCTGGAGGAGGCACTGGCGCGTCAGCCACGTGGAATGCAGGAGTGGTTGCCGTCCTGAGGGGCTTTGACCTCTAGTTTTCCGTTGAGGTACTCAAGCCGGACGGTCTCCGGCGCCCGGCGCTCCAGCTCCTCGAAGTCCTCGACGCTGAGCGGATCCCTGGTGCGGACACGCCCGTCGACGAATTCCAGCTGCACGTTCGGCGGGGCCGCTTCGGCAAGATCCTCGAAGTCCTCGGTGGGCATCGGCAAGCGTCTTGTGGCGCAGGGGGTCATGGCGTTGCTTGTGTCCACGGTCAGTCGGCGTAGTCCTTGAGGTCCTCGGTGTCGAGGGTGACGTCGACCGGGCAGGGGAGTGCGACGGTGGCGCCCCAAGGGTAGGACGGGGACTGTTGGTAGCGGCCGTCCTCGGGTTCGCTGTAGACGACGAGCGTGTCGTTGTCGCGGTCGATCAGCAGGTAGATGGGGATTCCGGCTTCGGCGTAACCACGGACCTTGTCGATGCGGTCGCGTCGGTCGGTGTCACGGTCGCGAGAGGTGACTTCCACGACCATGAGGACGCCGTCGGGGTTCGCCCAGTCTCCCTCCTGGGCGATGAAGTGGTTGAACGGGGTCAGCGCACCGTCTGCGCAGGCGTGGCCCTTGCGGTAGGCCCCGACCTTGAGCTGCTGTTCGGGGTACAGGGCCAGCTCGGGACGTAGCTGCATGAACAGCCGGAGGAGCCACATCACGATGCCCCGGTGACGCTGGTCAGGCATCGGCTTGACCTCTAGCCTTCCGTCGATGAGTTCGAGCTTGACGCCCTCTGGAGCCTTACGGGCAAGCTCCTCGAAGTCCTCGACCGTGATGCGGTCGCCCTTCACGTACAGCCGCCCGTTGATGAATTCGAGCTGCACGTTTTTCGGGGCCCTGCGGGCAAGCTCCTCGAAGTCCTCGACGGACATCTGCGGGCGATGGGCGGTGCTGGGGGTCATGGTGTCGCCTCCTCCCCTCCATCGTGCCCCGGGGTGGTGTCGTCGGACCGTAGGAGCGGTCATGTGGGTGTCCTTTCGCTTCGTCGTCGTACGGACATGGCAGCCCGGATCTCTCCTGCGCGGGTGCGGACTGCGAGGGCGGGCAGGGGCGTACTGGGGTGCGCGGGGGCGCGTCCGCCTCGGCAGCCGCTGCACACGCCCCCAGGTAGTGCTTCCGGCCGCCCCGGCACCCCGCACTCCGCGCACTCCAGGACCCGGCGCGGTGGGCGTGGGGCTACCGGCTCGGGCGGGAGTTTGTCGGTCAAGCGGCGGCGGAGCAGGGCCGCTGGGCTGTGTACGGGGGTCGGCAGGCCTGCGGTCAGTGCGGTCCGGAGTGTTTCCTCCGTGGCTCCGCGTGCGAACCACTCCTCCACCAGCGGGGCGAGTGCGGCGCAGTCGGCGGCGGAGAGGGACAGGACCGGGGCCGTACGACCCAGGGCGGCGAGGAGGATGTGGGCGCGGGAGCGGGTGGGGCCGGGCCGTTCGGGCGGTTCCTCCGGTACGTCGCCGCGTGTGAACGCCGCCCACCAGGTGTCGTCGCGTGCGGCACGGGAGAACCACGTTCGGGTGATCCAGCGAGAGCCGCCGTCTTCCGTCTCCAGCCGCTCCCTTCCTCGCCGTAAGTGCCCTGCCGCCTGGAGCCGGTTGAGGGCCGTGCGAAGCGCGCACTGGCCGTACGGGAGCTGCTTGGCCAGCGTTTTCACCGAGATGTCGGCGCCGTCGGGGAGACGGTCGACGTACGCGGCGATGGCCGCTTCGCGGGGCGGGAGGTGTGCGAAGTCGTGGTTGGTGCGGGGGCGTTGGTCCGATGCCGAGCGCTTGCCGTAACCCGGATTGGCCATCGGGTGGGGGGGAGGCGTGCGCGGACAGGGGGGCAGCACTAAGCTTGGCGTCAGCCACGTGATCGGGGGTCCGTCCGGTCTCGTAGTCAGACCCCCGCAGGTGTTGCTAGCACCTTGCGGGGGTTGTTCGTTATGCGGGCACGCTAAGGCCTCGTGACTGTCTGTCGCAAGTCGGTCGCGCCAAGTCAACTCACAGGGCGGGAGGGTGGGTTGAGGCCCGCCTCTCATTCCATGCAAAGAGCGCTCGGAGCTGGTGGCTTGAGCTTCGGGGTGTTGGTGCCGGGCGCCCGCCGCCCGCTCTCTTTCAAGATCATGAACATGCTATGTTCCCTTCCGGCCAAGATCATCTGACTTGGTTTCACATGGTTTGTTCTGGAGGAACTGTGTCCTTCGCAGTACGGGGGAAGCGCGGCATGGCACTGACCGGCCTCGCGGTCGCCGCCGCCATCGGTGGCGCGACGCTGGCCACGACGCCGGCCTACGCCGACGACGTCTACGGCCACTGCACCACGGACGGCGTCCGTCTCCGCTCTGAGCCGAGCACCTCCGGTGCGGTGCTCGGTCTCTGCTACACCGGCGAGCGCCTGGCGCACCGGGACGTGTCCGGTGACGGTCAGTGGGACCTGGTCTACGACGTCGACAGCGGCGTCAGCGGATGGATGTACCACGGCTACTACAGCTGGTGACATGTCCCGCTGAGGTACCGATGAAGATCTAGGGAAGGGCCGCCCGCCGGTATGGCAGGGCGGCCTCTTCTCGTTGTGGCGCGAACAGCGCGCCTAGGCCCTCGGTGCGACCGCCGACAGCGTGTCGCCCGGGGTCAGCCTGTTGTAGAGCCAGACGGCGTCCTTGGTGTCGAGGCCGATCCAGCTGCCGGATCGGGCGGCACAGGCGAGGGAGCCGACGTAGAAGCTGTTCCGGTCGGTGTCGTGGAGTTCGACCACGTACGGTTCCGCCACCTTGCAGGAGTCCTTGGCGAGTTGACCGGCGGAGTCCCGTGTGAGGTCGATCTTCGCGGAGACGGTCAGCGGGCCGGCGGAGACGAGGGTCGGAAAACCCGAGGTGATGGGCATGACCCGGCCGTCGATCGTCAGGGTCTGCTTGCCCAGGTTCACCGTTCCGGTGACCGGGCTCGGGGTCGGGGTCGGGGGCGGGGCGGGATAAGAGGGGGAGGCGGAGGGGGACGGCAGGCGGGGAGTGGTGGCGGGCGGGGTCTGACGGTGTGCCGGAGTGCCACCCGTGTTCATGGCCAGGGCGAATGCCGCCAGGGCGAGGGTCGCGGCGCCCGCGCCGAGGGCCGTGCGACGGCGGCGGCCCCGGCGGGCGCCGAGGCGGCGGATCCCGGAGGCGGCGACGGGTGGCGGGGTCTCGTTCGCCGTGGCCAACTCGCGGAGCCTGGTGCTCAGTTCATCGGTGCTGAGGTCATCCGACACGGCCGCCCTCCTTCCGTACCGGCTCATGGGCCCTGCGTACCGGCTCGCCGGCCTCGTCCGTGCCCAGCTGCTTCGCCAGGGCCGCCCGGCCCCGGGACAGCCGGGCCTTGACCGTGCCCACGGGCGCGCCGGTCTCGGAGGCTACCTGCTCGACGCTCAGGTCGCACAGATGGTGCAGGACGATCGCCAACCGCTGAGCCTGGGGCAATTCGCGCAACGCGGCCACCAGCGCGGTGTGTTCGGGGCCGGGGCCGGGGGTCGACTCGGGCGGGGTGTGCCGCCGTACCAGTTCCAGCCAGCGCCTGGCGCGCCGCCAGCGGCTGACCGCCAGCCGTACGGCGACCGTGCGGATCCAGGCCTCGGGGGCGCTGTCGGCCAGGAAGGACTTCCGCCGGTCCCAGGCGCGTACGAACGCCTCCTGCACCACGTCCTGGGCCTCGCCGTGGTCTCCGGTGAAGGCGTAGAGCTGCCCGGTCAGGCGGGGGAACGCGGCCGCGTAGAAAGCGTCGAACTCGTCCTCGGTCATGCCCTCCGCGTCTTTCGTTTCCGGTGCAACCCGCCTGCCCCGCCCGTGCGTACAGGTCCCGTGCGCCGCGTGTGCGGCGTCCATCGAAACACATGTGACCCAAGGAGTAGACGATGCGGACGGGTGCCGGGATCCATCATGACTTCGCTGCCTACGCGCGCACCTGCTGGCCCCGGCTCCTCGTCACCGCGTGGCTGCTCACCGGGGATCTCGCCGAGGCGGACGATCTGGCGAGGCGGACGCTGATACGGGTGTACGCGCGCTGGCGCCGCGTTCCGCGCAACGACGTGGACTTCCATGTACGGCGTCACCTCGTGCGGAGCTGGCTGCCGGGGTGGTGGTGGCCGCTCGGTCGGCGTGCCGCCCGGCAGCGGGCCGTGCTGGTGCTGCGGTACGGGGAGGGGCTGCCGGACGCACAGATCGGTCAGTTGCTCGGCATCTCCAAGGGCGCGGTGCGCCACCTCGCCAAGCGCGGGGTGAAGGCGGCCCTGGGCGAGGAACAGCGGCTGCGCGAGGGCTATGCCGCGGTGGCCGGTGACGTGGTTCCCGGCCCGCTCGCGCTGGACGCGGTGACCGCGCGGGGCCGGGTGCGGCGGCGGCGCCGGGCCGCGGTGGTCGCCGGTGGCTGTGCGGTGGTGGTGCTGGTGGCCGGGGGCTTCTCCGTCGTGGGTCGGTTCGCCGGGGCCGGCCGCGGCGCGTCGTCCGCTGCGGCGGCGGGCCGGGAGGCGGGGTCCGTACGGATCGTGGCACCGGGGGAGCGGGTGCGGGCCGCGCCCGGCGTGGAGATGTGGCTGACCGCGGACGGCAGCCACTGGTCGACGCCGGAACAGGCCAACCAGTTCCGCGGGTCGGACACCTACCCGCGCCACAAGCCGGGGGTGTCCGTGCAGGTGGAGCCGGTGAAGGGCGGGTACTTCCTGTCCGGCCCGTACTACGGCCTCACCGGGGACCCGGGACGTGTGGAGCTGAGCACCGGCCACGGCCAGGTCGCCGCCAAGGTGCTCACCCTGGCGGGCAGCCCCGGCTGGGGCGTCTGGTACGCGAGCACGCCGCTGTCCGCGCAGGACACCAAGACGCTCATCGTCGAGGGCATGGGCGGTGAGGGCGTCAGGGTGTACGACGCCGCGGGCGCCGTCGTGGCCCGGCTGCGCAGCGGGGGGTGGCGGGCATGACCACGGAACTCAAGGAAGAGCCCAAGAAGGAGCCCGAAGGGGCGCCTGGGAAGGCCGCCGAGCCCGCGCGTCCACGCCGGATCCCGCTCCGCGTCCGCCTGCGCCGCAACCGGGGCCGTATCGCGCGTCGGCTGCTGGCCGCCTTCCTGGCCCTGATCGCCCTGCTGTGCGGGGCGGTCGTCGTCGCGTACAAGCTCACCGTCATCCCCGAGCCGCACCCGGACACCGTCGTCCAGAGCACCGTCTTCCTCGACGAGAAGGGCGCCTACCTGGGCCGCCGGGGGCCGGTCGACCGTCAGGACGTACCGCTGTCGCAGGTTCCGCGGTATGTGCAGGACGCGGTGATCGCCGCCGAGAACCGTTCCTTCCGTACCGACTCCGGAGTCTCCCCGAAGGCCCTCGTCCGTGCCGTCGCGGCGGCGCTGACCGGCGGCGAACGGCAGGGCGGCTCCACGATCACCCAGCAGTACGTCAAGAACGCGCTGCTCAGCCCCGAGCAGTCGCTGTCGCGCAAGGCGCGTGAGGCGCTGATCGCGGTCAAGCTGGACCGCACCCGCTCCAAGGACGAGATCCTTCAGGGCTACCTCAACACCGTGTACTTCGGCCGGGGCGCCGCCGGCGTCCAGGCCGCCGCGCGCAACTACTTCGACGTCGACACCTTGGACCTCACGGTCTCGCAGGGCGCGGCCCTGGCCGCCATCATCAACCTCCCCTCGTACTACGAGAAGGCGGGCTCGGACCCGAAGGTGACGGCGACGCTCCAGAAGCGCTGGGCGTGGGTGCTGGACGCGATGGCGGCGAGCGGGAACATCACGGCGAAGCAGCGGGCCGAGGCGCGTTTCCCCGCGTTCCGCTTCTATCCGCCGGGGGCCACCGAGGGGCAGCGGCAGTACCTGATCGACGCCGCGGCGAAGGAGGCCGCCGACCGGCTCGGCATCACCGAGGACCAGTTGGCCAGCGGCGGCTACACCGTGCGCACCACCTTCGACCTGGCCCTGCAGGACTCCACGGCGGAACAGGCCAAGGGGCAGAAGGCTGCCAAGGGGATACGGCTGCACACCGCCGTCGTCGGCATCGAGCCCGGCGACGGTGCGGTGCGGGTGCTGTACGGGGGGTCGGACTACGCCCGGCAGCCCTTCAACGACGCGGTGAGCGGGGCGGTGGAGGCGGGCTCGGCGCTGGAGCCGCTGACCGGGCTCCGGTTCGGCGCGCCGCTCACCGCACTGGCGAGGACGACGGCGCCGACCCCGCTGAAGCTCGCGTCGGCGTACGCGGCGGTCGCGGCCGACGGCATGTACGCCGCGCCGTACACCGTCGCTCGCATCACCCGCGGCGGCCGGACCGTCTACTCCGCGCACCGCGACCGCCACCGGGTCCTGCCCGAGCAGGCGGCCCGCGCGGTGGCCGCGCCGGTCCGGGGCGGCTTCCCGGCCACCCCGGTCGCGGGCCCACCGGCGAAGCTGTTCACGGCGGGCGCGGGCGGCGGCATCACGCGGCGCACGGTGTGGACCGTGGCCTACGACGCCCGGCTCACCCTGACCGTCGCGCTCTTCGCCGACAAGCCGGGCAAGAAGAAGGACACGACGGTGCCCGCGCAGCTGCCGACGGATCCCTCACCGACGGCGTTCACGGAACAGACGGCGACGCAGCTCTGGGGGCGGGTGAGGTGACCGGCCTCGTCGCGGTGCCACCGGGGAGTGTGAGCGGTGTCACGTGACGGGCTTCGTCGGGGGCGGAATGTGTGACAGCGCATAGGCGATTACTTAAGGAGCTGCAACAATGCGTGTTCACATACCGACCGGTTAACAGTTGCTGGCTGGTTCACCCCCGCCACTTACGAGGAGCCCCCACGTGACCGTCACGACGCCCGCCTCCCGCGCGGCCCAGATACTGTCCCGCCCGATCGCGCTCAACGGTCTCACCGTTCCCAACCGGATCGTGATGGCTCCGATGACCCGGATGTTCTCCCCGGGCGGCGTCCCCGGTGAGGACGTGCGCTCCTACTACGCGCGCCGCGCCGCCGCCGGTGTCGGCCTGATCGTCACCGAGGGCACCTACGTCGGCCACGAGTCGGCGGGCCAGAGCGACCGCGTCCCCCGTTTCCACGGCGAGGAGCAGCTCGCGGGCTGGGCGAAGGTCGCCGAGGACGTGCACGCGGCCGGCGGCACCATCGTCCCGCAGCTGTGGCACATCGGCATGGTCCGCAAGGACGGCGAGGCCCCCTACCCGGACGCCCCGGCGATGGGCCCGTCCGGCCTGGTCACCGCGGGTGCCGAGGCCACCGGCAAAGCCATGACGCAGGCCGACCTGGACGCCGTCATCGGCGCGTTCGCCCAGGCCGCGGCCGACGCCGAGCGCATCGGCTTCGACGGCGTGGAGCTGCACGGCGCCCACGGCTACCTCCTCGACCAGTTCCTCTGGGAGGGCACCAACCGCCGTACCGACGCCTACGGCGGCGACCCGGTGGCCCGTGCCAAGTTCTCCGCCGAGATCGTCGCGGCGGTCCGTGCGGCCGTCTCCCCGGAATTCCCGGTGATCTTCCGCTACTCGCAGTGGAAGCAGCAGGACTACGCCGCCCGGCTCGCCGAGACCCCCGAGGAGCTGGAGGCCATCCTGGCCCCGCTCGCCGCGGCCGGCGTCGACGTCTTCCACGCCTCCACCCGCCGCTACTGGCTGCCGGAGTTCGACGGCTCGGACCTGAACCTGGCCGGCTGGACGAAGAAGATCACCGGCAAGCAGGTCATCACCGTCGGCTCGGTCGGCCTCGACGGGGACTTCGTCAACGCGTTCAAGGGCGAGGGCTCCCCGGTGCAGGGCATCGACAACCTCCTCGACCGGCTGGAGGCCGAGGAGTTCGACATGGTCGCCGTCGGCCGTGCGCTGCTCCAGGACCCGCAGTGGGCGGCCAAGGTGCTCGCCGACCGCTTCGACGAGCTGGAGCCGTACGACGCCGCCGCGGTGAAGACCCTCAGCTGACGGCCGCGACCGGGCACTTGTGGTCGTCGTCGTGCGTTCCCCTGATGATCAGTGAGCCAGCGAGGAGCGAGCGATGACGACCAGCGAGACCCAGGCCCCGGACACCGAAGGCCCCGTGGTGCGCACCGCCTCCGGCGCGGTGCGCGGCCTGCGCGAGCAGGGCCTGTCGGTGTTCCGGGGCATTCCCTTCGCCGCACCCCCCGTCGGCCCGGCCCGCTTCCAGGCCCCGCGCCCGCCCCGCCCCTGGGACGGCGTCCGCGAGGCCTACGCCTTCGGGCCCCCGCCCCCGCAGGAGTCCGGCTTCCTGGGCCGCACGGCCCGGCTTCCTGGGCCGCACGGCCCGGCTCCCGGCCGCGCAGGACGACGACTGGCTCACGGTCAACGTCTGGACACCGGACCCCGACCCGTCCGCCGCCCGCCCGGTGATGGTGTGGATCTACGGCGGCGCGTTCAAGACGGGCCACTCCGGCCAGCCGGGGTACGACGCGCAGCACCTCGCCCGCGCGGGCGACATGGTGATCGTCACCCTCAACTACCGCGTGGGCATGGAGGGCTTCGCCCTCTGGGCGGGCGCCCCGGCCAACCGCGGCCTGCTGGACCAGGTGGCGGCCCTCGCATGGGTCCAGGAGAACATCGCCGCGTTCGGCGGCGACCCCGGCCAGGTCACGGTCTTCGGCGAGTCGGCGGGCGCGGGCTCCATCACCTCACTGCTGGCGATGCCCAGAGCACGGGGCCTGTTCCGGCGCGCGGTGACGCAGAGCCTGCCCGGCACGTTCTTCTCCGCCGACCTGGCCCGCGACCTGGCGACGGCCCTGGCGGCCGAGGCGGGCCGCGAACCGACGGCGGCCGACCTCGCGGCAGTGGACCCGCAGCGGCTCACCGAGGCAGGCGCGGCGCTGGGCATCAAGATGGCCCGCCGCACCGCCCGTTGGGGCCAGGTGGCCCCGACCACCGTCCCCTTCGCCCCGGTCGTCGACGGCGAGATCCTCCCCGAAACCCCCTGGCAGGCCCTCGCCTCCGGCGCGGCCCGCGACATCGACCTCCTCATCGGGCACAACCGCGACGAATACCGTCTGTTCCTGGTCATGTCGGGCAAGTACGGCGAGATCACGGACGACCTGGCGACGGCGGCCCTGCGGATGTACGCGCCGGGCGGCGAGACGGGCGAGAAGGCCTACCGCACGGCCTTCCCGGACGCCTCCGCCGAGCAGCTCTACGAACGCATCCAGACCGACTGGCTGTTCGCGATGCCGAGCCTGCGCCTCGCGGAGGCCCAGCACGCGGGCGGCGGCCGCGCCCACTTCTACGAACTGACCTGGCCGGCCCCCGAGAGCGTGGGCTTCGGCGCCTGCCACGCCCTGGACATCCCGCTGCTCTTCGGCACGTACGACGCGGACCTCGGCGCCATCCTCTTCCCCGACGGCAGACCCACACCGGACGCGGAGCGGCTCACGTCCCTCTTCCAGCGGGCCTGGACGACGTTCGCCCGCACCGGCGACCCCGGCTGGCCGGCGTACGACCCGCAGCACCGCCTGGTCCAGATCCTGGACCGGGAACCGCGGGTGGCGCCGTACCCGGAGGAGAAGAGCAGGCTCATCTGGGAGGGGTACGACTTCTCACCCTGCCCCCTGCCGAGCTGACCGGCGGGGCACGGGTGTCACATCCGGCGGCCGGGCGGTGTCTTCATGCCGAGCAGCCGGACAAGGACACCCGCTGAGGAGAAGAACCGTGACGCTTCGCCTTCCGAAGGCCGCGACGGCATGACCGAGGACCCGTTCGTCGCCCACCGCGGCCTGCTGTTCACCGTCGCCTACGAGATACTCGGGTCGGCGGCCGACGCGGAGGACGTGCTGCAGGAGTCCTGGCTGCGGTGGGCCGACGTCGACACCGCGCAGGTGCGCGAGCCGAGGGCGTACCTGGTGCGCACCGTCACCCGGCAGGCGCTCAACCGCCTGCGCACGCTGTCGCGCAGCCGCGTGGACTACGTCGGCCAGTGGCTCCCGGAACCGCTGCTGACCAGCCCCGACGTCGCCGAGGACATCGAACTCGCGGAGCGGGTCTCGATCGCGATGCTGACCGTCCTCGAAACCCTAGGACCCACGGAGCGGGCGGTGTTCGTGCTCCGCGAGGTCTTCGAGGTGCCGTACGACGAGATCGCCGAGGCCGTCGGGAAGACGCCCGCCGCGGTGCGGCAGATCGCGCGGCGGGCCCGTGCGCATGTGGCGGCCCGGCGGCCCCGGACACGGGTGAGCCGCGCGGAGCAGCAGGCCGTGCTGGAGCGCTTCCTGGCCGCGCTGCGGACCGGGCAGGTGCGGGAACTGATGGAGGTCCTGGCGCCGGACGTGGTCCTCATCGCCGACGGCGGCGGGATCGCGGCCGCCGCCCGGGCTCCGGTCCACGGCGCCGCACTCGTGGCGGCGCTGCTCGCCCGCCCGGACCGGACCGTGTCGACCGTGTGGCTCAACGGCGCGCCCGGCGCCCGGATCGAGGCCGGCGGCCGACTGGCCGCGGTGAGCCTGGAGGTCGAGAACGGCCGGATCACCCGGATCCACGCGATGGCGAACCCACGCAAGCTGACCCGGCTGGACCGGCCGACGCGACTCACCAGATAGATCCGCTACGGATTCCCCATGTTCCCCATGTTCCCCATCGGTTCGATGTCGACGTGCACGGGTGTGCCCCACACCCGCAGCACCTCGTAGTCGGTGAACTCGTGCACGAGCCGGTAGGCCATCGCGGGCCGCGAACCGCGTCGCTGGGCGGCGAGATACGCCTCGGCCTCGTGCCGGTCCCGCCGCGGCGTCCCGCACAGCTGCCACTCGTGCCCGTTCCACGCCTCCGGCAGCCAGCGCTGCTGCGGCTGGGGCCGGTCGGCGCGGACGCCGTAACGGGAGGGCGCGGTGGCGACGGGCGCGGGGGTGCCCCGCCCGCCGTGGAACTCCGACCGGCGGGCGGCCCGGCGCCGGGTCTCGCAGAGCAGGCACAGATCGGGCGCGCTCTCGTCGACGGGCCCCTGCGGATGCTCCGCGCACCGGGTGCTGGGCGCGCCGCTCCCGGCACTCTCCTCCACCAGGTCGAGCGCCCGGCGCAGATCGGCCTTGATCTCGTGCAGCCGGGCGTCAGGGGTGTCGGCGGTCAGGGCCTCCCCGTGCTCCCCGAGGAGCCGAAGGGCCCGGCCGAGGGCGGCGAGCTGGGCGTGGTTCATGGTGTCCGACGGTAGCGCGTTCCGGTCGGACCGGGCGTATGACCGTACTGCGGGGCCTGGAGTGCCCCGTCGTCAGCCGCGCAGATAGCTGACGGCGCTGCCCGCCCCGCACACGGGGACGGCGCCGAGGGCACCGGCCGCCAGCGTCAGCGGTGAGGTCGGCTGGAGAACGGGGAGCAGGGCGACATTCTCGGCACACCTGAGGGCATCGGATTCGACCTCGCGGTCGTCGGCGTGGGCGGGGGCGGCCAGGGCGGCGACGGACGCGGCGAGGAACGCGGTGGCCAGGAGCTTCTTCATCATGCCCGGGGGAACGACCGGCCGGGCGGTTTGTCACGCGGGTGCGGCCACACGGGGACGGCGCGGGAAGCCGAAGAGGTAGGTCGCGGCGAAGCCGACCGCGTACCCGGTGAACAGCCCGCCCGCGTAGATCGCCGCCGCCACCGCCGGGCCCCGGTTCCCGGCCAGCAGCGGGAACAGGGCCCAGCCGGACGGTCCGATCGCCGTCGCGCCCACCCGGGTGCCGAGCATCGCGAAGAAGCCGACGAAGCCGCCGCCCGCCGCCCCGCCCGCACAGGCGGTCAGGAAGGGGCGGCCAAGAGGGAGGGAGACGCCGTAGATCAGGGGCTCGCCGACGCCCAGCAGGCCCGCCGGGAGCGCCGACCTGATCGTCGTCCGCAGGTCCGTGTCGTGGCGCAGCCGGACGTACACCGCGAGCGCCGCGCCCACCTGGCCCGCGCCCGCCATGGCCAGCAGGGGCAGCAGGACGGTGTAGCCCTGCTGCTCGATGAGGGTGGTGTGGATGGGGATGAGGGCCTGGTGCAGGCCCAGCATGACCAGGGGCAGGAAGAGGCCGCCCAGGAGCAGGCCGGCCCCCGCCCCGGCCGTGGCCAGCAGCCAGTTCGCCGCCGCGCCGATGGCCGTCGCCACCGCGCCGGCCGCGTACATCAGGCCGTACAGCGTCGCCAGGCCGGAGACGAGGACGGTGACCGTCGGGGTGAGCAGGACGTCCAGCGCGCCCGGCACCCGGCCCCGCACCCACTTCTCCACACGGGTCGCGAGCAGCGCCGCCGCGAGCGCGCCGAGCACCCCGCCCTGTCCGGGCGCCAGCTGGGTTCCGAACACCGTCACCTTCGCCACGCCCGGGTAGACGACGACGGCCGCGACCGCGCCGCCCAGTACGGGCGTGCCGCCGAACTCCTGCGCCGTGTTGACGCCGACGAACACCGCGATCAGCGCCAGGAAGGCGGCGGCGACGGCGGACAGGGCCGGGGTCAGGGCGGGCAGCCAACCGGTGTTCAGCAGCAGCCCGTTGACGCCGGACAGGATGCCGCAGCCGATCAGGGCGGGGATCAGCGGCACGAAGACGTTCGCGACCCGGCGCAGGGCGGTCTTGACGGGGGTGGCGTTGCGCCGCCGCAGCTCCTCCGGCAGCGCGGCGCGGTCCCGCGACTCGGTGTCGTCCGGCAGTGCGGGGTCGTCCCGCGGCTCAGTGCCGTCCGGCAGTGCGGCGCCGCCCCGCAGCTTGGTGCCGTCCCGCAGCCCGGCGCCACGGCCGCTCGGTCGCGCGGTGGCGGCGACCCGCGCCGCGACCTCCGCCGTGACCTCGTCGACCACCCCCGGCCCGAGCACGATCTGCCACGCGGGCCCGTCGGTCACCACCCCCAGCACACCGGGCAGGGCCCGCAGCGCCGCCTCGTCCGCCGCCGCCGGGTCGGCGAGGGCCAGCCGGAGCCGGGTCATGCAGTGGGCCACGGAGGTGACGTTGGCGGGGCCGCCGACCCGGTCGAGGACGGCGGTCGCGGTGGCGGCGGAGTCAGGGGTGGCGGGGTCGTTGCGCACGCCCTGAGCGTGCGGGTCAGCGGGCCGCCTGCGCCAGCGCGGCGCGCAGATGGCCGCCGGACTCCTCCAGAAGGCGGGTGGCCGTCGGGCCCTCGACGTCGGCGAGAAGGCAGAGGATCGCGTTCTTCACCTCGCCGCCGGACTCCGTCAGCGCCTTCTCGATCTCCTCGTCCGAAGCGCCCGTGGCCAGCGCCACGATCCGGCGGGAGCGGGCCCGGAGCTTGTCGTTCGAGGCCCGGACGTCGACCATCAGGTTCCCGTAGGTCTTGCCGAGCCGGATCATCGTGATCGTCGAGAGCATGTTGAGGACCAGCTTCTGGGCCGTACCGGCCTTCAGCCGGGTGGACCCCGTGATCAGCTCGGGTCCCACGACGACCTCGATGCCGTGCTCGGCGGCGGCCGCGAGCGCGCTGTGCGCGTTGCAGGACAGGCCGACGGTCAGGGCACCCAGCGCGCGGGCGTGTTCGACGGCGCCGATCGCGTAGGGGGTGCGGCCGGAGGCGGAGATACCGACAACGGTGTCGGCGGGGGCGATTTCCAGCCCGTCCAGGTCCTGGCGGGCCAGCTCCCCGGAGTCCTCGGCGCCCTCCACCGAGGTGACCATGGCCGTCGGTCCGCCCGCGATCAGGCCGACGACCTGCCCGGGATCGGTGTTGAAGGTGGGCGGGCACTCGGAGGCGTCCAGCACGCCCAGCCGTCCGGCGGTACCGGCACCGGCGTAGATCAGGCGGCCGCCCTTCTCCATCCGCTCGGCGATGGCGTCGATCGCGGCGGCGATCCGGGGCAGCTGGGCGGCGACGGCGGTGGGGACGCCGGCGTCCTCGCCGTTCATCAGGCGGGCGATGTCGAGGGTGGGCAGGCGGTCGATGCCGGCGAGTTCGGGACGGAAGGCTTCGGTGGTCAGGGAAGCCAACTGAGTACGCAGGTCGTGGGAGGTCATGGGGGGTGCTCTCTCAGGTTCGGGTTCGCGTGCTGGTACTCACCTGGGGTTGCTGCGATGCCGGTGGGCCAGCGCCTCGTACGACGCGGCCAGCGCGGGCGCCGCCGTCTCGTACGTCCGCTGGGCCACTCCCACGAACAGGCAGTCCACCACGAGCAGTTGACTGGTCCGCGAGGACATCGCGGCCGGTCGCAGCTCGCTCTCCCGTGAGGTGGACGTGGTCAGTACGTGGTCGGCGTACTGGGTGACCGGTGAGTCCGGCCGGCCGGTGATGGCCACGGTGGTGGCCCCGTGCTCGAAAGCGACCCGCAGCGGCTCGATGACGTCCCCCGTCGAGCCGGAGTGGGTGATGGCGATCGCCACGTCGCCCGAGCGGAGCTGCACCGCGTTGGTCACCGCGAGGTGCGGATCGCTGTGCGCGTGGGCTATGAGCCCTATCCGCAGCAGCTTCTGCGTGAGGTCCTGGGCGACGAGCCCGGACGCGCCGATGCCGTACACATCGGTGCGCCGGGCACCGGCCAGCGCGCCCACGGCGGCACCGAGCTGCACGGTGTCGAGCCCGGCCGCCGTGTCGGCGAGGGTCTGCTGCTCCTCGTAGGCGAGCTTGGCGACGACGTCGGCGATGGGGTCGTCCACGGCGATGTCGGTCGTGATCGCGGGCGCGCGCCCGGACTGCTGCTGGGCGGCGAGCCCGGCGAGGGCGAGCCGCAGGTCCCGGTAGCCCGGGTAGCCGAGGAGGCGGGCTGTGCGGACGACCGTGGCCTCGCTGGTGCCGGTGAGTTCGGCGAGGCCGGTGACCGTGAGGGCGGCGCAGCCGGCCGGGTCGTTCGCCACGGCCTCCGCGACGCGCTGCATGGACCGGGTCATGGAGGGGGCGAGGGTGCGCACCTTGGCGGCGAGGGAACCGCCCGGACTGCCGAAAATTTCCTTCACGTCCTGGTTCACAGATGAAAGATATTTTCGGTTCGGCCTCGTGGTCAAGAGTGCGCACAATGGGTTCCATGGAGCCCATCAGTCCCCTTGAGCAGGCCTTGCATGCCGCCCGAGCCCTCGTGCTCGCCGATCTGGTCGCGGGCGAGGTCGCGAAGGCGGACGTGGTCTCGCTGGTCGAGGACTCCGTCGCGGAGCGGCGCTGGTGGGTCGAGCAGTGGCCGGACGGCGCGGCCTATGTCGCCGGGCTGATCGCCCAGGACGTCCAGGACGCGCTGCTGGACCGGTACGGCCGCTGGCCGCTCTGCCCGGTGTGCGGCACCGGCGACCCGCACGCGCTGGACGTGGAGCCCGAACTGGGCCCCGACCCGCACTGGGTCTGCCACAAGGTGGGCGTGAAGGTCGCGGCGGTCGGCTCGCTGGGCTCGGCCACCGGCGAAATGCCCTCGTCGTGACCCTGTACATCGACCCGCCCGTCTGGCCGGGACACGGCCGCCTGTGGTCGCACCTGGTCAGCGATGTGTCCTACGACGAACTGCACGCGTTCGCCAGGAAGTTGGACGTGCCGAGGCGCGCCTTCGACCGCGACCACTACGACCTCCCGGCACACCGCTACGCGGACGCGGTGGCGGCCGGGGCGGTGGAGGTCGGCTCCAAGGAACTGGTCCGCCGGCTCACCCAGGCGGGCCTGCGACGCCCGAAGGGCCGGCCGGCCGCGTAGGGGCGGGACCCGGGGTCTCGAACCACGTCTCCGCCTCGTGCCGCATCCCGAGTTCCGTGGCCATCGCCGCCGCGACGCGCAGCGAGGTACCGGCTCGCATGGCGGCGACGGCGAGGGGGACGAGGGAGATTTGGCGGCTGTCGTCGGGGCCGAGGGGGATCGGATGCCTGTCAGGGGCCTGGAGCGCCTCGACCAGGGAGTCCTCCAGCTCGCGTTCCCTGGTCCACTCCTCCGTGGGCGGTACGACGTCGTAGCCGAGGGCGGTGAGGGCGGCGGCTATGCCGTCACAGCTCCGGTTGGTGCGGTGGGCGGCGGCGCGCACGGCTTCGGGGGAGACGCGGTCCGAGTTCGCCGTTTGCCTGCTGAAGTACACGTAGGAGGCATCCTGTTCGCGCAGGCAGGTGACGGCTTCGGGCGCGAAGGAGAAGCGGTGCCCGATACGGGCCAAGCGGTCGACTGCTTCGGCCAGGGAGACATTGGCCCGCCGCGCGGCCGCCGCGACCTGCTCCAGGGAGAGCGGGTGCCCGGCATCCGCGTTCTCGGTGTCGGTTCCGAGGAAGGTGATCTCCTCCCTGGAGGGCAGATCCTCGTCCTCGGGCACCTCGGCCACTGTGAAGCCCAGCTCACGCAGTCTCTCGGCGAGTAGACGCGCCGGCCGCTTGAGGCGCCGGGACGCCGTGGCGACATAGTGCAGCGGCACATCCCGCTCCACGCTGAGTTTATGGCTGTTCGCGAGCAGGGCCTTGTCGTCGTCGGTCAGTTCGGACAGTTCCGCGGCGCCCGGCGGCAGGCGGAAACCCAACTGCCCGAGGAGCCCGGTGACGCGACGCACCGGCAGGTCCGCCCGATGGGCGACCATCGTCACCCGCGCGGCGGAGACGTACGCGGCATCCTCGGGCGAGGGGCCTTCGGCGTGCGTGTCCCATAGCCGGGTGAGGATCGCGCGCTCCTCCTTGTCCCAGTGCTCGCGCACCGGGACGTCAGCCGGCACGGAGAAACCCAGCTCACGGAGCCGCTGCGCGGCCTGTGACGTGGCGCAGTCGGCTCGCGCCGCGCTGACACAGACCTGGGCAGCGGACAGTGTGGCCCCCGGGGGACAGCCAGCTGTACGCGCCCAACTCCCGCAGCAGCCGTACATCGGAGAATCGTGCCTCGGCGCGCCCAGCAGTGGCTCCACGTCGTAGCCCAGGACAGTGAGCCGCTCCGCGATATCGGCGGGCGAGCGCCGGCTGTCGGCGCTCAGCTGGAGCACCTCCGCCGTTTCGACCGGCAGCGTCGGGTCACGCCATCCGAAGAGCGCGTCGATGCTTGTCAGGCCGGTCTCGGCAAGCTGCCGGGACGGTGCCGCTCCAGCGAGCAAGGAGGGAGCCGAGGGCTCCCTCAGCCAGCGTTCGCGCGCCCTGCGACCCACCGTCGCGAAGGGCACGTCGACACCGTCCGCGAGCTGCCAGTCCAGGCCGTCTTGGCGCGCCTGCTCGGCGATACGGTCGGCGAGGGGCAGGTTCCACTCACTCGCGCTGTGGAGCCATGCGGGGTGACCAGCTCCGGACTCCGGCGCCGTCAGGCTGGGGACGGCGGAGGCCAGGAGGTCCAGCACATGGCTCCTGTCATAGCCCCCTGTTCCCGCCGACCGTGTGTCGCCGCAGCGTCCTCACGCATGGGTGTGCGGGACAACTCTAATGTCCCAAGGGGCCGTTGGGAGCGTTCCCGGCAGGACCGGACCCACCTCGTCCGCGGGAACGCCCTTCCTCACCGGCGTGTGTAGAGCAGGAGTCCGCCCTCCAGGCCGTGTTCCTCGTGGGCGATCCGCTCCTCCTCCACGGTCGCCCGGGTGAAGCCCGCCCGGTCCACCACGCGTTGCGAGGGAGTGTTGTCGCGCTCGATGCACGCGAACACGAGGTCGACGTCCTCCCGCGCCAGCGCCTGCTCCGTCAGTGCGCGTACGGCCTCCGTCGCGTAGCCCTCGCCCCGGGCGCCCTCGACGAGGTCGTAGCCGATCTCCACCCGGCCGTCGTCGTCCGGGACGCCGTGGAAGCCGATGCCGCCGATCGCCCGGCCGTCCTCGTGGCGTACCAGCACGAAGACCCCGAACTCCGGCCGGTGCACGCCGGCCTCGTACGCCTTCATCAGGTAGGTCGAGGCCTCCCGGGTGCCCTCGTACGGACCGCCCTCCAGCCAGTCGAAGCCGCCGTCGCCGCCCAGCTGCAGATCGTGGGCGACGGCCGGGCGGACGCCGACCAGGGTGAAGCGCTCGGCCGGGATGACGAGGTTGTTCTGCCAGCGCCACTCGGTGACCGGGTCGCGGCCCCGCAGCTCGCCGCGGCCGGTGGCCCACAGGAGGGTCGGCCACGCGGCGGGGCCGGGCTGGACGTGCGGGAACAGCCAGGCGAGGACGGACTCGGCGAGGTCGGCCGGCGGCTCGTAGGGGATCCCCAGCCCCTCCGCGATGTCGTACGTGTGCAGCAGCACCTCGGCGATGCCCATCGCGGCGAAGCCCACCCGGTCGGCACTGCGGAACGGGTAGGGGTGGTAGGCCCGGACCCCGGGCGGGGCGGTGCGCACGGTGGCGGCGAGCAGCGCGCCGGTCGTCTCGATGACGTGCAGCAGGCCCGCGTTGTCGGTGCCCTCGTCGAGGGTCAGCTCGAAGGGGACGTAGGCGTCCTGGGCGCGTCCGGCCAGGTTCGCGGCGTAGCCGATGAAGGCCTCGGCGACATGGAACGCCGTCGTGTGGCAGTCCCACTCCAGCCGTCCGGCCCGGGCGGCCCGCCAGTCCCGGTCCAGCACCGTGCGCAGCGCTGCCGAGCAGCTCGCCACGGCCTTGATCACATCGTCCCCGTTTATCGGTCGCATGGGGCGAACCCTAGGCGCCGTCCTCCCTCAGGTCGACAGCATTTCCAGCTCGGCAAGGAGGTTGTAGCGGGCGGTGGCCTCCCAGTGCTCCCGGCCGTACGCGGTGCGGAACAGCCTTGGCAGGCCGAGGAGTTGACGCAGAACCGCCGAACGACCATCCCGGAAGGCGTCGTTCGGCACGAAGTGGTACTCCTCGCGCACCTCCGCGGTGTAGACGGCGTACGCCGACGGAGGCGCGGCCAGGATCGCGAGGTCGGCGTCGCACAGCACCTGGCCGTCGCGGTCGTCGTCCGCCGGATCGTGCGTGACGGTGAGCCGGACCAGCCGGGCCACCTCGGCCGTCTTCGCGTCCGGCACACCGGCCTCCGGCAGTGCGCGCTCGGCCAGCCGCGCGGACCGCTCCTCGTTCGTCGACCGCTCGGGCAGATAGACGGCGTCGTGGAACCAGGCGGCCAGGCGTACGACGTCCGGGTCGTCCGCGTGTTCCTGGAGTACGTCGATGTGGTCGAGGACCGCCGTCAGGTGCTCGACGGTGTGGTACCGGCGCTGCGGCTCCTGCCAGCGGCGCAGCAGGGCATCGGCGTACCGGTACGGATCCGGGGCGCGGGAGTCGTCGTCCCGTGCCGCGAGCAGGGCGCGCAACCAGCGGGTACGCAAGTCGTCGAGGTCGGCCATGCCGTCATTCTCCCGCCGCGCGACGCGTTGCCCCTAGCGTGGCACCCATGACTGACGTACAGGAAGCACGGGACCCCGAACTGCCCGGCCGGCTGCTCGCCGTCGAGCGGGACGCGCTGATACCGCTGCTGCGGTCGCGGCCGGACGCGGACTTCGCCCTGCCGACCGCGGCGTGTCCGGGGTGGACGGTGCGGGATGTGCTCGCGCACTGCTCGGCCGCGCTGACGCGGGTGGTGGAGGGGCGTTTCGAGCAGGGCGTGTTCTCGCCCGAGTCCAACGACCGGGACATCGCCGAGCGGGCCGAGTGGTCGAACGCGCGGGTCGTCGACGAGCTGGAGCGCGGGATGACCGAGGCCGGGCCGGTGATCGCCAGGTCCGGCGGGGCGCTCGACATGATCGCGCTGGGCGAATGGGTGCACGCCGGTGATGTGCGCGAGGTCTTCGGCGCGCCGGGGGCGTACGCGGGGGCCGGGCTGCCGTACGCGCTGACGCTGCTGGTGCGGGTCACCCGGGAGAAGGAGCATCTGCCGCTGCACGCGGACCTGGACGACGTGGACGAGCCGCTGCGGTTCGGGGCGGCGGTGGCGGCGGGGCCGCCCGCGCGCTACATCGGCGACGCGCCCACGCTCGTCCGGCTGTACGCGGGGCGGCCGGTGGGCGGGGCCGGTGGGGCCGGCGGGTATGAACTGGCCGGCGCGCGGGAGGGGGACCTCAACATCTTCAGTTGAGGGGACACCTCCGGGTGAACGGCGCTCCCGTCGGGCGTGGTCCGTACGGCCGTGGTCGGTACAGGCGTAGTCTTGGAATTGGACTAGACCTGTAGTCGCCGGCGGTACGCGCCGAGGAATGCCGAGGAATGGGGTGCCATGAGCAAGCGTGCAGTCCTGGAGGTGATCGCGCTCGACGTCGAGGACGCGGTCGCCGCCCAGGCCGGAGGCGCGGACCGCCTGGAGCTGGTCACCGACATGGCGGCGGACGGGCTGACGCCGTCGGTGGCCGCCTTCGCCGGGATCCGTGCCGCCGTCGACATCGACCTGCGCGTGATGCTCCGCCTCGCGGACGGGTTCGCGGCCGGCGACGTGGAGCGGCTCACGGCGGTGGCCGGGGAGCTGCGGGAGGCCGGCGCCGACCAGTTCGTGCTCGGGTTCCTCGACTCGGACGGCGGGGTGGACCTGGCGGCGGTGGAGCGGGTGGTCGGTGTGCTGGACGGCTGCGCGTGGACCTTCCACCGGGCGATCGACCGGGCCGCCGACCGCGAAGCCCTGCGCAAGCAGCTCGCGGACCTGCCGGGCCTGGACACCTACCTCACCGCCGGCTCCGCCGCCGGTGTGGACGACGGTCTGCCGACGCTGGTCGCGGAGGCGGGGCGGCGCGGGGAACCCGGGTACGACCAGACGGTCCTCGTCGGCGGCGGGCTCCGCCTGGACCACGTCCCCGCGCTGCGCGCCGCCGGCATCGACGCCTTCCACATCGGCGGCGCGGCCCGCCCGGACGGCTGGACGGGCCCGGTGTCGGCGAAGTCGGTAGCCCACTGGCGCACCCTGCTGGACGACCGGCCGGTCGCCTAGGGGGGCGGCATGGCCGGGGTGGGGGGCCGGTCCGTGGGCCTGCTGCCATGGTCCTGGTGTCAGGTCGGTGGGCGGCCCCGGGCTCGTCGTCGGGTCGGCGGGCCGGTTGAGGACCTTTCGCCGGGGCGGCGGCCTGCCCGGGGTCTGGCGTCGCGTTGGTGGCTCCCTGGCTGGCTGGGCTTGGTGGCAGGTCGGTCGGCCGAGGGCCTGTTGTCTCGCCGCCCGGTCCGGGGGCTGTTGTCATGCCGGTGGGCCTGCTGCCATGGTCCTGGTGTCAGGTCGGTGGGCGGCCCCGGGCTCGTCGTCGGGTCGGCGGGCCGGTCGAGGGCCTGGTGTCGCGTCGGTGGGGCGGCCCAGGGACTGGTGTCGTGTCGATGGGCCGGTTCGGGGCTTGTCGTCACGCCCCGGTGAGGCCGGCATCCGGCTCCCGTCGCCGGCCGGTCGGCGTTGTCATGAGATCGCGAAGCCGACGATGATCACGAGGACGAACAGCGCGAAGCCGGTGAGCGGGACCAGGCCCAGCATTCCGGTCGGCCGCAGGAACACCGGGCGGCCGGGGTCCAGCGGGGGGCGCCAGCCGGCCGCCGGTGCGGGGAGCTTCCGGATCCGGGACAGGGTGAAGAGGTTGATCAGCAGCGTGATGGGCGTGATGAGCATCGACATCGGCCCCCACCATCCCTGCGCCAGCGTGTCCGCCTGCATCTTCCGGAAGACGGCGAGCGCGCAGGTGTGACAGAACCTGCCGTGCCTCCGCAGGAACCGCATCATCAGCACCATGCCCTGGTGGCCACGGATCGTCACCGTCTCCGCGGGCGACGCCCCGCACACCTCGCACCCGAGGCCCGGCCCGGGGGCGGGGGCGGGCGGGTAGGCGCCGGGGGCCTGCTGGTACGGAGCCTGGCCGTGGCCGACGGGCGCCTGCGGATACCCCACCGAGGCCTGCTGGTAGGCCCCGGGGCTCTGCTGATGCTGGTACGGCCCGGGGTTCTGCGGGTACGCGAGGTGCGGTGGTGGTGGCGTGCTCAACGGAGGCCTTTCCCTGGGGACACGGGGGAACGGCACAGCACCCTACTCACCGCCCGTCTCGGAGAGTTGCGCGGGCACCGGTGCGGCGTGGGTCACGATCAGGCCCGACACCGCGCGGGTGAGCGCCACGTACAGGCGCCGCAGTCCCGTCCGTTCGTCCGGCTCGCCGTCCACCACCGCCTGCGGCTCGTCCAGGACCACGTAGTCGTACTCCAGACCCTTGGCGAGGGACGCCGGGACCAGGGTGAGGCGGGTCTCGCGGGTGGTCTCCTCGCCGGGGGAGAGGTAGGCGATCCCGGCCGCCGTCAGGGCCGCGGCCAGCTCCGGGATGCGGGCGTCGGCGGCGATCAGGCCCGTCGAGCCCTCGTTGCGCAGCAACTCATCGCAGGCGGCGAGGACTTCGGCCGTCTCCGCGGCCGTACGGACCTCGAAGAAGCCGAGGTTCTCACGGACGGAGGCCACCGGGGTGAGACCGGGCGCGATGTGCGGGAGGAGGCGGGAGGCGTAGGTGATGACGTCCGTGGGGACACGGAAACCGGCCGTCAGCTCCTCGATCACGCCCTCGCGCTTGCCGAGATGGCCCAGCGCCTCGTCCCAGCTGCGGGTCGCCCAGGGAGTCGTGCCCTGCGCCAGGTCGCCGAGGACGGTCGCGCTGCCGGTGGTGCAGCGGCGCCCGACGGCCCGGTACTGCATGGGGGAGAGATCCTGCGCCTCGTCGAGCACGACATGGCCCAATGAGTGAGTGCGCTGGATCAGGTCCGCCGCCTCGTCGACCAGCACCGCGTCCGCCGCCGACCACTTGGCCGACTTCACGCTGCGCACCGGCTTGGCCCACAGGATCGTCTTCTGCTCGTCCTCGTCCAGGATTCCGGCGGCGTGCTCGGCGAGGAAGCCGGCGTCCGTCAGCAGCCGCAGGACCAGCTTCGCCGGGTCCACCACCGGCCAGATCCCCTTCACGGCCGCCTTCACCGCGCTGTTGCGGGCGACGGCGTCCTGCACCCGGTCGTCCGGGGCCTCCCCGGACCGCTCCATCTGCACCAGCACCGCGTGCGCGATCCGCTGCGGCAGGGCCTCGCGGGCGGCGCCGTAACGGATGTCCCGGTCCAGCAACTCCCGGACGATGTCCTCCAGTTCGTACGACGGCACCCGCCAGCGCCGTGAGCCGCGCACCACCATGACCGCCTCCGTCGGCAGGGTCACATGGGAGTACAGGGCCCGGCGCAGCACCTCGGCCATCCGGGCGTCACCCTTGACCACGGCCGCGGCCGCTTCGTCCGTGCCGCGCACCTCCACATGCGCGACCAGGTCGTCCACGGTGGCCTGCTGGACGGCCAACTCGCCCAGGGCGGGCAGGACTTGCTCGATGTAGTGCAGGAAGGAGCGGTTCGGTCCGATGACGAGCGTGCCGGTGCGGGCGAGCCGCTCCCGGTGGGCGTAGAGGAGGTAGGCGACCCGGTGCAGGCCGACGGCGGTCTTGCCGGTGCCGGGGCCGCCCTGTACGCACACGGTCCCGCCCAGCCCGCTGCGGACGATCTCGTCCTGCTCGGGCTGGATGGTGGCGACGATGTCCCGCATGGGGCCGACGCGCGGTCGTTCGATCTCCTGCTGGAGCAGCTTGCTGGTCTGCGCGGACTCCTCCGGGTCGGACAGGTGCTCGTCCTCGTAGGCCGTGAGGTCGCCGCCGGTGTAGCCGAAGCGGCGGCGCAGCCCGATGTCCATCGGGTCCTTCTTGGACGCCCGGTAGAACGGCTGCGAGACCGGCGCGCGCCAGTCGATGACCATGGGGTCGCCGTCGGCGTCGTGGACATGCCGTCGCCCGATGTAGAACCGCTCGCCCTCGGCGCCCTCCGCCTGGTCCGCCGCCGGCGCGTGCTGGTAGTCCAGCCGGCCGAAGAACAGCGGGGTGTGGCTCAGGTCGGCCAGCGCCTTGATCCGCTCGTCGATCTGACGGGACAGTACCTCGGCGTTGACCCAGTTCGCGGTGACGTCCCGGATGTCCAGCGACTCCACGTCCTCGCGCATGGCGCGCAGCGCGGCCCGGGAGGAGGCGAGGTGGGACTGTTCGCGGGCGAGGGGGTCGGCGAAGTCGCCGTGCGGGCCTTCGAGTGGTTCGTGGGCGGGCGCGGACAAGGGGGTGCCTCCGGATCTGCTCTCGCATGACGCATGACTGGGGCCGTCCGGTTTCCGTCCGGGCGGCGGCGCTCCGGGAGGGAGGCGGGCAAGAGCGGAGATTTTAGGTGAGCGGGCGGGGCGGAGGCCACTGGATTTTCCGACCCCTAGGGGATGAGGGGTCCCCGAAGTAGGGGCCGTGGTCCACCCGGGGGCCTACGCGGAGCTGTCCGGGATTGGCTCTGGAGACCGATGCGGGTCTTGTACCCGGCGAGCCACCATGGAGACATGAGCGCAGCAACCATCTCACCCTCCTCCCCGGTCCGACCCCCGTCCGGCGCCACGGCGACGGACGGCCCCCATCACCACCCCCTGGGCAACGCCCTGCGCGCCCTCAAGGTGTTCGCGGAGGCCGCGTTCAGCGTGGTCATCCTCGGTGAGTACGGCGAGGAAGCGGGCATACGCCGTAAGTGACGGCCCAGGGCCGCATCCGAGACCGGCCCCTGGTCGTCCACCGGGCCGAGGGCACTGCCGTGCGTCCTGAAGGCGGCCTTCCTCGCGGGCACGCGCTCCTGCTCGCGACCCCCCATCGGGAGCCGTCGGCTCAGCCCTCCGCCAGGATCTCGTCGGCGTCCACGATCCGGTAGGAGTAGCCCTGCTCGGCCAGGAAGCGCTGGCGGTGAGCGGCGAAGTCCTGGTCGATGGTGTCGCGGGCGACGACCGAGTAGAAGTGGGCCTGGTGGCCGTCGGCCTTCGGGCGCAGCACCCGGCCGAGCCGCTGGGCCTCCTCCTGGCGGGAGCCGAAGGTGCCGGACACCTGGATGGCGACGGTGGCCTCGGGCAGGTCGATCGAGAAGTTGGCGACCTTGGAGACGACGAGCACGCTGATCTCGCCCTCGCGGAAGGCGTCGAAGAGCTTCTCGCGCTGGGCGTTGGAGGTCTCGCCCTTGATCACGGGGGCGTTCAAGTGCTCGCCCAGTTCATCGAGTTGGTCGATGTACTGGCCGATGACGAGGATCTGCTGCCCGGCGAACCGGCGCACGATCGCCTCCGTGACCTTCCGCTTGGTGTCCGTCGTCGCACAGAAGCGGTACTTCTCCTCCGTCTCGGCGGTGGCGTACGCCAGCCGCTCGGAGTCGGTGAGGTTCACCCGGACCTCGACACAGTCGGCCGGCGCGATGTACCCCTGCGCCTCGATCTCCTTCCACGGCGCGTCGAACCGCTTCGGCCCGATGAGCGAGAACACGTCCGATTCGCGGCCGTCCTCACGGACCAGGGTGGCCGTGAGCCCCAGTCGCCGCCGCGCCTGAAGATCGGCGGTGAACTTGAAGACAGGAGCGGGCAGCAGATGCACCTCGTCGTAGACGATCAGCCCCCAGTCCCGCGAGTCGAACAGCTCCAGGTGCGGGTAGACGCCCTTCCGCTTGGTCGTCAGCACCTGGTAGGTGGCGATGGTGACCGGGCGGATCTCCTTCCTCGTCCCGCTGTACTCGCCGATCTCGTCCTCGGTCAGCGAGGTCCGCTTCACCAGCTCGTGCTTCCACTGCCGGGCGGAGACGGTGTTGGTGACGAGGATCAGGGTGGTCGACTTGGCCTGCGCCATGGACCCGGCGCCGACCAGCGTCTTCCCGGCGCCGCAGGGCAGCACCACGACCCCGCTGCCGCCGTGCCAGAAGTTCTCCACGGCCTGCTTCTGGTACGGCCGAAGCGCCCAGCCGTCCTCCAGCAGCTCGATCGGATGCGCCTCGCCGTCGACGTATCCGGCGAGGTCCTCGGCGGGCCAGCCCAGCTTCAGCAGCACCTGCTTGATCTGCCCGCGCTCGGAAGGGTGCACGACGACGCTGTCCGGGTCGATGCGGGCGCCCACCAGCGGGGCGATCCGCCTGGACTTCAGCACCTCCTCCAGCACCGGCCGGTCGGTGGTGGTCAGCACCAGCCCGTGCGCCGGATGCTTGCTCAGCGTGAGGCGCCCGTACCGGTCCATCGTCTCGGCGATGTCCACGAGCAGCGCGTGCGGCACCGGATACCGGCTGTACTGCACCAGCGCGTCCACGACCTGCTCGGCGTCATGCCCGGCGGCCCGCGCGTTCCACAGCCCGAGCGGCGTGACCCGGTAGGTGTGGATGTGCTCCGGCGCCCGCTCCAGCTCGGCGAACGGCGCGATGGCCCGACGGCAGTCGTCGGCCCGCTCGTGGTCGACTTCCAGGAGCAGGGTCTTGTCGGACTGGACGATCAGCGGTCCGTTCACGAGCGGCTCACCCTTTCCATCACGGCCTTTTTCATCTCGGCCAAACGTCCAGTGTGCCGCATCGGCCGCCGAACCGGGTCAGCCCTCCGCCAGCTCCGCCACCCCCGTGATCCGGTGCAGCGGATAGGTGCGAACCTCGTCGGCGGTGTGGTCGTACGCCGTGACGAAACCGCCCTCCACCCGGACCGGGGCGATGACGCGCTGGCTGGCGGTGCCCTCGGCGTTGACGTAGCCGATCCAGAGGGACCCGCCGGTCAGCACGGCGGCCTGCATGGTCGCCAGGGTCTCGGCGGAGGAGGTGCGCGGCAGTTCGCCGCCCGCGAGCGGGGCCCCGGCCCCGGCGGGCTTGCGCGGCGCGGTGGCGGCCAGGTCGCCCGCCCGGATCGCCCGGATCGCCGCCGCGAGCAGCGTGGCGTCGGGCGTCGGCGGTCCGTCCGGTACCGGCTCGGGTGCGGTGCGCGGCGGGGTGCGACGGGCGTGTGCGCGGGCGATCAGGACGTCGCCCTCGGCGGACTCGGCGGCCGGTGCGTATCCCATCGCGCGCAGGCCCTCCAGCAGCGTGGCCGGGTCGGTCTGGGCGGCCAGCACGGTCGGTGCGAGCCGGCGCAGCCGCAGGGCCACGGTGCGCCGGTCGGCCAGGATCTCGTTCAGCAGGGTGTCGTCGTCGCAGCGGACGTAGGCCGAGGCCGCGCCGACCCGGAGGTGACCGTGCTTGCGGGCCACGTCGTCGACCAGATAGGCGAGCGGCTGCGGGACCGGGGTGCGGGAGTGCTGGGCGAGGAAGGCGTGCAGGTCGGCGGCGCTGCGGCCGGCGTCCAGGGCGCGCCGTACCGAGGCCGGGGTGAAGCGGTACACGGTCGCGCCGCCCTTGGACTCGACGTCGGCGAGGACGTCCAGCACTTCGGCGAGCGGACGCTGCAGCGGGCCGGGCGCCACCGCCGTCAGGTCGGCCTGGAGCAGGACATGGTCCAGTGGTTCGGGCAGCAGCGGCGCCAGCAGCCGCCCGGCGGCGGCCGCCGCCACGGCCTGCTCGGCGGGGGAGAGCGGAGCGGGGCCGGCGGCCGGCCGCTGGTGATGGTGCACGGGCAGCTTGTCACCGGGGCCGGAGGGCTCCGGCGCGCCGGCGGGCGCCGACGCGGTGTCCCGGGCGCCCAGCAGCGTCCGCCCGTGCTCCGACAGCGCGCCCCGCCCCGTGATGCCGAGCATCTCCGCCTCGGCCAGGGTCCAGCGGGCCAGCCGGATGCGCAGATCCTCCTCGCCGCCGAGCGGGGCGTCCCGCTGGGCCCCGCGCAGCGGCCGCTCCCAGCGCAGCCGGGCCAGCACCGACTCGGCGTCCGGGGCCGCGCCCGCCGGCAGCCCGGCCAGCAGGGTCAGCACCCGGTGCCGTACCTCGGGCGCGGCCGAGCGGTCCAGGCCCGGGCCGAGCGCGGCGAGCGCACGCTCCTTCGCGTCCCGCCCGCCGACCAGCCCCGGCGTCCGGGTGGCCGCCAGCCAGGCCTGCGCCAGCTGGGCCCAGCGCTCGGCGGCGGGCCGCTCCAGCCACTCGTCGTAGGCGGGCGTGGCCGCGTACCGCTCGTCGGCCTCGCCGTCGGAGGCGATCAGGCCGGCCGCGTACGCCAGTTCCACCCAGAACGCGGCGACCGGCTCGGACACATCCAGGGCGACGGCGGTCCGCTTCAGATCACGCACGCTCAGGCCGCCGGCCCGCAGTACGGCCGGGCCGCCCTCGTCCCAGTCCTTCAGCAGCTCCTCGACGGTGGCGAGCGCGGTGTACGCCTGCCCGGCCGCCGTCGCGTCCACCACCTGCGGACCGTGCGTCGCGGCCGGCTCCACGGCGGGCGGCAGCGGCTCGGCCGCGCGATGCGCCCGGCCCTCGCGCAGATGCAGGGCCACCTCACGCGGCAGGACGACCGTGCCGGGCGTGGCCGGCAGCAGCAGACCGCGGTCCAGGAGCCAGCGCAGATGCGCGGCCGGGTCCGCGGTGACCTGCCCGTACGGCGGCCCCCACACCAGCCGGGACAGCACCTCGCGGGCCGGTGCCGGGGCGCCGGCGAGCAGCTCGGCCATCTTCTTCCGGTCGGCGAACAGCGCGGTGAGCGCGGCCAGGGCGGACACCGAGTCATGGGTCGAGGGCAGCCCGGCCGCCGTGACGATCTCCTGGATCCGGCCCGGCGACATGCCCGCGGCGGCCTCCTGCACGCTGGGCCCGAGCCCGGTCGGGGAGGGGTGCTGCGGGGCCGGCGCGAGGAGTTCACGGGCGGTGCGCACCAGCCGCAGCCGCTCGTCGTCGCCCCACACCAGCGCCTGTTCGCGCAGGGTGGCGAGGGCACGCGGCAGCGGGCCGGCGACGGCCCCGTCTCCCGCGTCGCCCGCCATCAGCCCGAGCAGCGTGTCGTACGACGCCGGGTCCGGGGCCACGGCCAGCGCCTCCGCCGTCTGCAGCGCGAACCGGTCCAGCCGTTCCAGCGCGCGCAGCACCGAGGCACGGGTGCCGGCGCGGGTGGCCAGCTGGGTGAGGTCGGTGGGGACCGGCGTGATGAGGTCGGGTCGGCTGCGCAGCAGCGCGGCCAGCGAGACGTCGTCCCGCGCGCGGAGCGCCTCGGCGAGGGAACGGGGGGCTGGGTGGGCCGCATGGCTCATCTGACCCACGGTAGCGGGTGCGCACGTTCCAGCCGAGCGAGTCGGGCGGCGAGCGGGTGGGTGAGCGGGCGGGGACGGGGTGCCGGGGCGGAGCGCGCGGTGACGGCAACACCGGCGCCGGGCAGGCGAGAAGAAGCGGTACCGTCCTCGTCGGGGGTTCATCACCGTCACCCCGGAGGGGCTGTCCGTGGGGATCGAGAGCGACCAGGTCGTCTACGAGTATCTGAGCCGTGTCGGAGACATCGCTCACCAGCGGCAGCTGCCGTCGAACACGCGGATGCGGCTCGTGTCGGAACTGCGCAGCGAGATCGACCGGCATCGGGCCGAGGCCACGGTCGACAGCCCCGCCGCGGTCCGCCGCATCCTGGACCGCCTGGGCACCCCCGACGAGGTCGTCGAGGCAGCGGGCGGCACGTCCGGCACATCAGGCACCGGCCGGAGCCCGCGGCCGCCTGTGGCCGCCGTACCCGTACAGCCCGCGTCGGCGGACGAGAAGCGGCCGAAGGGCAAGAGCCTGCGCCGGGTGGTCCCCCGCCCCCGCCCGCGCTCCGCCGAGCCCGCCACCCCACGCGAGACCCCGTCCCCGCCCCACCTCGCCGCCGCACACGAACTCGGGGACAGCGCCGTACAGCCCGACTGGTGGCGGCTCGGCGGCAGCCCCTTCGGCGCCGCCGAGACGACCGACTCCGTGCCGGGGTTCGTCGGCGGCGTGGAGATCCCGGAGCTGCTCAAGCGCCCGCCGAAGCCGACGGAGGAGCCGGGGAAGCCGACCGAGAAGCCGGCGAAGCCGACCCCGGACACCGTCGAGCCGCAGGCGGACGGCACCGGGGCCGAGGCCGTGGCCGAGCCCGCCCGGCGCCGCCGCCGACTCCTCCCCCGTCCCGCGGCGGGCTGGACCAACCCCCTCCTGCTGCTGGCCGCCGCCGCACTGGTCGCCGGTGCGGTGCTCGGCAACTGGTACGCCCTGCTGCTCGGCTGGGCTATCGCCTACGCCTCCCGGCGGCTGACGCCCGCGGAGACCAAGCTGGCGGTGATGGTTCTGCCGGGCACCGCTGTCGCGGCCGGGGTGGTGTGGCTGTGGGGCAGGGACAACGGTCGCTGGGGCCGGCCGATCGCCCACGGCCACATGAACGACGCGATCGCCGGGACATGGCCATGGGTCGTACGGGGCGCGGCACTGGCCTCGGCCCTGTATCTGGTGTGGCGTTCCCAACGCCGCAGGTGAGCGGGTGACGCCGGTGCGATTGAGGCCAACGGCACTGCAACCCCCCAGGGGCGCGGGGCTGTGTCGATATGCGGCTCCGCCGCGTGGGCGCGACCAGCCACGACGGACCCGCACCCGGAAACCGCCCGGCCGAACCGCCGGAGGCACCCGGCACAATGGCCGACATGACTTTGACCGTCGGCTTCGACCTCGACATGACGCTCATCGACTCCCGGCCAGGCATCCGCGCCTGCTACCTGGCCCTGGCGGAGCGGACCGGGACGTACATCGACGCCGATCTGGCGGTGACCCGGCTCGGCCCGCCGCTCGTCGACGAGTTGGTCAACTGGTTTCCGGAAGAGCAGATCCCGGTGATGGCCGATCTGTACCGGGACATGTACCCGTCGATAGCCATCGCCGCGACGCCCGCCATGCACGGCGCGAGCGAGGCGATCGCCGCGGTGCGCGCGCTCGGCGGCCGGACGATCGTGGTCACGGCGAAGTACGAGCCCAACGCCAAGCTGCACCTGTCCCACCTCGGCATCGAGCCGGACGTGGTCGTGGGCGACCTGTGGGCCGAGCAGAAGGCGGAGGCGCTGCGCGAGTACGGCGCGAGCGTCTACGTCGGCGATCACGTCGGAGACATCCGCGGGGCCCGTGCGGCGGGCGCGCTGTCCGTCGCCGTGGCGACCGGGCCCTGCCCCGCCGACGAGCTGCGCGCGGCCGGTGCGGACGTCGTCCTCGACGACCTCGCCGCCTTCCCGGACTGGCTGACCGGCTACCGGGCGACCGGCTGACCGGTCACCGGGCGGCGGCCCGCGCCTGACGGCGGCCCGCGGTCACCGAGCGCAGCACACCCGCGCCGGCCAGCAGGAATCCGACCCCCATGAGCATGCTCATGCAGTACATGTACGTCGGAAACGGCTTCGCGCCGAAGAACAGCGGTGCCACCGTGACGAGAGTGGACACGGCGCCGACGAAGAAGACGATCGCACCGGAACGGATCATTCGGTCACCGGGCGCGGCGGAATTCGTTTGGGTTTTGTCACGCACCGGACCAGGGTAGTTCCCAGCGCGAGAGAACAACCGGGGGACGTCTTGTCACCCGCCCCGAGACCATTACGCTTGGTAGCGGCGGGTCACGATCGACCCGCTCTAGTGCTATCAAGAGCACTTTCCGAGCAGTAGCGGTTCCCCAACTAGTACGAGGACGAGGACAGACGGTGCCGACCGGGCGTGTCAAATGGTTCAACAGCGAGAAGGGCTTCGGCTTTCTCTCCCGCGACGACGGCGGTGACGTCTTCGTCCATTCCTCGGTTCTCCCCGCCGGAGTGGAGGCACTCAAGCCGGGACAGCGCGTGGAGTTCGGCGTCGTCGCCGGTCAGCGCGGTGACCAGGCGCTGTCGGTGACCGTGCTGGACCCGACGCCGTCGGTCGCCGCCGCCCAGCGCAAGAAGCCGGACGAGCTGGCCTCGATCGTGCAGGACCTGACGACCCTTCTCGAGAACATCACGCCGATGCTGGAGAAGGGCCGTTACCCGGACAAGGTCTCCGGCAAGAAGATCGCCGGCCTGCTGCGGGCGGTCGCCGACCAGCTGGACGTATAAGAACCGTCAGGACCCGTCGGGGAAAGCGAGCGCATCCGGGCCGAGGGGCGGCAGCAGCCCCTCGGCCGCCGCGCGTGTGAGTAGCCCGCGGATCGCCGCGTAGCCGTCCTCGCCGAGGTCGGCGGTGAACTCGTTCACATACAGCCCGATGTGCTGATCGGTCACGGCCGGGTCCATCTCCTGGGCGTGCGCCATGACGTACGGCCGGGACGCCTCGGGGTCGTCCCAGGCGGCCCGTACGGAGGCGCGGATGGCTTCGGCGAGCCGGCCCAGGATCTCGGCGCCCAGCGCGCGCTTGGCGACGATCGCGCCGAGCGGGATCGGCAGCCCGGTGGTGTGCTCCCAGTGCTCGCCCATGTCGGCGAGCTTGTGCAGCCCGTAGTTCTGGTAGGTGAACCGGGCCTCGTGGATGACCAGTCCGGCGTCCACCTTGCCGTCCCGCACGGCCGGCATGATCTCGTGGAACGGCAGGACCACGATCTCCCCGACCCCGCCGTCCCGCAAGGTGTCCGCCGCCCAGAGGCGGAAGAGGAGATAGGCGGTCGACTTCTCGCTCGGCACCGCGACCGTACGGCCCGTCAGATCGACCCCGGGCTCCCGCGTGAGCACCAGCGGCCCGCAGCCCCGGCCCAGCGCACCGCCGCACGGCAGCAGCGCGTACTCGCCGAGGACGTACGGCAGAACGGCGTACGACACCTTCAGCACGTCGAGCTCGCCGCGCTCGGCCATGCCGTTGGTGAGGTCGATGTCGGCGAAGGTCACGTCCAGTGCGGGGGCGCCGGGGACGCGGCCGTGGGCGAGGGCGTCGAAGACGAAGGTGTCGTTCGGGCAGGGGGAGTACGCGATCTGCAGTGGCTCACTCGTCATGTCTGTTCCAACTCTCCAGTACGGGCGCGAGCTTCCCGAACGCTTCGGTGAGGGCGGTGAGGGCGTCGCCGATGCGCCAGGCGGCGCGGTTGCGCGGGCCGACCGGGTTGGAGACCGCGCGGACCTCCAGCACGGGCGCCCCGTGCGCGGCGGCCGCCTCCGCCACCCCGAAGCCCTCCATGCCCTCGGCGAGCGCACGCGGGTGCCGGGTGCGCAGCTCGGCGGCGCGGGCGGCGGTGCCGGTGACGGTGGAGACGGTCAGGACGGTGCCGGCCGGGGCGCCGGTCGCCTGGGTGGCGGCCCGTACCAGTGATCTCGGCGGGCGGTGGGTGACGGTCCCGAAACCCAGGTCGGTGACCGGAAGGAAGCCGTCGGCGGTCTCGGCGCCCAGGTCGGCGACGGTGATCCGGTCGGCGACGACGAGCGAGCCGACGGGCGCCTCGGGCTGGAAGCCGCCGCCGATCCCGGCCGAGACGACCAGGTGGTAGGGGGTGCCGGCGAGCCGGGCTGCGGTGAGGGCGGCGGAGGCGGAGGCGGCGGCACGGGCCGGGCCGACGCCCGCGTCGAGCAGGTCCCAGCCCGCGGCCGTACGGATCAGCTCCGTTCCGGGCAGCGGGACATGCTCCACGGGTGAGGCGAACGCACGCGCCACCGCGTCCCGCTCGGCGGGGACCGCGGTGGCGACCAGAATCCGTGCGGACGTCGTGATCAGGCCTTCTTCAGCTTGAACGACCACATGCCCTGGTTGGACTTCTCACCCATGCGGATCGTGACCGTGTTGGTGTCGCCCTGGGTGCCGTACTGCTGGTTGAAGAACGCGCTGCCCGGGATGGTGCGGTAGGTCTTCTTGCTGACGTCGGTGAACTGCTGGCCGTTCACCAGGAGGACCCAGCCGGCGTCCGCGATCTTCGGGTCGACGCCGAAGCGGACCGTCTCGTCCTGGTCGACCTTGATGGACTCGGCCTTGTCGACGTTCTTGACGCAGCTCATCAGCGACTTGGCGTCCAGCGCCTTGCCGTCGTTGTAGCACATGGCCTCGGAGTTGACCGAGCTTCGGCCGACAGTGACAGTCGCGACGGGCGTCGGCTTCTCACAGGCCGTGAGCAGGAGCAGTCCGGCGGAAACGGCGCCGGCGGCGGCGACGGCGCGGCGGCGTCGCACTACGGATTGCAGCGTGGTCATGGCCGAAGGCTATCGGGCGCCCGGAGCCGTCCGGCCACGCGGGGTGCGGCGTGCCCGGTTCGTTACGCCAGCCGAGCCTGCCGCCGGCAAACCGTGTCCGGTTCGTTATACCGGGCCAGTTCAGGCCCCCGACTCCGGGCGCGGTTGCGGCGCCGGGGCCGATCGGGCCCCCTGGGACCGGCTGCGCCCGTGGTGCCGGGGTAGTTCGGGCCGCGCGGGATCGGCTGCGCCCGCGGTGCTGGGTCTGGTTGGGCCGCGTGAGAGCGGGTGTGGTCGTGGTGCCGGGGCTGGTCGGCTCCCGGGACCGGCTGCGCCCACGGTGCTGGGCCTGGTCGGGCCGCCTGGGATCGGCTGTGCCCACGGTTCTGGGGCTGATTGGGCCGCCTGGGACCGGCTGCGCCCGCCGTGCCGGGGCAGTTCAGGCCCCCAGGACCGGCTGTGCCCGCCGTGCCGGGGCTGGTCGGGCCGGGCGGGAGCGCGGGTGCGGCCGCCGTGGCGCGGCGGTCAAGTCACGCGGGAGCGGGTGCGGCCGCCGTGGCGGGCCGAGGCCAGGAGGCCCTTCAGGGTGGTCAGCCAGCCGACGGCCACGAAGGCCGCGCCGATCAGCAGCCCGAGGGTCCCGTTGAGCGGCAGCACGATGCCGACGGCCCCGCCGAACACCCACGCCATCTGCAGCAGCGTCTCCGATCGGGCGAACGCCGAGGTGCGCACCAGCTCCGGCACGTCCCGCTGGATCAGCGCGTCCAGCGCCAGCTTGGCCAGCGCCTGCCCGAACCCGGCGACGGCTGCCAGGCAGGCCACCAGGAACGCCCCGAAGAACAGGCCGGCCACGAGCGCCGTACCGAGCACCACCGCGACGACGGTCACGATGATGATCTCCGGGGCGCGTGATTTCAGCCAGGCCCCGACGGCCGTCCCCAGCGCGTTGCCCACACCGGCGGCGACCCCGACTATCCCGAGCGAGACCGCCGCGCTCTCCCCGGTCAGCGGATGCTCGCGCAGCAGGAAGGCCAGGAAGAAGATCAGGAAGCCGGACAGGCAGCGCAGGGCGGCGTTGGCGCCGAGCGCGTGGGTGACGGCGGGCCCCACGGTCCGCAGCCCCGGCCGTTTCGCCGCCTGCTCCTTTCTGCGAGGCCCGTGCAGATGCTGCTCGTCGGCCGCGAGCAGCGCCCGGTCCTCGCCCTTGGCCGAGTCCACCTTGTGGGGCAGGGAGAACGACAGGATCGTTCCCCCCACGAAGATCACGAAGGCGCCGTACAGCGGCCAGGGATCGCCGACCTTGTGCAGCCCCGCCGCGACCGGCGCGGCGATGCCGGTGGCCAGCAGCCCGGCCAGGGTGACCCGAGAGTTGGCCTTCACCAGCGAGAACCGGGGCGGCAGCAGCCGCGGTACCACCGCGCTGCGCACCACGCCGTACGCCTTCGACGCGACCAGCACACCCAGCGCGGCGGGATACAGCTCCAGGCTGCCGCTCGCCACGGCACCCGAGATCACCAGCGCGAGCAGCGCACGGGCCAGCATGGCCCCGGCCATCGCGGCACGCCGGCCGTGCGGCAGCCGGTCGAGCAGCGGGCCGATCACGGGCGCGAGGACGGTGAAGGGCGCCATGGTGATGGCCAGGTACAGCGCGACCCGCCCGCGGGCCTCGTCCGTCGGCACGGAGAAGAACACGGTGGAGGCGAGCGCCACGGTGATCATGACATCGCCGGCGCCGTTCACGGCGTGCAGCTCGATCAGCTTGCCCAGCCCCGACTCGCCCGCGCCATGGGCGTGCGTGGCCTTGCGGATGCCCCGCGCCGCTCCGGTGACCGGAAAGTGCAGGGCACGCCCGACGGAACGGACGGCGCCGCCGACCCGGCTCGCACCGCCACCCCGAACACCACGCCTGTCAGCGGTCGCCACGTGCTTCATAGTGCCCTGAGAAGCGGCCGGATAGTGCGGTACGGCGCGGATGACGGCGAACCGTGCCTCTGATCACGCCGCCTACCGCCATCGAAGGTCATGCGTGGCAGGGCCGATGGTCATGGCCGCCCGGGTGGGAGACAATGCCGCGTAGCGGCGGCGAATCTCATTCGGTGTAGCGTGCGTATCTCAGCCATAACGCAGAATGGATGGCAGAGGTGCGCCCGAGCGCGCGGATGCATGACGTCGATGCGGTCCCCCGGTCCGCTCCGTCGGCAGGCCCGCCAAAGGCAGCCGCACTCGACGAGACGGCGTAGGAGAGAAGCGATACCTGTGAGCGCAGCGACAACGCGAAGCCGCACCCCCGACCGTCTGTGCGCCGAGGCGGTCGATCTCGCCCGCGGTGCCGCCGAGGAGGCCGCCGCGCCCGGCGTGGTCGGCGAGCACGCCGGCCTGGTGTCCGAGGGCGACCGCGTTGTGACGCACTTCTTCGAGTGCAAGGAGCTGGGCTACCGCGGCTGGCGCTGGGCGGTGACCGTTGCCCGCGCCTCCCGCGCCAAGATCGTCACCCTCGACGAGGTCGTCCTCCTCCCCGGCCCCGACGCCCTGCTCGCCCCCGAGTGGGTCCCGTGGAGTGAACGCCTGCGCCCCGGCGACCTCGGCCCCGGCGATCTGCTCCCCACCGACCAGGAGGACCTGCGCCTGGAGCCCGGCTACAGCGGCGAGGAGGAGCCGTCGCCGAACGCGGCGGTCTCGCACGAGATGGCGGAACTGGCGGAGGCGGAGGACGCCGACGTCACCCCCGGCGCCCCGGCCGTCCAGCCCATGGTCCCCTCCCGGGGCTCGATCGCCTCCGTCGCCGAGGAACTGGGCATGCGCCGCGCCCGCGTGCTGTCCCGCTACGGCCTCCATGTCGCCGCGGACCGCTGGGAGGAGTCGTACGGCCCCCGGACCGCCATGGCCCAGGCCGCCCCGGCGACCTGCCTGACCTGCGGCTTCCTGAACCCCATCGGAGGCTCCCTGGGCCAGGCCTTCGGTGTCTGCGCCAACGAGTTCTCCCCGGCCGACGGCCGCGTGGTCTCCCTCGCCTACGGCTGCGGCGGCCACTCGGAGGCCGCGGTCATGCCGAAGCCCCCGCAGCCGGCCGCGCCGGTCATCGACGAGACGAGGGTCGACCCCTTCCCGCTCCGCCCCGCCCACGGCTCGGGCTCGGTCCCGGAGGTCGGCGACGAGGAGACGGCGGAACTGGGCCACTCCTGAGCCGGAGTCGCTCCTGAGCCGGCGCCGCTCCAACGGGTGCCCTCGGCGGCGCAGTTGCCCGGCGGGCAGCCGGGCTCGGTGCCGCCAAGCGCTGACCGGATGAATCGGGCTGCTCCATAAGGGGTGCCGCGCGCGTTCGTCGGCCACCGCAGGGGGGCCGCTCCTCGATCATCGCCGGGGCCGGCGCTGGGCCGGCCTCGACGCGAGGAGTGGCCCGATGGCGGACCGAAGCGTTTCCCGAGGCCAGAGTGTTTTCCGAAGCCAGAGTGGTTCCCGAGCCCGGAGTGCTTCCCGGAGCCGGTCGAGCCGGCGGCGCGGCAGGTGGGCCGCGGTCTGCGCGGGCCTCGCGCTCGCGCTGGGCGTCGCGCAGGGCACGGCGGCCGCGGCGGGCACCCCGGATCCCTCGGTACCGCGGGGGAAGCTCCTCTCCGCCCCCACGGCGCTGGTCGGGGGGCTGGTCCACCCGGACGCGCCGCCGGCCGGAGCCGACGACTTCAGCTGCAAGCCCACGCGTGAGCATCCGCGCCCGGTCGTCCTGCTGCACGGGACATTCGCGAACGCCTACGACGACTGGAGCGTGCTGGCCCCGTACCTGAAGCAGCTGGGCTACTGCGTCTTCGCGCCCAACTACGGCGGGGCACCCGGCAATCCGGTCAAGGCCACCGCGCACGTCCCGGACTCCGCCCGGCAGATCGCCGACTACGTCGACGGCGTCCTGAAGGCCACCGGCGCCCACCAGGTCGACCTTGTCGGCCACTCCCAGGGCGGCGGTCTGACGCCCCGCTGGTATCTGCGGTTCGACGGCGGCACCGACCCCGCGCACCCGGAACGCAACAAGGTGCACAGCCTCATCGGCCTGGCGCCGTCCAACCACGGTACGACCGCCTCCGGCCTCGGCACCCTGACCACCAAGCTGGGCCTCAACCCGACCGTGTCCCTCCTCGCCGGCCAGGCGTACGCGGACCAGATGGTCGGCTCCGAGGTGAACACGACGCTGGACCGGGACGGGGACACGCAGCCCGGGGTCGACTACACCGTCATCGCCACCAAGTTGGACGAGGTCGTCACCCCCTACACGCACCAATTCCTGACCGCGGGACCGAAGGCGACCGTCAAGAACATCACGATCCAGGAGATCTGCCCCCGGGACCTCTCCGAGCACGTCTCGATCGCGTACGACTCCAACGCCGCCCAACTCGTCCGCAACGCCCTCGACCCCGCCCACGCCCAGCCCGTCAGCTGCGGCCTGACCCTGCCCGTACTGGGCGGCTGAGGCGTCAGTTCCTGCGAGGGCCGTCGTAGTCCGGTGCGACACGCACTTCGGCCCACACCGTCTTGCGTGGCGGCAGCCCTGGTGCGACACCCCATTTGTCGGCCAGGGCCTCCACGAGGAGAAGACCTCGGCCGGAGTCCGCGTCGGGGTCGGGTAGCGCCGGTTCGGGGTGGTGGTCACCACGTGTGTCCGCCACCTCGATACGGAGCGTGTCGCCGACGGCGTACAGCGTCAGCCGGAAGTCCCGGCCCACGACCCGGCCGTGCGTGGCGGCGTTGGCCGCCAGCTCGGCGACGATCAGCTGGGCCGGGTCCAACGCCATTCCCCAGGAGTGGAGTTGTTCCGTGGCGAGCAGCCGGGCGAGACGGGCGCCGCGAGGTGTGGAGGACAGCTGGGCGGTGAAGTTCGGGATGGGGGTGGAGATTTCCTGGTTCACATCACTCAGAGTGGCCGCGGATGACTACCGTGAACAGTGACGACGCGGTTGCGTAGGGTCACTGTCCAGGCGCGTCCAGTGGTGTCTGGGCTGTCGAGAGGGGGCGCGGTGAGTGGTGTGAGCGAGGAAGAGGAGCCGGGGTGGGAGGTCGACCCGGACGACGAATGGGGCCTGGCCGTGATCGCCACGGTGGGGAGGCAGTTGCGGCTGAGGCGCGAGGCGGTGGGGATGCGCGCCGCCGACTTCGCCAAAGCCGTGGGCTACAGCGAGGACATGGTCTACAAGGTGGAGGCCGGGAAGCGGATCCCCCGGCCCGAGTACCTCGACAAGGCGGACAAGGTGCTGAAGGCGGGCGGGCTGCTCGCCGCGATGAAGGAGGACGTGGAGAAGGTCCGGTATCCGAAGAAGGTTCGGGCGCTGGCGGAGGTTGAGGCGAAGGCCGTGGAGATTCAGTTGTACGACCCGCTGAGCATCCATGGGCTGTTGCAGACACCGGAGTACGCACGCACCCTGCTCGGGATGCGGCGCCCCGCCTATACGCAAGCCGAGGTAGAGCGATACTTCGCTGCCCGGATGGCCCGCAAGTCGGTCTTCGAGCGGGACCCGGCACCAGAACTCGGTTTTGTACTGGAGGAGTGGACGCTCCGGCGCCCGCTCGGAGGACGAGGGTTGCTCCGCCGTCAGCTCGAACACATCCTTGAAGTGGCGCAGGTGCGGGGTGTCGAACTTCAGGTGATGCCGATGGACAGGGAAGAGCACGCTGGAGTAGACGGCAGTATCGAGCTGCTGAAGTTCGCTGATGGCACGGCTATCGGCCGTTCTCCTGCGCTGGCCAACGGCCGTCCGGTCGATGAGCCGAGGCACCTCCGTATTCTTGAGCTGCGCTATGGCATCATCCGGGCTCAGGCGCTGACTCCCCGTGAGTCGACGTCCTTCATCGAAGAGCTGCTGGGGGCAACATGATCCGCTGGTTCAAGAGCAGTTACAGCAGCGGCAGCGAGGGCGACTCCTGCGTCGAAGTGGGCCTGGACTGGTTCAAGAGCAGCTACAGCGATGGCAACGAAGGCGACTCCTGCGTAGAGGTCGCCCCCACCCCCACCACCATCCACATCCGCGACTCAAAGCAGACCGACGGCCCCCAGCTGGCGCTCACGCCGGAGGCCTGGGTCGGCTTCGTGTCGTACGCCTCCGGCGGCTGACGTCCTCGCCGGTCACCTGATCGACTTGCGTTCACTCCACCGCCGCGCACCTTCGAGTTGCGGTCCCGCCGCGGCGCGGTACCTTCAGTCGTCGCCGACGAGGAGAGTGAACGTGAGCAAGTACGTGCGGCCCGCGGCCGAGGGTGCCGACCCCTTCGGCACCGCCCGGCTGCGCCGTGGTGTCCTCGACGCCTGGGCGACCAGCGCCGCCCGGTTCCGTGAGGACGCCAACGCCGAGGAGGATCTCGTCCTCGGCGGTTACCGGGACCGGCTCGTCGTCGAGCTGGCCCAGAACGCCGCCGACGCCGCCGCGCGGGCCAAAACCCCTGGTCGACTGCGGCTCACCCTCCGGGACGGCGTGCTCGTGGCCGCGAACACCGGTGCCCCGCTGGACGCGGCCGGTGTCGAGTCGCTGTCCACCCTGCGCGCCTCCGCGAAGCGGGACACCGAGGTCACCCAGGGTGCCGTCGGGCGGTTCGGGGTCGGGTTCGCCGCCGTGCTCTCGGTGACCGACGAGCCCGCGATCGTGGGGCGGCACGGGGGTGTCCGCTGGGCGCTCGCCGAGGCGCGCGAGCTGGCCGCCGACATCGCCCGGCACAGCCCGGGTCTGGGGGACGAGGTACGGCGCCGGGACGGGCACGTGCCGCTGCTCCGGCTGCCGTTCGCCGCCGAGGGGACCGCTCCGGACCCGTACGACACCGCCGTCATCCTGCCCCTGCGGGACGCGGCCGCCGCCGATCTCGCCGAACGGCTGCTGGGCGCCGTCGACGACGCTCTGCTGCTCGCCCTTCCCGGCCTTCAGGAGGTCGTCGTGGAGGTCGGTGAGCAGGCGCCGCGCACCCTCAGCCGGCGCACCGACGGCGCCTTCACGGTCGTGGAGGACTCCCTCAACGGCATCACGAACTGGCGTACCGCCTCCGGGCACGGGCCACTCACCCCCGAGCTGCTCGCCGACCGCCCGGTGGAGGAGCGGCTGCGCCCCCACTGGTCGGTGACCTGGGCCGTGCCCGTCGACGCCTACGGCGCCCCGGCCCGGCCCCGTACGGCCCCGGTCGTCCACGCCCCGACCCCCAGCGACGAGCCCCTCGGGGTGCCCGCGCTGCTCATCGCCTCCTTCCCCCTCGACACCACCCGCCGGCACCCGGCTCCCGGCCCGCTCACCGACTTCCTGGTGCAGCGCGCGGCCGACGCCTACGCCGAACTGCTCGCCGAGTGGCGGCCGGTGACGGAGGGGAGCATCGACCTCGTGCCCGGACCGCTCGGCAAGGGCGAACTGGACGGGGCGCTGCGGCAGGCCGTGCTGGAGCGGCTGCCGCGCACCGCGTTCCTGCCGCCCGCCGTTCAGGCGAAGGGCGGCGACGACGACCACGAGCTTCCGGAGGCGCTGCGCCCCAGGGAGGCCGAGGTCGTGGAAGGCGCCGGGGCGGACACCGTGCGGGTGCTCGCCGAGGTGCTGCCCACGCTGCTGCCGGCCGGTCTTGAGAGGCGGGCCGAGCTGCGCACGCTCGGGGTCGCCCGGCTGCCGCTGGCCGACGCCATCGACCGGCTCGCCGGTCTGGAGAAGGACCCCGAGTGGTGGTGGCGGCTCTACGACAGCCTCGCCGGGGTCGACCCCGAACGGCTGTCGGGGCTGCCGGTGCCGCTGGCTGACGGGCGGACGACCATCGGCCCACGGCAGGTCCTCCTGCCCGCCCCGGACGCCGCCCGGATCGACGCGGACGTCCTCGGGCGGCTCGGGCTGAAGGTCGCCCACGAGGACGCCGCGCATCCGCTGCTGGAGAAGCTGGGCGCGCTGCCCGCCACCCCGCGCGCGGTGCTCACCACCCCGCAGGTGCGGGCCGCCGTCGCCGCCTCGCTGGACGAGGAGGGCGCGATCGGGGGATGGGAGGAGGACGCTCCGGACGCCGAGGAGCTGGCCGACACCGTCCTCGCGCTGGTCCGGGACGCGGGGCTGGAGCCCGGTGAGGAACCCTGGCTGGGCGCCCTGGCGCTGCCCGACGAGGACGGGGAACCGGCACCGGCGGGTGAGCTGGTCCTTCCCGGCAGCCCCTTCGCCCGGGTGATCCGCGAGGACGAACTGGCCGCCGTGGACCAGGACCTGGCCGAGAAGTGGGGCGAGCAGCCGCTGACCGCCTGCGGTGTGCTCGCGAACTTCGCGCTCGTCCGCGCCACCGACGTCGTCCTCGACCCGGACGAACTGGATCCCCGGGAGGGCGACTTCGCCGAGCCCGACGACGCGGGGCTGCTGGACGCCGTCGACGTGTGGTGCGAGGACATCCTCGACCGCTTCCCGGACAGCCCGGTGCCGCCGGTCGCCACCGAGCTGGTCGCCGTACGCGATCTGGACCTGGTGGACGACGAGCGCTGGCCGCAGGCGCTCGCGCTGCTCGCGCAGCCGCCGCTGCGGGACGCGCTGACCCAGCCCGTGCGGATCCTGCTGCCCGACGGCACCCACGAGGTCGTACGGCCGTACACGGCCTGGTGGCTGCGCGGCCACCCGGTGCTCGACGGCCGACGGCCCGCCGGTCTGCTCGCGGCCGGCGGTGATCCGCTGCTGCACGGGCTGTACGACGAGGCCGACGCGACCGGGTTCGAGGACGAGCAGGTGCTGCGGGCCCTGGGCGTGCGGACCTCTGTTGCGGCTCTGCTGGACGAGCCCGGCGGCGCCGCCGAGCTGCTGGACCGGCTGGCCGACCCCGGGCGGCCGGTCACCTCGGCCCAACTGCACGGACTGTACGCGGCGTTGGCGGACCTCGATCCGGAGCAGGTGACCCTGCCGGACGAGCTGCGGGCCGTGGTCGACGGGCGGGTGGCCGTGGTGGACGCGGCCGACGCGGTCGTGGTCGACTCGCCGGACCTGCTGCCGTTCACCTCGGGAGTGCCGCTGCTGCCCGTCCGCCCGTCCCGGGCCGCGGAGCTGGCGGAACTGTTCCAGGTGCGGCGGCTGAGCGAGTCCGTCACCGGCGAGGTGCACTCCGAGGGCACCGAGCACGAGGTGCCGGAGCCGGTGCGGGTGCTGCTCGGGGCGCGCACGCCGGAGACGTACGTCGAGCACGAGGAACTGGTCGTGGACGGCGTGGAGATCGACTGGTGGCTCACCGACGACGGGGTGCTGCACGCGGCGACCCTGGAGGGCGTGGCGGCGGGCCTGGCGTGGGCGGCGGGTCAGTGGCCGCGGCGCTTCGAGGTGGCGGCCCTGCTGGAGGACTCGTCCCGGACGGAGGAACTGGCCCGGGACCGCTGGTTCGACTGACGGCACACCGGATCCACAGCCTTCACCCGTCCCTCATACGGTTTTCAACTTACGTACAACCGTCCCCCTGCGTACCGAGTCTCACCGGCGGAAGCCAACTGGCTCACCGATCACTCTGTACGCAGGGGAGCACATGCGTATACGTGCCACCGTGGCCGCCGTCTCCGGCGCCCTGGCCCTCTCCGCCTTCGTCATGCCGGCCGCCCGGGCCGCCGACGCGGGCTCGGCGTCCTTCCGCGCGGACGCGGCGCGGACCGTCTCGCACGCCGCGTCCGGCAAGGCCGCGTTCAGCACCGCCGAAGCGGCGACCCGCCTGAACGTCACGTTCTCCCACCTCAAGATCGCCAAGGCGGTCAAGGTCGGGACGACCAACCACGTCTCCACCAGCGTCAGCTACACGCTGACCCACGGCGCCGGCGTCGACTTCACCTCCCACGACTTCGCCACCGGCCCCTTCATCTACACGGGCTCGTCCAGCGCTCCGGACAAGCTGCTGTTCGGCGACAACCCCGCCACCTGCACCGCGACCTCGGCGACCACCGCCAGCTGCAAGGGCCTGATCGACATCTACCCCGGCCCCGGCAGCGAGCAGCTGGTCAACGCCGACGCCGGCACCTGGCACGCCGGCGCGCTCGCCCTCGTCTACAGCGCCAAGGCCTCCGCCGCGCAGTTCGACCTGGGCGCCACCCTGGTGCAGCGCAACTCCACGCTGACGGTCGACGCCGCCCCCGAGCCGGTGAAGAAGGGCGCCACCGTCACGGTGACGGGCAAGCTCGCCCGCGCCGACTGGGAGGACCACAAGTACCACGGCTACACCGGCCGGCCGGTCAAGCTCCAGTTCCGCCCGAAGGGCTCCAGCACGTACACCACGCTGAAGACCATCACCTCGGACTCCGCGGGCAACCTGAGGACGACGGTCAAGGCCACGGTCGACGGCTACTACCGCTACTCCTTCGCGGGCACCTCGACCACCCCGGCGGTCAACGCCACGGGTGACTTCGTCGACGTGCAGTAGTCGACGTGCAGTAAGCGGGACGCTGTCTCTCACTTGTGTAATGGATCATTAATCCAGGCATAAAATCTGGTCCGCGGGGGCACCGGCCGTACAACCAGCCGCATCCCCCGCGGATCTGATCGCGTGAGTCAACCGACTCCACGATCACTTCTCCCTTCAGGGGAACGCACATGCGCATACGTGCCACTGTGGCCGCCGTCTCCGGCGCCCTGGCCCTCACCGCCCTCGCAGTCCCGGCCGCGCAGGCCGCCACCGACTCGGGCGCGCCGTACACGCTGAACGCAAGCTTCTCCAACGTCTCGATCGCCAAGGCGATCAAGGTGGGCACCACCAACGAGGTCACCGTCCCGTACTCGTACACGCTGACGCACGGCGCCGACGTGAACATCGCCGCGAGCGACTTCTACACGGACGCCTTCCTGTACCACGGCACCTACAGCGACACGGAACCCGAGCTGTTCGGCGACAACCCGGCGACCTGCACCGCCACCTCGTCGACGACGGCCACCTGCAAGGGCTCCATCAACATCTACCCGGCCCACTCCTCCTCCGACGGCGGCCTGCTGAACGCCTGGGCCGGCGGCTGGAGCGTGGCTGCCGAGGCCATCGCCTTCAACGGCCAGAACCAGCAGAGCCCCGACATGAGCAAGGTCGGCTACAAGGACCAGAGCGGCCTGGGCGCCACCCTGGTCCAGCGCAACTCCACGCTGACGACCACCGTCAGCTCGACGTCCGTCTACACGGGCAAGACGTTCACGGTCTCGGGCAAGCTGTCCCGCGCCAACTGGGAGGACCACCAGTACCACGGCTTCACCGGCGTGCCGGTCCAGCTCCAGTTCCGCAAGGCGGGTACCAGCACGTACACCACGGTCAAGACGGTCACCACGGACTCGTACGGCAACCTGAAGACGACGGCCACCGCCAACTACAGCGGCTACTGGCGTTACTCCTTCGCGGGCTACTCCACGACCCCGGCCGTCAGCGCCACGGGTGTCTACGTCGGCGTGAAGTAACCCGACCGAACCGCACACAGCCGCCCCGCCGACACACCGGTGGGGTGGCTGTGTCATGTCCGGGGCACATGCCGGTCCTGCGGAGTACGCTTGCGGCGACTGATCAACAACGGGGGTAACATGCCAATCAAGCACTTAAGACGGGCAGTTGTGACGGTCGCGGGGATCGCCGCGCTCGTCCTGGGCAGCGCGCCCAGCGCCTTTGCCGACGGCGAGGTGACCTGGCGGCACAAGACGTCCGACGACTGCCTCTTCTACCGGGTCAATGTGACCGGCAAGCCCTATGACGTGGGCATCGACTGGTGCGCCGCCGCGAACGTCTGGTACGAGCAGCACAACAGCGACGACGACAGCTGGCTGATGCATCCGGGCGGCAACCGCGACTACTGTCTGGCGGCCTACTCCAACGACGACGTCTACGTGGAGCCCTGCACGCCGAACAACGACTGGCAGCGCTGGTACGAGCGCTGGACCGGCTCCTACTGGAAGCTCCAGCACAAGCAGACCGGCCGCTACCTCGACAGCAACGACTCCAGCGTCTATCTCGGCCCCGGCGGCTGGAACAACGACAACAAGTACCAGCTCTGGTACTGACCCACTCCCGCACGACCTGATATCCCCGAAGGCCCTGAGTCGACGGGGATATCAGGCATGCCGAAAAACAGAGCGGAATGCTCGACTTTCTTTTTCGGCGGGCGATATCAATTCCCTTGTGGGCTTCAAAAGAACCTGTGTAACGTCCCGCTTCGGCCGCCACTGAGGCAGCCGCGACCACATTGCTGAACAACGAAAAAATGGGGGAACAGACATGCGTGTCAAGCGCATAGCCCAGGCCGTCGGAACGATGGCGCTCGCTCCGCTCTTCGTCCTCGCGACGAGCGCTGTGGCCCACGCCGACTCGGACGTCCACTGGAACCACAAGCCGGACGGAAGGTGCCTGGACGCCGACTACAACGTGTGGGGCACGCCGGTCGACGTCACGCTCCGCGACTGCAGCAGCGCCTATCGTCCCTGGCACGACGTGCAGCAGGGCGACGGAAGCTGGCTGGAGCAGGTCGCGGGCAAGAACGGCTACTGCATGACCGCGTACACCGACCACGACGTCTACACCGAGCCGTGCAGCGGCAACAACTACCAGCGCTGGGACGAGATCGACACCGGCGCGGGCTGGAAGCTGCGCAACCGGCAGACCGGCGAATGCGTCGACAGCAACGGAAAATCCGTCTACATGCACGAGTGCAACGACGGCAACGAGTATCAGCTGTGGAACTGAGCCGAAAAACGGGGAATTCCGTACGGGTGATTCCGTACGGGAACTGAAGACGGGGAACTGAATTGCTCAAGAAGCGCATGGGGCGCGCACTCGGCGCGGTGCTGCTCGCTCCCGCACTGATGGTGGCGGCGGCCACCGCGGCCCACGCCGACGGAAACGTGGTGTGGAACCACAAGGACGGCGGCGGCTGTCTCACCGCGGACTACGACCACCACTACGGGTGGTACGACGTGTCACTCAAGTACTGCTCGTTCGGTGCCGCGAAGTGGCACGACATCAATGTGGGCGGCAACGTCTTCATCGAGCAGATGGCCGAGGTCCCGGGCACCTGCCTCGCCGGGTACACCGACCACGACGCCTACGTCGAGGCGTGCAGCAGCGGCGCCAACGACTACCAGCGCTGGCGGGAGATCGACACGGGCAACGGCTGGAAGCTCCAGAACGTGGCCACCGGCGAGTGCCTCGACAGCGACAACGACAAGGTCTACACGCACGAGTGCAACGACGGGAACAAGTACCAGCTCTGGACCTGAGCCCCGGCGTCCGGTGACGGAGCCGGACGCTCAGGCGGGAAAGCGGCGGTCGACCCACTTCCAGATCCACTCCAGGGCGGCCGCCGCCACCACCGCCACGCCGACGGCGGTCCACGGCATGCTCACCCCGACCAGCTTCAGCGCGAAGAAGCTCTGCAGGGCCGGTACGGCGAGGATGAACACGAACGCCAGGCCCATCGACGCCACCAGCAGGACCCGCCACCAGGTGTACGGCCGGGCGATGATCGCGAGGATCCACATGGAGACCAGGAAGAGCGTCAGGGTGGCCGCGCTGGTCTCGGCGCCCAACTGGCCACCACCCGTGTAGAAGTGACGGGCGATCAGGTACGTCACGAAGGTCGCCACTCCGGCCACCACACCGCCCGGGACCGAGTACCGCATGACCCTGCGCACGAAGTGGGGTTTCGCCCGCTCCTTGTTGGGCGCGAGGGCGAGGAAGAACGCCGGGACGCCGATGGTGAGCGTGGAGAGCAGGGTCAGGTGCCGCGGCAGGAAGGGGTACTCGACCTGCCAGCACACCACCAGCACCGCCAGCAGCACCGAGTAGACCGTCTTCACCAGGAACAGCGTCGCCACCCGAGTGATGTTGCCGATCACCCGGCGGCCCTCGCCGACCACCGACGGCAGGCTCGCGAAGCTGTTGTTCAGCAGCACGATCTGCGCCACCGCCCGGGTCGCCTCCGAGCCGGAGCCCATGGCGACCCCGATGTCGGCGTCCTTCAGCGCGAGCACGTCGTTCACGCCGTCGCCGGTCATCGCGACCGTGTGCCCGTTCGACTGCAGCGCCCCGACCATGTCCCGCTTCTGCTGCGGGGTGACCCGCCCGAAGACGGTCCCCGCCTCCAGCGCGTCCGCCATACCGGCCCGGTCGGCGGGCAGGCGCCGTGCGTCCACCGCCGTACCTTCGAGGCCCAGCTTGGCGGCGACCGCGCCCACCGACACCGCGTTGTCCCCGGAGATGACCTTGGCGCGCACGTCCTGGTCCGCGAAGTAGCGCAGGGTGTCGCCCGCGTCGGGCCGCAGCCGCTGCTCCAGGACGACGAGGGCACTGGGGCGGGCGCCATGGGCCGGCTCGGCATCGTCCAGGTCGCGGCTCGCGCGGGCCAGCAGCAGCACCCGCAGCCCCTGCTCGTTGAGGCGCTCGGTCTCGGTCAGGGCCGGGTCGTGGTCGGCGAGGAGGACGTCCGGGGCGCCGAGCAGCCAGGTGCTGGTCTCGCCGTCGGCCTCGCTGAACGCGGCCCCGCTGTACTTGCGGGCCGAGGAGAACGGCAGCGACTCCACGCAGCGCCAGTCCTCGCTGTCCGGGTAGGCGTCGATGATCGCCTGGAGGGAGGCGTTGGGGCGCGGGTCGGACTCGCCGAGCGCACCGAGCACCTTGCGCAGATACTCCTCGTCGGCCCCGCCGAGCGGCCGCAGCTCGGTGACGTCCATGCCGCCCTCGGTGAGCGTGCCGGTCTTGTCCAGGCAGACGGTGTCGACGCGGGCGAGCCCCTCGATCGCCGGCAGCTCCTGCACCAGGCACTGTCTGCGGCCGAGCCGGATGACGCCGATCGCGAAGGCGACGGAGGTGAGCAGCACCAGCCCTTCGGGGACCATCGGGACGATGCCGCCGACCGTGCGGGCCACGGCGTCCTTGAAGCCGTTGCTCTTGACCACGAGCTGGGTGACGACCAGGCCGATCGCGGCCGGGACCATCATCCAGGTGACGTACTTGAGGATCGTGGAGATGCCGGTGCGCAGCTCGGAGTGGACCAGCGTGAAGCGGGAGGCCTCCTCGGCGAGCTGGGCGGCGTAGGCCTCGCGGCCGACCTTGGTCGCCGTGAAGCCGCCGCCGCCGGCGACCACGAAGCTGCCGGACATGACCTGGTCGCCGGGGCGTTTGACGACGGGGTCGGCCTCGCCGGTGAGCAGCGACTCGTCGATCTCCAGCCCGTCGGCCTCGGCGCACACGCCATCCACGACGATCTTGTCCCCGGGCCCGATCTCGATCAGGTCGTCGAGGACGATCTCGTTGGTGGCGACTTCGACGGCCGCGCCGTCCCTGCGCACGGTCGGCCGGGCCTCCCCGATGACCGCGAGCGAGTCGAGGGTCTGCTTGGCCCGCCATTCCTGGACGATGCCGATGCCGGTGTTGGCGAGGATCACGAAGCCGAAGAGGCTGTCCTGGATCGGCGCGACGAACAGCATGATCAGCCAGAGCAGGCCGATGATCGCGTTGAACCGGGTGAAGACGTTGGCCCGGACGATCTCCCCGAGCGACCGGCTGCTGCGCACGGGCACGTCGTTGACCTGGCCGCGGTTGACGCGTTCCGCCACTTCGGCGCCGGTCAGCCCGGCCGACGCACTCTTCGGCAGGGCCACGGGATGCACGGGGTCGAGTTCGGCACCCGCGTCTATATGGCTCATGCCATCGACGGTACGTGCGGTTCTGCCCAGCCGCCCACTTGACCCGTCAGCCGGAGAGCGTGCCCTGCGAAGCCGCCGCCCGCTTGATCGCCGCGTCCCGCCTGCGGACGTACCAGACGCCGATCAGCCCCAGCCCGCCCCCGGCCAGGCACGTCCACAGCCACCACAGATGGCCGTGGTCGGCGAACCAGCCGTAGAACGGAAGCTGGACCAGGAAGAGCACGAACCACACGATCGTGCCGCCGGTGATGGTGGCGACCACGGGCCCCTCCAGGGGCTCCGGCGCCTCGTGCTTGGGGGTCCACTTGGCCATGTCGCACAGCTTACGAGGCGGTCGCGTCTACGCGCGGAGATAGCGATCTCCCAGTCATACGTTCATACTGAAACCGTTTGTCTTCGACCGTTTCCGCTCGTACGAAACTCCAAAGAGGCTCGGGGGAACCCTCTTGGTGATGAGGTCCCGCATGTCCACCCCGGCACCCGCCAAGGCCCCCACCCCCGAGAAGCCGGGCGGTGCGCCGGTCCATGGCGCGCTCGACCGCTACTTCAAGATCTCCGAGCGCGGCAGCTCCGTCGCCCGCGAGATCCGCGGCGGTTTCGCCACCTTCTTCGCGATGGCCTACATCATCGTGCTGAATCCGATCATCCTTGGCACCGCGAAGGACATGCACGGTCACCATCTGGACAACGGCCAGCTGGTGACGGCGACCGCGCTGACGGCCGCGTTCACCACGCTGCTGATGGGTGTCATCGGCAATGTGCCGATCGCGCTCGCCGCCGGCCTCGGGGTGAACTCGGTCGTCGCGCTGCAGCTGGCGCCCCGGATGTCCTGGCCGGACGCCATGGGCATGGTCGTCCTGGCCGGTTTCGTGGTCATGCTGCTGGTCGCCACCGGTCTGCGCGAGCGTGTGATGAACGCCGTGCCGTTCGGCCTGCGCAAGGCGATCTCGATCGGTATCGGCCTGTTCATCATGCTGATCGGCCTCGTCGACTCCGGTTTCGTCTCGCGTATCCCGGACAAGGCCGACACCACCGTTCCGCTGCAGCTCGGCGTGGGCGGTCATCTGCACGGCTGGCCGGTGGTCGTCTTCATCCTCGGCGCGCTGCTCACCTTCGCGCTGATCGTCCGCAAGACGCCGGGCGCGATCCTGATCTCGATCGTCGGCATGACCGTGCTCGCGGTGATCCTCAACGCGGTCACCACGATCCCGTCCTGGGGCCTGACGGTCCCGAAGTGGCCGGGCAACCCGGTCGCCACTCCCGACTTCGGCCTGGTCGGCCACGTCAGCCTGTTCGGCGGCTTCCACAAGGTCGGCCTGCTGACCGGCACCCTCTTCGTCTTCACCGTCCTGCTGTCGTCCTTCTTCGACGCCATGGGCACGATCATGGGAGTCAGTGACGAGGCCAAGCTGACCGACGCCCAGGGCTATATGCCGGGCATCAACCGGGTCCTGTTCATCGACGGCCTCGCCGTCGCGACGGGCGGCGCCAGCTCCTCCTCGGCCACCACCGCGTTCGTGGAGTCCACGGCCGGCGTCGGCGAGGGTGCCCGTACGGGCCTCGCGAACGTCGTCACGGGCGGCCTCTTCGCCGTGGCGCTGTTCCTCACCCCGGTCGCCACGATGGTCCCGTCCCAGGCGGCCACCCCGGCGCTGATCGCGGTCGGCTTCCTGATCCTGTCGAACTCGATCAAGGAGATCGACTGGGCGGACTACACGATCGCGATGCCGGCGTTCGTGACGATGCTGATGATGCCGTTCACCTACTCGATCACCAACGGCATCGGCATGGGCTTCATCACCTTCACGGTGCTGCGCCTGGCCGCCGGCCGGTTCCGGGAGATCCCGGCCGCCATGTACGTCGTCTCGGCGGTCTTCGCCTTCTACTACCTGATGCCGGCCCTGGGCCTGACCTGATCAGGAGCTGTCCACGCGTCATGTGACGCCGTAGAACCTCTCCGTCTCCTCGACGGCGGCCTGGAACCGTTCGTCGAAGTCGTCCCGGATGAGCGTGCGGATCACATAGTCCTGCACGCTCATTCCTCTTTTCGCCGCATGGTGCCGGAGCCTTTCGAGCAGCTCTCCGTCTATGCGCAGGCTGAGCACGCTGGTCCCCATGTCTACGAGGGTCGCCACATCAGCCCATCCCGTGCGTCACTTTCCGGAAGCGGCTCACTCATATGAGTGATCGTGGGGTTGAGTGGCCAGGGTCACGGGCATCGCACCTGTGTCGCGGTGGTCTTTAGCGAGAGTAATGAGTTACTCTAAAGAACATGCCGGACCTTACCCATGGCGACGACGCTGCCGCCGTGAACTCCCTCCGCTCCGCCGTGATGCGGTTGTCCCGTCGGCTCAAGCACCAGCGGGTCGACGAGTCGCTGAGCCCCACCGAGATGTCGGTGCTCGGCACCCTCGCCCGCTGCGGCTCGGCCACACCGGGCGAGCTGGCCCGCAAGGAGCACGTCCAGCCGCCGTCGATGACCCGCATCGTCGCGCTGCTGGAGGCCAAGGGACTGGTCCGGCTGGAGCCGCACCCCGAGGACCGGCGCCAGAAGGTCGTCACCCAGACCGAGCAGGCCGAGGCGATGCTCGAGGAGAGCCGCCGCAAGCGCAACGCCTTCCTGGCCGGCCTGGTCGAGGGCCTCGACGAGGACGAGTGGGCCGCCCTGCGCGCCGCCGCCCCCGTGCTGGAGAAGCTCGCACACCTATAACCGCGCCCATGGAGGAGGCGAACGCTTTTGAGTACGGGATCCGGAACACCTTCCGCCCCCGCACCGACCGCCCACAACCCTCGTAAGTCCTCGATGTTCAGCTCGCTGAGGATCCGGAACTACCGCCTGTTCTTCATCGGCCAGGTCGTCTCCAACACCGGCACCTGGATGCAGCGCATCGCCCAGGACTGGCTCGTCCTCAGCCTCACCGGCTCCTCCGCAGCCGTAGGCATCACGACGGCCCTGCAGTTCCTGCCGATGCTCCTCTTCGGCCTCTACGGCGGTGTCCTGGTCGACCGCCTCTCCAAGCGCCCCACGCTGCTGGCCACCCAGGCCTCGATGGCCGTCGCCGGCCTCGCGCTCGCCGCGTTGACCCTCACCGGCCACGTCCAGGTCTGGCACGTCTACGTCGCCGCCTTCGCCGTCGGCCTCGCCACGGTGCTCGACAACCCGGCCCGCCAGTCCTTCGTCTCCGAGATGGTCGGCCCCGAGCAGCTGCAGAACGCGGTCAGCCTGAACTCGGCGAACTTCCAGTCCGCCCGCCTGGTCGGCCCCGCCGTCGCCGGCCTGATGATCACCAGTGTGGGCACCGGCTGGGCGTTCCTCGCCAACGGCCTGTCCTTCGTCGCACCCATCACCGGCCTGCTGCTGATGCGCGCCCGCGAACTGCACGTCGTCGAGCGCGCGCCGCGCGGAAAGGGCCAGCTGCGCGAGGGCCTGCGCTATGTGGCCGGCCGCCCGGAGCTGATCTGGCCGATCGTCCTCGTGGGCTTCATCGGCACCTTCGGCTTCAACTTCCCGGTGTGGCTGTCGGCCTACGCCGAGCAGGTCTTCCACGCCGGTGCCGGCGCCTACAGCCTCTTCAACACCCTCATCGCCGCCGGCTCCCTGGTCGGCGCCCTGCTGGCCGCCCGGCGAGGCACGGCCCGGCTGCGCATCCTGACCGCCGCCGCGCTGGCCTTCGGCGCGCTGGAGGTCGTGGCCGCGCTGGCGCCGTCGTACTGGCTGTTCGCGCTGCTCATGGTCCCGATCGGCATCTTCGGCCTGACGGTGAACGTCACGGCGAACACCGCGGTCCAGATGGCCACCGACCCGGCCATGCGCGGCCGGGTGATGTCCCTGTTCATGATGGTGTTCATGGGCGGTACGCCGGTGGGCGCGCCGATCGTCGGCTGGATCACCGACACCTACGGCGCCCGGGTCGGCTTCGCTCTCGGCGGCATCGTCTCCGCCGCGGCCGCCGGCACCATCGGCCTGGTCCTGGCCCGTGTCGGCGGGCTGCGGCTGGCGGTGGGCTGGTACCACGGCCACCCGCGGGTCCGGTTCGTGCCGAGAGAGCGGGAGCAGCTGGCGACGGCGGCGTGACGGCGGCGTAGAGATCACCACGCCGTGTCCCCGTACGGATGCGTGTCTGCGTGTCGATCGCCGGTGCGATTGCGCCCCATGAGATGACTTCTGCCAGTACGCCCCCTTAGGGGCCCGTATGGGAACAGGAGCATCCGCATGGCATCACAGGCATCGCCCCCGAGACCCCGCTCCCGCGTACGGCTGCTGACGGCGGTCGCGCTGGCCCTGGGCACGGTCGGCGCGCTCGCCGCCGCGCCGCCCGGGGCCGTCGCCGCGCCGCGCAAGGCCGACCACGGCTTCCGGGAGCGCGATCTCGTCTCCGACCTCGCGGGCAGAGCGGAGCGGCAGGACCAGAACCTGGTCAACCCCTGGGGGCTGGTGCGCACGCAGGACGGGGCGATCAGGGTCTCCAACAACGGCACCAGCACCTCCACGGTGTACTCGGGCGCCCGGGACCACCGGCCGGTCACCGTCCTTACGCCCGTCGTCCACCTCCCCGACTCCGCCGACCCGACCGGGATCGTGCGCAACGACACCCGCGACTTCCGCTTCACCGCCTCCGGACGCTCAGGTCCCGCGCGGTTCATCTTCGCCGGGGAGAACGGCGGCCTCTTCGCCTTCAACCCGCAGGTGCTCCCGACGACCGGCGTCCAGGTCGCCCAGGAGGACAACGCCGTCTTCAAGGGCCTGACCCTCGTCGACCACGAGCGGAAGGAGGAGAAGGGCGGACGGCACCGGCCGCGCATCCTCGTCGCGAACTTCCGCGACGCGCGCATCGACGCCTTCGACACCCACTTCAAGCAGGTGAAACAGGCCGCCGACGCGTTCCAGGACCCGAAGATCCCGAGCGGCTTCGCGCCCTTCGACGTCAAGGACATCGACGGCAGGGTCTTCGTCACCTACGCCAAGCAGGACGCGGCCAAGCACGACGACGTCGCGGGCCCGGGCAACGGCTTCATCGACGTGTTCAGCACCAAGGGCAGGCTGCTCAAGCGCTTCGCCCGCCGCGGGGTGCTCAACTCGCCCTGGGGCCTGGAAACGGCTCCCAAGGGCTTCGGGAAGTTCGCCGGCGACCTGCTCGTCGGCAACTTCGGCGACGGCCGCATCCACGCCTTCGACCTCAGGACCGGCCGGTTCGAGGGGACCCTGAAGGACCGCCACGGTCGGCCGATCGAGATCAACGGCCTGTGGGGGCTGCAGCGGGGCACGGCCCGGTCCGGCGGCCGGGACAGTGTCTGGTTCGCGGCGGGAATCCAGGACGAGGCGCACGGGCTGCTCGGCACCCTGCGCGCCGAGCGCTGATCCGCCGATCGCACCCAGGGTGCTCGCCGGGCGGTTCACACCCGCCGGGCGAGCACCTGTCCCGGCCAGTCGTCCTTGCCGTGGGTGTAGGCCTGTGTCGGGATGAAGCCGTTGGCCTCGTAGAAGGCGACCAGCTTGCGGTCGTCACCCGCGTAGCAGTCCACGCGCAGCAGGGAGACTCCCACCCGCCGGGTCTCCTCGGCCGCGTGGGCGAGCAGGGCGGCACCGGCGCCGTGGCCCTTGAAACGGCGGTCGGAGGCGAGCCAGTGGATGTACCGCTCGGGCTCGCCGGGCGGCGGCAGATGGGACAGATAGGCGCCGGGCCCCTCGGTGAGGGTGAGCGTGGCGGCGGGCACGCCGTCGACCTCGGCGATGTACGTACGGCCCTGCTCCATGGCCCCGGTGATCGCCTCCGCCACCCTCGGGTTCTCCGACAGCGGCTTGTCCCCCCACTGACGGGTGCGCCCCTGTGACACCAGCCACTCCACACTGCTGTCGAGCATGCCGAGTATCACGGGGAGATCGTCGGGTCCGCCTTCGCGCACGGTGATCGTCATGAAGGTCATCATGCACACCGGTGTCTGCGAAGGTGAAGGCATGAGACTCTTCGCCGCGGTGCTCCCCCCGGAGCAGGTGGTCCATGAACTCGCCGTCGAGATCGCCAAGTTGAAGCGGCTGCCCGGCGCCGAGCGGCTGCGCTGGACGAGCCGCCCGGGCTGGCACTTCACCCTGGCCTTCTACGGCGAGGTCGCGGACGACGTCGTACCGGACCTGTCGGAGCGCCTGGCCCGCGCGGCCCGCCGCACGTCCCCCTTCGCCCTGGCCCTCTCCGGCGGCGGCCAGTTCGGCCACGGCAAGGCCCTGTGGACGGGTGGCTACGGCGAGGTGGAGGCGATGCGGCTGCTGGCCGACCGGGCGGAGTCGGCGGCGCGGAAGGCGGGCGTGCCGATGGAGGAGCACCGGCGCTTCAAGGCCCACCTGACGGTGGCGCGGGCACGGGACTCGGTGGACGTACGGCCGTATGTCGATCTGCTCCGCGAGTTCACCAGCAGGACCTGGACGGTGGACGAGCTGGTGCTGGTCCGCAGCAACCTGCCGAGATCCGGGGTGCCGGGGGAGCAGCCGCGGTATGAGGCGGTCGCCCGCTGGGCTCTGGGCGGCGCCGGTTAGGCTCGGTCATGTGGACCCGAAGAGTCGGAACCGGATCATGGCCGGTGCGCTTGTGTTGATGCTGGTGGTTGTCGCCGTGGCCGCGGCCGTCAGGTAGCGGCTGGCCTGTCGCCCCAGGGGCGCGGGGTTCCCTTCTACATGCGGCCCCGCGCCCCTGGGTGGGTCACCCCTGAGGTGTCACCAGGCGAAGGCCTCCGGGGACGGGCCCGGGCCCGGGAAGACCTCGTCCAGGCCTGCCAGCAGCTCCTCGCCCAGCTCCAGCTCGACCGCCCTGAGGGCGGAGTCCAGCTGTTCGGCGGTGCGCGGGCCGACGATCGGGCCGGTCACGCCGGGCCGGGTCAGCAGCCAGGCCAGGGCCACCTCGCCGGGCTCCAGGCCGTGCTTGTCGATCAGGTCCTCGTACGCCTGGACCCGGGCGCGGGCGGCGGGGTCCTTGAGGGTGTCGGCGGCCCGGCCGGAGGCCCGGCGACCGCCCTGGACCTCCTTCTTGATGACGCCGCCGAGCAGGCCGCCGTGCAGCGGCGACCACGGGATGACACCGAGGCCGTACTCCTGCGCGGCCGGGATGACCTCCATCTCGGCGCGCCGCTCGGCGAGGTTGTACAGGCACTGCTCGCTGACCAGGCCGATGGTGCCGCCGCGGCGGGCGGCGATCTCGTTGGCCTGGGCGATCTTGTAGCCGGGGAAGTTGCTGGAGCCCGCGTAGAGGATCTTGCCCTGCTGGACCAGGGTGTCGATGGCCTGCCAGATCTCCTCGAACGGCGTGTCCCGGTCGACGTGGTGGAACTGGTAGAGGTCGATGTGGTCGGTCTTCAGCCGCTTCAGGCTGGCGTCCACGGCCCGGCGGATGTTCAGCGCGGAGAGCTTGTCGTGGTTGGGCCAGGCGGCCTGCCCGTCGGGGGCCATGTTGGCGTAGACCTTGGTGGCGAGGACGACCTTGTCGCGCCGGTCGCCGCCCTTGGCGAACCAGTTGCCGATGATCTCCTCGGTCCGCCCCTTGTTGTCACCCCACCCGTACACGTTGGCGGTGTCGAAGAGGTTGATGCCGGCGTCCAGCGCCGCGTCCATGATGGCGTGGCTGTCGGCTTCGTCGGTCTGCGGCCCGAAGTTCATCGTCCCGAGGACGAGCCGACCGACCTTGAGTCCCGTGCGTCCAAGCTGCGTGTACTTCATGGTCCACCAGCCAACGGCTTGGAGTGGGCTCTAGGCAAGCACTTCAGTCCCGGGGGAAGTCGTCGGTTTTGAGGATGAGGTCGACTACGGTGCCGGTCAGGTCGATGTCGGTGCCGAAGTCCACCGTCGTCCTCACGGCGTAGTTGCCGTCCTTGGGGTCGGTATAGACGTGGCAGCGGCCCTGGTAGGGATCGGCGATGACATAGACGGGGGCCTCGGCGACGGCGTAGGCGGTCTTCTTGGGGCCGTAGTCGTTGTGGGCCGTGCCCTTGGAGATGACCTCGGCGACGAACTCGACGTCTTCGTGGCGCCATAGGCCCTTGGCGTTCTTCTCGGCGCCCTCACGGATCTTCGCTACGTCCGGGGCGTAACCGTTCAAAATCCCAGGGAAGTCAATGCGCACGTCGGACAGCACATTCACGTCCATGCCGAACGTGTCCTCAAGGGCTCGGACGATCCGGCGGATGATCTGCCAGTGGATGTCCCGCTGCGGCGTCATGTAGACGGTCCCCTCGACGATTTCGAGCTTGTATCCCTCGGGGACGGGCATCTTCTCGAACCGCTCGAAAAACTCGTCGAGCGTGATCGGGCTGTCGCTCTCGGCCATCTCGATCCTGTCGTCAAGGACGGTCATCGTGGCGCTCCTCCCCGGCTGCCCCACGGACGAGTGCAGCCGCGCGGTTCAACGATACGCACCGTGACGGGGAGACGCCGGAATCAAGTCAACCTGTTCCAGCCGCGTACGCCTGTCCGACCCCCCACGCCTCCCACATCGCCCCCGCGAACGCCCCCGCGATCCGGTGCTCCCCGCTCGCGTTGGGATGCGTCCCGTCGTAGGTGTCGGCGTGGATGTCGTACGACTGAGGCGCGGAGGCCAGCAGGATCGGCGAGCGGGGCTCGTCCAGGTCGGCGACTGTCTTGGCCAGCAGGACATTGAAGAGGTCCACCTGCGCGGCGAACGAGGTGTCCGCCTCGGCCCGTATGTTCGGGATGACCGGGAGCAGCACCATGCGGATGTGCGGGTTCGCCTCCCGGGCGCCGTCGGTGAACGCCCGTACGTTCTCCGCCGTCTGCTCGGCGTTGGTGTAGAAGCCCAGGTCGATCAGCCCGAGGGAGACCAGGAGGACGTCGGCGCGGTGCTCGCGGACCGCCGCCGAGATCAGCGGGGCCATGTGCAGCCAGCCCTCGCCCCAGCCCGCCAGATGGCGGCGGGGGAAGCCGGGATCGGCGTACGCGTGGGACGTCGGGGCGTCGGCCGACTTGTCGTACAGCTCCTCGCGCGGGCCGACGAAGGTGAACGGGCCGTCGTACGTGTCCCGCAGATGCTGCCAGAGCCGGTACCGCCATGTGTGCTCGCCGGCGCTCCCGATCGTCATGGAGTCACCTACGGGCATGAACCTGAGCATCCGCTCATGATGAACGATCGTGCGCACCGGTGGGGTGTGAGGCCCACCACGTCCGGTGCGCCCCGCGTGAGCGCCCCCGTGAACCCCCGGGGGGAATGGCAGGCTTGGGGGTATGCGTCGATCGTTCGCCGTCCTCGCCGGGGTGTTGCTCGCCGGTGCCTGCGCGCTGCCCGCCTCCGCCGCCGACGGTGACGGCGACCAGGGGTTCACTTTCAAGGACCCGCGCATCACCGAGTCCAGCGGGCTCGCCGCCTCCCGTCTCCACCCCGGCGTCTACTGGACGCACAACGACAGCGGCGACGGGCCGTACGTCTACGCCGTGGACAGCCGGACCGGGAAGACCGTCGCCCGGATCACCCTGCGCGGCATCGGGTCCCCGCGTGACGTCGAGGCCATCTCCATCGGGCCGCACGACGAGATCTACCTCGGCGACATCGGCGACAACTTCGGCGGCAGATGGCCGTACGTCTGGATCTACCGGCTGCCCGAGCCGAAGGAGCTGAGGGACCAGACGGTCACCGCCACGCAGTACGTGGTGAAGTACGCGAACGGACCGCGCGACGCCGAGTCGCTGGTCGTCCACCCGAAGACCGGGCGGGTCTACATCATCGACAAGAAGGAGGACGGCGGGCATCTGTACGAGGGCCCGGCCACCCTCTCCACGTCCGGCACGAACGTCTTCAAGCCGATCGCCCCGGTCGACCTGTGGGCCACGGACGCGGCCTTCTCGCCGGACGGCCGGCAGCTCGCCGTACGCGGCTACATCGGCGGTATCTCCTACGACTGGAACGGCGGCCGGATCAAACGCGAGGGCCAGCTCGACGTGCCCCTCCAGGGGCAGGGCGAGGGCGTCAGCTACTCCGTCGACGGAACCAAGCTGCTGTACAGCAGCGAGGGCGCCGACAGCGAGGTCGTGGCGAAGGACGCGCCCGGCCTGCCCGCCGCCAAGTCCCCGTCCGTGAGCGCGAGTTCGGGTTCGGGTTCGGTGGGTGGCTCGGTCGCCGGGACCCTGAAGATCGGTGCGGCCGTCGTCGCCGTGGGCCTGGCCGCCCTGTTCGGCCTGCGCAGGCTGCGACGCCGGGGCTGAACGGCCCGAAGGGCGCCCGGTGGCCACCGGGCGCCCTTCGCTGTCGTGGACGGGACGACTACGGCTTGTCGATCGGCTACAGCTTCTCGATCACGTAGTCGACGCACTTCGTCAGGGCCTCGACGTCCGCCGGGTCGATGGCCGGGAACATGGCGATGCGCAGCTGGTTGCGGCCGAGCTTGCGGTAGGGCTCGGTGTCGACGATGCCGTTGGTGCGCAGTGCCTTGGCGACGGCGGCCGCGTCGATCTCGTCCGAGAAGTCGATCGTGCCGATGACCTGGGAGCGCTTGGCCGGGTCGGTGACGAACGGGGTGGCGTGCTTGGACTCCTCGGCCCAGGAGTACAGGCGGGTGGAGGAGTCCTTGGTGCGGGCCGTGGACCAGGCGAGACCGCCCTGGCCGTTGAGCCACTTCAGCTGCTCGTTGAGCAGGAACAGGGTGGCGAGGGCCGGGGTGTTGTACGTCTGGTTCTTGCGGGAGTTGTCGATCGCGGTCGGCAGCGAGAAGAACTCGGGCACGTGCCGGCCGCTGGCGTGGACGCGCTCGGCGCGCTCGATCGCGGCCGGCGAGAAGAGCCCGATCCACAGGCCGCCGTCGGAGGCGAAGGACTTCTGCGGGGCGAAGTAGTAGACGTCGGTCTCGGAGACGTCGACCGGGAGGCCGCCCGCGCCGGAGGTGGCGTCCACCAGGACGAGCGCGCCCTCGTCGGCGCCGGCCACGCGCTTGATGGGCATGGCGACACCGGTGGAGGTCTCGTTGTGGGTGTAGGCGTAGACGTCGACGCCCGCTTCGGCCCGCGCCTCGGGGTGGGTGCCGGGGTCGGTGGCGATGACGGTGGGCTCGGCCAGCCAGGGGGCGAGCTTGGCCGCCTTGGCGAACTTCGAGGAGAACTCGCCGAAGCTGAGGTGCTGGGACTTGTTCTCGATCAGACCGTGGGTGGCGATGTCCCAGAAGGCGGTGGATCCGCCGTTGCCGAGGATCACCTCGTAGCCCTCGGGCAGCGAGAACAGGGAGCTGATGCCCTCACGGACCTCGCCGACCAGGTTCTTGACGGGCGCCTGGCGGTGGGAGGTGCCCATGAGGGACGTGCCGGTGGCGGCGAGGGCGTCCAGCCCCTCGGTGCGCACCTTGGAGGGGCCCGCGCCGAAACGTCCGTCGGCGGGCTTGATGTCAGCGGGAATCTGGATGTCGGCCACGAGTCGGAGGGTATCGGCTGGGCGAAACCGGGCGGAACCATGTCCGTCCGATGAGACGAGATCGTCGAGCCGATGGACCTGTGAATTAGTACGACGATATGCGCGAAGCTGTGGAAAAGTTTCGGTGACTGTGCGTGAGCGGATGCATCCTGGACGCATGACGGATCACTCGGGTCTCGAAGCGGAGCTGCGCGGTGCCGTCCGGGGCGAGGTCGGTTTCGACATCACCTCCCGGGCACTGGTCACCATGGACGCGTCCAACTACCGGCGTGTCCCGCTGGGCGTCGTCGCGCCCACAGACGCCGGGGACGTGGCCGCCGTGCTGGAGGTCTGCCGGGCCCGCGGGGTGCCGGTGGTGCCGCGCGGCGGGGGCACGTCGATCGCCGGACAGGCCACCGGCACGGGGGTCGTCCTGGACTTCACCCGGCACATGAACCGCCTGCTGTCGATCGATCCCGAGGCGCGCACGGCGGTCGTGCAGCCCGGCCTCGTCCTCGACCGGCTCCAGGAGGCCGCCGCCCCGCACGGCCTGCGCTTCGGCCCGGACCCGTCCACGCACAGCCGCTGCACACTCGGCGGGATGATCGGCAACAACTCCTGCGGTTCGCACTCGGTGGCCTGGGGGACGACCGCGGACAGCGTGCGGGAGCTGTCCGTCCTGACCGCGCGCGGACGGCCGCTGCGGCTCGGGCCGGGCTGGGCGGGCGCGCCCGAGGGGCTGCGCGAGCTGGTGGACGGCGACCTGGCCCGGCTGCGCACGGGCTTCCCGGAGCTGCCCCGCCGTATCTCCGGCTATGCGCTGGACGCGCTGCTGCCCGAGAAGGGCGCCGACGTCGCCCGCTCCTTCTGCGGCTCCGAGGGCACGCTGGGCGTGTTGACCGAGGCGGTCGTCCAGCTGGTGCGGGCCCCACGCGCGCGTGCCCTGGCCGTGCTGGCGTACGCCGACGAGGGTGCGGCCGCCGAGGCCGCCGCGGGGCTGCTCCCCTACGGCCCGCTGACGGTGGAGGGCATGGCGGCCGACCTGGTGCGCTCCCCGGCCGGACTGCCCGCCGGTGGCGCCTGGCTGTTCGTGGAGACCGGCGGCGAGACCCCGGCCGAGGCACGCGCACGTGCACAGGACGTCGTCCGCGGGGCCGACGTGGTCGGCTCCCTGGTGGTGACGGACCCGGCCGCCCAGCGGGTCCTGTGGCGCATCCGCGAGGACGCGAGCGGCACGGCGACCCGCATGCCCGACGGCAGTGAGGCCTGGCCCGGCTGGGAGGACTGCGCGGTGCCGCCCGCCCGGCTCGGCGCCTATCTCCGGGACTTCCGCGCGCTGCTGTCGGCCCACGGCCTGCGCGGCGCGCCGTACGGCCACTTCGGCGACGGCTGCATCCACGTCCGCATCGACTTCGACCTGCTCACCGAGGCCGGCATCGGCCGCTTCCGCCGCTTCTCCGAGGAACTGGCCGACCTGGTCGTGGCGCACGGCGGCTCGCTGTCCGGGGAGCACGGCGACGGACAGGCCCGCGCGGAGCTGCTGCCGCGCATGTACGGCGCGCAGACGGTCCGGCTCTTCGAGCGGGCCAAGGCGGTCTGGGACCCGGATGACCTGCTCAACCCCGGCATGCTGGTCCGCCCGGCCCCGCTGGACACCGGCCTGCGCTTCTCCGTCCTTCCCGCACAGCCCGTCGACGTGGCCTTCGGCTACCCGGCGGACGACGGTGACTTCCGCGCGGCCGTCCGCCGCTGCGTCGGCGTCGCCAAGTGCCGTACGACCACGGCGGCCGGCCCCGCCGTGATGTGCCCCTCCTTCCGCGCGACCGGCGAGGAGGAGCACTCCACGCGCGGCCGGGCCCGGCTGCTGCACGAGATGCTGGCCGGTGAACTGGTCACCGACGGCTGGCGTTCGACACAGGTGCGCGACGCCCTCGATCTGTGCCTGTCCTGCAAGGGCTGCCGCTCCGACTGCCCGGTCGGCGTCGACATGGCCACCTACAAGGCGGAGTTCCTGCACCACCACTACGCCGGCCGACGCCGTCCCGCCGCGCATCTCAGCATGGGCCGGCTGCCGCAGTGGCTGCGCTGGGTCGCCGTCACACACACGGCCCCGCTGCTCAACGCCCTGGCGGGAGTCGGACCGTTGGCCCGCGCCGGCAAGCGCCTGGGCGGGATCGCGGCCGAGCGGGAGATTCCCCGTCTGGCGGCACAGACCTTCACCGGATGGTGGCGCACGCGGAAGCCGGTGCCACGGAGGCCGGTGCCGCGCAAGTCGGTGCAGGGCGCAGAGGGGCCGGGGCCGGACGGCTCGGATTCCGGTGGCTCGGGTCCGGGTGGCTCGGGCCGGGGTGATCTGGTGGTGCTCTGGCCGGACACCTTCACCGAGTATCTGTCCCCGTCCGTCGGCCGGGCCGCCGTCCGGGTGCTGGAGGCCGCCGGACTGCGCGTGGCCCTGCCGCCGACGCTGCTGGTGCGCGCGGCAGGCATCGGGGCCGGCCGCGCCAGGTCGGCCGCCGCGCTGCTCACCGCCCGCCGTGCACGCGTCTGCTGCGGCCTCACCTATATCTCCACCGGCCAGCTCGACCGCGCCCGCGCGGTCTTGCGCCGCACCCTGGACCTGATGGAGCCGGTGCTGCGGGCCGAAGTCCCGGTCGTCGTCCTGGAGCCGAGCTGCGCGGCGGCCCTCCGCACCGACCTGCCCGAGCTGCTGCACGACGACCCGCGCGCGGCCCGGCTGGCCTCGGCCGTCCTCACCTTCGCCGAGGCCCTCGGGCGGCACGCCCCGCACTGGACCCCGCCCGCCGTGGACCGCCCGGTCAGCGGCCAGACCCACTGCCACCAGCACGCGGTGCTCGGCGACACCGCCGACCGCCGGCTGCGCGAGGCCGCGGGCCTCACCGGCGAGCTGAGCGGCGGCTGCTGCGGACTCGCGGGCAACTTCGGCTTCGAGAAAGGCCACTTCGAGGTGTCCAGGGCCTGCGCGGAGGAACAGCTCCTGCCGTCGGTCCGTAAGGCACCCGAAGGGACGGTGGTCCTGGCCGACGGCTTCTCCTGCCGCACCCAACTGGACCAGCTGGCTGGCGTGCGGGGACGGCATCTGGCCGAGGTGCTGGCGGAGGCGCTGGAGAAGGGGGCAGGGGACTGAGAGGTATTCCCTTATGTGAATGGGCAGTTGGCGGCGCATACGTAGACTCGGAAGCGACCAGTCGTCTCGCAGTTCGGAGGAACCCCTCATGACGAAGGCCCCGTTCGGCTCCTTGTCCGCCGCGATAGCGGCGCTCGGCACAGCTCTCGCGTTCCTCACGCTCCAGCTCCGCGCGAACGGCTATGAGCCGTACGTCGAATCCGTGGCCACCGCCAGCATCGTGATGTACGTCACCGCGGCTCTCGTTGTGGTGACGTGGGCCCGTGACCGTCGGCGGCACTCGAACTGAGCACGCCGACCTGGTGCCTCGGCGCAAACCGGGGGTGGTGAAGTGACGGTGGAGCACACCCGCTTGGCGGTCCTGTCCGACATCCATGGCGTGCTGCCCGCCCTGGAGGCGGTCCTCGCGGAGCCCGAGGTGGCGGCCGCCGACCGGATCGTTCTCACCGGCGACATCACGGCGGGGCCCCAGCCGGCCGAGGTGCTGGACCTGCTGCGCGAGCAGGGCGAGAAGGTGCTGTGGCTGGCGGGCAACGCCGACCGGGAGCTGGTGGAGTACCGGCGCGGCTCGCGCACCGGGATCCCCGACCCCATCGGTCCCTACGCGGCCCGGCAACTCCGCGAGGACCAGGTCGACTTCCTCGCCGGCCTGCCCCGCACGCTCACCCTGCGCGTCCGCGGCCTCGGCACGGTCCTGTTCTGCCATGCCACCCCGCGCGACGACGAGGAACTGGTACTGGTGGACTCCCGCCCCGACCGCTGGGCGGAGGTCTTCACCGGCCTCGACCCCGGCGTCGGCACGGTCGTCTGCGGCCACACCCATATGCCCTACGTCCGCCTCGCGCACGGCCGTCTTGTGGTCAACCCCGGCAGCGTCGGCATGCCCTACGGCCGCCCCGGCGCCCACTGGTGCCTGCTCGGCCCCGGCGCCGACCTGCGCGTGACGCCGTACGACATACCGGCGGCCGTCGCCCGGCTCACCGCGGAATGCGCCTACCCGGACATCGCCGAGTGGGCCGACCACTACCTGCACGCCCGGGCGACGGACACCGAGGTGCTGGCGGCCTGGGGGCCGAAGGCCGGATCATAAGGCAACCTCAGGTTCATAAGAGAACTCTCAGGTTCGCATGGGCTTCGAGCGATTCTCTCAGGAACCACAAAGGTATTCACAGCACCCCTTTGCCAATTTTGCCTTTCGGGCTCTCGGGTGGCGTGTAGGTTCTTCGATGTCGGGATCCGGACGCGGAATTCTCGAAACAAGAACTTCGAACCAGTAGGAGTCAGAAATGAGCTTCAAGAAGCTTGCCCCGCTGCCCCCCAAGCCCAACAAGCAGCTCCCCCCGCCGCCGAAGCCGAAGCCGAAGAAACACGCGCCGAAGCCGCCGCTGCCCAAGCCGTTCCCCGGCCAGGACCAGTGATCCGAGGCTGAACGGAAAGGGGCCGATGGTGCACCGTCGGCCCCTTTTTCTTTTCTTTGGAAGGGGAATTCAATGGGTGAAGAGAGCGCCGAGGCGGAAGAGTTCGAGCATGAAACGCCCACCATTCCCGCCCGCACCGCATTCCGCCGTTTCTGGCCGCTGACCAAAGGGCTCAGGAAATGGCTGCTCGTCGTCTGGGTGTGCACGGTGCTCGCCGCGCTCGCCGAGACCGAGGCCATCCTGCTGTTCAGCGACCTCACCGACCACGCCCTGCGGAAGGGCTCGACGGCCGCGTTCTGGAGCCCGGCGGGCAAGTGGCTGGGGATCGCCATGGCCGGCGCCGTCGTCGCGTACGCCGGCAACTCCCTTGCCGCCTGGGTGACCGAGCGGTTCGTGATGCGACTGCGCGAGCATGTCTTCGACCATGTCCAGCAGCTGCCGCCGCACTTCTTCCAGCGTCACCGCCAGGGCGATCTGCTCTCCCGGCTGACCGGCGACGTCGAGGCGATCGAGACGATGGTCGTCTCCGGCCTGGTCGGCGCCGCCTCGGCGGCGTTCTCCGCCCTCTTCTACGCCGTCGCCGCGTTCTGGCTGCGCTGGGACCTGGCCGCCGCGACCTTCGTCCTCGCGCCGCTGTTCTGGCTGGCCGCGCGCCGCTTCTCCGGTTCCATCAAGGACGTCTCCCGCGAGGGCCGGGTCGCCGACGGCGCGATCACCTCCGTGGTGGAGGAGTCCCTCGGCAACATCGTGCTCACCCAGGCCTACGACCGCCGGGACGCCGAACGCCGCCGGCTGCACGAGGAGGCGTCCGCCTGGTTCCGGGCCTCGGTCCGTTCCACCCGCCTGAACGAGGCGTACGAGCAGCTCGTCCAGGTCATCGAGACGGTGTGCGTGCTCGCCGTGATCGGCATCGGCGCCTGGGAGATCTCCACCGGCCGGATGACCCTCGGCCAGCTCCTCGCCTTCGCCGCCTTCCTCGGCTACCTCTACCCGCCGGTGCGCGGCCTCGCCCAGCTGGGCCTTACCGTCACCGCCGCCACGGCCGGCGCCGAGCGGCTCATCGAGATCCTGGACGTCCGCCCCTCGGTCACCGACCCCCGCAGAGGCACGGAGACGGGCCGCCCGGACGGAAGAGTCGAGGTCCGCGGGGTCACCTTCGGCTATCCGGGCGCCGACAGGGCCGCCCTGGAAGACCTCTCCTTCGCGGTCAGCCCCGGCGAGCTGGTGATCGTCACCGGCCCGAGCGGCGCCGGCAAGTCCACGGTGTCCAAGCTCCTGCTGCGGTTCTACGACCCGGACGCGGGAGAAGTCCTCCTGGACGGCGTCCCCCTGCGCGACTTCCCCCTGGCCCGCCTCCGCGCGTACGTGACACTCCTCCCGCAGGAGACCCTCGTCCTGCACGACACGGTCCGCGCCAACATCGCCTGCGGCCGCCCCGGCGCCAGCGACCGGGCGATCGAGGAAGCGGCGCGGGCGGCCGACGCGCACGAATTCATCGTCCGCCTCCCCGACGGCTACGACACCAGGGTGGACCCCAACTCGGCCCGCCTCTCCGGCGGTCAGCTCCAGCGGCTGGCCATCGCCCGCGCCATCCTGCGCGACGCCCCCGTCCTAGTCCTGGACGAGCCGACGACCGGCCTGGACGCGATGGCCGCGCGCAGGGTCGTGGGGCCACTGCGCCGCCTGATGGCGGGCCGCACGACGATCATGATCACCCACGACCTCAACCTCGCCCCCGACGCCGACCGCATCCTCGTCGTGGACCGGGGCCGGATCGTGGAGACCGGACGCCATGACGACCTCCTCGCCCGGGGCGGGGCGTACGCACGGCTGCACCGCTCGCAGAACAACGCGGTGACGGACACCGGCGAGCTGCGCATGCCGTTGTGGGAGGCCCAGAGCCCGGCGCCGTCGTACGGGCACGCGCCCGCGTACCAGCAGCCGTACGGTCACGACCCCTACGCGGCCCCCCTCCCCGCGGCCCTTCCCGCCACCCTCCCGGACGGCCGTCCCCTCTTCCGTGACGGGGAGGCCTGGCCGGGCATCTGACAGAGCTTGGCCGGGCGTCCGGTCCAGCATCCGGGACAGTTCCTTAATGGGTTTACGCACCTGTCAGGGTTCATTACCCTAGACCTGTTGGTACATCGAGATGAACGAACCCGATCAAGCACAGGACCGCCCGTGACCGCCACCTCCACCACCTCCAGCGCCACCAGCACCACCGCAACGCCGACACCGGTCGCCCCCGTCGGACGGCAGAGCCGGTTCGGCTCACTCGGCCCGGTGGGCCTGGTGCTGGCCGGCGGCGTCTCGGTCCAGTTCGGCGGTGCCCTCGCGGTGACCCTGATGCCCCGGGCCGGCGCACCGGGCGTCGTCGCCCTCCGTCTCCTCGCGGCGGCCGTGGTCCTCCTCCTGGTCTGCCGCCCCCGGCTGCGCGGCCACTCGCGCGCCGACTGGGGCACGGTGATCGCCTTCGGTATCGCGATGGGCGCGATGAACGGCCTCTTCTACGAGGCGGTCGCCCGCATCCCGCTGGGCCCTGCGGTCACCCTGGAAGTGCTCGGCCCGCTGGCCCTGTCGGTCCTGGCCTCGCGCCGCGCGGTCAACGCGGTGTGGGCGGGCCTGGCCCTGCTCGGCGTCTTCCTGCTGGGCGGCGGAGGCTTCAGCGACCTCGACCCCACAGGTGTCGCATTCGCCCTGGGCGCCGGCGCCATGTGGGCGGTCTACATCCTCTTCAGCGCCCGTACGGGCCGCCGCTTCCCGCAGGCGGACGGCCTGGCCCTGGCCATGGCGGTCGCGGCCCTGCTCTTCCTCCCCATCGGCATCACCGCAGCGGGCACCCGCCTGCTGGACCCCACCACCGTCGCCCTCGGCTCGGCGGTGGCCCTGCTCTCCTCGGTCCTGCCCTACACCCTCGAACTCCTCGCCCTGCGCCGCCTGCCCGCCTCCACCTTCGCCATCCTGATGAGCCTCGAACCGGCGCTGGCGGCAACGGCCGGCTTCCTCGTCCTCGGCCAGTCCCTGTCCGCCACGGAAGCGGCCGCGATCGCCCTGGTCATCGCGGCGAGCATCGGCGCGGTACGGACCCAGGTGGGGCGGGGCAGGGCCAGGGTGGAACTGGCACCGGAGGCCTGACGGCCCTCACCCGCTCCACCGGGGCCCGGGCGATCCGGCGGCCGAGTGAGGGAGAGGGTGTCCTCGCCCGGTGTCGGCCAAATTCATGCAAGCACGCTTGATTGTTTCTGGGCTCGCTGCCATGCTCCCCCCATGGCCGACCCGACGCCCGTCATCGACGACCTGCGTGCCGAGAGCGAGGAACTCGACCTGCTCGTGGCCGAGTTGAGCCCCGAGCAGTGGGCACTGCCCACCCCCGCGCCCCGCTGGACCGTCGCCCACCAGATCGCGCACCTCGCCTGGACCGACCGCTCGGCGCTGCTCGCCGTCACCGACGCGGACGCCTTCCGGGCGCTGGTCGAGAAGGCGCTCGCCGCCCCGGACTCGTTCGTGGACGAGGGCGCGCAGGACGGCGCCCGGCTCGCCCCCGCCGAGCTGCTGCGGACCTGGCGCGCCGGACGCGAGGCCCTCGACCGGGCGCTGCGTGCCGCGCCGCCCGGCGCCCGGTTCCCCTGGTACGGCCCGCCCATGTCCGCCGCCTCCATGGCCACCGCCCGACTCATGGAGACCTGGGCCCACAGCCTGGACATCGCCGACGCACTGGGTGTGGTCCGCGCACCCACCGACCGGCTGAGGCATGTGGCCCGGCTCGGGGTCCGCACCCGGGACTTCGCCCACACCGTCCACGGGATCACACCGCCCGCCGACGAGTTCCGGGTGGAACTCACCTCACCCACGGGCGAGGTGTGGGCGTACGGCCCCGAAGACGCCCCGCAGCGCGTCACCGGCCCCGCCCTCGAGTTCTGCCTCCTGGTCACCCAGCGCGCCCACCGCGCCGACCTCGCCCTGACCGCCGTAGGCCCCGAAGCCGACCGCTGGCTGGACATCGCACAGGCCTTCGCGGGCCCGCCCGGCACCGGCCGTCCGCCGAGGGGAACCGAGCGGTGAAGGCCCTGCGCATCGGCAACTTCTCCGGCTTCTACGGCGACCGCGCGGACGCCCTGCGCGAGATGCTCACCGGCGGTGAACTCGACGTCCTCACCGGTGACTACCTCGCCGAACTCACCATGCTGATCCTCGCCCGCGACCGGCTGAAGGACCCCTCCGCGGGATACGCCCGCACCTTCCTGCGCCAGCTGGAGGACTGCCTCGGCCTCGCCCACGAGCGGGGCGTGAAGATCGTCACCAACGCGGGAGGCCTCCACCCGGCCGGACTGGCCGCCGCGGTGCGGAAGCTGGCCGAGCGGCTCGGCATCCCGGCCGATGTCGCACATGTCGAGGGCGACGACCTCACCGCCTCCCACCCCGGGACCCTCGCCGCCCACGCCTACCTCGGCGGCTTCGGCATCGCCGCATGTCTGCGGGCCGGTGCGGACATCGTGGTCACCGGGCGGGTGACCGACGCGGCCCTCGTCACCGGGCCCGCCGCCGCCCACTTCGGCTGGCAGCCCGGGGAGTACGACCGGCTCGCGGGCGCCGTCGTCGCCGGACATGTGCTGGAGTGCGGGACGCAGGCCACCGGCGGGAACTACGCGTTCTTCCGGGAGGGGGACGTACGCAGGCCCGGTTTCCCGCTCGCCGAGATCCACGCCGACGGCAGCAGCGTCATCACCAAGCACCCCGGTACCGGCGGTCTGGTCGATGTCGGCACGGTCACCGCGCAACTGCTGTACGAGACCGGCGGCGGCCGCTATGCCGGACCCGATGTCACCGCCCGGCTGGACACCGTACGGCTGAGCCAGGACGGGCCGGACCGGGTGCGGATCGAGGGGGTGCGGGGCGAGGCGCCGCCGCCGACCCTGAAGGTCGGCCGCAACCGGCTCGGCGGCTTCCGCAACGAGGTCGTCTTCGTCCTCACCGGACTCGACATCGAGGCCAAGGCCGACCTCGTGCGCCACCAGCTGACCGACGCGCTCGCCAAGGCGCCGCCCGCCGAGGTGCGCTGGGAGCTGGTCCGCACCGACCGGGCCGACGCCGACACCGAGGAGACCGCGAGCGCCCTGCTGCGGCTCGTCGTACGGGACGCGGACGAACGGGTCGTCGGGCGGGCGCTGAGCGGGGCCGCCGTGGAACTGGCGCTGGCCAGCTACCCGGGCTTCCATGTGCTGTCCCCACCTGGAAAGGGCGCCCCCTATGGGGTCTTCGAGGATGTGTACGTCCCCCATGGCGCCGTAGACCATAGGGCTGTCCTCCACGACGGACGCCGTATCCCTGTGGCGCCGCCCCAGGACACCCGGCCCCTGGACGCCGTACCGGAACCGGCTCTCCCCGAGCCGCTCCCGGCCGGGCCGACCCGGCGCGCGCCCCTCGGGCTGGTCGCGGGGGCCCGCAGTGGGGACAAGGGCGGCAACGCCAACGTCGGCGTCTGGGCCCGTACCGAGGACGCCTGGCGGTGGCTCGCGCACGAGTTGACCGCCGAAAGGTTCCGGCAGCTGATCCCCGAGAGCCGGGACCTGCCCGTCACCCGGCACCTGCTGCCGGGCCTCCGCGCGGTCAACCTCGTCGTCGAGGGCATCCTCGGCGCGGGCGTCGCCGCGCAGGCCCGCTTCGACCCGCAGGCCAAGGCCCTCGGCGAATGGCTGCGCTCCCGCCACCTGGACATCCCGGAGGCCCTGCTTTGACCACCCTGACCTCGGCCCTGGACCCGGGCAGCCCCGACCACCGCGCGCACCGCGAGGCCATGCTCGCCAGGCTCGCCGGACTCGACGCCGAACACGCCAAGGCGCTCGCGGGCGGCGGCGAGAAGTACGTCCAACGGCACCGGAAGCGGGGCAAGCTGCTCGCCCGGGAACGGATCGAGCTGCTCCTCGACCCCGACACCCCCTTCCTGGAACTGTCCCCGCTCGCCGCCTGGGGCAGTGACTACACCGTCGGCGCCTCCCTGGTCACGGGCATCGGCGTGGTCGAGGGCGTCGAGTGCCTGATCACCGCCAACGACCCGACCGTGCGCGGCGGCGCGAGCAACCCGTGGAGCCTGAAGAAGGCCCTGCGCGCCAACGACATCGCCCTCGCCAACCGGCTGCCCTGTATCTCCCTGGTCGAGTCCGGCGGTGCCGACCTGCCCTCCCAGAAGGAGATCTTCATCCCGGGCGGCGCCATCTTCCGCGACCTCACCCGCCTCTCCGCCGCCGGCATCCCGACCCTCGCGGTCGTCTTCGGCAACTCCACCGCCGGCGGCGCCTACATCCCCGGCATGTCCGACCACGTGATCATGGTCAAGGAGCGCGCGAAGGTCTTCCTCGGCGGGCCGCCGCTGGTGAAGATGGCGACCGGCGAGGAGAGCGACGACGAGTCCCTGGGCGGCGCCGAGATGCACGCGCGCGTGTCGGGCCTCGCCGACTACCTCGCCGTGGACGAACCGGACGCGCTGCGCCAGGCACGCCGCGTGGTCGCCCGCCTCAACCACCGCAAGGCGTACCCGGATCCGGGCCCGGCCGAGCCGCCCAGGTACGACCCGGAAGACCTGCTGGGCATCGTCCCGGAGGACCTGAAGATCCCGTTCGACCCGCGCGAGGTCATCGCCCGGATCGTCGACGCCTCCGACTTCGACGAGTTCAAGCCGCTGTACGGGACCAGTCTGGTGACCGGCTGGGCGTCGCTGCACGGCTACCCGGTCGGCATCCTGGCCAACGCCCAGGGCGTGCTCTTCAGTGCCGAGTCGCAGAAGGCCGCCCAGTTCATCCAGCTCGCCAACCAGCGCGGCATCCCGCTGCTCTTCCTGCACAACACCACCGGCTACATGGTCGGCAAGGAGTACGAGCAGGGCGGGATCATCAAGCACGGCGCGATGATGATCAACGCGGTGAGCAACAGCCGGGTGCCGCATCTGTCGGTGCTGATGGGCGCGTCGTACGGCGCCGGTCACTACGGCATGTGCGGACGCGCCTACGACCCCCGCTTCCTGTTCGCCTGGCCCAGCGCCAAGTCCGCCGTCATGGGCCCGCAGCAGCTCGCGGGCGTGCTGTCGATCGTCGCCCGGCAGTCGGCGGCGGCGAACGGCCAGCCGTACGACGAGGACGCGGACGCCGCCCTGCGCGCCATGGTGGAGCAGCAGATCGAGTCCGAGTCGCTGCCGATGTTCCTGTCCGGGCGGCTGTACGACGACGGCGTCATCGACCCGCGCGACACCCGCACCGTCCTCGGCCTGTGCCTGTCCGCGATCCACACCGCGCCCTACGAAGGTGCGCGCGGTGGCTTCGGCGTCTTCCGGATGTGAGGCATCACGTGATTACGACACTGCTCGTGGCCAACCGGGGCGAGATCGCCTGCCGGATCGTCCGCACCTGCCGTGAGTTGGGGATCCGGACGGTCGCCGTGCACTCGGACGCCGACGAGAACGCGCTCCACGCGCGCGTGGCCGACACGGCGGTACGGCTGCCGGGCGCGGCGCCCGCCGAGACGTATCTGCGCGGCGACCTGATCGTGAAGGCGGCCCTGGCCGCCGGCGCGGACGCCGTGCACCCCGGCTACGGCTTTCTCTCCGAGAACGCCGACTTCGCCCGCGCCGTCCTCGACGCCGGCCTCACCTGGATCGGCCCGCCCCCGGAGGCCATCGAGGCGATGGCGTCCAAGATCCGCGCGAAGGAACTGATGGGCCTCGCGCCCCTCGCCGCGACCGACGTCACGGAGGCCGACCTGCCGGTGCTGGTGAAGGCGGCCGCGGGCGGTGGGGGGCGCGGAATGCGGATCGTGCGCCGTCTGGAGGAGCTGGGCGCCGCACTGGAGGCCGCGCGCGCCGAGGCCGCGAGCGCCTTCGGCGACGGCGAGGTCTTCGTGGAGCCCTACCTGGAGCACGGCCGCCACGTGGAGGTGCAGATCCTCGCCGACGCCCACGGCACCGTGTGGCCGCTCGGCACCCGTGACTGCTCCCTCCAGCGCCGCCACCAGAAGGTCATCGAGGAGGCCCCGGCGCCCGGCCTCTCCGAGGGGCTCACGGAGGATCTGTACGCGCTGGCCGTACAGGCCGCGCGCGCCGTCGCCTACGTGGGCGCCGGCACCGTCGAGTTCCTGGTCGCCGACGGCCGCGCGCACTTCCTGGAGATGAACACCCGCCTCCAGGTCGAACACCCCGTCACGGAGGAGGTGTTCGGCCTCGACCTGGTCGCCGGACAACTCCGTGTCGCCGAGGGCCACGCCCTGCCGAAGGACCCGCCACGCGCGCGTGGCCACGCGATCGAGGCCCGCCTGTACGCCGAGGACCCCGCCCACGGCTGGGCCCCGCAGACCGGCACCCTGCACCACCTCGCCCTGCCGGCCGGCGTCCGCCTGGACACCGGCTACACCGACGGCGACACCATCGGCGTCCACTACGACCCGATGCTCGCCAAGGTCGTCGCCCACGCGCCCACCCGCGCGGAGGCGCTCCGCCGGCTCGCGGACGCCCTGGAACGCGCCGCGATCCACGGTCCGGCCACCAACCGCGACCTGCTCGTCCGCTCCCTGCGCCACGAGGACGTCACCTCCGCCCGCATGGACACCGGCTTCTACGACCGCCATCTGCCCGCACTGACCACCCCCGCCCCCGACCCGTCCGCCCGCCCGTCTCCCACCACCGCCCTCAACGGAGTCGCTGCGCGACCACCTCTGGTTGCCCTGGCCGCCGCCCTCGCCGCCGCCCACGGCCGCTCCCGCTTCGGCGGCTGGCGCAACCTGCCCTCGCAGTCGCAGGTCAAGCGGTACGAGATGGCGGGCGAGGAGCACGAGGTCCACTACCGGCACACCCGGGAGGGCCTCACGGCCGACGGGGTGCGGGTCGTGCACGCGGACGCGCGCGTCGTCGTCCTCGAAGTGGACGGCGTGCAGCGCAGGTTCGAGGTCCGCGCGTACGGCGACGAGGTCCACGTCAACGCCGCCCGCCTCACCGCCCTGCCCCGCTTCCCCGACCCCACCGCCCAGCTCGCACCGGGTTCCCTGCTGGCACCGATGCCGGGCACGGTCGTACGCGTCGCCGAGGGCCTGACGGAAGGGGCAACGGTTCAGGCCGGTCAGGGCCTCCTATGGGTGGAGGCGATGAAGATGCAGCACCAGATCTCCGCACCGGTCACCGGAACGCTCAGCGCCTTGCACGTCAAGGCCGGTCAGCAGGTGGAGCCGGGCACGTTGCTCGCCGTAGTGCAGGAAACCTCTTCCTAGGAGACCCATGACCGCCGTCATCGAATCCGAAGAGCACAAAGCCCTCCGATCCGCCGTAGCCGCCCTCGGCAAACGCTACGGCCGCGACTATCTGGTCCAGACCGTGGCCGCAGGCAAACCCCTCACCGAACTCTGGTCCGAGGCAGGCAAGCTCGGCTATCTCGGCGTCAGCCTCCCGGAGGAGCACGGCGGCGGAGGCGGCGGCATCACCGAACTCTCCATCGTGCTCGAAGAGCTGGGCGCCGCAGGCTGCCCCCTCCTCATGCTCGTCGTGTCCCCGGCCATCTGCGGCACCGTGATCTCCCGCTTCGGCACAGAGGCCCAGAAGCAGGCATGGCTCCCCGGCATCGCCGACGGCACCCGCCTCATGGCCTTCGGCATCACCGAACCCGACGCGGGCTCCAACAGCCACCGCATCACCACCACCGCCCGCCGCGACGGCGCCGACTGGCTGCTCACCGGCCGCAAGGTCTTCATCTCCGGTGTCGACATGGCGGACGCCGTCCTCATCGTCGGCCGCACGGAGGACGCCCGCACCGGACGCCTCAAGCCCTGCCTCTTCATCGTCCCGACGGACGCCGAGGGCTTCCACAAGCGCCCCATCGACATGGAACTCCACGCCGCCGAGAAGCAGTTCGAGCTGGTCCTGGACGATGTGCGGCTGCCGGCCGACGCGCTCGTCGGTGGGGGCACCTCCCACGCTTTCGGCAGTGGGGGAGAGGACGCGGGCCTGCTCCAGCTGTTCGCCGGCCTCAACCCCGAGCGGATCATGACGGCGGCCTTCGCCATCGGGATGGGCCGCTACGCGCTCGCCAAAGCCGTCGAGTACGCCCGCGACCGCTCCGTCTGGAAGACCCCCATCGGCGCCCACCAGGCCATCGCCCACCCCCTGGCGCAGGCGCACATCGACCTGGAGCTGGCCCGGCTGATGACGCAGAAGGCGGCCCACCTGTACGACGCCGGCGACGACATGGGCGCGGGCGAGGCCGCCAACATGGCGAAGTACGCGGCCGGGGAGGCCTGTGTGAAGGCGGTCGACCAGGCCGTGCACACCCTCGGCGGCAACGGGCTCACGCGCGAGTTCGGGCTCGCCTCGTTGATAACGGCCGCACGTGTGGCTCGTATTGCCCCGGTGAGCCGGGAGATGATTCTCAACTACGTCTCCCACCAGACCCTGGGCCTGCCCAAGTCGTACTAGGCCGGCACCGGCAGCCGCTTGGAGGAACCGTGTTCCGCAGCGAGTACGCAGACGTTCCGCCCGTAGAACTCCCCATCCACGAAGCGGTCCTGGGGCACGCCGCAGACTTCGGCGAGCGGCCGGCCCTGATCGACGGCACGGACGGCACCACCCTCACGTACGAGCAGGTGAACCGGTTCCACCGGCGTATCGCCGCCGGTCTCGCCGACGCGGGCGTCGCCAAGGGCGATGTCCTCGCCCTGCACAGCCCCAACACCGTCGCCTTCCCGACGGCCTTCTACGCGGCCACGCGCGCGGGTGCCACCGTCACCACGGTGCACCCGCTCGCCACGCCCGAGGAGTTCGCCAAACAGCTCGGCGACAGCGGCGCCCGCTGGATCATCACCGTCTCACCCCTGCTGGGAACGGCCCGCCGCGCCGCCGAACTCGCGGGCGGCGTACGGGAGATCTTCGTCTGCGACAGTGCGAGCGGGCACCGGTCGCTCATCGACATGCTCGCCACCACCGCCCCCGAGCCGCGGCTCGCCTTCGACCCGGCCGAGGACATCGCCGCGCTGCCGTACTCCTCCGGCACCACCGGCGTCCCCAAGGGCGTGATGCTCACCCACCGGCAGATCGCCACCAACCTCGCCCAGCTGGAGCCCGCCGTCACCATGGCGCCCGGCGAGCGCATCCTGGCCGTCCTGCCGTTCTTCCACATCTACGGCCTCACCGCGCTGATGAACGCGCCCCTGCGCAAGGGCGCCACGGTCGTCGTCCTGCCCCGCTTCGACCTGGAGACCTTCCTCGCGGCCATCGAGAACCACCGCATCACCGGCCTGTACGTCGCCCCGCCGATCGTCCTCGCCCTCGCCAAGCACCCGGCGGTCACCCGCTACGACCTCTCCTCCCTGAGATACGTCATCAGCGCCGCCGCCCCGCTGGACGCCCAGCTCGCCCGGGCCTGCGCCGACCGGCTGGGCCTGCCCCCGATCGGCCAGGCCTACGGCATGACGGAACTGTCCCCCGGCACCCATGTCGTCCCCCTCGACCGACTGCACGACGCGCCCGCCGGCACCGTCGGCAGGCTCATCGCCGGCACCGAGATGCGGATCGTGTCCCTCGACGACCCCGACAAGGACCTCGGCACCGACGAGTCCGGCGAGATCCTGATCCGCGGCCCCCAGGTGATGAAGGGCTACCTGGGCCGCCCCGACGCGACCGACGCCATGATCGACGCCGACGGCTGGCTGCACACCGGAGACGTCGGGTACGTCGACGCGGGCGGCTGGCTGTTCGTCGTGGACCGGGTGAAGGAACTCATCAAGTACAAGGGCTTCCAGGTGGCCCCCGCCGAACTGGAGGCCCTGCTGCTCACCCACCCCGGCATCGCCGACGCCGCGGTCATCGGCACCCGCAACGACGACGGCAACGAGGTCCCGCACGCCTTCGTCGTCCGCCGTGCCGACGCCGGGGACCTCTCGGAGAACGAGATCCTCCTCCACGTCGCCGAACGCGTCGCCCCCTACAAACGCGTCCGCCAGGTCACCTTCATCGACACCGTCCCGCGCGCCGCCTCCGGGAAGATCCTGCGCCGGGAACTCAGGGAGCTGCCATGACGTCGATCAGCCGTACACGCGCGCGCGGCGTCGAAACCCTCAGCCTCGACGCGACCGACACCCGCAACGCGCTCTCGGCGGCCCTCGTCGCCGACCTCGCCGCCGCCCTCACCGACTGCGGCAAGGACCCGGACCTCCGGGCCGTCGTCCTCACCCACACCGGCAGCACCTTCAGCGCCGGCGCCGACCTGCGCGACCCGCCGCATCCGGACGCCCTGGTCGGCCTGCTCCGGCAGATCGTCGAGCTGCCCAGACCGGTCGTCGCCCGCGTCACCGGACACGTCCGCGCGGGCGGCCTCGGCCTCCTCGCCGCCTGCGACATCGCCGCCGCCTCCACCACGGCCACCTTCGCCTTCACCGAGGTCCGCATCGGCGTGGCCCCCGCCGTGATCTCCCTCCCGGTGATCCCGCGCACCGACCCCCGCGCCCTGGCCCGCCACTACCTCACCGGCGAACGCTTCGACCCGGCGCAGGCCGTGCGGCTCGGCCTGCTCACGACGGCGGCCGACGACGTGGACGAGGCCCTCGCCCCGATCCTCGACGGCCTGCGCCGCTCCTCGCCACAGGCCCTGGCCGAGACGAAACGGCTGCTCACGGCTAGGGTGCTGGAGACATTCGACCGGGACGCGGCGGACCTGACCGCCCTCTCGGCCCGGCTGTTCGCCTCCGACCAGGCCCGGGAGGGGATGACGGCCTTCCTGGAAAGACGGGACGCGGCATGGGTGGTGTGACCGGATGAGCACGGCGGCGGAACGCGACCGCGTGCCCAAGCAGGACCGCAGCCGGGCCACCCGGCAGCGGCTCCTGGAGGCCGCCGTGGCCTGCCTGGCCGAACACGGCTGGGCAGGCTCCACCGTCGCCGTCGTCGCCGAGCGCGCCGGTGTCTCGCGCGGCGCCGCCCAGCACCACTTCCCGACCCGCGAGGACCTGTTCACGGCCGCCGTCGAGTACGTCGCCGAGGAGCGCTCCACCGCGCTGCGGGCGCTCTTCCCGGGCGGCCCCGCCGACCGCCGGGCCGTCGTCGCGGCCCTCGTCGACCTCTACACCGGCCCCCTCTTCCGTGCCGCCCTGCACCTGTGGGTCGCCGCCTCCGACGAGGACCAGCTGCGCACGCGCGTGACCGAGCTGGAGGCCCGTGTCGGCCGAGAGACCCACCGGATCGCCGTCGACCTCCTCGGCGCCGACGAGTCCCGCCCCGGCGTCCGCGAGACCGTCCAGGGCCTGCTCGACATGGCCCGCGGCCTCGGGCTCGCCAACCTCCTCACCGACGACACCCCGCGCCGCGAACGGGTCGTCGCCCAGTGGGCGGACCTGCTGGAACAGGCTCTGCGCTGAGCCGTCGGCAGCGGGGCCGTACCTGGATCCGGCGCGGAGCAGTACCCTTGCCGCATGCTTCCGATGCTCGTTCGCCGACGCCACGTGGACTACGTGCGCGTCACGAGCATGGGCTGTCGGCTTTCGGCCTGATTCAGCCCTTTTTTCTCCCTCTTCTTACGGCATTCTGGGCGCCGCCCTACCCTCGGCGGCCTGCCCGTGGCCCACACACCCTTGTGGACGCATCCATGACCACGCACATCGCGACGACGACCCCGTCGTACGACCAGCTCCCGATCATCGACCTGTCGGCCGCCGACCGCGGCCCCCAGGCTCGTGCCTTGCTCCACGCCCAGCTGCACAGCGCCGCCCACGACGTCGGCTTCTTCCAGCTCGTCGGACACGGCGTGACCCCGGCCGAGACCGACGCGCTGCTCACCGCCATGCGCGCCTTCTTCGCCCTCCCCGAGGCCGACCGGCTCGCCCTGGACAATGTGAACTCCCCGCACTTCCGCGGCTACACCCGCACCGGCGACGAACGCACCGCCGGCGCCCGCGACTGGCGCGACCAGCTCGACATAGGCGCCGAACGCCCCGCGCGCGTCCCCGGCCCCGACGAGCCCCCGTACTGGTGGCTGCAGGGCCCCAACCAGTGGCCGGCCGCCCTCCCCGAGCTGCGCACGGCGGCCCTGACCTGGATCGACAGACTCAGCGCGGTCGCCGAGCGCCTCCTGCACGAACTCCTCGCGGCGATCGGCGCCCCCGCCGACTTCTACGACCCGATCTTCGGCGCCCGGGCCCACCCGCACCTCAAGCTCGTCCGCTACCCCGGCAGCGCGGGCGACGGCACCGACCAGGGGGTGGGCGCCCACAAGGACTACGGGTTCCTGACCCTCCTGCTCCAGGACACGGTCGGCGGCCTCCAGGTGCACCGCGAGGACGGCCGCTTCCACGACGTCCCGCCGCTGGAGGGCGCCTTCGTCGTCAACCTCGGCGAACTGCTGGAGGTCGCCACCAACGGCTATCTTCTGGCCACCAACCACCGCGTGGTCAGCCCGGCAGGAGCAACGGAACGCTTCTCCGTCCCGTTCTTCTACAACCCCCGCCTGGACGCCCGGATAGCGCCCCTGCCCTTCCCGCACGCCGCCGAGGCCCCCGGCATCACCACCGACCCGGCGAACCCCCTGTACGCCGAGTACGGCTACAACGAACTGAAGGGCAAGCTCAGGGCGCACCCGCTGGTGGCGGAACGACACCACGGCGCCTTGCTGACACCGGCGGCGTGAACTCCCTCAGGGGCGCGGGACTTCATCGATATGCGGCTCCGCCGCGTCGCCCGCGCCCCTCAGGCACCCTTCAGTGGGCGATGTCCGCGTAACCCTCGATGTCCTGCGGACGGCGCACCCCCGGCCCCACATACCGAGCAGACGGCCGCACCAGCCGCCCGGTCCGCTTCTGCTCAAGAATGTGCGCCGACCACCCGGCCGTACGGGCACACGTGAACATCGAAGTGAACATGTGCGCCGGAACCTCGGCGAAGTCCAGCATGATCGCGGCCCAGAACTCCACGTTGGTCGCCAGCACACGATCCGGCCGGCGGTTGTGCAGCTCCTCCAGCGCGGCCTTTTCGAGCGCCTCCGCGATCTCGAACCGCGGAGCGCCCAACTCGCGCGCCGTACGCCGCAGCACCCGCGCCCGCGGATCCTCCGCCCGGTACACCCGGTGGCCGAACCCCATCAGCCGCTCACCGCGGTCCAGGGCCTGCCTGACGTACGCCTCCGCGTCCCCGGTCCGCTCGATCTCCTCGATCATCCCGAGCACCCGCGACGGCGCACCCCCGTGCAGCGGCCCGGACATGGCCCCGACCGCACCCGACAGCGCGGCGGCGACATCGGCGCCGGTGGAGGCGATGACCCGCGCCGTGAAGGTGGACGCGTTCATGCCGTGCTCGGCGGCCGACGTCCAGTACGCGTCCACCGCGGCGACATGCTTGGGATCCGGCTCGCCCCGCCAGCGGATCATGAACCGCTCCACGACCGACTTCGCCTTGTCGATCTCCCGCTGCGGCACCATCGGCAGCGTCTGCCCGCGCGCGGACTGGGCGACGTACGACAGCGCCATCACGGCGGCCCGAGCCAGATCGTCCCGTGCCTGCCGCTCGTCGATGTCGAGCAGCGGCTTCAGCCCCCACACCGGGGCCAGCATGGCGAGCGCCGACTGCACATCCACCCGGATGTCCCCGGAGTGCACCGGGATCGGGAACGGCTCGGCGGGCGGCAGACCGGGGTTGAAGGCGCCGTCGACCAGCAGCCCCCACACGTTCCCGAACGAGACGTGCCCGACCAGGTCCTCGATGTCGACGCCCCGGTAGCGCAGGGCGCCGCCCTCCTTGTCCGGCTCGGCGATCTCCGTCTCGAACGCGACGACTCCCTCGAGTCCGGGTACGAAATCGGACATCAGGCGGCTCCTCGTGAATATGGTCGGCGGCGGTCACCCCCGTGATGCCCCGAACGGCTGGTGGTCACCCAAAACCGCAGGAGAACCAGCACGATATCCCCCGGTGCCACACATGGGGAGCCCACGCGACACTGAGTGCCAGGCCCATTCGGCAGGCCCCGGGGCTCCGGCCGTCCGATACGGCCGTACGGGACGCACGGCCCGTACGGCAAGATGACCGCGTGACCGACCGCGACCCGCTCCTGGACCCCGCCATCGATCCCGCCGCCATGCGCAAGCAGTACCGGGCGGAGGGCCTCGCCGCACAGGACCTCGCCACCCACCCCATGGACCAGTTCGCCCGCTGGTTCGAGGACGCCGCCCGGGCGGCCCTGCACGGGACGGTCTACGAACCCAACGCGATGGTCGTCTCCACGGCGGACGCGGCCGGCCGCCCCAGCTCGCGCACCGTCCTGATGAAGCAGTTCGACACCGAGGGCTTCGTCTTCTACACCAACTACGACTCCCGCAAGGCCCGCGAACTCGCCGAGAACCCGCACATCGCCCTGCTCTTCCCCTGGCACCCGCTCGCCCGCCAGGTCATCGTCACCGGCACCGCCCGCCGCACCGGCCGCGACGAGACCGCCGCCTACTTCCGCACCCGCCCGCACGGCTCACAGCTGGGCGCCTGGGCCAGCGCCCAGTCCTCGGTGATCGCCTCCCGCACCCCACTCGATGCCGCCTACGCCGATCTGGAGGCCCGCTACCCCGAGGGCGAACAGGTCCCGGTCCCGCCGCACTGGGGCGGCTTCCGGATCACCCCGCAGGCCGTCGAGTTCTGGCAGGGGCGCGAGAACCGCCTCCACGACCGTCTGCGCTACGTCAGCCGGCCCGACGGCACCTGGAAGGTCGAGCGCCTCAGCCCCTGAGCCGCGCACCGGCAGCGGGCCCTGAACGCAGACGACCCGCGAAAACGCAGACGACCCGCGAACTCGGGTCCTCCACCTCTCGGCGGAGAAGCCGGCCGGACGTACCGGCGAGTTCGCGGGTCGGGTGACTGCTGGGATTGGGCCGGCTGCACGCGTCTGTCACGTGCTGGTCCGGCACCGCACTTGTGTGGTGACGGGCCGCTAGCCCGCAGCCACCTCACGCGTCCGGTTCTCATACATCTGCCGAACCACCTCCCTTCTCGTGTAACCGACACCCTAGGAAACCGGCGGCAGACGCTCAAGCTCTTTTTTTCTCGGGAACATGATGTGGGCTGGGTCACGTTCCAGTTGAATGAAGGCCAGTGAGCGAACCGCGCGCCGAACGCGCGCAGACGCAGCCTGCAGGGGGTCCAGGTGAGTGCTTCCCGGCGGAGTGGGACCACCGACGAGCTGGGGCCGGACGACCCCGGTGAATCCGGGGGATCCGATCTGCTCGCCGCACTGCTCGACGGCATGGACGCGGCCCTGTGCGCGTTCGACGCCGATGGGGTCGTCACGCACTGGAACCGGGAGGCCGAGCGGATCCTCGGCTGGACGGCCGCCGAGGCGGTCGGCCGGCAGGGGTTCGCCGGGTGGGCGGTGCGCAGTGCCGACGCCGAGGAGGTGCAGGCCCGGCTGATGTCGGCGATGCACGCGCCCGGACGGCAGGTGCACGAGTTCGCGCTGGTGACCAAGGACGGCGGGCGGGTGCTCGTACGGACCCAGTCCGCCGCCGTGCGCGGGCCCGAGGGAAAGCCGGCCGGGGTGTACTGCGCGTTCAGCGAGGTGCACGCGCAGATCGACCTGGAGCGGTCGATCGCGCTGAGCGAGGCGCTGTTCGAGGACGCCGCCTGGGGAGTCGTCCTCATCGACGCCGATCTGCGGCCCGCCGTCGTCAACGCGCACGCGGCCCGTGTCCTCGGGATCGGGCGTACGTCCGCGCTGGGCCGGCCGCTCGGCGAGCTGCTCGCGCAGGGCGTGGAGGAGCTGGAGGCCGCGCTCACCCATGTGCTGGCCGAGGGCGCCCCGCCCGCGCCCGCCGAGATGTGGGTGGCGGTACGCACCCCGGAGGGCGAGAAACGGCGCTGCTGGCGCAGCGGGTTCGTGCGGCTGGCCTCGCCGCTCGCGGAGGAACCGGTGCCGCTCGGCGTCGGCTGGCTGTTCCAGGACGTCACCGAGGCCAAGCAGAGCGAGCAGGAAGCGGCCCTGCTGCGGTTCCGCACCAACCAGCTGCACCGGGCCGCGCGTGCCGCCGCCGAGTGCGAGGACCCGGCCGAGGCGGCCACCGTCCACCTGGACTTCGCGCTCGCCGGTTTCGCCGACCACGCCTTGATCGACCGGGTGGCGCCCCCCGGGCGCACGGAGGGCGAGGAGGCGCCCGTACGGCTTGTCCGGCTCGCGGCGACGCCCGCCGGGGCGCCCGGGCCCAGCCTGCTCACGGGGGCGGCCGGGCTGCCCGTGCGCTACGAGCCGGGACACCCGGCGCTGCAGTGCGTGGAGCGGGCCGGCGCGGTGCGCGCGGACGTCGGCTCGGTCCCGGCGGAGGTGGCGCGGGAGTGGGCGCTCGCCCGGCAGTGGCCCGGCGACGCGGTGCACGCCCTGTGCGCGGTGCTGCGCAGCCGGGGGCGGACGCTGGGCGTGGTGACCTTCCTGCGCGGCTCCGGCCGCCACCGCTTCGAGCGGTCCGACTCGGCCTACGCGGAGGACGTGGCGGTCCGTATCGCGGCGGCGCTGGACCTGGCGGACGCGGTGCGGGAGGACTAGGCCCCCGGGTGGCTCAGCGCCGGTAGAAGATCCGGTCGCCGTACTCCCGCATCACGCGGCCGTTCCACTCGTGGCCGCCGTCGACGTTGCCGGAGCGCAGGAGCGGGGGCTCGATGCCCCGGTCGGCGAGGGTGGCGGCGGTGGTCGCCATGACGGCCTGCAGCAGGGCGGTGGTGACGACCGTGGAGGCCGGGGCGAAGGGCGCCGGGATGGTGTCGAGGGTGAGTTCCGCGTCGCCGACCGCGATCTTCGAGTCCAGGACGATGTCGCAGTGGTCCTTCAGGAAGGTGCCGGAGGCGTGCCGGGACGTGGTCTGCGCGGCGTACGCGACCGAGGTGACGCCGATGACCCGCACACCGAGGGCGCGGGCGTTCTGCGCCATCTCCACGGGCAGGGCGTTGCGGCCGGACAGGGAGATGATCACGAGGGCGTCGCCGGCGCGGACCGGGGAGGTGTCCAGGACGGCGCCGGCGAGGCCGTCGACGCGTTCGAGGGCGGAGCCGAGGGTGGCCGGGGTGACGTCGACACCGACGACCCCGGGGACGGCGAGCAGGTTCATCAGGGCGAGGCCGCCGGCGCGGTAGACGACGTCCTGGGCGGCCAGCGAGGAGTGCCCGGCGCCGAAGGCGAACAGGCGGCCGCCGGCGGCGACGGTGTCGGCGAGCAGGGTGCCGGCCGCGGCGATCGACGCGGCCTCCTCCTCGCGGACCCGTTGCAGCAGGCCGATCGCGGCGTCGAAGAACAGGTCGGCAGGCGTGCCGTCGCTCATGCGGTGCCCCTTCGCAGCGTCTGTGTCGCGGATCACCGTGCGGTCTGGACCAGTGCGGTGTCAATACGGCCGTCTGCTCGGGCGCCGGCCTTGTCGGGGTGGGCACAGCCACGTGGTTTCCCCGGCGGCCCCCGCTTGTCAGTGGGATCCGGCAGAATTGACGACAGGGCCAGCGCACGCGCCGGGCGACCTTCCGGCAGAGGTAATCGAGGGGCACGTATGTCCGGACTGATCGACACCACGGAGATGTATCTCCGCACCATCCTCGAACTCGAAGAGGAAGGCGTCGTCCCCATGCGCGCCCGCATCGCGGAGCGGCTGGACCAGAGCGGGCCGACGGTGAGCCAGACGGTGGCGCGCATGGAGCGCGACGGCCTGGTGTCCGTGGCCAGCGACCGCCATCTGGAGCTGACCGACGAGGGCCGCAGGCTCGCCACGCGCGTGATGCGCAAGCACCGGCTGGCCGAGTGCCTCCTCGTCGACGTGATCGGCCTGGAGTGGGAGCAGGTGCACGCGGAGGCCTGCCGCTGGGAGCACGTGATGAGCGAGGCCGTGGAGCGCCGCGTCCTGGAGCTGCTGCGGCACCCCACCGAGTCGCCGTACGGCAACCCGATCCCGGGCCTGGAGGAGCTGGGCGAGAAGGACGGCGCCAACCCGTTCCTGGACGAGGGCATGGTCTCGCTGGCCGACCTGGACCCGGGGGCGGACGGCAAGACGGTCGTCGTCCGCCGGATCGGCGAGCCGATCCAGACGGACGCCCAGCTGATGTACACGCTGCGGCGCGCGGGTGTGCAGCCCGGCTCCGTGGTGAGCGTGACGGAGTCGGCCGGCGGTGTCCTGGTGGGCAGCGGCGGCGAGGCGGCGGAGCTGGAGGCGGATGTCGCCTCGCACGTGTTCGTCGCCAAGCGCTGAGCATGTGAGGGCCCCGGCGCCCTTGTGGCGCCGGGGCCTGTCCTCCCCTGTGCTGACCCGGAGCCCCGAGCTCTCAGGGTCATCCCCTCGGACCGTTTTTCCCCGAGCGGTCCGCCTCCCGCAGAAGAGATCCCCTGCGCGGCGGCGATCATTCCTTGAGGGGTGTCACTCGAATGAGGGGTGTTGTCCGCAGAGACAGATTTTTCGAATGGGTATTCGATAGTCTGCGGCGGCAGGACGAGCACGACAGCGACAGCGGCAAGTACGAGCGAGTACGGCAGTACACCGGTACGAGGCGGGCGGAGCTGGGGGTGCCAGGCCCATGGCACGGCGGATCGACGTGACGGGAGCGGGCGGGGTGCGCCTGGCCGCCTGGGAGTTCGCCGACCCTCCCAAGACGGGTCTCGACCCGGCACAGGGCCGGGCGGCCCCGGAGCCCGGCGTTCCGGGCGTGCTGTTACTGCACGGCCTGATGGGCCGCGCCTCCCACTGGGCCTCGACGGCCCGCTGGCTCGCCGCACGCCACCGCGCCGTCGCCCTCGACCAGCGAGGGCACGGCCAGAGCGAGAAGCCCCCTCAGGCCGCCTACACCCGTGAGGCCTACGTCGAGGACGCCGAGGCCGCCCTCGAACAGCTCGGCCTCGCCCCCGCCGTCCTCATCGGCCACGCCATGGGCGCCCTGACCGCCTGGCAGCTCGCCGCGAAGCGTCCCGATCTCGTCCGGGCCCTGATCATCTGCGATATGCGGGCCTCCGCACTGGGGGCCGCCTCGCAGCGGGAGTGGGCGCAGTGGTTCCAGGCCTGGCCCGCCCCCTTCGCCACGCTGGCCGACGTCCGCAAGTGGTTCGGTGAGGACGACCCGTGGGTGGAGCGGCCGAACCCGGCACGCGGGGAGTTCTACGCCGAGGTGATGCACGAGTCCGTCGACGGCTGGCGGCCCGTGTTCGAGCCGGAGCAGATGCTCAGGTCCCGTGAGACCTGGGTGTACGACGCGCACTGGGAGGAGCTGGCCCAGGTGCGCTGCCCGGCGCTGGTCGTGCGCGGGGTGGACGGGGAGCTGGGGCGGGCGGAGGCACAGGAGATGGTGCGGGTGCTTCCGGCGGGGGAGTACGCGGAGGTCGCTGAGGCGGGGCACCTCGCGCACTATGAACTGCCGTCGGCCTGGCGGTCGGCTGTCCAGCCGTTTCTTGATCGGGTGCGCGGGGATTGAGTGCCTATGCGTCTGCCGGGTTGCTTATCGTCGGCGGGTGCGGGTCGTGTGTGGTTGTTCGCGCAGTTCCCCGCGCCCCTTGGGTGACTCTCCCTATCCCTTGCTGACAGCCGCGAGGATCTCCGGCAAGCGGGCCGCCGTCCTCGGAGCTGCCAGGCGCAGGCCCAGGAAGGTCAGCCCCGCGCCGTACGCCGCACCCACCGGCAGGAGCAGCCACCTCCAGTCCTCGCCGCCCGCGCTCACGTGGAGCCAGATGGTGAGGGCGATGGCGGGGGAGCAGAGCAGGGCCGCGGAGACCATGCCGCCGAAGATCGAGATCCAGGCGAGGCCCGCCTGGCCCGGGGCGACGTTCTTGTGGCCCTCCTGGGGGATGGAGTAAGGGAAGGCGGCCGACGTCCAGGCGCCGGTCGCGAGCATCGCCCCGAGCAGGGCGAAGGACAGCCCCAGCACCTCCGGCAGCCGTGACCAGGCGCCCAGCACGGCCGTCGTCACCACCGTCACGAGCGCCGCGTACGGCAGGGTGATCAGCAGCAGGGCCAGGGCGCGGCCGCGCAGTTCGGCGTAGGCGTCCCGGGGCGAGGAGATGGTCATGGCCACCGTCCAGAACGCGGAGGTGTCCTGCCCGAACTGGTTGTACATCTGGATGCCGAGCATCCCGGCGGCGAAGCACGCGAAGTACACCGACCCGGTGCCCTGCACCGCGTTGAACACCGGCACGATCAGCCCGATCGCCAGCGAGGTCACCCACGCGGCCTTGGTCTTCGGATCCCGCCAGATGTAGCGCAGGCTGCGCTCCATGACCGTACCCGTGCGGTCCTGCGGCAGCAGGCGTCCGAGGCCGCTCGACGCACGGCCCGGGGCCTGGGCGTCGGCGGCCTGCAGCGTGGAGCCGTCGGGCGCGGTCATCAGCCGGGTCAGGGTGCGTGCCCACACGGCGATGAGTGCCGCCAACCCGGCTGCGGTGAGGGCGAGTTGGGCTGCGGCCGTGCCGTACGCCCCCTCGCTCGCCGACCCCACCGCCGAGATCGCCGACGCGGGCGGCACCCAGCCCAGCGCGTCCGCGACCGGCTGCAGCTGCCCGAGGCCCGCCGAACCGAGCTGCCGGGCGGCGAAGTTGACCAACTGCGCGCCGATCGCGATCACCAGCCCGCTCAGCACGGCCAGATCACGGCCCTTCCTGCTGGTCAGCAGCCGTACGTTGGCGGCGGCCACGGCCCGTGCGAGCGCCACGCAGACCAGCAGGCCGAGGGCGACGGCGAGCACCGCGACGGCGTACGCGGCGGCCCCGTGCGCCACGGCCACCGCGCACCCCACCAGCACCAGCAGCGTGAACAGCGGGCCGATGCCGACCAGCGAGGCCGCGAGCAGCGCCCGGACCAGCGGCCGGGGCCGCAGCGGCAGCATCACCAGCCGAGTCGGATCCAGCGTCTCGTCGCCGGTCGGGAAGAACAGCGGGAGCACCGCCCAGCCCAGCGCCAGCACGGCCGTACCCGGTACGGCGACGGCGTCGGCGTGCGCGTGCCCGCGCAGCGCGAGCAGCCCCAGCAGTTGCAGCAGCGCGAACAGGACCGCGATGACCGTCGAGGCGACGAACGCGGCCCGCCGGCCCCCGGACTGCCGCAGCCCGCCCCGCAGCAGCGACAGCTTCAGCCGTACGACGGTGGAGGTGAGGCTCGTCATCGCGCCGCCCCACCGCCCAGCCAGTCCAGATCGGACCCGGCGTCCCGCCCGCTCGCCCCGACCAGCTCCAGGAACGCCCCCTGGAGCGTCGGGTGCGCCCCGCGCACCTCGGCGAGCGGACCGGTGGCGCGGATCCGCCCGGCCGCCAGCACCGCGACCCAGTCGCACAGCGACTCGACCAGCTCCATGACGTGGGAGGAGAAGACGACTGTGGCACCGGAGGCCGTGTACCGCTCCAGGACGCCCCGGATGGTCTGCGCGGACACCGGGTCGACGCCCTCGAACGGCTCGTCCAGGAAGAGCACCTCGGGGTTGTGCAGCAGCGCGGCGGCGAGCCCGATCTTCTTGCGCATGCCGGTGGAGTAGTCGACGACGAGCTTGTGCTGGGATCCGGCCAGGTCGAGGACGTCCAGCAGCTGCGTGGCCCGCTTGTCGACCTCCGCCCCCGGCAGCCCGCGCAGCCGCCCCGAGTACCCGAGCAGCTCCCGCCCCGACAGCCGCTCGAACAGCCGTAGTCCTTCGGGAAGGACGCCGATCCTCGCCTTGACGGCCACGGGATCCCGCCACACGTCATGACCGACGACCTCGACGGTGCCGTCATCGGGCCGCAGCAGCCCGGTGACCATGGAGAGGGTGGTGGTCTTCCCGGCCCCGTTCGGCCCGACCAGCCCGATGAACTTCCCGGCGGGCAGCTCCAGATCGATCCCCGCGACGGCGACCTGCTGCCCGAACTGCTTCCAGAGCCCACGCACGCGTACTGCGACTTCGGTCATGCATGCACAGTAGGTGAGGCCGAGTTCCTCAGGGGCGCGGGACTGCGCCTGATATGCGGCTGACGCCGCGTGGGCTCACGTCAGCGATCCCGACCGCACGCATAGGCGAGCGGCGAGATCAACTCCTCGGCATCCGGCAGCCACCGGTTCGCCGGGGTGGGCCGGCACGCCCACTGCACGGCACCACGAGAGCCGAAGCGGGTGGGGGGAGCGGCCACGTAACTTCCCTCTCCCAACGCCACCAGATCCAACGACGACAGCGTCCACCCGAGCTTGCGCACCACATCCGGCACCTTCGCCGAACCCCCGGGCAGCACGAAGAAGTTCATCCGCCGATCGGGAGCCAGCGTGACCGGCCCCAGGGTCAACTCCATCCGCTCCATGCGGGCGAGAGCCAGGAACCCGGCGCTCTCCGGGACGGACAGCGCGTCGAACGTCCGCCCCGTCGGCAGCAGGATCGACGCCGTCGGCTGCTTCTGCCACATCCGGCGCGCGACGGTCGCGCTGCCCGTGGCCTGCGTCGCCCAGTCGGGGCGCGCGGGGTGCGCACCCGGCGCAGGGCAGGAGGCATCGCTGCACGAGCAGCGCTGCATGCCGGCGACCGCTTCCAGCCAGGTGCCCGGGAACACGTCCCAGTGCCGCTCCTCGGCGTAGCGTACGGCGGTCTCCAGCAGCGATTCCCCACGCTGCTGCGGGATCTGACCGGAAATCTGAGTGTTCTGGGCGCCCGCGATCGTCTCTTCCACGCTCCTCTCAACTCCCGCACCCACCTGGAGTTACGGCTGGAGCGCGCGCGGGGGCGGAGCATCGGTTCCGCAGTCGGGGCGCATGGGTGCACGCCCGGGGGCGCGCAGGGGGAAACACGGCGTCGGGTGGGTAGCCAGGGATGGGGTTGGCAGCCGTCGTTACCCCGGCAAACGGCACATGTCGCGCATTGGCGGTATGTCAGCTGGGCAGTGATCTTCCCGAATCGGTCACGCCCAGGGGATCGCAACGCAGGGGGTAGCACATGGCCGCAAGGCCTCTCGTGGCCCGGCAGCCGAACGAACGGCTGCAGGCACTCATCCAGGAAGCGGGGTGCTCGAACGCCGGGCTGGCCCGGCGGGTCAACATGTGCGGTGCCGAGCACGGGCTCGACCTGCGCTACGACAAGACGTCCGTGGCCCGCTGGCTGCGCGGACAGCAGCCGCGGGGCCGGGCCCCGGCGATCATCGCGGAGGCGCTCGGGCGCAAGCTCGGCCGTACGGTCACGATCGACGAGATCGGCATGGCCAACGGCAAGAACCTCGCCTCGGGGGTCGGTCTCCAGTTCTCGCCGACGGTACTGGGGGCCATCGAGCAGGTCTGTGAGCTGTGGCGCAGCGACGTGGGCCGGCGGGACTTCCTGTCCGGCTCCTCCGTCGCCGCCTCCGCGCTGGTCGAGCCCAGCCGGGACTGGCTGATCTCGGCGCCGGACGCCCAGGTGGCCCGGCAGGCCGGCCCACGCGTGGGCCTGGCCGATGTGGCGGCCGTGCGGTCCATGACCCAGGCGCTGACCGACCTCGACCACCAGTACGGCAGCGGGCATGTCCGCCCGGTGGTCGTGCACTACCTCAACAGCGTCGTCTCCGGGCTGCTCGCGGGCTCGTACCGGGAGACGGTGGGACGGGACCTGTTCGCCGCGGTCGCCCGGCTGACCGAGCTGGCGGGCTACATGGCCGTGGACACCGGGCAACCGGGCCTGGCCCAGCGCTACTACATCCAGTCGCTGCGGCTCGCGCAGGCCGCCGGGGACCGCGGGTACGGCGGTTACGTCCTCGCCGCGTCCATGAGCCACCTCGCCGCGCAGCTCGGAAACCCGCGCGAGATCGCCCAGTTGGCGCGGGCGGCGCAGGAGGGGGCGCGCGGGCAGGTGACCCCGCGCGTGGAGACGATGTTCCACGCGGCGGAGGCCCGCGGACACGCCCTGCTCGGTGACGTGCGCGCCGCCCAGGCCTCCATCGGGCGGGCTGTGACGGCGATGGAGCAGGCGGACGACTCCTCCGGAGACGACCCGGTGTGGATCCGGCACTTCGACGAGGCCTATCTGGCCGACGAGTTGGCGCACTGCCACCGCGACCTCGGGCAGCCCGAGCAGGCGGCCCGGTACGCCGAGCGGGCCCTGGCCGGGCACCCCGCCTCCCGGGCCCGCCGGCGCGCCATCGGCTATGTGCTGCTCGCCACGGCCCAGGTGCAGCAGCGCGAGGTCGAACGGGCCTGCAACACCGGCCTGAAGGCGGTGGAGCTGCTGGAGACGCTCCGCTCCAACCGGGGCGCCGAGTATCTGGAGGACCTGCAGCAGCGCCTGGAGCCCTTCCGGGAGGAGGCGGTGGTACGGGAGTTCGGGGCGCGCCTCGATCTCCAGCAGGCAGCCTGAACAACGGCCCCGCGGTTGCGTGAACATGCGGCGAACGGCACCCGATGACGTGAGGGTGCCCTGCGGCGCCGCACGGCAGCGCACCGCGGGACGGTTCTGTTATCGCCGTCACAGGCGGAAAGATCGCGCCCTGAGCTGCGTGGCACCCGGCTCGGGGGACCCGGTAGCGTGAGCGCGATTCACAAGGTCCCCCATTAGTAGGAGTCCCGGTGACGCAGAGTGGACAGGGCGAGGAGCCCTCGGCGCGGCCCGCGCACGAAGGCATCGTGCTGCCCTCCGACGGAGGCGAGCCCTTGCTGCCGGGCATGACCGGCGAGCCCGCCCCCGCCGCCCCGGCCGGCGGGCAGGCCTGGGGCGGCTCCTGGGGGCCCGAGCAGCAGCAGCCCCAGCAGGGCCAGGGCTGGCCTCCGGCGGCGGTCCAGCACTGGCACACACCGGACGTCCCGCACCAGCAGCCGCCCGCCGCGAACCCCGGCCCGCTGCCCCCCGAGGGCGCCCCGGCCCCGGCGTACGGCCAGACTCCGTCCTACGGCCAGGGCGGCGGCCAGGACGGCGGCTACGGCGCCGGTCAGCAACCGGGGTACGGCACGGCACCGGAGCCGTACCACCAGCCACAGGCGCAGCACCAGCACCAGCAGCCGCAGTACCCGCAGCCGTCGGCCGCCGCGGCGCCCCTTCCCCCCGCCCTGCCGGACGCGTACCCGGCCGCCGGGGCCCCGCTGCCGCCCGCCGCCGACGGTGCCACCCAGTACATCCCGCCGGTCCCGGCGGCAGCCCCGGCCGACGAGGGGGCGACGCAGTACATACCGCACATACCGTCGGTGCAGGCCTCCTCCGCCGACGGCGCGACCCAGTACATACCGCCCGTGCCGGCCGCCCCCGCCGACGAGGGCGCGACCCAGTACATTCCGCCGGTGGCCCCCGGCGCGCTGCCGCCCGAGTCGGCCGGCGAGGAGACGCGGTACCTCGGCCACGCATCCCAGCGGCCGCCGGCGCCCGCGTCGCCCGACGCCGAGGCCACCCAGTACATCCCGCCGTACGCCGCCCAGGCGCAGACGCAGGGCGGGGACCGGCAGCCGCCGGCCGAGTTCGACAGCCTGTTCCGCAGCGGCCCGGCGGGCGGTGACGGCCCGGCCGGGTCCACCCAGCAGCTGCCGCGCGTCCCGCAGCCGGACGCCCGCCCCGGCGCCGCGCAGCAGCCGCCGTACGGCCGCCGGCAGCCCTCCTACGGCGCGCAGCAGCCGTCGTACGAGCCCGGCTACGACGACGAACCGAGCCGCGGCCGGTCGCGGGTGCCGCTGATCGCCGCCGTCGGTGTCGGCATCGTCGTCATCGGGGTCGGCGCCGGCGTGCTGCTCAGCGACGGCGGCGGCAAGGACCAGGGCACCGACGGCAAGACCGTCGCGGCCACCTCCCCGGCCCCCGGCCAGGGCTCCTCCGCGGCCGCCGACCCGGCCCGGGCCCAGGCCGTCGAGCTGGACAAGCTGCTCGCGGACAGCGGCAGCAGCCGCGCCTCGGTGATCGGTGCCGTGGCCGACGTCAAGCAGTGCGACAACCTCGACGGGGCCGCCTCCGACCTGCGCGCCGCGGCCGGGCAGCGCGACCAGCTGGTCACCCGGCTCGGCAAGCTGTCCGTCGACAAGCTGCCGGACAACGGCGACCTGACCGCCGCGCTGACCAAGGCCTGGCAGGCGTCCGCCGCGGCCGACAACCACTACGCGGCCTGGGCCGACCAGTCCAAGGGGCACAAGGCCTGCCGCCGGGGCCACGCCCGCATCACCAACGAGACCCAGGCCGGCAACCGGGAGAGCAGCACCGCCAGCGCGCAGAAGGCGAAGGCGGCGGTGCTGTGGAACACGATCGCGCAGAAGTACGGCCTGACCCAGCGCCAGCCCACCCAGCTGTGACGGTGGGCGCCGGCGTCACTGCACGTCGGCGCCCTCCAGCGTCTGTGTCATGTCGGTGATGCCGTTGAGTCCGCCGAGGCTCCTGCGGGCCGCGACCAGCTGGCCGTCCTGCACCTCCTGGAGGGTGACGTCGGCGTTGACCATCCGCGGGAAGCCGACCCCGGCGAGCTTGCCCTCGTAGGGCCAGGCGAGGGGCGGGGTGAGACCGCCGGTGGAGACCCGCAGGCCGTCGTCGAGGGTGTGCCGCACGCTGTCGGCGCTCACCTCGCCTGCGCCGATCTTGTCCAGGGCGGCCTTCAGCACGGTGTAGGCGATCCAGGTGGTCTGCACTCCGGCGTCCGCGGGGTCGATGCGGTTGTCGCCGAAGGCCTCCTCGTTGATCACCTTCTTCATCGCGTCCCAGCGGGCGTCGGACGCCGGCGGATACCAGCCGGTGATGTACGCCCCCTCGTACGGCCCGGACGCGCCGCCCGTGGCGTTGATCACGGTCTGGTCGACATTGCCGAGCACGGTCCCGAGCCGTACGGCGGGGTAGTTCTCGCGGGCCCGCCGGAAGGAGTCCATGAAGGTGTCGGTGCGGTCCCCGAGCGCGGGCACCACACAGCCCTTCTTCAGCGGGCCCTTGGCCGCGTACGCCAGCGACTGGTCGGCCTGGCCGCTGTACTCGGTGGCGTCCTCGGCGGCGAGGCGGTCGTCCGCCTTCGTGTGCCCGCCCGCCTGCAGCCCGGAGTCGAGCAGCACCGGCAGCTCGTCGCCGGCGATGCTGTCCGGGCGGACCAGGGCGATGTTGCCGCAGGTGGCGGCGAGGGCCTTGCCGAGCCCGGCGAGCAGGGCGGGCTGGCCGCCGTTGACCGGGTACGACATCTGGCCGGTGAACTCGTCGTTGGTGACGCCGTAGCCGCCTATGTAGGGGATGCCGGCGCCTTCCAGCGGGGCGAGGTAGGAGTCGCCGAACTGGCTGTAGGAGCCGACGACCGCGACCACGTCCTCCTCGGCCGCGCTGCGGGCGCACTTGGCGGCGGCCACAGGGTCGTTGCGGTCGTTGCAGGTCAGGACCTGGAGCTTGCGGCCGTTGATGCCGCCGTGCGCGTTGATCCACTTGGCGTAGGCGAGGGCCATCGCGGGCATGCCGGGCTTGTTGGTGGCGTCGGTGTCCTGCGGGGCCCAGGTCATGACCTTGATCGGGTCATCCCCGGAGCCCCCCGTGGCACCGGGGATGACCCCGCATCCGGCGGTGAGCGACGCACAGAGGGCCACGGCACCCGCGGTCACGGCGGTGGCTCTGCCGGGGCGGGTGGACGAGTGGAGGAAGGTACTAACGGTGCGTCGCCTGCCGGTCATGGCTATGCACGATTCCCTCACACCGCTAACCGGGGAGTGACCCTGGGTCAACGAACGGTGACACCCAGGTGAATTACAGGGGGCGGTGAGGCAGGTGTGACGGGGAACGTACGATCGATGACCGTGCAAGCTCCGGAGAACTCTTCCCGTCGTGGCCGTCGCTCCTCCACCATGGGCGGCATGCCTCTAAGCGACATGCCGTGGTGGCGCTGGCGCAGCAATGTGCGCTCGGCGCTGCACATGCTCTCCGACCCGGTGTTCCAGCGGGACGTCTGGCTGGCCGGCGTGGACGGATACGGCGACGTCACCGACGCCGTCTACCGGCTGGTGGAGGACACCTGGCTGGACAACTGGTCCGCGGAGAAATACGTCGGCACGATCTTCCGCGACTCCCAGGAGGCGGCGCTCGTGGACACCGCCGTACTGCGGGTGCTGCGGATCATGCACCAGGTCGGCCCGGACGCGCCGGTCTCCGCGTATCTCGACCACCAGGGGTGGCCGGATGCGATACGGGCGGCGCGGGACGCGCATGTGCGGATGGCGGCGAGCGACGGGGAGGACCCGGACACGCCGCCCCGGAGCCTGGATGTGCTGCGGATCATGACCAGGTCCGCGTAGCGGACGTGACCGCTGGTGGCGGTGCGGGCATGAGACCCTGTGGTGCATGAATGAGCAGTCTGCGCCCGCCGCCGCACCGGCCGACCAGTACATCCTCACCCTCTTCTGCCCCGACAAGCAGGGCATCGTGCACGCCGTGTCGAGCTACCTCTTCATGACCGGCTGCAACATCGAGGACAGCCAGCAGTTCGGCGACCACGACACGGGTCTGTTCTTCATGCGTGTCCACTTCTCGGCCGAGGCGCCGGTGACCCTGGAGAAGCTGCGGGCGAGCTTCGCGGCGATCGGTGACTCCTTCCACATGGACTGGCAGATCAACCGGGCCGACGAGAAGATGCGGATCCTGCTGATGGTCAGCAAGTTCGGGCACTGCCTGAACGACCTGCTGTTCCGGGCCCGGATCGGCGCGCTTCCGGTGGAGATCGTGGGTGTGGTGTCCAATCACACTGACTTCAAGGAGCTGGTGGGCTCCTACGACATTCCCTTCCACCACATTCCGGTCACGAAGGAGACGAAGTCGGCGGCCGAGGCGAGGGTGTTGGAGATCGTCCGCGAGGAGGGCGTCGAACTGGTCGTCCTCGCCCGCTATATGCAGGTCCTCTCGGACGACCTGTGCAAGCAGCTCAGCGGCCGGATCATCAACATCCACCACTCCTTCCTGCCGAGCTTCAAGGGCGCGAAGCCGTATCACCAGGCGCACGCCCGGGGGGTCAAGCTCATCGGGGCGACCGCGCACTACGTGACCGCCGACCTGGACGAGGGGCCGATCATCGAGCAGGAGGTCGAGCGGGTCGGCCACGGTGTGACCCCGGACCAACTGGTGGCCATCGGCCGCGACGTGGAGTGCCAGGCGCTGGCGCGGGCGGTGAAGTGGCATGCGGAGCGACGCATTCTGCTCAACGGCCGCCGGACGGTCGTGTTCGCCTAGTGCCGGGGCACTGGGCCCTGGGCTACTCCGCGACCGTGAAGTAGCGGGCGAAGGCCGGGATGACGTCCTGCTCGGTGACGGTGCCGTCGGCGTCGGTGTCGAGGGACGCGGCGGTGGCCTCGGCCAGCTCGGCCGGGACGTGCAGGACCCGCAGGACGCGGGCGGTGTCGGCGACCGGGATACGGCCGTCGGCGTCCGCGTCCGCCACCGCGAGGGCCGCGTGCAGGAAGGGGCGGGCGATCTCGGCGAAGCGCTCGGGGTTGTCGCGCAGGCGCTTGACCGCGCCGCTGACGAACTCCTCGCGGGTGATGCGCTGGTCGCCGTCGCGGTCCGCGATGCCGGCCATGCCCTGCCAGAAGGCCTCCGCGCCGGCGTACAGCGCCTGCCCCTTGTCGGAGCGGGCGGTCACGGTGAACTCGGCGAGGAGCGCCTTGGCGGCCGCGCTGAAGTCCTCGCGGTCGATCCAGCCGTTGCCGTCCTGGTCGAAGGTGGCGAACCGGGCGGCGATCCTGCGCTCGTACTCGGTGCTGACCATGTCTGTTCGGACCGCCTTAGGTGTGCGTCGTTGGTGCGGGTGCGTCGTGCGGGTGCGTGACCGACCTCCTGGCAGGGAGCGTATGACGCGGCCGGCCGCCGGATGGCGGGAATCCGGCGACTGTGCCAGGACCGGGGGAATTCTGCGACAACAATGTGGCCTTGTCGCGAAGACGCGGCCGCGGCCGCGCGGCCCGGTCAGGCGGAGAGCGGACCCGCCTCGTCGGACGTGGCGGCCTGGAGGTCGGGGCGGACGTCGAAGAGCCGGCGCACGCCGAGCGCGCCGAGGACCCGGTTGACGTGCGAGCCGTCGTCGGCGCCCCGGTCGGGCAGGATGAGCCGGAGCCGGCCCTGGCAGGATCGGATCAGCCGGCGGGCGGCGATGAGCACGCCGACCCCGCTGGAATCGCAGAAGAAGACGTCGGCGAGGTCCACGACGAGGCTGTGATGCCCCTCGGCGACGACGTCGTGCACACGTTGCCGCAATACCGGCGAGGTCATCAGGTCAAGTTCCCCGGACACCCGGAGCACGGCCCACTCGCCCTGTTCGACGCCGGTCACATTGAATGCCACGTCCCTGCCCCTCCGCTCGCCGGAACTTCCGGAACCGCCCAGAAACGGAAGCAGTTCCTACGCTTGCTTCCGCAGCGGCTGCCCAGCGGCGGTTCCCTGAAACGTGGAGCTGCAAACTAGACGTGATCGACAAGGGACTTGTTTCGGTCACTACCGATCCTGTTCGATCAGATACGTGCAGAGTGTGCGTGAAGGTTATGTGAAGAGGGCACTATCACCTGCGGCGCTTCGAGAGGCGCACATTGACACAAAGGGGCGTGCACTGTCAGAGGTGCCGACTACATTCGGGAGGACGGCGCAGTCAGGCTGGACGGGTCGGACACGGGTGAGAGGAGGAGACCGCATGGCCAAGAAGGACGTACCGCCCCGCTGGGACCGCAGGATGCAGCAGCGGCTCGCCCGCGGAGAGGCAGCCGCCCTGGGCGAGCTGTACGACCGGTTCGCCTCACTCGTGCACGGCCTCGCCCACCGCGTCCTCGGCGAGGAGAAGGCCGCCGACACCCTCACCCGCGAGGTCTTCGCCCACCTCTGGGAACACCCCGAGACCTACGACCCCAAGAAGGGCCCGCTGCGCACCTGGGTCGCCGGGGTCACCCACCGGCTCGCCGTGGAGCGGCTGCGCGAGAGCGAGACCGCCGCGCTGCCGCACGGCGGCGGCTCCGTCGCCGAGCTTGAGCGCAAGGTGCGCCACGCCTCCGTGGCCGCCCGCGCCGACTACATCGTCCACTCCATGCCCGCCCCGCTGCGCGCCGCCCTGGACCTCGCCTACGTCCAGCGCCGCGACTACCGCCGCACCGCCGTCGACCTCGGCGTCACCGAGGACGAGGCCCGCCGCCGGCTCCGCCTCGGCCTGCAACTGCTCTCCACCGCCCACGACACCGGGACACCGCCGGAAGACGGGGGTGCGGTGTGAGCGGAGCGGGACGGTTCGAGCCGTACGACGAGCACGGGGGACGGGGAGAAGAGGACCCCGAGGGGCAGGCGTACGAGGACCGCGAGGGGTACGCGGGTCCGGGCGGCCGGGGTGGCAGCGCCCGCTTCGTCGACGGAGCGGGCGACGGCTCGGCGCAGCCACCGCCCGAAACCGGCGGGCCCGAGCCGAGCCGGCCGCCGCGCATACCGACACCCCGCGCCTCCGTGGAGGACAGCGGGCATCCGCTGCCCGACCCCGCCGACCTGGGGGACCTCGCGCCCGTGCCGCTCGACCTGCCGCACGACGTCCTGAAGTCGCTGCTCGGCGCCTGGGCGCTGGCCGCCTGCTCGGCGGCCGAGACGGCGGCCGTCGAGGAGCACCTGGGCGACTGCGGGGTGTGCGCCGACGAGGCCCGCCGGCTGCGCGAGGCGGTCGGCCTGCTGCACCAGCCGGAGAGCCTCGACCTGGACCCGGGGCTGCGCACCCGCGTCCTGGAGAGCTGTCTGGAGCGCCGGCCGCCGCGCATACCGGTCCCGGAGTGGGCGGCGGCGTACGACGCCGAGACCGCGCGACTGGACGCCCTGCTGCAGGACTTCGGGGACGCCGAGTGGCATGCGCCGGTGCGGCTGCGGTGGTTCGAGGCCGACAAGGCGAGAACGCGGCGTACGACGGTGGCCGGGGTGATCGCGCACCTGCTGTCCGTGGACGGGCTGATCGCCCTCGCGCTCGGCCTGGAGGACCCTCTCCCGCCCTCGGCCCCGCCCCACGCCGAGGCCGCCGGCGCGGCGGAGCATCAGGCGGCGGGGCCGTCCGGGCGCACCGAGGCGTTCTGGCGCACCTCCCACTTCCCGCCCACCCGATCGGTGCGGGGCCCCTGGCGGGAGCAGAGCCACAGCCTGGTGCGCACGGTGTCCTTCACCGGCGGCCAGGCGGGCGGACTCACCGTGTCGTACGGCGACTTCGAGCTGCCGCTGCACGACGCGATGCTGGACCGGGCCTTCGCCTGCTGGATGCATGCCGAGGACATCGCGGACGCGGTGGACTATCCGTACCGGCCGCCCGCGCCGCGGCATCTGAACAAGATGATCGACCTCGCGGCCCGGATGCTGCCCGCCGCGCTGGCCAGGCGCCGGCAGACCGGGCTGGCGGCACCGGCGCGCGGCCGCCACCTCAGCCTGGCCGGCGAGCCCGGCCGCAGCCTGCGCCTGGAGATCGAGGGCGCCGGCGGCGGCGAGTGGCTGATCCCGCTGGACTCCCCCGCGGCGGTGGGCTCCGCCGAGCACGAGGTGGCGCATGTGGCGCTGGACGACGTGGAGTTCTGCCAGTTGGCCGCCGGCCACATTCCTCCGGAGGAGGCCGCGGCGGGACAGGTCGGCGACCGGGAGGCGATCAGGGATGTGCTGTTCGCGACGGCGGGGTTGAGCCGGATGTAGATGGCGTCGGACGCGTTCTCCGCGTCCAGTACGGCACCTATGACGGCAAGCAGTGCGGCAGCGGACTCAAGTGCGCGAGCGTCCGCGAACGCTTCGAGGTAACCGCCGGGGCGTGTGACGGCAAAGGGCTCCTTCCCGGTGGCCGCCTGGTTCACCGATCCGAGTCGCCTCTTCCCTCTCGTCTGTCAGCGGCTCACGCCCGGCCGCGTCTTCGTCTTCTCGCAGCCTCCCGCCAGGGCCGGGTTCCTCAGCGGATACGACAGGCCCACCAGCGAGCCGCTGCTGACGACCTCACGGCGGTCGATCTGGAAATGCGTCACGTCCCCGGCCGACTTTCCCGGATGGGGACGTGACGTCTTGTTCCGCCACTCTTGCCGCGAGCCCGAGCGCCGCGACACAGGCGTGGTCAGCCCATCACCATGAAGACGACGGCTGCCAGGACCAGCGCCATGGCGATCAGGTTCACCAGCAAGGCATTTCGTGAGAGCCAGCTGTCCGCGGTCGGCTTGGGGCGGACGGTCAGTATCACCGCCGTGCAGCCGGCCGCGGCATACAGGGAGACGGGCCGGCTGGAGGGAACGAAGGCGAAAACAGCGAGGCACGCGAGTGCGGCGATTACCACAACGGGGAACAGATAGCGGCTGTTCTGCTTCATCGGACCTTCCTGATTACTCGTCGCGCTCACTTGCAGTAACCGCCCGAGTAGGTTTCGGCCTTCAGCATGGGAAGTTTGATCTTAAGGCATTTGTTGTCGCTGACCGCATTGGATGCGACGGTGGCGGTGTAGCCCGCCCAGATTCCCGTGACTCCGGTAGCCACCACGGCGCCGGCGGGTCCGCCCAGGGCGCCGCCGACGATGCTGGAGAAGGCCAGGCCCGCGGCAAGGGCGTTGCCCTTGTTGCGCATCCACTTGGTTTCCTTCTTGTTGTAGTACACCGTGCCGGTCACCCAGCCCCAGGTGTACTTCGGGTCGGCGACCACGGGGAAGGCGGTGTCCGCAGTGGTGTCGATCTTCTGGATGAGGGTGCTGCCGGAAATCTCGTAGTGGGTGGGGACGGGCTTGCCGCCCGCGTCCTTGGCCCAGGGCGCGTCGAAGGAACCCGCGGACAGCGTGCCGCCGCCCTGCACCGTCCGGACGATCTCCACACTGCCGTTGTCGCCCGGCGCGAGCGCGAAACCGTCCGGGAGCTTCAGGTCGAAGCGCTGCTCGGTGGGGGCAGCGGAGTCCTTCAGGGTGACCAGCGTGCGGGCCCCGCCGTCGGTGGTGGGCTGGACGGCGACGTCGGTGGAGGGCGCCGCTTCGGGGTAGACCACCGTGCCGTTGCCGGTGCTGTGGCCGGTGACGTCCTGACTGTGCGGCAGGCCCACCGCCACGGTGTCGCCGTCGGTGGCGCTGGCCCGGACCTGGCCACTGGACCGGGTGGGAGCGGTGACGGTGGCCGTGCCGTAGTCGGTGCGCGTGGTGGCCTTCGCCGCGACTCCGGGCGCGGTGGCGGCGCGGACCAGATCACCCGTGCCGGTGGCCTTCTCCACGACCGCTGCCGCTCGGGCGTCCTGACTGGAGCCGGAGTCCTCCGCGACAGCGAGCGGGGCGGAGGCGAGCAGAGCGGCGCTCGTGAGTACGGCTATACCGCCCAGCGAACGGTGGCTCTTGCTGAGTGTGGACATGTTTCGTTGCTCCCCGAGAAATTCCTTGCGCCGCCGGAGGTCAAACCGGCGGCGCGATAGCGCGCCGTGATCCTGTCACACCACATGAGCGGCATATATGCCAGGCAGTGGAGACAAGGATCACTGGAACCTTTCGTTCCGGATGCACATCCTGCGGGCGCGGGAATGGGTTTCGTGGGATGGGTTCGCGGGAATTTCCGATGGAGCAGTCGGCGGGTCTAAGGAAGCGGTCCCGAAAAACGCTCTCGCAACTTGTGCTTCAGCACCTTCCGCAGCGTTTCGTTGCGAGGAAGCGCGTCCACCAACTCCAGCCGTTCCGGCAGTTTGTGGGTGGACAGGCCTGCCGAGCGCAGATACAGGACGATCTCCGGCAAGGTCAATTCGGTGAATTCCGGCGGCTGTTCCACAACTGCGCAGACCAACTCCCCCCGGTCGTCGTCCGGCAGGCCGATGACCGCCGCGTCCGCGATCGCGGGATGGGCGGCGAGCAGGTCCTCGATCTCCTTGGCCGAGATGTTCTCGCCCTTGCGGATGATCACGTCCTTCAGCCGGCCGGTGAGGACCAGATGGCCGGAGTCCGTGACACGGCCCAGGTCGCCGGTGCGCAGGAAGCCGTCGGAGTCGAAGGCGGCGGCCGTCTGGGCGGGGTCCAGATAGCCCTGGCAGACGGCCTCGCCGCGCAGCCGTATCTCCCCGTCCACGATCCGGATCTCCATGCCGGCCGGGGGGCGGCCCTCGGTCGTCGCCAGGTTCTCCGGGGTGTCGCGCGGATCGCCCATGGTGATCATCGGGACCTCGGTCATGCCGTAGCCATGGGTCAGCTGGACGCCCATCTCGCGGACCACCGAGTGGTAGACCTCGGGGGGTTTGGGCGCGCCGCCGCCCGCGAGCAGGCGCAGGGAGGGGACGACCCTGTCGCCCGGCTGTCTGCGCTGCTCGGCGAGGAAGAGCGAGTAGAACGCCGTGGAGCCGCCGGCCACCGTCACCCGGTGCCGCCGGTACTCGGGCAGCGCGTCCGGCAGCGCGAAGTGCTCGAACATCACCGCCGGGAAGCCGTACAGCAGGAGCATCACCAGGTAGTCGGGGCCGCCTATGTGGGCGTACGGGAAGGCGATCGAGCCCACGTCGTCGGCCGTCAGCCTCAGCGCGTGGGCCAGGCAGGAGCCGCCGGCGATCAGCGAGCGGTCGGTGTGCAGCACGCCCTTGGGGTCGGAGGTGGTGCCCGAGGTCCAGTAGATCCAGCGGACCGACGTGCCCTCGGCGGGCGGGGCGGGCAGCACGGACGGGTCGCCGTCGGGCAGGGTGTCGTACGCCTCGAAGATCCCCTTCGCGCCGAGGCGGCGGGCCATCTCCGTGTGGTCGTGGCCGCGCCACACGCCGGGCACCGCGAAGAACTCCGCCTTCGACTCGCGGAGCGCGAAGCCGACCTCCCGGTCCCGGTAGAAGGGGATCACCGGGGACTGCACGGCGCCGAGGCGGGCCAGGGCGAAGGACAGCAGGGTCGTCTCGATGCGGGTGGGCAGCTGCCAGGCGACCACCGTGCCGGGGCGCACGCCCATGCCGTACAGGCCGGCCGCCACCCGCTCGGCACGCGCGCGCAGTCCGCCGAAGGTGAGCGCGCGGTCCTCCTGGAGCAGGACCGGGCGCGCGGGGGTCAGGTCCGCCCGGCGGACGACCAGCTCCCACAGCGTGCGGGAGGAACCCAGGGAGTGCGGGGTCTCGGTCATGTATGCCCCCTGACCGGCTTGGCTGACGGACCGTCAGCTGTCATGCTATCTGACGGACCATCAGATAAGTACTGTCCGGCGGCAGGAACACGGAGGGGAACCATGACCGAACTGCCCCGCATCATCAGCGTCGACGACCACGTGATCGAACCCGCCCACCTCTTCGAGACCTGGCTGCCGGCCAGGTACCGGGACCGCGGGCCCAGGCCGCTGACCGCCGGCATCGGGGAGCTGGCCTACGTCGGCGGCAAGTACCGGATCACCATGGACCCGGCGGGCCAGCCGACCGACTGGTGGATCTACGAGGACCTGAAGTTCCCGTACAAGCGCAACATCGCCGCCGTCGGCTTCGACCGGGACGAGATGACGCTGGAGGGGATCACCCGGGAGCAGATGCGGCGCGGCTGCTGGGACCCCGAGGCGCGCCTCGCGGACATGGATCTCAACCATGTGGAGGCCAGCCTCTGCTTCCCCACCTTTCCCCGCTTCTGCGGGCAGACCTTCGCCGAGGCGCACGACAAGGAGGTCGCCCTCGCCTGCGTGCGCGCCTACAACGACTGGATGGTGGAGGAGTGGTGCGGGGACAGCGGCGGGCGGCTGATCCCGCTGTGCCTCATTCCGCTGTGGGACGTGGAGCTGGCCGTCGCCGAGATCCGGCGCAACGCCGGGCGCGGGGTGCGGGCCGTGACCTTCTCCGAGATCCCCACCCACCTCGGGCTGCCCTCCATCCACTCCGGCTACTGGGACCCGTTCTTCGCCGTCTGCCAGGAGACGGGCACGGTCGTCAACATGCACATCGGCAGCAGCTCGCAGATGCCCGCCGCCTCCCCGGACGCCCCGCCCGCCGTCCAGGCCTCGCTCAGCTTCAACAACGCGATGGCCTCGATGATGGACTACCTCTTCAGCGGGGTCCTGGTGAAGTTCCCCCGGCTCAGACTCGCCTACTCCGAGGGGCAGATGGGATGGGTGCCGTACGCCCTGGAGCGCGCCGACGACGTATGGGAGGAGCACCGGGCCTGGGGCGGGGTCAGGGACCTCATCCCCGAGCCTCCGTCCACGTACTACTACCGGCAGATCTTCTGCTGCTTCTTCCGCGACATGCACGGAGTCGCCTCGATCGACGTCGTCGGCCGCGACAACGCCACCTTCGAGACCGACTACCCGCACGTCGACTCGACCTTCCCGCACACCAAGGAGGTCGCCCTCGACCATGTGAAGGGCCTGGACGACGAGACCGTGTACAAGCTGATGCGGGGCAACGCGATCCGCATGCTCGGCCTGGACCTCGACCGCTGATGGACCTCTCGTACACGCCCGAGGAGGAGGAGTTCCGGGCCCGGCTGCGGGAATGGCTCGGCAAGGTGCTGCCCACCCTGCCCGCCAGGCCGTCCCCGGACGACTGGTCCGCGCGCAGGGCCTGCGACCTGGGCTGGCAGCGGATGCTGTACGACGCCGGGTACGCCGACGTCCACTGGGACGCCTCCCCGACCACCCGGCTCATCTTCCTGGAGGAGACGGAGGAAGCGGGCGCCCCGTACGTCGGAGCCAACTTCGTGGGCCTGCTGCACGCCGGCCCGACCATCGCCGCCGAGGGCACGCCCGGGCAGCGGGCGCGCTGGCTCCCGCCGATCCTGCGCGGCGAGGAGGTGTGGTGCCAGGGGTTCAGCGAGCCCGGCGCCGGCTCCGACCTCGCCGCGCTGCGCACGCGCGCGTGGCGCGACGGCGACGACTACGTGGTGAGCGGGTCCAAGATCTGGACCTCCCACGCCGAGGTCGCCGACTGGTGCGAACTGCTCGTCCGCACGGACCCACAGGCCCCCAGGCACCAGGGCATCACCTGGCTGGCCATGCCCATGGACGCCGACGGCGTCACCGTACGGCCGCTGCGCACGCTCGCCGGCTCCGCGGAGTTCGCCGAGGTCTTCCTGGACGAGGTCCGGGTGCCGGTCGGCAACCGGGTCGGCGCGGAGAACGACGGCTGGCGGGTGACCATGGTGACCCTGTCCTTCGAACGCGGCACGGCCTTCGTCGGAGAGGTCGTCGCCTGCCGCCGGGTGCTCGGCGAACTCGCCCGCGCGGCACGGGAGAACGGCCGCTGGGACGATCCCGTGCTGCGGCGCCGGCTCGGGCGGCTGGAGGCGGAGTTCCGGGCGCTGTGGCGGCTGACCCAGTGGAACGTGAGCGAGGCGGAGGCGAACGGCGGGGTGCCGGGCACGGGCGGCTCGGTCTTCAAGCTCCGCTACTCGCACGCCCGCCAGGAGCTGTACGACGCCGCGGCCGACGTCCTCGGGCCGGACGGCCTCGACCTGGACCGGCCCTGGGTCCTCGACCGCCTGTCCTCCCTGTCGTACACGATCGCCGCCGGAACCTCTCAGATCCAGCGCAACATCGTGGCCGAACGGATCCTGGGCCTGCCGAAGGGGAGATGAGCATGCGGTTCCAACTCACCGATGACCAGCGGATCTTGAAGGCCGGTGTACGGGAGCTGCTGGAACGCCGGTTCGGACGGGAGGCGTTGCGGGCCGCCGTCGACGCGCCGGGGCGGCTCGACCGGGCGCTGTGGCGGGCGCTCGGGGACGCCGGGTTCTTCGCCCTGCGGCTGCCCGAGGCGGACGGCGGGGTCGGACTGGGCCTGCCGGAGGCGGTGCTGGCCTTCGAGGAGGCGGGGCGGGCCCTGCTCCCCGGCCCGCTCGTGGCCAGCCACTTGGCCGCCGCGACCGTGCCGGGAGCGGCCACGGGGGAGACGGTCGTGACGGCGGTGGACGGGGAACTCGTGGAGTGGCTGGAGGCGGCGGACGTCGTCCAAGGCGACACGGCCGGGGCCGTACCCCTGCGCTCACTGGACCCGCTGACGCCCCTCCACCGGACGTCCCCGGCCGCGAGCGGTCGCGCCTCCTGCGGCGTGGCCACCCTGCTCACCGCCGCCGAGCAGCTGGGCACCGCCGTGCGCGTGGGTGAGCTGGCCGTGCAACACGCCCGGACCCGTGAGCAGTTCGGGCAGCCGATCGGTGCCTTCCAGGCCGTCAAGCACCTCTGCGCGGACCTGCTGGTGCGAGCCGAGACCGCGCGTGTCGCCGTCTACGCGGCCGCCGTCACCGCCGACCCCGCCGACATCGCCGCCGCCCGGCTGCTCGCCGACGAGGCCGCCGTACGGGGCGCCCGTGACTGCCTCCAGGTGCACGGCGGCATGGGGTTCACCTGGGAGGCGGATGTGCATCTGCATCTGAAACGGGCCTGGGTGCGGGCCCGGCGTGGTGGCGCGAGCACGGAGAGTGAGGAACTGCTCGCCGCGCGACTGGCGGCCTGAGCCCTCGCCGGCCCCCTGGGCTGCGGCGGCGGGAAAGCCATGGCCCACGATGTCGCGGATCGTGGCAAGTCGGTATCACGGAGCGTTGATACCTGGTTGTGTCCTTCAAGGGACTCGTCACGGCCCGGAGTCGGCTGTCCCCTCCGGTACCTTGTGTGGGATGCGAGTGGCTGCGAGCGCGGGCCGAGCCGGCGGTGCCCCTGGGGCGGTGCCGGGTCGCGCGGTGCGCGTCGCTGCTCGCGGTGCGGTGACGGCCTCGGCCGTCGCCTGTTCGACACCCCGGCATGAGCGTCGCACAGTATGCCTCACGCGTACTCCTTCGCGCTGGAATATGCCCGAAGCGCTTGTTGGGGTGACTGTACGTCAACCATGCTGGTTCCCAAGGGAATCACGTTCCGTGACCCTTGCTCTGGCCGTTGTTCTGGCCATGCAGAAAATGGCTACGATCGTGGCCCTCGTGATCGTCGTCACGGCTTTCGCCGTGACGGCCGGTTGGCGTGGGGTCATGTGTCCGCCGGTTCGGATGGTGTGAGCGGTGCAGGTGCTTCAAGTGCAGCTGGAGATCCGGCCCGACCCGACGGAGGTGGGGCGGGCGAGGAGGTGGGCCCGCTCGCGACTCGCCGGGCTGGGCATAGCGGCCGACGAGCCGCTGGCCGAGACCCTGATCCTGCTCGTCTCCGAGCTGGTGACCAACGCGGTGGTGCACACCGGCCGCACGGCCGTGCTGCGCCTCTCCCTGCCGGGCACGGAGACCGAGACGGCCGAGAGTGCCGGGACGGTCGAGAGTGCCGGGACGGTCGAGCCGTCCGAGCTGTGCGAGCCGTCCGGGCCCTCCGAGGCGGTGGAGAAGGCCGAGCGGTCCGAAGGCGCCGAGTGCTCCGAACGGCCCGAACGCCCCGAACGGTCCGAGGAGCCCGAGCAGTCCGCGAAGGCCGACACGCTCGCGGCGGCCACCGTGCGCGTCGAGGTGGCCGACAGCAGCTCCCGCGCCCCCGTGCCGCGCTGCGCCGGCGGTGACGCCACCGGCGGCCGGGGCCTCGCCCTCGTCGACTGCCTGGCCGATCGCTGGGGCTGGAGCCCGGAAGGCGCCGGCAAGAGCATCTGGTGCGAACTGGACCGCTGTTCGCAGCCGAAGGAGAGCGCAGCGATGGCGTACGGGGGCGGACTGTCCGCGTACGAGGATCTCGCCTTCGAGGCGGTGTAGCACCCGGCGCCGTGATGCGCCGGGGGTGCATCCGTGCGCGGGTGCCCTGAACAGGGTGTACGTAACAAATCCCCGTACCGGCGTTGACGACCCGTCACCCTCTGATCACGCTTGTGGGCGACGATTCGCCGCGAGGGGACGGCGAGGGCCTGGGTGACGGCGGCCCTCGCCGAGTGTGGGTCGCACCCGGTGGGCGGCGCGTGCGCAGGACGGTGGGGGGAGGCGGGCGCGCCGCCGGCCGGCCGAACGCCCGGCGCGGGAAGCGTCGGTGGGCACGCTCAGAGGACGGCCACCGGTGCCACCGGGGTGCCCGTCGCGCCGACGAACGGCTCGGGCATCGCCGACAACAGGAACGCGTACCGCCCTTCTTCTCCACAGGCTGTGGACAACTCTTCGAGATTCCAGTTCTGGCCCTGGAGCATCCCCATCTCCACCAGGTCCAGGGCGTGCACCGGCAACCAGAGATTCTCCGACTCGGGCGGAAATATCTCAAAAGTGAGCGTGTCGTTCGCGACCGCCGCGACATCGCGCGCGTGGAACCACTCCGGCGTACGGAGGGACAGCCCCGGCGACGGATAGCCGTACCCGTGCCGGTCCCCGGCCAGATACACCTGCACCTGCCCGGTCCGCACCAGTACGACATCCCCGGCCCGCACCCGGACACCGCCGAACTCCTCCGCCGCCTCCAGATCCTCCGGCGTGACCGCGTGGCCCCCCGCCAGCCGGTCCACGCCACGCGCGCGTGCCACGTCCAGCAGCACCCCGCGCGAGACGACGTGCCGCGCCTTGTCGATCCCGCCGAACTCCGCGCCGCCGTGCGCGGTGACCGTGTGCGCCGGGCGGCCGTTGTAGAGCCTGCCCGAGTGTGAGACATGGGTGAGCGCGTCCCAGTGCGTGCCCGCCTGCAGGCCCATGGTCACCGCGTCGTCGCTGCACGCCACCGTGCCCGGCCCGAACAGCTCCTGGTTGATCTGCACCATGGTGTGGAGGGGGTTGACCCGCCCGGGGATCACGCCGGTCTGCACGCCGTCCTGCCGCAGGGGGAGGGCGAGCGGGACGCGGCGGCCGGTGCGGACCTCGGTGGCGGCCGCGCGTACGACCTCGTCGGTGATCAGATTCAGTGTGCCGCTCTCGTCGTCGGCGCCCCAGCGCCCCCAGTTGTTCACGCGCCCCGCGATCTCGTGGAACTCCTCCGGCAGTGCCATCCGGTGCCTCCCCGGGGCTTGTGTCCGCGCATCCGACGCGCCATAGAATCTAACGGACCGTCAGAAACCGCGGGAAGGGGCCGGGCGTGGGGAACTTCTTGGCAGGAAAGGTCGTCGCCGTGACCGGTGCCGGACGCGGTATCGGCCGGGCGGTCGCACGGGCGGCCGCCGCCGAGGGGGCGAGGGTCGTCGTCAACGACTACGGCGTCGCCATGGACGGCGCCTCGCCCACGAGCGAGGTCGCCGAGGCCGTCGTCAAGGAGATCGAGGCGGCGGGCGGTCAGGCCGTCGCGGTGGCCGACGACATCTCCACGATGGCGGGCGGGCAACGGGTCGTCGACGCGGCCCTGTCGTCGTACGGCCGTCTCGACGGCGTCGTGTGCGTGGCCGGGATCCTGCGCGAGCGGATGCTGTTCAACATGAGCGAGGAGGAGTGGGATCCGGTGATCGCCACCCACCTCAAGGGCACGTTCACCGTCTTCCGGGCGGCGTCCGCGGTGATGCGGGGGCAGCGCTCCGGCACGCTGATCGGTTTCACCAGCGGCAACCACCAGGGGTCGGTGTCCCAGGCCAACTACAGCGCGGCCAAGGGCGGGATCATCTCGCTCGTGCGGAGCGCGGCTCTCGGGCTGCACAAGTACGGGGTGACCGCGAACGCGGTGGCGCCGGTGGCGCGTACGCGGATGTCGGCGAACGTGCCCATGGAGCTGACCGAGATCGGCGAGCCGGAGGATGTGGCGGCGCTGGTGGTGTACCTGCTGTCCGACGGGGCGGCGGAGCAGGGGATCACCGGGCAGGTGTACACCGTCGCCGGACCGAGGATCGCGGTGTGGGCCCAGCCGCGGGAACTCCGTTCGGTCCACGGGGAGGGGTCCTGGACGCCGGAGCGGATCGCCGAGGTCCTGCCGGGGGCGGTGGGGGTGGATCCGATGCCGATGCTGTCCCAGCTTTCGGCGATGGAATCGGCGGCGCGAGGTGGGTACCGGCCGAACGCCCAGTAGCTCGGAGCGTGTCGTGGTCCGGCGGCTGCGGGTGCGTGGTGGCTTGTCGCGCAGTTCCCCGCGCCCCTGGGGAACTGCAGTGCCGACGCTTTCGAGGCACCCAATCTAAAGGCGGTCCAACCATGGATTTCGGGTTCAGTGAAGAGGACGAGGACTTTCGTGCCGAGGCCCGCGCATGGCTGGCCTCACACGCCGGCCCAGTGGCAGACAGACGTACTTGGGAGCGCACCCTCGGGGCGGCCGGCTGGATAGGGATCGGCTGGGCGGAGTCCGGGTACGGCAACCGCACCGCCACGCTCACCCAGCAGGTCGCGTGGGCCGAGGAGTACGCCCGTTCATCCGCGCCCCCGCGCTCCGGGCACATCGGTGAGAACCTGCTCGCGCCCACGCTCGTCGCGCACGGCACCGAGGAGCAGAAGTCCCGGTTCCTGCCCCCGGTCGCGGCCGGCGAGGAGCTGTGGTGCCAGGGCTACAGCGAGCCCGGGGCCGGTTCGGATCTGGCCGGGGTGCGGACGGTGGCGGTGCGGGAGGGGGAGGGGTACCGGATCAGTGGGCAGAAGATCTGGACCTCGCTCGCCCATGAGGCCGACTGGTGCTTCGTGCTGGCCCGCACCGACCCGGACTCCCGGCGCCACCACGGGCTCAGCTTCCTGCTCGTCCCCATGGACCAGCCCGGTCGCATCGAGGTCTGCCCCATCCGGCAGATGACCGGCACCAGCGACTTCAACGAGGTCTTCTTCGACGGGGCGCACGCGCGCGCGGAGCACGTGGTCGGGGGAGAGGGGCAGGGGTGGCGGGTGGCCATGAGCCTGCTCGGGTTCGAGCGGGGCGTGTCGACCCTCGCCCAACAGATCGGATTCGCCGAGGAGTTGGCGGCCGTCGTACAGACCGCCGTGCGGAACGGGGCCGTGCGGGATCCCGTCGTGCGGTCGCGGCTCGTACGGCAGTGGGCCGAGCTGTGGACCATGCGCCGGCACGCCCTGCGCACCCTCGGCGGCTCGGCCGACCCCGGCGCGCCCAGCGTGGCCAAGCTGCTCTGGGCCGGCTGGCACCAGCGGCTGGGCGAGCTGGCGATGCAGGTCCGGGGTGCGGCGGCCACCGTCGGCCCCGCCGACTGGTCGCCCTCGGCGCCGTACGAACTCGACGCCGACCAGCACCTGTTCCTCTTCTCCCGGGCCGACACGATCTACGGCGGCTCGGACCAGGTCCAGCGCACGATCATCGCCGAGCGCGTGCTCGGTCTGCCCAGAGAGCCCAAGGGGGCCGTGTGATGCGTGGTGTGGTGTTCGACGGCAAGCGGGTCGAGGTCGTGGACGATCTCGCGGTGCGGGAGCCGGGGGTCGGTGAGGTGCTGGTGGCGGTCGCGGCGGCCGGGCTGTGCCACAGCGATCTGTCCGTGGTGGACGGCACCATTCCCTTCCCGGTGCCGGTGGTGCTGGGGCACGAGGGGGCGGGGATCGTCGAGGCGGTCGGCGCGGGGGTCACCCATGTCGCGCCCGGCGACCATGTGGCGCTGTCCACGCTCGCCAACTGCGGTACCTGCGCGGAGTGCGACCGGGGCCGGCCGACGATGTGCCGGCAGGCGATCGGGCGCCCGGGGAAGCCGTTCACGCGGGGCGCGGGGCCGGTCCACCAGTTCGCCTCCAACTCGGCGTTCGCGGAACGTACGGTCGTGAAGGCCGTCCAGGCGGTGCCGATCCCCGAGGACATCCCCCTGGAGTCCGCCGCGTTGATCGGGTGCGGGGTGCTCACCGGCGTGGGCGCGGTGCTGAACCGGGCGCGGGTGGACCGCGGGGACAGCGTCGTCGTCATCGGGACCGGCGGCATCGGGCTGAACGTGCTGCAGGGCGCACGGCTCGCGGGGGCGCTCAGGATCGTCGCCGTGGACGCCGATCCGGCCAAGGAGGAGGTGGCCCGGCGGTTCGGCGCCACCGACTTCCTGACCTCGACGCAGGGGGTGAAGGACATCCTGCCGACGGGCGCAGACCACGCCTTCGAGTGCGTCGGCCGGGTGGAGCTGATCCGGCAGGCGATCGACCTCCTGGACCGGCACGGCCAGGCGATCCTGCTCGGCGTCCCGCCGGCCACGGCCGAGGCGTCCTTCCTCGTCTCCTCCCTCTACCTCGACAAGTCCGTGCTGGGCTGCCGCTACGGCTCCTCGCGCCCCCAGCGCGACATCACCCTGTACGCCGAGCTGTACCGCCAAGGCCGCCTGCTGCTCGATGAGTTGGTGACGGAGGTCTACCCGGTGGAGGACTTCGGCAAGGCCCGCGCGGACGCGGAGGCGGGGCGGGTGGCGCGGGCGGTGCTCACGTTCTGACAGCGGTCCGGAACGTCCTGCGATAGGCGGTCGGCGTCACGCCGAGTGCCTGCTGGAGGTGCTGGCGCATCGACTGGGCCGTGCCGAAGCCGGCCTCGCGGGCGACCTGGTCGATGGACAGTTCCGTGGTCTCCAGCAGATGGCGGGCGCGTTCGACGCGCTGCTGGGTGAGCCACTGGCCGGGGCTGACCCCGACCTCCTCGCGGAACCGGCGGGTGAAGGTGCGTACCGACATGGCCTCCTGCTCGGCCATGTCCCGCAGCTGGATCGGCTCGTGGAGGCGGCCGAGCGCCCAGGCGCGGGCCGCGGTCGTCGTGGCCAGCTGCGGGTCCGGGACCGGGCGGTGGATGTACTGGGCCTGGCCGCCGTCGCGGTGCGGGGGTACGACCGTGCGCCGGGCGACGTCGTTGGCGACGGCCGTGCCGAAGTCGCGGCGCACCATGTGCAGGCACAGGTCGATCCCGGCGGCCACCCCGGCCGAGGTGAGCACGTCGCCGTCGTCGATGAACAGCACGTCCGCGTCGACCTTGATCCTCGGGAACAGCCGCTGGAAGCGCTCCGCGTCGGCCCAGTGCGTGGTCGCCGGGCGGCCGTCGAGGTATCCGGCGGCGGCGAGGACGTAGACACCGGTGCAGATGGAGGCGAGCCGGGTGCCGGGGCGGATGCGGGCGAGGGCGGCGGCCAGTTCGTCGGTGAGCCGGCCCTCCTCGAAGACCGGGCCCAGCTCGTACGAGGCCGGGACGATCACCGTGTCGGCCTCCGCCAGCGCTTCCGGGCCGTGCGCGATGTGCACGGCGAAGTCGGCGTCCGTCTCGACCGGGCCGGGCGGCCGTACCGAGCAGGTGGCGACCTCGTACAGGAACCGCCCCCGCTCGTCCTTCGGCCGGCCGAAGATGCGGTGCGGGATGCCCAGCTCGAAGGGGAGCAGCCCGTCGAGGGCCAGGGCGACGATCCGGTGCGGCCGGAAGCCGTCGGCGGCGGCAGTGGTGTCCCTCTCCACAGTCATGGCCCGATCCTAGCGAATGCTGTCCTTCGGGCCACTCGATGCGCGGGACCGGATCTCGCACGCTCTATGACGTGACTCAGACAAGCCCAGCCGCCGCCTCAGCCGCCGCCCCCGTCCAGGCCACCCCGCCCGCCCGGCGCCGCCGTGTGCACCGCGCCTGGTTCGTCGCCGCCGTCACCTTCGTCACGATCATCGGCGCGGCCGCCTTCCGTTCCCTGCCCGGCCTGCTCATCGACCCGCTGCACCAGGAGTTCGGCTGGTCGCGCGGCACGATCGGCGCGGCCGTCTCCCTCAACCTCGCGCTCTACGGCCTCACCGCGCCCTTCGCCGCCGCGCTGATGGACCGCTTCGGCATCCGCCGGGTGGTCGCCGTGGCGCTGATGGTGATCGCGGCCGGCTCGGGCCTGACCGTGTGGATGACGGCGGCCTGGCAGCTGTGGCTGTGCTGGGGCCTGCTGGTCGGCCTCGGCTCCGGCTCGATGGCGCTGGCCTTCGCGGCGACGGTCACCAACCGCTGGTTCACCGAGCGGCGCGGGCTGGTCAGCGGCATCCTGACCGCCGCCTCCGCCTCCGGCCAGCTGATCTTCCTGCCGCTGCTGTCCTGGCTGTCCGAACACCACGGCTGGCGCCCGGCGGCCGTGACCGTGGCCCTCGCCGCCCTCGCCGTGGTCCCGTTCGTATGGATCCTGCTGCGCGACCACCCGGCCGACATCGGCCAGAAGCCGTACGGCGCCGCCGAGTTCATACCCAAGCCGCCCCCGGTGACGGGCGCCGCCCGCCGCACCCTGAACGTCCTCTCCACCGCCGTCCGCACCGGCACCTTCTGGCTGCTCGCCGGCACCTTCGCGATCTGCGGCGCCTCCACCAACGGCCTGATCCAGACCCACTTCGTGCCCGCCGAGCACGACCACGGCATGCCCGTCACGACGGCGGCCTCGCTGCTCGCGGTCGTCGGTGTGTTCGACGTCGTCGGCACGATCGCCTCCGGCTGGTTCACCGACCGCTTCGACGCGCGCCGCCTCCTCGCCGTCTACTACGCCCTGCGCGGCCTCTCCCTGCTCTTCCTCCCGATGCTGCTGGGCCCCGCCGTCCACCCCCCGATGCTCTTCTTCATCGTCTTCTACGGCCTCGACTGGGTGGCCACGGTCCCGCCCACCCTCGCCCTGTGCCGGGAGCGGTTCGGCGACGACAGCGCCATCGTCTTCGGCTGGGTGCTCGCCTCGCACCAGGTCGGCGCGGCCCTCGTCGCCTACCTCGGCGGCCTCGCCCGCGATGTCTTCGGCTCCTACGACCTCGTCTGGTACGCCTCCGGCACCCTCTGCGCGGCGGCGGCCCTGATGTCCCTCGTGATCCGCCGGGTCCCCGTGGCCGCGCAGCCCGCACTATCGTGAACTCATGCGTATGACAGGCTGCTTCATGGTTCCCGGCATGGTCCTCGGCGACGCGTTCCTCGTGCCCGCCCACGTAGGAACGTCCTCCCGAGGAGCATGCCGTGTCCCTGGTCCACTGGACCGAGAAGCACCCCCTGTCCGCCCGCTGGCACTCTGAGAGCGAACTCCCGCCGCCCCGGCGCCTGGTCGTCGCCGACGACCGTATCCGCGCCGCCGTCGCCCACCGCCTCGCCTGTGAAGGCACCGGCCTGCTGTGGCGGGGCGACTACCACGGCGCCCGCCGGCTGCTGACCGCACTGGCCCGCCGTATCGACCGCAAGGCACCGGGCCCGGCGCCCTCCGCGGCCGAGACCTTCCGCCTCCAGCGCCGCTTCCGCGCGCACCGCGCCCGCGTCCTGGGCCGCCTCCTGGTCCTGCTGGAGGCCGACCACACCCTGGCCCTGCGCCGCGCCCCCGACGTCCGCGCCGCCTGCGCCGACGCCTACGGCCCATCGGCGGGCCCCACCCTCGTCCCGCTCCGGGAACTGCTGGGCGCCCTCGGCGCCCGCCAGTGGCGCGAGAAGGGCGTCCACGTCCCCGCGCTGGATGCCCGGATCCACCCGCACTACGGCGTCTTCGCCCCGGTCCGCGGCGAATACGTCGACCTGGTGGCTCAGGCACCGCTGCCCACCGCCGACACCACCGCCTTCGACCTGGGCACCGGCACCGGTGTGCTGGCCGCAGTCCTGGCCCGGCGCGGTGTGCGCCGCGTCCTCGCGACCGACCTCAGCCCCCGGGCCCGCGCCTGCGCCCGGGACAACGTCATCCGCCTCGGCCTCGCGGACCGGGTCACGGTCACCGGCCCGCAGCTGTACCCGCCCGGCCGGGCCGCCCTGGTCGTCTGCAACCCGCCCTGGCTCCCGGCCCGCCCCGCCTCCACCCTCGACCAGGCCGTGTACGACCCCGGCGGCACCATGCTGCACGCCTTCCTGGCAGGCCTGCCCGCGCATCTCGAACCCGCCGGCGAGGGCTGGCTGATCCTGTCCGACCTGGCCGAACACCTGGGCCTGCGCAGCCGCGCCGAGTTGCTCGGGGCGATCGAGGGCGCGGGCCTGAAGATCCTGTCCCGCACGGACACCCGCCCCCGCCACCCACGCGCGACCGACCCGGACGACCCCTTGCGCACGGCCCGCGCGGCCGAGGTGACGTCCCTGTGGCGGCTGGCGGTGCGCTGACCTGCACGCCGTAGCGGCGCCCGGCCGGCGAGCCGGACGCCGCAACCGCGCACGTCAGGCCGACCCGGTGAGCGCTCCGCCGAGGTGCCGGGCGAAGAACCGGACCGCGCTGTCGGCCTCGAACCGGGGCAGCTCCTTGTGCTTGCCCGAGTTCACATGCAGGGACTTCTCCTTCGAGGCGAAGGCGTCGAACAGGGCGAGACCCTCCTCGCGCGAGATGTGCTCGTCGTCCCACTGCAGGTCGAACTCGATCGGGACGGCGATCTGCTTCGCCTTCTCGGCCAGGACATGGGGCCAGTGCTGGCCGAAGACCGCGGCGGTGATCCTGGGTTCGGCTGCCACGAACGGCACGCCGATCGCGGTGCCCATGTTGATGCCCCAGTAGCCGACCGGCCCGTCGGCGCCGATCTCCGCAAGCTCCTGGAGGGCGTCCAGGGTCGCCCGGTACTCAGGTACGGCGAGTTCTGCCAGGTGGGCGTTGTAGCGGACGACGATCGGACCTTCCGGCTCACCGGCCGCTCTCGCGCGAAACAGCTCGGCGATTTCTGCCTCGTCGTGCGCGGTGCGCGGCCGGTCGCCGTGACCGGGCGCGTCGATGACGGCGACGTGGAAACCGCAGCCGGTCACGAGGAGGCGGGCCCGGCCCGACATCGCCGGGTGCTTCTTGTGGTTGCCGCCGCCGTGGCCCATCAGGACCAGGGGCGCGCGATCGGCACCAGAGGCCGGGGACCAGAGGACGCCGGGAACGTCGCCCACGGTGAAGTCGCGTTCGATCACGCCGTTCGACGACGACCCGGCGGTGAACTGCAGAGAATGCATAGGTGTTGCCCTTCGGGAGTGCCTTGTTGTCGAGGCGCTCCCGGCGACATCTATGTCGATCGCCCGGCCGTGACGGGAAGGGGGAGCACCCACATGGATACAGCGTTCATGGGTCTCACCTCCTCGGGCGGTGTCACGGGCAACGGCAAGCTAACAGCTTGATCATCATCCCCACAATCCCTTTTCCCTGCCCCGTGATCACAACTCCGGACAGGCCCTGGAGGCCTCAGGGGCCGAGCCGGGCGAACCGCCCCCGATGGAAGAGCAGCGGCTCGTCCGCCTCCTCCGTGCCGAGGGCGTTCACCCGGCCCACGACGATCAGATGGTCGCCCCCGGTGTGTACGGCGTGGACGGCGCAGTCGATCCAGGCGGCGGCACCGGCCAGGCGCGGGGCGCCGGAGACGGGCGCCGGGTCGTACGCCACGCCCGCGAACTTGTCCGCGCCGCTCACCGCGAAGGCCCGGCACAGTTCGCCCTGGCCCGCGCTGAGCACGTTGACGCAGAAGACGCCGGCGCGGGCGATGCGCGGCCAGGTGGTCGACGTACGGCCCACCATGAAGCAGACCAGGGGCGGTTCGAGGGAGAGGGAGGCGAAGGACTGGCAGGCGAAACCGGCGGGGCCCGGCTCGTCGTCGGCGGCCGGTGCCGTGATCACGGTCACGCCACTCGCGAAGCTTCCCAGTACCCGCCGGAACTCGGCCGGGTCGACCAAGGCGCGGTCGTCCTCCCGTACACACCGCAACTCCGGCCGTGGCAACGGCTCCACGGGCCCCGGCCCCAGATACCGGACGGCGGCGGCCGCCGCCCCTGCGTGTCCCATCACGCCATCCATTGAAACTGACGGTACGTCAGATGGGAAGCCCGATGGCGGGGCTTCGTACAGGCACTTCATAGGGTGCGGCCATGGGGTGGGAGAAAGCACGTGAGCGGGTCCGGGCGGTCCGGAGCGACCTGGCCGCGGCGGTCCCGGTGAACGCGGCGCAACTGCCGGCGGCCGGGCTGCTGTGGTGGATCTGGAGCACGAGCCAGGACCAGTACGAGACCGGCTACGGCGGCGCTTTCGGGATCTTCTGCCTGCTGATGTTCGCCCCGCTCTTGCTGCCGCTCCTCGGCCTGCTGCTCTCCGCCGTGCTGACGCTGCCCGCGATCCTGCTGGCCCGGCCGACGCTCAGGTGGTCCGGCGGGCCGGAGTGGGCCTGCCGCACGGTCGCGGCAGCGGCCGCGGCCGCCGGCTGGGGCGCGGTGACGACGGCACTCCTGCGCTGGCCGTTCGTCACCACGGCCTCGGTCCTCACTGCCCTGGGCCTGCTGCCCGCGCTCGGCAACGCCTACGTCCGCACCCGCTCCTGGTCGGCGTGGGGCCTGTGGTGGCGCTCGGCACTCGCCTGCGCCGGCCTCTTCGCCCTGACCCTCGGCGGCGGGCTCGCGGCCGCCGCGACCGGCCTGATCCCCCAGTACGAACCGCCCGAGCTGACCGCCGCCCGGCTCGCCGGAGTCTGGCGCGGCGACCACGGTGCCGAGCTGCGCCTCACCCCCGACGGCCGGGCCGAGGCGCGCAGCCTCCCCACTGAATCCACGGACCAGAACTGGGCGGCCCCGCACCACGATGACTACGCGGTCTGCGCGGGCTCCGGCACCTGGAAACCCGGCAAGGACGACATCGGCCGCCCCGCCGTCCTCCTGCACCTCGGCGGCGCGTGCGGCGGCGACACCCATTGGTCCGTCAGCGGCACCGAGTCCGCCCCCCAGCTGTACGTCCGCTTCGGCGACCCGGACGCGGGCACGCTGCGGACCCTGGACCGCGCCGGGGACTGACCCTCACCGCCCCCGGAACTCCGCCCCCCGCCGCTCCGCGAACGCCCGCAGCCCCTCCTGGGCGTCCTCGGTCGTCATGTTGAGTTCCTGGGCCCAGGCCTCCGCGGCGAAGGCGGTGGACCGGTCCGACTCCAGGGAGGTGTTCACCAGGTGCTTGGTCAGGGCCAGGGCGCGGGTGGGGCCGCAGGCCAGGCGCGTCGCCCACTCGCGGGTCGCCTTCGGCAGGTCCGCGTCGGGTACCACCCTGTTGACCAGGCCCAGGCGTTCCGCGTCCGCCGCCGGCACCGCGTCGCCGAAGAACATCAGCTCCTTCGCCCGGTGCGGGCCCAGCAGGCGGGGGAGCAGATAGGCGCCGCCGGCGTCCGGCACCAGGCCGCGGCGTACGAACACCTCGATGAAGCGGGCCGACTCGGCGGCCAGGATCAGGTCGCAGGCGAGGGCCAGGTGCGCGCCCAGCCCGGCCGCCGTGCCGTTCACCGCGGCGATCACCGGCTTCTCGCAGTCCAGGACGGCCGCGATCAGGCGCTGTGCGCCCTGGCGCAGGACGCGGGCCACGTCCCCCGCGACCCTGTCGCCGGAGCCCGCCGCGCCCCGCAGGTCCGCGCCCGCGCAGAAGCCACGCCCCCTGCCGGTCAGCACCACCGCCCGGACGTCCGGGTCGGCCGAGGCCTGCGTGAGCAGGTCGATCAGCCGGTCCCGTAGGGCGGGAGTGAGGGCGTTGAGGGACTCGGGGCGGTTCAGGGTGAGGTAGGCGACCTGGTCGCTCCGCTCGGTCTCCAGCTCGCTCATCGGCACACCACCAGCGCGTCCAGCGCGACCGCGCCCTGCCCCCGTGGCAGCACCATCAGCGGGTTGATGTCCAGCTCCGCTATGTGGTCGCCGAGTTCGAGGGCCATGCGCTGGACCCGCAGGACGACCTCCACCAGCGCGTCCCGGTCGGCCGGCGGGCGGCCCCGGACGCCGTCCAGCAGGGCCCGGCCGCGCAGTTCGGTGAGCATGGCGCGGGCCTGGTCCTCGCCGAACGGGGGGACGCGTACGGCCGCATCCCGCAGGACCTCCACCAGCACTCCGCCGAGGCCGACCGTCACCGTCGGGCCGAACAGGTCGTCGTGTGTCATGCCGACGACCATCTCCACACCCTGTTCGACCATCTGGCACACCAGGACCCCGTCCAGCGGGACACCGTCGTAGCGGGCGATGTCCGTCAGTTCGCGGTAGGCGTCGCGGACCTGGCTGGCGGACGTCAACCCGATCTTCACCAGGCCGAGTTCGGTCTTGTGGGCGAGCTGCGCGCCGGAGGCCTTCATCACCACCGGGTAGCCGACCTGCGCGGCCGCCCGTACCGCGGCCGCCGCGCTGGTCACCAGCTGTTCGCGCGGGACCCGGATGCCGTAGGCGCGCAGCAGCTGCTTGGCCGCGTGCTCGCTGAGCTGCTGGCCGGGGCGCATCAGGGCCTCGGCCTTGCGGAAGGAGGGGGAGGGGGTGCGCGGGGCCTCGTCGAAGGGGGAGCGGTAGTCGCTCACGAAGGCGTGGTGGTCCAGCCAGGCGCACACGGCCGTGAGGCAGTTGCCGACCGTGCGGAAGGTCGCCACCCGGGAGGAGCCCAGCAGGGTCTCGCGGTACGCCGCCTCCGTGCCGACCGGTGAGCCCCACACCACGCACACCAGTTTGTCCGTCTCCTCGGCGGCCTCGACCAGGTCCGTCACCAGCTTGTCGCTAAGGGGCGGGAAGGGGCCGGTGACGGGGCAGATCAGGACCCCGATCGACGGGTCGGCGAGGAGCGCGTCGATGATCCTGCGGCCACGCCAGTCGCCCACCGGATGCCCGCCGTTGTCCACCGGGTTGGCCACGTTCAGGTACTCCGGTATCCACTGGTGCAGCTCCGCCTGCCGGGCCTCGGACAGGCGGGGGAGCCGTAGCCCGGCCGCCGTGGCGAGGTCGGCGACATGGGCGCCGGTGCCGCCGGAGATCGAGTACACCGCGACCCCGTCCGCGAGCGGGGCCCGCGCCCGCGCCAACAGGGCGGCGGTGTCCTGGAGTTCGTCGAGGCCGTCGACCCGTACGACGCCGAACTGGCGCATCGCCGCGTCCACCACGTCGTCGGCGCCGGTCAGCTTGCCGGTGTGCGAGGCGGCCGTACGGGCGCCGGTCTCGGTGCGGCCCACCTTCACCGCGACCACCGGCACCTTGCGGCGGGCGGCGCGGTCGGCGGCCAGCAGGAAGGCGCGGCCGTCCTTGAGCCCTTCGACGTAACAGGCGATGGCGCCGACCTCGGGCTGCCCGGCGAACCAGGAGAGGAAGTCGGCGGTCTCCAGGTCGGCCTCGTTGCCGGTGGGCGCCCAGTGCGAGAGCCGGATGCCCAGCTCCTGGAGGGCGAAGACGGGGCGGCCCTGGTGCCCGGACTGGGTGATCAGGGCGATCGCGGGGCCGGTCAGGTCCTCCCGGAAGTGCTCGAAGGCGTTCAGGTTGGTGTTCGGGCCCAGCAGGCGCAGGCCCGAGCGCCGTACGGCGCGGGCGAGCCGCTCCTGTGCCGCGGCGCCCGCCTCCCCGGTCTCGGCGAACCCGGAGGCGAAGGCGACCGCGAACTTCACCTTGGCGTCGGCCAGTTCCTCGATCACGGGCAGCGGGTCGGCCACCAGCAGCACCGCCAGGTCGACCTGTTCGGGCAGGTCGGCGACGGAGGCGGCGCAGGGGATGCCGAAGACGGACGGGCGGGTCGGATGCACCGGGTGCACCCGTGCGCCGACCCGCCCTGCCCAGTCCAGCAGCTGCCGGGTGATCCCGGTGTTCGGCCGTCCCTCCGTGTCCGAGGCGCCGATCACGGCGACCGACTCGGGCCGGAAGAAGCGGGTCAGCTCCGGTACGTCCGTGTGCAGCGGCCGGCCGCTGACGTCCAGGTCGTCGACCTGGTCGTGGACGACGGGGCCGGGCCGCTGCTCGCCGCAGGCGATGACCCGGGCCCGGCGGGAGTCGGTGGTGAGGGTGCCGTGGGTTGATCCAAGCATCGGTCCGCCCGCTCCTGTGAGACAGCACAAGTAAACTGACGCAGTGTCAGATTACTGAACTGACGCAATGTCAGGAACTGGTCGGACGCGCAAAGTTACCCGCCGGTGCGCAGCTGCCGGGCCGCCGCCTTCGCGATTCTCCCGGCGTCGAGCGCCATCTCCCGGAACATCCCGCTGATCGGGTTGGTGAACCCGGTGAAGTACAGGCCGGGCGCCCCGGCGGGCGTACGGCCGCCGCGCACGACCGGCCGCCCGCTCCCGTCCAGCACCCCGAGATGCCCGACCAGGCCCTCCAGCGCCCGCCTGTACCCGGTCGCCGCGATCACCGCGTCCGGCTCGATGCGGCTGCCGTCGGCGAGGACGACCTTTCCGGGGTCCCCGCCCTCGAAGGACTCGACGGCGGCCACGATCTCCACCTTCCCCTTGCGCACGGCGTCGATCAGGCCGACGTCCTGGACCGGGACGGCGCCCTGCTCGACCCTGCTGTACATCCCGGTGTCCGGGCGGGGCAGCCCGCGGTCCGACAGGTCCGGCACGCTGAGCCGGGCCATCGGCCCCGCGAGCCGGTCCACCAGCCGTACCGGAAGCCGCCGTACCAGCACACCCGAGTACTGCGCGGGCCAGCCGAGCAGCGTACGGCGCACGAGGTGCGGGACGGTGCGGACCGCCAGCCGCACCCGCGCCGCCCCGCCCTCCACCAGGTCCACGGCGATCTCGGCGCCGGTGTTTCCGGCCCCGACGACCAGGACGTCCCGGCCGGCGTACGGCTCGGCGTTGCGATAGGTGCCGGCGTGCAGGAACTCCCCGCCGAACTCCCCGAGCCCCGGCCAGTCGGGGATGCGCGGGGTGTGGTTGTAGCCGGTGGCGACGACCACCGCGCTGCCGGTCAGCTCGCGCCCGCCGGAGGCGTGCAGCAGCCAGCCGCTGCCGTCCTCGGCGTGCTCGACGCGGAAGACCTCCACGCCGGTGACGATCTCCAGCTCATGGTGCTCGGCGTACTTCTCCAGATAGCGCACCACGTTGTCCCGGGCGACCCAACGCCCGAACTTCCGGGGGAACTTCAGGCCGGGGAGTGCCGACAGCCGCCGGGTGGTGTGCAGCTGGAGGCGGTCGTAGTGCCCGCGCCAGGAGGCGCCGACCCGGTCGGCCTTCTCCAGCACCACGGCCCGTATGCCCCGTGCCCGCAGCGCGTACGCGGCGGCCAGACCGCCCGGGCCTGCGCCTATGACGTAGACCGGGCGGTCGGCGGGTGTGGCGGAGAGGTGCACGGAAGCACAACGGGAGACGGCCATGTTCCGGAGCGTAATCACCCACTCCGTTGATGGGTCTCGGTCAAGACCGGAATTGGTTGCGGATTGATCACGTGTGTGGAGATGTGCGCGCTACAAGTGACGTAGCCCACGCGGATCAGGGGAAAGTGCGGGCGATTCGGAGCGGACTCACCGGTGGGCTTTGCGCGCCAGCTGACGTACCGTCAGATTCATGGACTCGATATGGCTCGATGGCGCGGAGTGGCTGGCGCTGCTGCGGATCGGTCTCGGTCTGTGGTGGCTGGAGAGCTGGCGGCACAAGGACAAGAAGGCCTGGTTCGAGCGCGGCAGCGGCATCGCCTGGGCGGCGGGGATCGCGGAGAAGCACCGCTGGGCACCGGTGCGGACCGGCTTCGCGACGGTGGTGAAACCGCGTCCGAAGCTGATGGCGTACGTCGTCGCCTACGCCGAACTCTCCCTCGGCCTCGGCCTGATCCTCGGCTTCCTGACCCCGGTCGCGCTGATCGGCGGCCTGCTGCTGAACGCGATCTACTTCGTCCTGATGATCCACGACTGGGCGGAGCAGGGCCAGAACTCGATGATGGCGCTGATCTCCCTCGTCGGCTTCTTCGGCATGTCCTGGCAGACGTGGTCGCTGGACGCGTGGGCGGGGTGGTTCTGATGGACCCGGTGCGTCACGACGTCCCCGAGCCCGACGCCTTCACGCGTCCCTACTGGGAGGCGGCCGCGCGGGGCCGGCTGCTGATCCGCCGCTGCGGGGCCTGCGGCCGGGCCCACCACTACCCCCGCGAGTTCTGCCCGCACTGCTGGAGCGAGCAGGTGACCTGGGAGGAGGCGAGCGGCCGGGCCGCGCTCTACACCTGGTCCACGGTCCACCGCAACGACCTGCCGCCCTTCGCCGACCGTACGCCGTACGTCGCCGCGGTGGTCGATCTGGAGGAAGGGCCGCGGATGATGACGCAGGTGGTGGAGTGCGCGGCCGGGAACCTGCGGGCCGGGCTGGAGCTGCGGGTGACGTTCGCCGAGCGAAAACCGGTGTTCCGTCCGGAGGCCGCGGCCGATCATGGGTCGTATGCGCCCTGAGAACTGGCATCTCACCGAAGACCTCGACGAGTTCCTCTCCCGCGCGGGCGAATTCCTGCGCTCCCGGCCGGCCCTGCACACGGTGCCGCTGTCGGTGACGGACGCGCTGCGCCGGCGCGGGCTGCGCATCTTCAGCGCCGAGGCCCCGGTCTTCGGCGTCCTGGACGACGGCACGGTCCGCGCGACCCTGCTCCACACGCCGCCCTTCCCCCTCCATGTCACCCCGCTCGGCCCGCGGGAGGCCGACGCGCTGGCCGCCCGGCTCATGGACCTGGACCACCCGGTGCCCGGGATCTCCGCCCGGCGGGAGACGGCGGAGGCCTTCGCGGCGGCCTGGCAGCGGCGCACCGGTACGGCGGCCACGGTCCGCCAGCATCAACGTCTCTACCGGCTGGGCGAGTTGGCCGTACCCGAGCCGAGCCCGCAGGGGCGGGCGCGGATCGCCGGGAGCGAGGACCGTGAGCTGCTGATCCGCTGGAAGGCCGCGTTCGACGCGGACACCGGCCACGGCGTCGGCATGGACCCGGCCGCGTGGGCCGACGCCCGTATCGCCGACCGCGGCATCACCCTCTGGGAGACCCCGGACGGCACCCCTGTCTCCTGCGCCGGAGTCACCCCTCCGACCGCCGGCCAGGTCCGTATCGCCCCGGTCTACACCCCGGCCGAGCTGCGGGGCCGCGGATACGCGGGCGCTGCCACGGCGGAGGTGAGCCGGGCCGCGCGGGCGGCCGGGGTCACGGAGGTCCTCCTCTTCACCGACCTCGCCAACCCGACCAGCAACGGCCTCTACCAGCGGCTCGGCTACCGGCCGGTGGCGGATTTCGCGGTGTGGGGGTTCGGGGACTGAGGGCGGGGGGCGCCGCGCACCCACGTCCCGCCGGTTCCTCCCGCTCCTCGCTCCCAGTGCCGGGGCACTAGGGCCAGAGCAGCGACTTGCTCCAGCCGAACTCGGTCCTGCGGTACTCCAGGCGCACGTGCCGCCGGTCCGCGTCCCCCTGGAAGAACTCCACCGTCCGGGGGTGCAGCCGGTACAGGGTCCAGGTCGGGGACGGCTCGGTCGGGTTCTCGCGGGCCCGCTCCCAGGCGGACTGCGACGCCTGCCGCAGTTCGTCGAGCGAGGACAGCTCCTCGCTCTGCCGGCCGGTGAGCGCCGCGGCCAGCGCTCCCGTGGACCGGGCCTGCAGATCCGCCTGGCTCTCCTCGGCCGGGGCCGCCGTCACCGGCCCGCGCACCCGCACCTGGCGGCCCAGCACCGGCCAGTAGAAGGCCAGCGCGGCGTACGGGCGGGCGGCGAGGGCCCGGCCCTTGCGGCTCGTGGCATGCGTGGCGAAGGACCAGCCGTCCGCGTCGGCGCCGTGCAGCATCACGACCCGTACGTCCGGCTCGCCCTCCTCGTCCGCCGTGGCCAGCGACATCGTGTGCGGTTCCGGCTGCCCGGCCGCCACCGCGTCCGCGAACCAGCGGGTGAACAGCGGCAGCGGGGTCGGCGGGGCGGTGTCCGGGTCGAAGGCGGGCAGCGTCGTAGTCCCCGCGTCCCACACCCGCAGCGACCTCAGCAGCGCCGGGAGATCAGTTCCCATGCCCCATGCTCACATCCGGCCCCGCCTGCTCACATCCGGCCCCGCCGACGCACGTCCGACCTGACCTGGCCTGACCTGACCCGACCCGGCCCGGCCCGCTCACACCTGGCCGAGATCCGACGACACCCACCGCTCGGGACGCATATGGACCACCACCTGCTCCCCGTGGTTCTTCCACGCGAAGTCGACATAGCCGTCGACCTTCTCGGCGGGCAGGTAGCGCGCCGAGATCTCCCGCAGCCCCTCGATGGTCGCCGGAGCCGTGCTCACCACCGGTCCCTCCACCGACACGTACCTGATCGTCGGCTCCAGCCGGTCGATCATCAGCGTGAACCGGCCCGCCGCGCTGATCAGGTCGTACTTGCGGGACTCCCGGCCGGTCATGATCCACACATCGCCGCCGGGCACGTACCAGTACCAGATCGGCACGGCCAGCGGCGCCCGCCCCGGGCCCGCGTCCACCGCCAGCGCGGCGACATGCGCCTCGGCCAGGAACGCCTCTCGCTCTTCACGGCTCAACGCCATGTGGGTCTCCTCCTGCGGGTCGTCCGTGGCCGGCCACAACACCGGCCCGCACGAGCCGTCTTCCCGCGGCGGCCCCGGAGCCGATCAGTTCCGGCCGAGCACCACCGTCCCGGAGGAACAGAACCAGCCCCCCGTCCCGGACACCACGCCGAGCTGCGGCAGCCGGCCGCCGCGCCGCCGCACCTGTCGCTCCCCGGCCTCCCCGCGCAGCTGCCGCACCGCCTCGACCAGCAGGAACAGCCCCCGCATCCCCGGATGCTGGGCCGACAGCCCGCCGCCGTCCGTGTTCACCGGCAGCTCCCCGCCCCGCACCAGCAGCCGGCCCTTCTCCACGAACGCCCCGCCCTCGCCCTTCCCGCAGAAGCCAAGGTCCTCCAGGGTCACCAGGGTCATGTAGGTGAAGGCGTCGTAGAGCTGGGCGAAGTCGATCTCGTCCGGTCCCACCCCGGCCCGCTCGAACGCCAGCCGCCCGCTGACCGCCGCCGGGGACACCGTGAAGTCCGCCCACTCGGACATCGCCGCGTGCGAGACATGCTCGCCGGTGCCGAGGATCCACACGGGGGCCGTACGGCAGTCCCGCGCGTACTCCTCGGCCGCCAGCAGGACCGCCGCGCCGCCGTCCGAGCGCAGACAGCAGTGCAGCTTGGTGAAGGGGTCGGCGATCATCGGGCCGGCGAGAACGTCGTCGACCGTGATCGGGTCGCGGAACATCGCCTCTGGGTTCAGTGCCGCGTTGGCCCTGGCCTGGACGGCCACCTGAGCGAGCTGCTCGATGGTCGTACCGTGTTCGATCATGTGGCGGCGGGCGGCCATCGCGTACTTGGCGATCAGCGTGTGGCCGTAGGGGACCTCGAACTGCAGGGGCCCGCGGGCGCCGAAGGACAGGTCGCCGGTCCGCCTGCCCGCCTTGATGTCCGCGCGTGCCGTCGAGCCGTAGACGAGCAGAACGGCGTCCGCGTGCCCCGCCGCGATCGCGTCGGCCGCGTGCGCCGCCATCACCTCCCAGGTGGAGCCGCCCACCGAGGTGGAGTCCACCCAGGTGGGGCGCAGGCCCAGATACTCGGCCACCTCCACCGGGGCCAGCGTGCCGAGGCCCGCCGAGGCGAAGCCGTCGACGAGGCCGCGCTCCAGACCGGCGTCCGCGAGGGCGCGGCGGGCGGCCTGCGCGTGCAGCGTGTAGGCGGTGGCGTCATCCACGCGTCCGCAGTCGGAGAGGGCCACGCCGACCACGGCGACTTTCCGGCTTCCACGACTCATGAAGGGCTCCTCCCCCTGGGCATATCGCTGCGGCCCTCCTAATATGACGCACCGTCAGATATGGAGGGAAGGCCATGGACACGCGCCTCACCGCCGAGCAGGACGAGATCCGCCGCACCCTGCGCGAGCTGCTGCACAAGCGGTGCGGCCCGCCGGAGCTGCGGACCGCCGTCGACAGCCCCGCCGGACACGACCCCCTCCTGTGGTCCGCCCTCGCCGACCAGCTCGGCCTGCCGGGGCTGGCCCTGCCCGAGCGGTACGGCGGTGTCGGCTGCTCGCTCACCGAACTGGCCCTGGCCTGCGAGGAGACCGGCCGGGCCCTCGCCCCCTCCCCGCTGCTTGCCACCTCCGTCCTCACCGCCCCGCTGATCCTCGCCCTCGGAACGCAGGCGCAGCGCGCCGAACTGCTGCCCCGGCTGGCCACCGGCACCCTGACCGCAGCGCTCGCCGTCCCCGGCCCGGCCCTCGCCACGGCCCTGGCCCTGACCTGTGGCAATTCCGGGTTTGCGGCGGGCGGCGGCCGGGCCGGCGGGGTCCAGGCCCGGCGCGCCGACGGCGACTGGCTGCTGTACGGGCAGGTCGACCAGGTGCTGGACGGACACAGCGCGGGGCTGCTGCTCGTCGCCGCGCACACCGGGGGCTTCGCCCGGTCCCGGACCCGGCTGTTCCTGGTGGCGGGGGACGCGCCCGGCGTCGTACGGACCCGGCAGACCGCGCTCGACACCACCCGTCCACAGGGTCGCGTCCAACTCCGCGACGTACACGCCGAGTTGCTGGGCGAAAAGGATGCGGACGCGGATGTTGACACGGACACGGACACGAGGGACACGGCGGTACTGTCCGCCCTCGCCGCACTCGGGGACCGGGTCGCCGCCGTACTCGCCTGCGAGGCCGTCGGGGCGGCCGACCGGGTGCTGGAGCGGACCGTGGAATACGTCGGCCGGCGCGAGCAGTTCGGGCGTCCGGTCGGCTCCTTCCAGGCGGTGAAGCACCGGCTGGCCGATGCCTATGTGACGGTGCAGGCGGCGCGGTCGGCTGCGTATTACGCCGCCTGGGCGACGGCGCAGGGGGAGAAGGCGGGCGGACTGGCCCTTGCCCAGGCGCTGGAGGCGCTGCGGTGTGCCGCCGCGGAAGGTGTCCAGCTGCACGGCGGGATCGGGTTCACCTGGGAGCACGACGTGCAGCTGTACTTCAAGCGGGCGGCCGGGGACGAGTTGCTGTTCGGGCCGGTACACCGCTTGCGGGACCGGGCCGCCGAGGTCGCCGGTCTCTTCGCGGGCGGCGGGGCGGCCCTCTGATGGCCGGCCTCGGTGTCCGCCTGGTGCAGCGGGTGTCCTCCACCCGCGCCTTCGCGAAGGTCGCCCCGCACGTCGTCCCGGCGCTCGACCGGACCGTGCACCGGCTCACCGGCGGCCGCGTTCTCCTCAGCGCCCAGATGCTGCCCGGGGTCATCCTCACCACCACCGGCGCCCGCAGCGGCCTGCCCCGCCGGACCCCGCTCGCATGCATGCCGGAGGACGACGGCAGGAGCTGGCTGCTCGTCGGCTCCAACTTCGGCCGGACCGGGCATCCGGCGTGGACCCACAACCTGCTCACCCATCCGGACGCCTCGATCAGCCGCCGTGGGCGGGACATCCCGGTCACGGCCCGGTTGCTGGAGGGGGAGGAGAGGGCGGAGGCATGGACGGCACTTCTGGTGTTCTGGCCGCCGTACGCCACGTACCAGGCGCGGGTGGACCGGGAGATCAGGGTCTTTCGGCTGACGCGCGCGGGGGGTTAGGCCTGTTGGACGGGTAGCCGTGCTGGCCGCCGGGCGTCTTCATGCAGTCACCATGCGGCGATCTCCCCGGCTGTGGGACGCCTCGGCGGGTCGACGTCGAGGCAGGAGATCAGCAGCTCCTCGAACTCCGGCCACGGCCATGGGCGTACGCGGTGCAGGGGGCGCAGACGAGCACCGGCCAGGACGCTCAGTTTTCCCTCGCGGGGCATGTCCTGCGGGTACGCTCCGGGCCGCTGGCCCGTCCAGCACCAGAACAGCGATGCCCCGAGTGCCCATACGTCCGCCTGCGGGGTGGGAGGGACGTGTACACGCTCGTCGGTGCTCCGCAGGGCCGCAGCGATTTCGGGGGCCATGGTGTGGGTGATCGCGCCCCGGTAGGGAAGACCGGTATGGGCCTCTCCCACGGGATGACTGAGGGCATAGTCGATAAGGTGCGCCCTTTCCGCCCCGATGATGGTGTTGGTGGGCTGGACATCGCCTTGTGCCCAGCCGTGCGCGTGCATCCGGGCGAGGCCCGAAGCCCACGTCGTGGTGATCTTCCGTACGTGGTCCCGAACCTGGGGTGTGTCCTTCTCCCGGGCGTCGGCGAACGCCTCCCACACCGGTCGTCCCGAAAGCCACGCCACCGCCGACCAGGGGGAGCATCCGGCGTATCCGGAGGCGACGGGATAGGAAGGGTCGATCGCGCCGTCCTGGACGAGGCGAGACATCGTGCGGATTTCCGCAGCGATTTCGAGAGCCTTGTTCCGCTCGGGATCGGGCACGCTGCTCAGTGTCTTCAGGGCGACCGTCCGCTGTGCCGTCTCCACTCGCCAGGCGCAGGAGCCTCGCCGGTCGCTGATCTTGAGCCAGGACGTCACCTCTTCCCCGAGCCGATCTCGAAGAGCCCGGATCTGCGGCGGCATCACAGCAGCGTCGCTGACCACGCCTTCAACTCCTCCCATGAATGCCCTCTGATCACGTCCCGTCCGTCGTCCTGTCCGGTGGCCACGGCGTCGGCCAAGTCGCCCAGTGCGGCCACTGCAACGCTTCACGCCCCGCACCGACGACGGTGACGTTCTCACCCACAGCGCGCCATGGTCGCCGGACGTTTCGGCGAGGGCTTGTGCCTCGGCCATGTGCGGGCTCCCGGCGTTCTGGAGGTTCAGTGCCTCGCCGACGAGTGCGGCGGCCCGCTGCTCGAAGCCGAGTTGCCCGCCGTGGCGGTGGTCGCTGGCGATGATCTCGGCGAAGCGCTTCTGTAGGCGGCCGACGTCGTGCGGCGACGGTCTTCAACTCGTCAGCCAGGGCGGCGGGGCCGAGCGTCATGAGGCTGGTGACGGCGCTGTCCCTTCGGCCGGAGGACCAGACACTGGCAGTCGGCGGCTGGAACGGCGTCACCGTGATGCCCTGGGCCGCGAACGGGGCATCATCGAGATAGTTCATGCCGCCGGTCCCGCAGAGATACGAGCGGGCGCCTGTCGCGGCGGCAAGGTCGGCGAGCCGAACAGAGCGGCCGGGCCGGGCGGCCAACCCGCTGCTGGTGAGGATCTGTCCCCGCCAACCGAGGAGGTCCAGCAGGACGCGGGTGGAGGCCTCGGCGACAGCGGCGGTCCGGCCGGTGTCGAACGCGGCCAGCACCGGCTGAAGGGCCCGGGCGAGGTGGGGCCAGTGGGGACTGGATTTGTAGTGCTGCCGCAGCATTCCCGCGGTCCGTCGCCGGGCGAGGTCCACATCGGCGATCAGGGCCTCACGGATGGTCGTTTGCCGCCCCCGGGGCAGGTGGGTGGGGATGGACAGCCACAGGCGCCGGTCCGGGCCGTCCAGGGCCGTCAGGCGGGCCCGGTGCTGGTAGTCGCGGCGGGTGAACTGCACGTCGTCCAGGACGATCCAGTAGTCCGCCGCGAACAGCTTGGCCAGCGTCGTGAGCCGGGGCAGGAAGTTCGGCTGGTGGATCGCGCACAGGCCGCCCGGCTCGGGCAGGTCAGGAGGCGATGAGGCGGCTGGTGAAGCCGTCGCGGATGAGGGATTCGTACGCTGCATGTACGTCCTCCGGGACGTCCTGCTCGATGGCGAACCCCAGCTTGGGATACTCGATCACCCGCTGGAGGTCGCCGATGAGCTGGTCGGTGACGAGCTTCTCGTCGCCGATGTTCTTGAGATAGTCGTCGAACTCCAGTGGCTCCGAGGCACAGGTCACGTCAACCTCGGGCCACAGTTTGCGGGCGGTGGCGAAGGAGCGTCGCTCCATATACGGCATGGAGATCAGCAGCACGGTGTTCACCGTGATGCCGGCGTCGGCCAGCACCTCGCGGGAGAAGGTGATGTTCTGGCCGGTGTTGCGAGCCGTGGGCTCCACCAGGATCGCCTGGTCGGGGACGCCGAGTTCGAGGGCGTGCTCGCGGAAGTGGACGGCCTCGCCACGGGGGAACCGTTCGGGGGCGGTGGGGTTGGGGCCGCCGGTGAAGACCAGGGTCGGGAAGAGTCCGGCGCGATACAGGTGAGCGCAGAACGCGGGCACACCGAGGTCGTGGCTGCCCAGGCCGATCGCGGCATCGGCCGGGCGGGCCTGGTGGTGCATCTGGTGGTAGTCCCAGATCAGCTTGGCCTGCTGGCGCTGGTCCTCGGTGAGGGCCCGCTGGTTGTCCGTCACGCTGCATCTCCCTGGTCACCGTCGTCGGGAGCCAGCCGGCCCCTCGGTCATTGTCCGGATGCTCTCGATGCTGCGGAGCTGGTGGCTCAGGCCGGCCTTGGCGGCCAGCTTCGCGGCGTCGTCGAGCACGCGCAGCCCATCATCCCGGGTGGCCGGGTCGGACAGCAGGATGTGACTGTGAGCGGTGTCCAACCGCACGCGTTGCATCGGCGAGTCGGTTGCCGCCGTGCTGCGGGCGATGTCGATGAAGTGCAGGGCGTGGTCCAGTTGGCCGGCCCCGCGATGAGCGAGGGCGAGTTTCTGGTGGGCGACTGACCAGTCGTCCACTTCGCCCAGGTCCTCGAAGTCGCGGGTCGCGGCCAGCATGACACGGGCGGCGTAGTCGTGGTTGCCGTCCTTGCTCAGCGCGGTTCCCACCCACAGCCGGGCCCTGGCGCGGTCGCGGCGGGAGAGCCGGTCGTCGACGGCGAGGGTTTCGTACTGGCGGGCGGCGATCTCCAGCTTGTCGGACATCTCCGCGACCACGGCCAGGGACAGGTCGAGCTGGGCGACGCGGCGGGGGATGTCGAGCTGGGTGAAGACCTGGCGGGCCCCGGCGTAGGAGTGCTGGGCCGAGAGCGGGCCGAGTACGGCGCCCTGGTCGCGCTTGAGGCCGCCGAGCAGGGTGGTGGACCGGGCGAACAGATACAGGCCCTTGTCGTCCAGCTCCAGCGGCCTGAACCGGCCGAGCCAGCGGCCCAGCAGGTTGTCGGCGAAGGCGAAGTTCTGACGGGACAGAGCGACCACGACCCGGTCCAGGTCGTCGGCCCAGGATTCGTACTCCCAGGCCCGGGGCCCGGAGGCGGTGACGCGTCGTCCGGCGCTCGTGACGGCGCTGGCCATCTCCGACAGGAGTGTCTCGAAGCGCAGGTGGACGGAGGCGTCCGCGCGGCCGAGTGCGGTGTCGAGGATGGCCTGGGTGTCGGGTCTGGGCTCGGTGTCGGCGAGCTTGCTCTCCCACTTGGAGACGGTCGCGACGGCCACGCCGAGGTGCTCGGCGAAGGCCCGCACGCTCAGTCGCAGAGCGAGCCGCAGGGCCCTGGCCTCCAGGCCGGTCCAGTGGTGCACGGTCGCCACGCGTCGCCCCCTTCCACCAGTCATCGAAGCAGACGCGTGCAGGCGGCGGGACGAAAGTGGAACGGAAGTAGAACGGCTGGTGATTGGCCAGGAGTTCGGCAGCGGCCACGCTTAGGGGCGTCACCACTTTTCCACCTCTTGGACGGTCCCCAGCATGGAACCTCTCACGGAGCATCGCCTGGTCAGCGGCCCGGTTGTCTACGGCTTTCTGCGGCTGGCGCGGGTCTCCAAGGCCCGCCAGGAGGCGCTGACCGACTCGCTCACCGAGTACTGCCGCAGTCACGAACTGCAGCTGTCCGGTGTCTTTTCAGACCGCGAGGTGAGTGCCGGGCCCGCCTCGGCGGCCTTCACCGGCCTGCTGGACGTGCTGGCCATGCCGGACGTCTATGGCGTGGTCGTCCTGGCCGCGTCTCACCTGGGCCCTAAGGCCATAGCCGCCGAGCGCGGCCGGCGCATCGAGGCGGCCGGCTCACGTCTGCTGCTGGTCCGCCCGGCCCGCCCCACACCCTCGTCGGTCTCCCGGAGCGGGCCGGTCCGCTGCTGTCCCGGAACTACCCGCGTCCTGGACCCCGAGTCATGAAGGCCACGATGACCGAAACGAACCAACAGTTCTTTGAGGCCCGGCCCGAATCCATTGGACAGGCACGGGATTTCACGACCATGACCCTGGCTGGGTGGGGCCTTCATGACCGTGTGGAGGACATCCGTCTGTGCGTCTCCGAACTGGCGACGAACGCCCTGGTCCACGGCACGGTCGCCGACCACGGTTTCCTGGTCAGACTCGATGCCGACGAGGAAGTCGTACGCCTGGAAGTACACGACAGCCGACACCGGCACCCCGAGGCCCGGCAGGCCGCCGACACCGATCTGTCCGGACGCGGTCTGGTCCTGGTGGCTGCGCTCGCCGACGGCTGGGGAGTCAAGGACCGCACCCCGATCGGGAAGATCGTCTGGTCCTGCTTCAAAGCCGCGGGAGGGACGACAGCGTGAGCGTGGTCCTCACCCCGACCGGCCCCGAGCTGCGGCTGCTGGTCTCACTCGCCGCCTGGACCTGGCCCGGCACCGGACCGGACGACGGCGAAGTCGTCCACATCGTGATCACCCACAGCCCACCTTCACCGGCCATCAGCCGACCGAGGTGATCGAGGCCCGCATGCGGTGCCTCGCCGACAGCTTCGGAGGACTGGGCCGGGCCACGGACGTCGTCCCGGACGTCGGCCAGTGCCTGCAGATCATCGGCAGCCAGGTACTGCTGCACTTCCCCGGCGCCTCCCGCCAGATTCAACCGCCCACCCGCCCGGCCTGGACGGCACTGCTCGCCCACAACACGGAGGCCGTCCTCCTGCTCGTCGTTCGGACGCGCCCGCACCCGCTGAACCCCTGGAACTTCTTGCACGGCCCCCGGATGGACGGATGAGAGGGAACTGCCATGGAAAACTTCGAACGAGCCCGGCTGGACGCCTACTTCGCCCGGATCGCCGCCCAGTTCGCCCCGGACGAGCAGACTGCCTCGTTTCTGGTCACGCACCTGCTGGCCGAACGCCCCGCGTTCGTCCGCGCCGTCGCCGCGATGACCCGGCTCACAGCGGTGCTGCCCAAGCCGAAGTCCATCCAATCGGCCGCCCGGCGCGAGGTCGAGCAGTCCCACACGGTCGACACCCTCACCCGCGACCTGTTCAACGACGAGACCACCGCGCTGGACTACCTCGAAGCCCGGGCCGCCGACCAAACCGTCACCCTGCTGGACGTTGGCGGCTACTTCGCCCCCACTCTCACCACCGTCCACAGCCGCTTCACCGGCCGCCTCGCCGGGGTGATCGAGGACACCGAGAACGGGCACCGCCGCTACGAGGACCTCGACAAACTGCCCTGCCCCGTCATCTCCGTCGCGCGGTCCCCGCTGAAGGACCCCGAGGACTTCCTCGTCGGCCAGTCCGTGGTCTTCTCCACCGAAGCCGTCATGCGCGACCGCGGCGACATCCTCCACGGCCGCCCCGCCCTGGTGATCGGATTCGGCAAGCTCGGCAGCTCGATCGCCCGCCTCCTGCACGCCAAGGGAGTGCAGGTCACCGCCTTCGACATCGACCCCGTCCGCCGCACCCAGGCCCTCTCCCAGGGCTTCGCCGTCGCCCGCGACCGCGAAGCCGCCCTCACCGGGGCCGGCCTGGTGCTCTGCGCCACCGGCGCGGTGTCCCTGCGCGGCGAGGACTTCTCCCACCTGCGCAACGGCGCCTACGTCGCCACCGTCACCTCCGGCGAGGACGAACTCGACCTCGCCGGTCTCCCCGACGTCTACACCCGCACACAGGTCGGCGACCACGTCACCCGCTACCAGACGACCGGCCACTACTTCTATCTGGCGAACGGCGGCAACGCCGTCAACTTCATCCACGGCGCAAGCGTTGGGCCGTTCATCTTCCTGGTCCAGGCCGAGATCCTCGCCGCGATCAGGATGCTCACCCGAGCGGACCTCGCCCCCGGCATCCACGAGGTCCCCGCGCCCGACCGCGAAGCCATCGCGGCGACGTGGCTCTCCTACTTCAACAGGTGATCACCATGGCCATCACGGCAGACCACATCCGCACCACCCTGACCGGCTACCTCGACCAGTACCCCGACGACAGGCCCGAACTCGAAGTCATCCGAAGCCTCCTCGGCGACGGCCACGACCTCACCAGCCGCAAGACCCTGCCCGGCCACGTCACCGCCGGCGTGATCCTCGTCGGCCCCGACAGTCGCGTCCTGCACATCCACCACAACGCCACCGGCAAATGGCTCCTGCCCGGCGGCCATCTGGAGCCCTCCGACAACTCCCTACTGCAGGCCGCTGGCCGCGAGCTCACCGAGGAAACCGGCATCCCGCCATACGTGATCACTTCGCACGGCGAGATCTTGCTGCACATCGACGTCCATCCCATCGATGCCAACCCTGCCAAGGACGAACCCGCCCACCAGCACTTCGATTTCCGGTTCCTGTTCCGCACGACCGCCGGCATCGGCGAACTGCAGACCGACGAGGTCTCCGATGCCGCCTGGCGTGACATCGGCGAGATCACCGACCCTCAACTCCGACACCGCATCGCTGCCGCCCTGCGCTGACAACCGACAGAGCCGACCGCCCCTGCGCGGTCGGCTCTCGGCTTATCCGGAGTGCCCAGGGTGGGCCCCCGGTCAGCGTGACGAAACCCGGGCGCAGGCCACGTCGTACTGCGAGACCGAGTGGGCGTTGCCGGAGTTCTGGGGCTGTTGGCCCGCGTAGTGGCTGCCCGCGACGCCGTCGGGGTTGAAGGCGGAGCCGGGCGCGGTCTCCGCCTGTCCGGGGCGGGAGGGCTGGTCCTCGCAGGACTGGTTCGGCTGGCCGCCGCCTGCGAAGGCGGGGGCGGCGGCGAGGCCCGCGGTGCCGGCCACCAGCGCGGCGGAGGCGACGGCGAGCGCGGCACGCTTCGGGAGCATCCTCTTCAGGAGCGTCATGATGGGCTCTCCTTTCCTGGCTCGGCAGGCGACACCTGTTCTGGCTCGCCCAGTGACTGGCTCACCCGGTGACACCTGTCCTGGCTCACCCAGAGATACGTGCGCGGGCCAGGAAAGGATTGCCCGCCCGGCTACAGCGTGGCCAGCCGTTCCACCAGCAAGAACGCGCCGATCCCCAGCATCGCCGCCCCCGACGTCCGGGTCACCGCGCGAGCCGCGGCGGGCCTCGCGGAAAGCAGCGCACGCGACAACGCGCCGACGGTGAGGTACACCGCCGCGCAGCACGCCATGTGGAGCAGGCCCAGCACCGCCGTCTGGGCGGGGACGGGCAGGTGGGTGCCGCGCAGGGTGAGGAACTGGGGGAGGACGGAGAGGTAGAGGAGCAGGCCCTTGGGGTTCAGGCCGCTGATCGTGGCGCCGCGGAGGAAGAGGCGCCCGTCTCCGGGCGCCGGGGTGTCGTCCGCCCCCGGTACCGCCGGGCGACGCAGGACGCTCCAGCCGAGCCAGAGGAGATAGCCGGCGCCGGCCACCGTCAGCGCGGTCAGCAGCTTCGGTGAGCCCGCCACCAGGACCGCGAGGCCCGCCGTCGCCAGGGCCGTGTGCAGGGCGTAGCCCGAGACCAGGCCGGCCACCGCGCGCGGCACCGAGCGGTCGCGCAGGGCGCTCGCGATGACGAACGCCCAGTCGGCGCCCGGTACGCACACCAGCAGCAGGTCCACGGCGAGGAAGGAGAAGAGCAGTCCCGAGTCCATACAGGGGACATTAGGCGTGAATGGCCCGAAAGTGTTCCCGGAATTTGCTCGCTGTCTGGGGTTTTGAGCAAGAATCTGTCTCATGGATGAGATGGACCGGAAAATCCTTGCTGAGCTGCAGCAGGACGGGCGGCTGACCGTGACCGAGCTGGCCGCGCGGGTTCGGCTGAGTGTCTCGCCGTGCCACCGGCGGCTGCGGGAGCTGGAGCGGTCCGGGGCCATCCAGGGGTACCGGGCGGTCGTGGACGCGGCCGCCCTCGGGCTGAACTTCGAGGCGCTGGTCTTCGTGTCCATGCGGCAGGAGGACCGGGACACGGTCGCCGAGTTCGAGCGGGCGGTCGGCGAGCTGGAGCACGTCCTCGACGCCCAGCGGCTGTTCGGCGAGCCCGACTATCTGCTCCGCATCGCCACCGCCGACCTCGCCGCCTTCCAGCGGCTGTACGACGAGCGGCTCGCGACCCTGCCCGGAGTGCAGCGGCTGACCTCGACGCTGGTGATGAAGCATGTCGTACGCGATCGTCCGCTGCCCGCGTGACCGTGCACAGCAGTGCAGGCGGCGGTTCGTCCGCTCACCGCGGGTGAACCACCGCCTGCCAGACAGGACTTGGGATAACCGGAACGCCGGGTGAAGAGGCGTGTGTTACTTGCTCGGCTTCTTTCCGGTCACGCCCAGGTGGACCAACAGCGCCAGGTTCGGCTTCAGTTCGGCCTGTTTCACACCCCAGGACGAGAAGCCCTTCTGGTGTGCGGCCACGGCCGCGAGCATGGCGACCAGCGAGCCGGCCACCGCCGCCGGGTTCACGTCCTGGTCGACCCTGCCCTTGGCCTGCAACTGGGCGATGGACTCCGCGAGGGAGTTGTTCACCGAGTTCAGGATCTTCATCCGGATCTTGTAGAACCGTTTGTCCCCCTCGGCCGCGCCGAGGTCGACGACCCTGAGGATCGCGTCGTTCTTGCGCCAGAACTCCAGGAAACCGTCCACGAGTTCCTGTGCGGTCTGCCACCCGGACTTCCCGGCCCAGGACCGCCCTTCGAGCAGTTCGGTCAATCCGGCGCCCTCGGTCGCCATTTGCTCGGCGATCTCCAGGACGGCGCCCTCGACGTCCGGGAAGTACTGGTAGAAGGTCGCGGGCGAAGTACCCGCCTTCCGGGCGACATCGATGACCTTGACGTCCCGGTAGGGGGAGGAGCTGAGCATCTCGCTGAGGCAGTCGAGCAGCTTCTGCCGGGTCGCCTGCCCACGCCGGCCGGCCACGCGGCCGTCGACGGTACGCACTTGTCCTGTCATGCCGTCAGCTTACCGAGGGGTGATCGGAGCGCGATTCGGCCGAGTGCAAATGGGGTGCATGAGTGCTCTGAGGGTGGTGTGCCTGGTCTGCGGGGTGCGCGCGGCCCGGTTACTTTGACGACATGGCCGAAAACAGGGCATCCGGGAATGAAGAGGGGGAAGAGGAAGAGGTGGTAGAGGCAGAAGTGGTGGAAGAGGCGGAAGAGGTGTATGGGGAGGGCGTGCCCTGCTGGGTGGACGCCCAGCTCGCCGACGTCGAGGCGGGCAAGCGGTTCTACGGTGCGCTCTTCGGGTGGACCTTCGAGGACGCGTACGGTGCCTCGGTGTGGGCCCGGCTGGGCGGGGCGCCGGTCGCCTCACTGGCCCCCAAGCTGGACGGCCGTATGCCCACCGTCTGGACCGTCTCCTTCGCCACGCCGGATGCCGAGGCCCTCGGCCGGCGGATCACCGCGACCGGCGGCCAGCTGGTCATGGCCCCGTTCCCGGTGGGCGACCTCGGGGTCGCCGCCCTCGCCGCCGACCCGGGCGGCGCGGTGTTCGGGCTGTGGCAGGCGGGCTCCCACCGGGGCTTCGGGCGGCGGCACGAGCCCGGCACCTTCGTCTGGGCCGAGCTGTACACCCGGGACACGGCCGCCGCCAACACCTTCTACGGCTCCCTCTTTCATGACGCCCTGTTCGGGGCGGGTGCCGAGCCCGACTTCGGCCGGGCGCACGTCACCGAGGTCTTCCCGGCCGAGATGCCCCCGCACTTCCTCACCCATTTCCGGGTCGCCGACCTGGACGGCGCTCTGGGGGGCGTACAGCGGCTCGGCGGCCGGGTGCAGGCGCCACCCTTCGACACGTCGTACGGACGAGTGAGCGTCGTCACCGACAATCAGGGGGCGTCTTTCGCACTGTTGCAGCGCTGAACCGTCCATTTTGGTCTGCTTTGGCGTGAGACACCCTTAATGTCACTGGGTTCGCAACCGGGCGCCCGGCCAGGAAGAATCGGGGTGCGTGCCGCCACGGCGGTGCGGTGGTGAGACGCTGCACTTCGGTCGCGTACATATATGAGATGGCGCGGCTCGTACGGGGAGGTGGCAGGCAAGTGGTGGATCAGCTGACACAGCACGATCCGCGGCGGATCGGGCCGTTCGAGGTGCTGGGCCGGCTGGGCGCCGGCGGCATGGGGCTGGTCTATCTCGCGCGCTCGGCGTCCGGCCGGCGCGTGGCGATCAAGACGGTGCGCACCGAGCTGGCCGAGGACCAGCTCTTCCGCGTCCGCTTCACCCGTGAGGTGGAGGCGGCCCGCGCGGTCTCCGGCTTCTACACGGCGGCCGTCGTCGACGCCGACCCGCGCGCCGCCGTGCCGTGGCTCGCGACCGCGTACGTCCCCGCGCCCTCCCTGGAGGAGATAGTGAACGACTGCGGGCCGCTGCCGGCCCAGGCCGTGCGCTGGCTCGCCGCGGGAGTGGCGGAAGCCCTGCAGTCCATCCACGGCGCGGGGCTGGTCCATCGCGACCTGAAGCCGTCCAACGTCCTCGTGGTCGAGGACGGCCCGCGGGTGATCGACTTCGGTATCGCCTCCGGTGTCTCCAACACCCGCCTGACCATGACGAACGTCGCCGTCGGCACCCCCGCCTACATGTCCCCCGAGCAGGCCAAGGACTCCCGCAGCGTCACCGGCGCCAGCGATGTCTTCTCGCTCGGCTCGATGCTGGTCTTCGCGGCGACCGGCCATCCGCCCTTCCACGGCGCCAACCCGGTCGAGACGGTCTTCATGCTGCTGCGCGAGGGCCCGGACCTCACCGGCCTGCCCGACGAGCTGCGTCCGCTCATCGAGGTCTGCATGCAGATGGAGGCCGCGGGCCGCCCCTCCCCGGCCGACCTGCAGGCCCAGCTGGCGCCGCATCTCTTCGGGTCCGGCTCCGACGACAGCGGCACCGCCTCCGCCTGGCTGCCCGAGAAGGCCGTCGCCCTCATCGAGTCCCGCCGCGGCGGCCGCCCCGCGGCCAAGCCCGCCCCGGTCACGACCGGCGGCCCGAGGAGCGGCGGCCGCTCGGCCATGCCCCCGCCGCCGCCGTACGACCCGCCCGTCCCGGTCGGCGCCCCCGACACCGGCCCGGTCCGACTGGCCGGTGCCCAGGTGCCCATCGGTCCCGGCCCGCGCGTCGCCGACGCCCGCGCCGCCGCCGTCAAGGCACCCCCGCCGGAGGCCGGCCTGGTCGCCAGCTGGTCCCGCCCCCGCCCCGGCGTCAACGGCGCCGACCCCGCCGTACCCTCCGCCCCGCCCGCGCCCCCGGAGCCGGCGAGCGGCTGGCGGCCCTGGCGGTTCCGTATGTCCAACGAGGTCTGGGGCACCCCGGCCGTCGACGGCGACCTGGTCTACGTCACCTCCTTCGAGGTGCACGCCCTGGACGTGGCCACCGGCCGGCGCCGCTTCAAGACCAGGGACGTCGCCTGGTCGATGGCGGTGGCGGACGGCCGTATCCACGCCTCCGACGGCCCGACCCTGTTCGCCCTGGACGCCCGCGAGGGCAGCGACCTGTGGCGGCTGTCCACGGACGCCTGGGTGTACTGCCTGAAGGCCGACCACGGCACGGTCGTCACCGGCACCCGCGGCGGCGGCGTCCAGGCCTGGGAGGCGTCGAACGGGCAGAAGCTGTGGGAGATCGCCGGCTGCCAGACCGACTTCGAGTCGCCCGAGGCCGGGCCCCTCGTCCACGACGGCACGGTCTACGTCTGGCAGGACGCCCGGCTGCGCGCCCTGGAGGCCCGCACCGGCGAGGAGCGCTGGTCGTACCCGGTCGGCGACGCGGCCTCCTGCGGCGGGGTGCCCGTCCGGCTCGCCCCGGCCCCCGACGGCTATGTCTACGTCTCCGCCGGCACCCGGGTCCTCGCCATCGAGGCGGCGAGCGGGATGGTCCGCTGGCACTTCGAGGCGCCGGCGGTCTTCCTCTGCCCGCCGGCCTTCGCCCCGGGCCCGGCGGTGACGGGCGGCGGTGTCTACCTGGCGGACTACCTGGGCACCGTGTACGCCCTGGACGCCACCGACGGCCGTGACCGCTGGCGCATCGCGACGGAGGCCCGCTCCTCCATCGAACCGGTGCTGGTGGCGGCCGGACACGTCCATGTCGGCAGCGGCAAGGGCCTGTACACCCTGGACGCGGTCACCGGCACCCCCAAGTGGCGCTTCCAGGCGGGCGGCGACGTCGTGGGCGCGCCGGCCGTGGCGGAGGGCCGTATCCACTTCGGCTCCACCGACCATCTGCTGTACACCCTGAAGGCCGACGACGGCCGGCTCAGGTGGAAGCTGGCCACGGGCGGCGAGATCACCGGCTCCCCGGTGGTCAGGGACGGAGTGGTGTACGCGTGCAGCAAGGACCGGTGCGTGTACGCGCTGGACGCGGAGAAGGGGACGGGGACCGCACGCACCGCATGAGGTGGTGCGACGGCCGTCGTACCGGTGTGTCACGGAAGGGCTCCAGACGGCGGCCGTCCCAGGGCTGACGCTACCCCCGGCACGCGTCCCCCGCCACGCGGTCACTCACCGTGTCCGTGGCTCCGTACGGCCCCTGTTCCCGAACAGCTCCGCCTGCCGCTCGGCCGGCAGATTGCCGAGCGCGACGAGATGCGGCGCCTGCGCGAACGCCTGCGCACGCGCCGCCTCCTTCGCCGCCCACAGCGCCCGCACCGTCCCCTGCACCCCCTGCGGCGGATACCCGGCGACGACGGCGGCACAGCGCACCGCTGCGGCCAACGCCCCGCCCTCCTCGGTGACTTCGGAGACGAGCCCGATCTCGTGGGCCCGCCGGGCGGAGATCCGCTCGGCGGTCCCCATGAGCATCATCCGGGCCGCCTCCCCGTACGGCATCCGCGCGGCCATCAGCATCGACTCGAAGGCGCTGACCATGCCGTAGGTGGTGTGCGGATCGAAGAACTCGGCCGTCGGGTCGGCGACGACGAACTCGCTCTCGCCCAGCAGATAGAAGGCACCCCCGCAGGCCATGCCGCGCACGGCGGCCACGACGGGCTTCCACAGGTCGTTCGCCTTGGGCCCGATGGCCAGCAGCGGATCGTCCAGCATGTACGGCGACGAGGGCTGCGGCACGACGACGTCCCGGTCGATCCCGGTGCAGAACGCCCGCTCCCCGCTTCCGGTGAGCACGACGGCCCGCACGGTGTCGTCGAACCGCAACGCCCGCCACACGCCGGTCAGTTCCCGCACCATCTCCAGATCGACGGCGTTGAGCCGCTCGGGCCGGTCCAGGGTGACGACGGCGACCCCGCTGTCCTGGTCGGCCTCCACCCGTACGGTGCTCACGCCAGCACCCATTGCGGCAGCCCGCCGTCGCCGAAGACGACCTGCACCCGGGCGCCGACCCTGAGGCGCCCCGGGGCGACGGAGTCGAGCCCCGCCCCGGCCCGGCTCACCACATTGCCGACGAGCCGGATCCGCGGGGCGTCCTCCAGCTCCACCACGACCACGTTGTACGGCGCCTGCTCGGCGTACCCGGGCAGCAGCGGTGGATGCGGCACGACGTACGACCACACGCGCCCGCGCCCCGACACCGGCCGCCACTCGCTCGCGAAGGACTGGCAGTGCGGGCAGCAGGGCCGGGGCGGGAAGCGGGGTTCACGGCAGTCGGCGCAGGCCTGGACGCGCAGTTCACCGCGGGCCGCGTACTCCCAGAAGGGCGCGCCGTCGGTGTCGGTGAGCGGGGTCAGCATGATCAGCTCCTGAGGAGGAGAGCGGAGGTGGGGACACCCTCGCCGGCGGTGACCAGACAGGTGGCGGCACCCGGCACCTGCGCGGTGCTGGTGCCGCGCAGCTGCTTCACGCCCTCGTTGATGAGGTTGAAGCCATGCACATAGGCCTCGCTGAGCCCGCCGCCACCGGTGTTGAGGGGCAGCCGCCCGCCGATCTCCAGGGCCCCCTGCTCGGTGAAGGCCCCGCCCTCACCGCGCCCGCAGAAGCCGTACCCCTCCAGGGAGAGCGGGACAAGGGCTGTGAACGCGTCGTAGATCTGGGCGACGTCCACGTCGTCCGGGGTGAGGTCGGCGTGCTTCCACAGGTGCCGGGCGGCGGTCCAGGCGGGCCCGGTGAGGGGGTCGTCGTTCCAGTAGTTGACCATGCCGTGGTGCTGGGCGGGCAGTCCCTGGGCGGCGGAGTGGACGTAGACGGGGGCGCGGCGGCAGTCCCGGGCCCGCTCCCGCCCGACGATCACGCAGGCGAGTGCCCCGTCCGTCTCCAGGCAGTTGTCGAAGAGGCACAGCGGCTCGCTGATCCACCGCGAGGTCATGTACATCTCGCGGGTCAGCGGCCGTTCGTACATCACGGCGGCCGGATTCTGGTTGGCCCGGTTGCGGCAGGCGAGGGCGACGTTGAAGAGATGGTCGCGGGTGGCCCCGTACTCGTGCATGTACCGCCGGGCCAGCATGGCGATCTCGTCGGCGGGCCGCAGCAGCCCGAAGGGCCGGGTCCACTGGGCCGGAGTGGGCAGCTGCACGCTGGTGTTGTTCCACGGCCGGGGCCCGCTGCCCCGCTTGCGCGACCGCCAGGCGACGCCGACCGTGGCCTGTCCCGCGGCGATGGCGGCGGCGAGGTGCGCGACGGTGGCGCAGGAACCGCCGCCTCCGTACCCCACCTTGCCGAAGAAGGTCAGATCCCCGAACCCCACGGCCTTCGCCAGCTCGACCTCGTCGGTCTCCTCCATGGTGTAGGAGGCGAGGCCGTCGACCTCGCCGGGCGCGATCCCCGCGTCCTCCAGCGCCGCGAGCACGGCCCGGCAGGCGAGCGTCTTCTCGTCCTCCGCAAGCCGCCTGGCGAACGCGGTCTGCCCGATCCCGACGATGGCGGTGGCGTCCTTCAGCCCGGTACCTGCCATGGTGTCCCCCTCTCCTGACAGGTCGTCAGATTACAGCTAATCTGACGGACAGTCAGCTACGTGGTGCAGGGGGCCTGCTATGAGCGACTGGGAGACCATCCCCGACCTGGTCCGGTGGTCGGCCGAGCGGTACGCGGACGCCGAGGCCGTGGTCGAGGGCCGTACGAGGATCACGTACGCCGAACTGGGCGCGCGGGTGGAGCACGCGGCGGCGGCCTGCCTGGCGAGCGGTGTGGCGGCGGGCGACCGGGTCGCGGTCTGGGCGCCCAACTCCCTGGACTGGATCGTGGCGGCCCTCGGCGCGGTCTCGGCGGGCGCGGTCCTGGTCCCCCTGAACACCCGTTTCAAGGGCGGGGAGGCGGCGGAGGTGCTGCGCCGCAGCGGCACCCGGCTGCTCTTCGTCACGGGCACCTTCCTGGGCACGTCGTACGTGGCGTCCCTGCGCCGGGCGGCGGGTCAGGGGGCGTCGGACGGCCGGGGCCCGCTGCCCGGACTGCCGGAGCTGGAGCAGGTGGTGGTCCTGTCGGAGGACGCGCCGCCGGACTTCCGCACCTGGAAGGAGTTCCTGGCGCAAGGGGAGGGGGTATCGGCGGCCGAAGTGCGGGACCGCGCAGCCGAGTTGGCGGGCCGGTCCGTGTCGGACATCGTCTACACATCGGGTACGACGGGCCGCCCCAAGGGCGCGGTGATCACACACGAGCAGACCCTGCGGGCGTACGCGATCTGGTCGGAGCTGGCAGGCCTGCGCCCCACGGACCGCTACCTCATCATCAACCCCTTCTTCCACACCTTCGGCTACAAGGCCGGGGTGATCGCCTGCCTGATGCGGGGCGCGACGATGATTCCGCAGCCGGTGTTCAGCGTGGAGACGGCACTGGCGAACATCGCGGCGGAACGGGTGTCGGTGCTGCCGGGCCCGCCGACCCTCCACCAGTCGCTGCTGGACCACCCTTCCAGGAACGCGCACGACCTCTCGGCGCTGCGGCTGGTGGTGACGGGCGCGGCGGTGGTGCCGTTGCGGCTGGTGGAGCGGCTGAGGGGGGAGCTGGGGGTGGAGACGGTCCTCACGGCGTACGGCCTCTCGGAGGCGAGCGGCATCGTCACGATGTGCCGGCGCGGCGACGACCCGTCGGTGATCGCGTCGACGTCGGGGCGGGCGATCCCCGGCACGGAGGTGAGGGTGGTGGACGCCTCTGGCGCTCCGGTGCCTGCCGGCACACCGGGCGAGATCCTGGTCCGCGGCTTCAACGTGATGCGCGGCTACCACGAGGACGCCGGGGCCACCGCCGAGGTGATCTCCGCGAAGGGCTGGCTGAGCACGGGCGACGTGGGTGTCCTGGACACGGCGGGCAACCTGCGCATCACGGACCGTATCAAGGACATGTTCATCGTCGGCGGCTTCAACGCCTACCCGGCGGAGATCGAGCAACTGCTGGGCGTCCACCCGGATGTGCGGGAGGCCGCCGTGATCGGCGTCCCGGACGCCCGGCTGGGAGAGGTCGCCAAGGCGTTCGTGGTGCGCGGGCCGGGCTCGACCCTGACCTCGGACGACCTGATCGCCTGGGCGCGGCGAGAGATGGCGAACTACAAGGTGCCGAGGACGGTCGAGTTCGTGGCGGAACTGCCCCGCAACGCCAGCGGGAAGGTGATCAAGGGGGTGCTGCGGGGGACAGGGAGGAGGTGAGGGGGCGATCTTGAACGGCCTTGCCTCGACGCGCTGTTGATCACCTGGTGTGAGTCACATCTCGTTGTACGTGCACGGCGCATCTGCCTAGCCTTCGGGGGTCCTCCCGGGCGGCCTCAGTCGCCGGGACGCCGAGTCCTGCGGGACGGGACCGTGGTCCCCACGACGAACTCCCCCCGCAGGCGCCGTTGAGGAAGCCCCCACCATGCGCCCTTCCATATCTCCTGCCCGCCTGGGCGTGGTCGGCACAGCCGCCGCGCTGCTGCTCCTGCCGTTCGCCACTCAGGCCTCCGCCGCCACCTCCGTCACCCAGGACAGCCTGACCCCGACCGCGATGACCGCGGGCGTCGCCGGCTCGGCCCAGCTGACCGTGCACTCCTCCAGCTGCTTCACGGCCAAGACGCTCGGTGTCGGCGTCCGTGACGCCTCCGGCCACAATCTGGACTTCCCGGGCAACGCCTCGAATGTCCGAATCTGTCCGAGTGGCGTGCACTTCACCAGCGCCCGGCAGTCGCTGTCGGCCGGCGCGTACACGATCTTCGGCTTCTGGCAGGACTCCGGCGGGGCCTGGCACAACCTGCCGTCGCACCGGCTGACCGTCGCCTCAGGCTCGACCACTCCGGCACCCACACCCACGCCCACCCCGGCCCCGTCGCCGTCCGGCGGCTCGCCGATCCCCGGCCAGTCCGTGGTCTGGTCGGACAATTTCTCCAGCGGCATAGCTTGGGGCTCGAAGTGGGTCGGCGACAAGTCCTCGTCGTACCACTACGGCAACCACAACCCGGACGACAACAAGCTCGACTGGCTGGACCCGGCCGACGTCACGGCCTCGAACGGTGTCGCCACGTTCACCGCACAGCCCTCCTCGCACACCCTGGAGAACGGCAAGCAGGCCTGGACCACGGGCCTGCTCACCACCGAGCGCTCCAGCGAGGGCTTCCAGGTGAAGACCGGCGACTACGCCGAGACACGGGTCAAGCTGTCCTCCGGCACCGGCGCCTGGCCGGCCCTGTGGACCTGGAAGGACGGCAACGGCGAGATCGACTCCTTCGAGTACCACCCGGACCACCCCAACCTGCTGGAGCTGACCAACCACATCACCTCCGGCTCGGACTACTACACCGACTCCGGTGCGGTGAAGCCCGGCGAGTGGGTGACCATAGGCACTCATTACGGCGCCAACTCGGTGGACTGGTACGTCAACGGCAAGAAGGTCTACTCCGACGGCCACGGGGTGGGCAGCACGTTCTCCGCGTACCTGATCCTCAACCTGTCGGTCAGCGCCGGCCAGTACCACCCCGCGCCCACCGGCTCGACACCGATCACCATGCAGGCGGACTACGTGAAGGTGTACCGCTGACCAGCCCTTGAGGTCCGCCCCCGGACACACCTCGGCCGCGACGGCTCCCCCTCGGTGCCGTCGCGGCCGGTTCCCCCGTCGGTCTTCGGATCAGGCGGGCTCGGACGTGACGTGGGTGTTGTCCGGAGTCGCCGTGCCGTCGGCGGCCACTGCCTCGACGTCCGTGACGTGGGTGTTGAGCGGCTTGACCGTCCCGTCCGCCGGAGCGTCGGTGACGTGGGTGTTGAGCGGCTTGACCGTCCCGCCCGCCGGAGCGTCGGTGACGTGCGTGTTGTCCGGCTGGACGATCGTGTTGTTCTCGGCGTTGCTCATGGTGCCTCCCCGATGGGTGGATCGTGTGGAGCGTGAGGGCCCGCCCGGTCATTCCCCCGAGGACGGCCGGGCGGGCCACTCGGGCCGCCCAACCCTAATCCCCCGATGGCGGCGACCCTCACAGCGGTCCGTCTGCCCCCCGACGCGACGGATCGACAACCAGGAGAATGCCGGGCCGCGATAAACGAACGATGAACGTCCCCGCAGAGGCTCAGGCGGCCGCCACGGGTGTCAGGAGTTTGAGGACCACGGCGGCCTCCGGGGAGTTCAGGTTCTCGTAGATCTCCAGGGCTTCCTGCCAGCAGACCTGGGCCCGGCCGGAGTGGCCGATACCGTTCAGGGCTCTGCCCAGCACGGTCAGAACGTGGCCGCGGCGCCATTCGCCTCCGATGCCCCGCAGGACGGTCAGCGCCGTCTCGGCGTTGCTCGCGGCCTGGGCCGGTTTGCGGGCGTCCAGGTCGACCTCCGCGAGCCGGCAGAGCGTCATGCCTTCCCACAGCCGCTGACGGCTGTCGCGGAAGACGCGCAGCGCCTCTTCCAGCTGCTCGGTCGCGCTGCCGTGCTGGCCGGTCTTGCCGAGGGCCATGCCGAACGCGTAGCGCCCGTTCGCTCCCCTGAGGGTATGGCCGAGTTCCTGGTAGATGTCCGTGCCCTGACGGGCGAGGACGACCGCGGTGTCGGCTCGGTCCGTCGCCAGGTGCAGACGCGACAGGTTGCACAGGGCGGCCGCCGTGCCCGCGAGGTCGCCGCAGCTGCGGAACTTCTCGATGGCCTGGCTGAAATAGACTTCGGCGTCGTCGTGCCGGTTCTGGTAGAACGCCGTGCTGCCCAGCACGTTCGCCGCCCAGCAGGACGGCAGCGGATCCTGGGCCGTTTCGGCGAGCTGGAACGCCTCCAAGGCCTCGCGGTACGCCTGCTCGAACACCCCGGAGAACAGTCGCGCATTGCTCAGCACGACCGAGGCTCTGGCCTCGGCACCCACGTCGCCCGCTGCCTGCGCGGCCCTCCGCAGGGCGGCGGCGGACGCCTCGTACTCCCTGGAGTTGGCGCCGGACTCGGCAAGGTCGACGGACGCCCACAGGAGATCGATCGCGCGCCGCAGCGTGCTTCCGTCGGCGGACTGCCGTACGCAGGCGAGCAGGCAGACCGCCTCCGCGTACAGCCAGTCCTGGGCCCGATGCCGGTCCTCGAATCTCAGCCCCGGATACTCGGTCTTCTCCAGGTGGTCCACCAGCCGATCCCCCGGCCGCTCGATCGCGTACACCTGGGCCGCCGTAGCCAGATAGAAGTCCAGCAGCCGCGACATCGCGGCCTCCCTCCCCCACTGCCCGAAAGGCGTGGGAGGTGCCCCCACGCCCGGCGGCTGCTCGTCCCGTTCCGCGCAAGCCCGCGCGTAGAGCCGGACCAGGTCGTGGAAGCGGTAGCGGCCGGGCGCCGCGGACTCCAGCAGCGACGTGTCCACCAGGGCTTCCAGGAGGTCCTCCGTGTCCTCCGCGGGGAGGTCCAGGACCGCCGCGGCCGCCGGCAGGGAGATGTCCGGGCCGTCGGCCAGGCCCAGCAGGCGGAAGGCCCGGGCCTGGGCCGGCTCCAGCTGGCCGTAGCCCAGTTCGAAGGTGGCCTTGACCGCCAGGTCGCCGGCCTGGAGTTCGTCCAGGCGGCGGCGTTCGTCCGCGAGCTTCGCCGCCAGCACCGAGACCGTCCAGGTGCGGCGGGCCGCCAGGCGGGAGGCTGCGATGCGAATGGCCAGAGGCAGGAAGCCGCAGGCCGCCACCACGTCCAGGGCGGACTCGCGCTCCGCCGCCACCCGCTCCTCGCCGACGATCTTCGTGAAGAGCGCCAGCGCCTCCTCCGGGGACATCACGTCCAGGTCCACCAGGTGCGCCCCGGCCAGGTCGACCATGCGGACGCGGGAGGTGACCAGGGCCGCGCAGCCCTCCGTGCCCGGCAGCAGGGGCCTGACCTGGGCCGCGTCCTTCGCGTTGTCCAGCAGGACCAGGACCCGGCGGCCGTCGAGGACCGAGCGGTAGAGGGCCGCGCGTTCGTCCAGCGAGTCCGGTATCGCCGAGTCCGCCGTGCCGAGCGCCCGCAGGAACGAACCCAGCACCGTCTCCGGTTCCGCCGGGCGAGGGCCCGCGCCCTGGAGGTCGACGTACAGCTGGCCGTCCGGGAAGGCCGTGCGCGCCCGGTGGGCCACATGCACGGCCAGGGTCGTCTTGCCCACGCCGCCGATGCCCGCCAGCGCCGAGACCGCCATCACCCGGCCGTCGGCGTCCGGGGACTCCGACGCGGACGCCAGCACCTCGCTCAGTTCGGACACGAAAGCGGCCCGGCCGGTGAAGTCCGGGACCGAAGCGGGGAGTTGGGCCGGACGGACCTGGACCGGCGTGGGCTCCGCCGCGGGCGACGGCGGCTCCGCCAGCGCCGGGTCCGCCTGGAGGATGCGCTGCTGCAGCTCCCGCAGGCCGGGGCGCGGATCCACGCCCAGCTCCTGTGCCAGCAGGCGCCGGGTGTCGGCGTAGACCGCGAGGGCCTCCGCCTGGCGGCCGCTGCGGTACAGCGCCAGCATCAGCAGTTCGCGCAGGCGCTCGCGCAGGGGGTGCGCGGCGGTCAGGGCGGTCAGCTCGGAGACCGCCTCCGCGTGGCAGCCCTGCTCCAGGTCCATGTCGAGGCGGGACTCCAGCAGGACCAGGCGCCATTCCTCCAGGCGGACCCGCTGGGTCTCGGCGTACGGGCCGGGGACGCCGGCCAGGGCCTCGCCGTCCCAGATGCCGAAGGCCTGGTTCAGCAGCTCGCGGGCCCGGGACAGGTCGCCGGCGGCGCGTGCCTTCTCCGCCTGGGCCGCGAGGTCCTGTGCGGTCACCAGGTCCAGGGCACCCTCGCCCAGCCCGCGGATCGCATAGCCGCCGGACTCGCTGACCAGGACTCCGGGGTCCATGATCTTCCGTAGCCTGGACGCGTAGGTGCGTACCGCCGCCAGTGCCTGGGGCGGGGGCTCGCCGCCCCAGAGGGCGTCGATCAGCTCCGCCGCCGTAGCCGTACGGCCCTCGCGCAGCAGCAGGGCGGCCAGCAGGGCGCGCTGCTGGGGGGAGCCCGTGCTGAGCTGCTCCTTGCCGCGCCAGGCCCGCACCGGACCGAGCACGCCGAAGCGCAGCGCCTGCGCGTCCGTGACGGTCACGGATCCGGGACGCCGCTGCTCAGGCACTCGCGGCCCACCGTCCATGCGTTCGTCCCCCTCGGCATTACGAACAACCCCGTCAGTTTGCCTTGTTCGGGCAGGTTCCGTCAGCCGTGGGAGACGCCGATCACAGGGTGGTGGGTTTCAGTGCACAAAGCCCTCACACCTCACTCCGCAAAGCCCTCACACCGTCCTCGCGCGCGTCCCGTCCGCACACGATAGCTGACGGGTCGTCAGATCGGCGCTACCGTGAGGGACATGGAGACCACACAGTTCCCGCTGATCATCTCCGTCGACGACCACACCGTGGAGCCCGCCGCCGTCTGGCAGGACCGGCTGCCGAGGAGATACCTGGACGCCGGGCCCCGGATCGTGCGCGCGCCGGTCAAGGAGATGACCTTCCTGGGCGGGCGTTTCAGGCCCGTCATGGGCGAACCGGGCAGTTCGGACGGTCCCCTCGGCGACTGGTGGGTGTACGAGGGCCTGCGCCGGCCCCTCACCCGGCTGGACACCGCCGTCGGCTGCGCCCGGGACGAGGTCAAGCTCGAAGTCATCACCTACGAGCAGATGCGGCCCGGGTCGTACGACGTGCCCGCCCGGCTCGCCGACATGGACGTCAACCATGTGCAGTCCGCCGTCTGCTTCCCGACCTTCCCGCGCTTTTGCGGGCAGACCTTCGCCGAGGCCGCCGACAAGGACCTCGCCCTGCTGTGCGTGCGCGCCTACAACGACTGGATGGTGGAGGAGTGGTGCGGGCCCAAGGCGCAGGGCCGGCTGATACCGCTCACCCTCGTACCGCTGTGGGACGCCGAGCTGGCCGCGGCGGAGGTCCGGCGCAGCGCCGCGCGCGGCGTGCGGGCGGTCGCCTTCTCCGAGATACCCCCGCACCTCGGGCTGCCGTCCGTGCACGGTGACGACTGGGATCCGTTCCTCGCCGCCTGCGACGAGACCGGCACGGTCGTCGCCATGCACATCGGCTCCAGCAGCCGGATGCCCTCCACCTCGGCAGACGCCCCGCCCGCCGTCGGCTCCACCATCACCTTCGCCAACTGCTGCTTCTCGATGGTCGACTGGCTGATGAGCGGCAAGTTCGAGCGCTTCCCCAACCTCAGGATCATGTACGCCGAGGGTCAGATCGGCTGGATTCCGTACATCCTGGAGCGCGCCGACGTCGTGTGGGAGGAGAACCGGGGCTGGGGCGGGGTCGCCGACAAGGTCACCCGGCCGCCGTCCGAGACCTTCGCCGGGCATGTCTACGGCTGCTTCTTCGACGACGCCTTCGGCCTGCGCAGCCTCGACTCCATCGGCGCCGGCAACGTCCTGTACGAGACCGACTACCCGCACTCCGACTCCACCTGGCCGAAGTCCCGGGAGGTCGGCGAGGCGCAGATGGGGCATCTGCCGGCGGACGTGGTCGAGCGGATCGTCCGCGGCAACGCCATCGAGCTGCTGGGGCTCACCCCCGAAGGGCTCTGGCGGTGAGTGCCCTGGCGTACGGCATCCAGCTGCCCGTGCAGGCGCAGAGCGCCCTGTTCGCGGAAGGCTGGGAGGCGGGCGCCGGGCCGGCGGACCTGGTGGCGCTCGCGCGGGCCGTGGACGGCGCCGGGTTCGACTACCTCGCCGTCTGCGACCACGTGGCGATCCCGCGCCGGCTCGCCCCGGCGATGGGCACGGTCTGGTACGACCCCGTCGCCACCCTCGCCCACCTCGCCGCCGTGACCGAGCGGGTGCGCCTGCTCAGCCACGTGGCGGTCGTGGGCCTGCGCCATCCCCTGCTCACCGCCAAGCAGTACGCCACCCTCGACCACCTCTCCGGCGGCCGGCTGATCCTCGGGGTCGGGGCCGGGCACGTACGGGAGGAGTTCGAGGTGCTCGGGGCGGACTTCGAGCGGCGGGGGGCGGTGCTGGACGAGGTGATCGACGCCCTGCGGGCCGCCCTCGGGCCCGAGGAGTTCCCCGAACACCACGGGAAGCATTACGACTTCGGCGGTCTGGGGCAGCGGCCGCGGCCCGCGCAGCCGGAGGTCCCGCTGTGGGTCGGCGGCTCCTCGCCCGCCGCCGTGCGCCGGGCCGCGCTCAAGGGCGACGGCTGGCTGCCGCAGGGGGATCCGCGGGAGCGGCTGCCCGCGCAGATCGCCCGGCTGCGGCGGCTGCGGGAGGAGGCGGGCGTCGGGGCGCCCTGCACCGTCGGCGCCATCGCCGAGCCGCTGTACGTCGGGCGGGCCGGCTGGGAGGTCGGGCGGCGGACCCTCACCGGGACACCGGAGGAGATCGCCGCGTCGCTGCGGGCCTACCGGGCGATGGGCGTGGACCAGGTCCAGGTGCGGTTCCGCAGCCGGAGCCGGGCCGAACTCATCGAGCAGATCGGGTTGTTCGGGGCACAGGTCGCGCCCCTCCTGGGCTGAGGAGGCCTCATGGGCAAGCTGGACGGACGGGTCGTCATCATCACCGGGGCGGCGCGCGGGCAGGGCGAGCAGGAGGCGCGGCTCTTCAGGGCGGAGGGCGCGCGGGTGGTCGTCGCCGATGTGCTGGACGACCTCGGGGAGGCCCTGGCCAAGGAGATAGGGGCGCTGTACGTCCATCTCGACGTCGGCACCGAGGACGGCTGGCGGGAGGCGGTGGCGGCCGCCAAGGCGGCCTACGGGCACCTCGACGGGCTCGTCAACAACGCGGGCATCCTGCGCTTCAACGCCCTCGTGGACACCCCGCTGACGGAGTTCATGGAGGTCGTGCAGGTCAACCAGGTCGGCTGTTTCCTGGGCATGAAGACGGTGGCGCCGGAGCTGGCCGACGGCGGCACGATCGTCAACACCGCCTCCTACACGGCCATGACCGGCATGGCGGCCGTGGGGACGTACGCGGCCACGAAGCACGCCGTGCTCGGGCTGACCCGGGTCGCCGCCCTGGAGCTGGCGCCGCGGCGGATCCGGGTCAACGCCGTCTGCCCGGGAGCCATCGACACCGCGATGTCCAACCCGGCCCGGCTGGACCCGGGCGCCGACCCGGAGGAGATGAGCCGGGCGCTGGACGAGCTGTACCGGGGGCTCGTGCCGCTCGGCCGGGTCGGGCAGCCGGAGGAGGTGGCCCGGCTGGCCCTCTTCCTGACCTCGGAGGACTCCTCGTACATCACCGGGCAGCCGTTCGTGATCGACGGCGGATGGCTGGCGGGGGTCAGCGTCATCTGACGGTCCGTCATCTATTGACGAATCTGACGCCACGTCAGAAAGTTCGTAGGACGCGAAGGAACCACCTGGACTGGGACGGTGAACCGCCTTGGAATTCGGGCTCTTTGTACAGGGATACGTGGGCAAGCGTGCCGAGACCGACCCGCTCGCCGAGCACAAGGCACTGATGGAGGAGACCGAGTACGTCATCCAGGCGGACAAGTCCGGCTTCAAGTACGCCTGGGCCTCCGAGCACCACTTCCTGGAGGAGTACTCGCATCTGTCGGCCAACGACGTCTTCCTCGGCTATCTGGCGCACGCGACCGAGCGCATCCACCTGGGCTCCGGGATCTTCAACCCGCTCGCGCAGGTCAACCACCCCGTGAAGGTCGCCGAGAAGGTCGCCATGCTGGACCACCTCAGCGAGGGCCGCTTCGAGTTCGGCAGCGGGCGGGGGGCCGGGTCGCACGAGATCCTCGGGTTCATACCGGGCGTGACCGATATGAACTACACCAAGGAGATCTGGGAGGAGACCATCGCCGAGTTTCCGAAGATGTGGCTCCAGGACGAGTACGCCGGTTTCCAGGGCAAGCACTGGCAGCTGCCGCCGCGCAAGGTCCTGCCGAAGCCGTACGGGAAGTCGCATCCGGCGATGTGGTACGCGGCCGGGTCGCCGCCGTCGTACGCCATGGCCGCGAAGAAGGGGCTCGGCGTGCTCGGCTTCAGCATCCAGAAGGTCTCCGACATGGAGTGGGTGCTGGAGCAGTACAAGACGGCGGTCGTGAACGCGGAGCCGGTCGGGGACTTCGTCAACGACAACGTGATGGTGACGACCACGGCGATCTGCGCGCCGACGCACGCGGAGGCGATCGAGACCGCCGTGCGCGGCGGGCTGCACTATCTGCCCTCGCTCGTCTTCCGGTACCACGACACCTTCCCCCGCCCCGAGGGCTTCCCTCAGTGGCCGGAGACGCTGCCCGAGTACACGCCGGAGTTCGTGGAGCTGCTCATCGAGGAGGAGCTGCTGATCTGCGGGGATCCGGACGAGGTGCTGCGGCAGTGCAAGCGGTGGGAGCAGGCCGGGGCGGACCAGCTGAGCTTCGGGCTGCCGGTGGGGGTGCCGAAGGAGGAGACGCTGCGGACGATCCGGCTGATCGGGGAGCACGTGATTCCGAAGATCGACACGGATCCCGTGCACCGCACGTCCCGCTTCCGCCAGGCCGTCTGAGGGGGTTCCCGGCATGCTGGACCACCTGATCAAGGGCGTGACCGTCGTCGACGGCACCGGTGCGCCCGCCTTCACCGCCGACGTCGGCATACGCGACGGCCGTATCGCCACCGTCGGAAAGACCGGTGCCAAGGCCCGGACGTCCGAGGACGCGCACGGCCTCGTCCTCACCCCCGGCTTCGTCGACCCGCACACCCACTACGACGCCCAGCTCTTCTGGGATCCGTACGCCACCCCCTCCCTCAACCACGGGGTGACCACCGTCGCCGGCGGGAACTGCGGTTTCACCCTCGCGCCCCTCAACCCCTCCCGGCCCGAGGACGCCGACTACACACGGCGGATGATGTCCAAGGTCGAGGGGATGTCGCTGGTGGCGCTGGAGGAGGGGGCGCCCTGGAGCTGGCACTCGTTCGGGGAGTACCTGGACGCCCTGGACGGCCGGATCGCCGTCAACGCCGGTTTCATGGTCGGACACTGCGCGTTGCGGCGCCATGTCATGGGGCCGGCGGCGGTCGGCGGGCAGCCCACCGATGAGCAACTGGCGCAGATCGTCCGGCTGCTGCACGAGGCCATGGACGCCGGGGCCTGGGGGCTGTCGACCACGCAGTCCGGTACGCACTCCGACGGCGACGGGCAGCCCGTCGCCTCGCGGCACGCGCGGCCGGCGGAGCTGCTGGCGCTGTCCAAGGCCGTCGGTGAGCACGAGGGCACGCAGATCGAGGCGATCGTCGCCGGCTGCCTGGACCAGTTCAGCGACGACGAGATCGATCTGCTGGTGGAGATGAGCGCGGTGGCCGGCCGCCCGCTCAACTGGAACGTGCTCACCGTCGACGCCGCCGTTCCGGAGCGGGTGCCCCGGCAGCTGAGCGCGAGCGAGCGGGCCCGCAAGGCCGGGGGGCGGGTGGTGGCGCTCACCATGCCGATCCTCACCCCGATGAACATGTCCCTCGGGACCTTCTGCGCCCTCAACCTCATCCCGGGCTGGGGGCCGGTCCTCGGGCTGCCCGTGCCGGAGCGGATCGCGCGGCTCAGGGACCCGGCCGTCCGGGCGGAGATGCTGCGCCGGGCCCAGTCCAAGGAGGCCGGCGTCTTCAGGCGGCTGGCGAACTTCGGGCGGTACGTCGTCGGCGACACCTACAGCGCGGCCAATGAAGGGCTGACCGGCCGGGTCGTGGGGGACATCGCCGAGGAGCGGGGGCTGGACCCCTTCTCCTGCCTGGTGGAGATCTGCGCCGACGACGATCTGCGTACGGTGCTGTGGCCGATGCCCAGCGACAACGACCCGGCGTCCTGGGCGCTGCGCGCCGAGACCTGGCAGCACGAGGACGTGCTGCTCGGCGGCTCGGACGCGGGCGCCCACCTGGACCGGATGTGCGGGGCGCCGTACACCACCCGGTTCCTCGGGGACTGCCTGCGCGGCCGCAAGCTGGTCGGGCTGGAGCGGGCGGTGCGGATGCTGACCGACGATCCGGCGCGGCTGTTCGGGCTGCGGGAGCGGGGGCAGGTGCGGGAGGGGTGGCACGCGGACCTCGTGCTGTTCGACCCGGAGCGGATCGACGCCGGCCACGCCCGGCTGGTGCACGACCTGCCGGGCGGCAGCCCGCGCCTGGACTCCAGCGCGATCGGGGTACGGGCCGTGTGGGTCAACGGGGTCGAGGCGATCCGGGACGACGTGGTGACCGGGGCCGTACCGGGCAGGGTGCTGCGCTCGGGCACCGACACACGCACGGTGAGCACACGGTGAGCGAGGGGCAGCGGCTGTTCGTCGGCGGGCGGTGGACGGAGCCGGACGGCGGGCACTACCCGGTGACCGACCCGGCCACCGAGGAGACCGTCGGCTGGGCGCCGGAGGCCTCGCCGGCGCAGGTACGGGCGGCCTGCGCGGCGGCCCGGGAGGCGTTCGCCATATGGTCGCGGACCCGGCCCGAGGAGCGGGCGGCGGTCCTGGGCCGGGCGGCGGAGATCATCCGGAGTTCGATGGAGCCGTACGCCGAGCTGGCCCGCGCGGAGACCGGCGCGACCACGGGGACCGCCCGGGCGATGCAGGTCGGGGTGGCCGCCGCCCGGTTCCGCCGGTACGCGAGCGTGGAGCCCGCCGAGTGGGCCGTCGCTCCGCAGATCAACGAGGCCGGGCCGATGGGCAGGGCCGGGGTGGTGGGCGCCCTGGCGGTACGGCAGCCCGTCGGTGTCGTCACCTGCGTCACCTCCTACAACAACCCGTGGGCCAACCCGGCCGGCAAGGTCGCACCGGCGCTGGCGATGGGCAACACGGTGGTGGTGAAACCGGCCCCGCAGGACCCCCTCTCCGTCTACCGGATGGCTCAGGCGCTTGAGGCGGCCGGTGCGCCGCCGGGCGTGGTGAACGTCGTCTCCGGGCGGGACGTGGGCGTGGGCGAGGCGGCGGTGGCGTGCGACGACGTCGACATGGTCAGCTTCACCGGGTCCACGGCCGTCGGCCGGCGCATCGCCGAGGTGTGCGGACGGGACATGAAACGCCAGCTGATGGAGCTGGGCGGCAAGGGCGCGGCCCTCGTCCTCGACGACGCCGACCTCGGCTCGGCCGTCGCCGGCATCGGCACCACCTTCTCCTTCTACAGCGGGCAGATCTGCACGGCACCGACACGGGTGCTGGCCCAGCGGGGCGTGTACGACCGCCTGGTCGAGCAACTTGCCGCCTACGCGGGCCGGTTGAAGGTCGGGGACCCGCGGGAGGCGGACACGGTGGTCGGGCCGGTGATCTCGGCCGAGCACCGGGCGCGGGTCGAGGCGTACGTCGAACTCGGCCGGAAGGAGGGCGCCACGGTCGTCCGCGGCGGCGAACGCCCGCCGCTGGAGCGTGGTTTCTACGTCTCGCCCACCCTCCTCGCCGACTGCGCCAACGACATGCGGGTGGCCCGGGAGGAGATCTTCGGCCCGGTGGTCGTGGTCATCCCCTTCGACGAGGAGGACGAAGGAGTGGCCCTCGCCAACGACTCCGAGTACGGGCTCATCGACTACGTCTGGTCCGGCGACGTGGCCAGGGCCTTCCGCCTGGCCCGGCGGCTGCGGGCCGGCGGGGTCGGCGTCAACACCGTCGGCCGCAACATGGAGGCCCCGTTCGGGGGCTTCAAGAAGAGCGGCGTCGGCCGCGACGTCGGCTCCTACGCCCTGCACGCCTACAGCGAGGTCCAGGCCATCGTGTGGCCGGGGTGAGGATCTGGCACCTTGGGTGCCATGGAGCAGACGGTCGCGGTGACGGGCGGGGAGATCCGGGCGGACGACTCGGGAGGTGACGGCCTGCCCCTGGTACTGCTGCACCCGGGCATCGCGGACTCGCGGGTGTGGGACCCGGTGCTGCCCGCGCTGACCGCGCGCCACCGGGTGATCCGGTACGACGCGCGCGGCTTCGGCGGCTCGCCGCCGCCGACCGGGCCGTACACCCAGAGCGCCGACCTGGAGCGGGTCCTGGACCACTTCGGGGCGGACCGGGCGGTGCTGGTCGGCAGCAGCATGGGCGGGAGGACCGCGATCGGCTTCGCGCTGAGCGAGCCGGACCGGGTGGCGGCGCTCGGGCTGCTGGTGCCGGGCGTGAGCGGTTACCCCGAGCTGGAGTCGCCGGAACTGACCGAGCAGATCGTCCGGTTGGCCACGGCGGGGGACATGGACGGGCTGCTCGCCCTGTTCCGGCGCACCTTCGCGGCAGCGGGCTCCGACCCGGACACCCGGGCCGCCGAGCTGATCCGGGCCTCGTTCCAGGGCGTCTTCTCGTCCTACGGCCATGAGCAGCCGGAGCCGCCCGCCTTCGAGCGGCTCCGCGAACTCGGCATGCCCTGCTCGCTGTTGCTGGGTGAGCAGGACATGCCGCAGGTGGTCGCCTGCAATGAGGCGATGGCCGCCCGTATCCCCGGCTGCCGGCTCGTCCGCGTCCCGGAGAGCGATCATCTGCCGACCCTGCGGGCCCCGGAGACCGTGGCCCGAGTGATCACCGACCTGATCGAGCGTGCCGAGTGAGCCGACTGCGGGTCCAGAGGCCGGCTCAGTCCTCCAGGTCCACCCGGATCGTCAGCAGGTCCGTGCCGAAGGCCCGTACCGCCGCGCTGTTGAAGCGGGGCAGGGAGCGCAGGCGGGTCACCGGGTCGTCGTCGGGCAGGAGGTGCGCGGTGCCGTGGTGCCAGCGGCCGGCGATACGGACGCGGACCTGGGGATCGGCCTGGATGTTGCGCACGTACTGCGACTTGTGGCCGAACTCGGAGACCAGCCAGAAGGATTCACCGACCCGGCGCCCGCCGACCGGGGTCTGCCGGGGCAGGCCCGAGGTGCGGCCGGTGGTCTCCAGCAGGGTCTGGAACGGCAGCCGCCGGTTGAGCGGATTGGCGAGGTGCCGCTGGAACCGGGTCACGAGGCGGTGCTTGAGGTCGCTGCGGCCTGCCATGTCTCTCGCTTCTCCTGCTCTGCGGGCGCGGACGGCGCCCCACGCGGATGCCGTGCCGGCCCCGTGCGAGGCCTGTGATGCGTGGAGGGTCGTACGACGTACGCGTGTTAGCCTCCCCCGCGGACATGAGCCAGCGCAAACGGGGGAGCGTGATGGGCGCGTCTTCGGACGGCTACACGGTCAGGTCCGGCGTGTCCGGACAGGCGACGGAACTGGACGGCGCGGGCGACGACGCGGGACGCATACACAAGGCGATCGTCTCCGAGGTGTGCGGCACCGAGGACGACCTGGGCAGCGCCGAGTCGGCGCAGGCGTTCAACGCGTTCGCCTCGGCCTGGCTGGACGACGCGGCCACCCTGGAGTCGGCGCTGCACGAACTCGCGGGCAAGGTGCGCCTCGCCAAGGGCGCCTACGGCGGCGCCGACCACACCGCGGCGACGCGTAACGCGGCCGTGTCCGTGCCGGGGGCGGCGATCGGGAACGGGATCACCACGCTGCCGGTACACGCCGACCGCCCGTCGGCCCTGACGACGTACTGAGGGCGGGCCGGTCATGGGATTTTCGGACCTGAACCCCTGGGGCGCTCTGCAGACCCCGGCCGGCCGCCGCGACTGGCTGGCCGAGCTGTGCACGAGCATTCCCCGGGCCGCGAACAAGAACGAGCTGCTGGACCAGATCGACAACGCGCTCGTCGTCTCCGCCCCGCAGGGCGACACGGCCACGCTCGAATCGCTCGGCAAGCGCTACCGCGACCAGGTCGACAAGGCCGGTGATCTGCACGACCGGGTGGACAGGGTGGCCCGCAAGGGGCTGCCGGAGGTCTGGGTCGGGGACACCAGCGTCCTCGCCTCCGCCGCCGTGGCCGCCACCGCCCGCGCCGCGACCAGGATGTCCGAGGCGTTCCAGGGCGGCGCGAAGGCGCTGCACGCGCTGGCCGACGCGCTCGCCGGCGCGAAGGAGCAGGACGCCGCCGGCCGCGCCAGGATGCAGCAGGCCAGGCAGCGGCTCGGCCCCAGGGACAGCGTCTTCGACCTCGGCGGCCTGATCGAGACCGACAAGCAGGAGGCGGAGAGGAAGGCGGCCCTCGCCGCGGGCCGGAGCCTCGCCGCCGACGGGGTCGACCTGATGCACAAGGCGGCCGTCGCCGCGGCCGACGCCCTGCGCGCCGCCACCCGGGACCTGAACAAGTGGGCGGCCGAGGCCCGCGCCGGCAAGACGCACACCGGTCGGCTCAGCGCGGTGGACCGGCTGATGCTCGCCGACACCAGCGGCGCGGCGGGCGCGGCCGACCTCAACGAGATCCTCAGCGCCAACGACCTGGAACGCTCCGGCCGGGCCATGGACCGCCTCTCGCCCGCCGACCGGGCCCGCATGGACCAGCTCCTGGCGGGCGCCGGGACCCCGCAGGAGAAGGCGTACCTGATGAAGGCCCTGGCCGCGGGGCACGGCGTCGACGACATCCAGACGTTCGACGGCAAGATCCACGGCAAGGACGCGGCCTGGCTGCAGCGGCATCTGTCGCCGATCGTCACCCAGGCGGACAGCCTCAAGGACGAGGGGACGGACGAAGGCAACGGCGCCAACGTCAACACCGCCGTCCAGAGTTTCGACGGCCAGAAGTGGATGCAGGGCGGCGACGGCCGGGACAACACCTGTGTCGCCTCGTCCACGGTCACCGCCCGCGCCCTGGTCGACCCCGTCTACGCCCTGTCGCTCACCGGTGGGCCCGGCGGGCAGGAGGACGACCCCGCCGCCTTCCGGCGCCGTCTGGTGGCCGAACAGCACCGGGTGCATCTGGAGGGGCACGGTGGCCCCAACTGGAACAACATGGACGCGAAGGGCAACAACGAGGTCGCCGACAAGGAGGTCGGCCCAGAGACCGGCAGTTCGTACGAGACGCACTTCGTGCAGGACCCGGCTGCCCGGCGCGACGTCCTGCCAAAGATCGAGAAGGCGGTGGCGGACGGCAAGCCGGTGCCCATCGCCGTCGGGGGAACCGACGCGACGGGCAGGTACTACGGGCACGCCATGATGGTCGTCGGCCAGGAGGGGGACAAGCTGGAGATCTACAACCCGTACGGCACGACCACCTGGGTGAGCGAGGACGACTTCGTCAACGGCGGCATGGCGAAGGCCAGCAACAGCCTGACCCCCCACGCGGTCGAAGTTCACCTGCCCCAGGGCTGAAGAACGACCTGGACGACCGGAACCGAGGCCTTCATGCCCCCAGCACCCGAAAGCCGCGCCGACGACGAGGTCCTGGCCGCCACCGACGTCGCCGTGCTGCTGCGCTACGGCCTGACCCGGGACGCGTTCCACACCGCGCTGTTCGGCGACGGCGCCATCGCCGCCGCGGTCACCCTCGACCGGCTCGGGGTGCTGCCCCGCTCACTGGTGTTCGTCGCCGAGATCGTCCGCTCCGGCGGCCTGGCCTACGCGGCGGAGCTGCCGGAGCCGCTGCCGTCCCCGGAGCCCGCCGGGATCCTGCGCGACTGGCTGACCGACGCCGCGCAGACCGCCACCACCCCGGAGGCCGAGACCCGCGCCGCCCGCTGGCTGAAGGCGGTCGCCGAGATCATCGCCCTGCGCCGGGCCACCCGCGAAGGCACGGCCTGAGCGTTCGTGTTCAAGCAGCGCCGAGGAAGACGGGGTTGGTGAGGGCCGCAAGCGCCCCCGGCACCGGCCCGAGCGCCGTCTCGTGCCGCACCTCGGCGCGCACGTACGCCGCGTAGGCGGGCGTCGTACCCCACTCGACCGTGCCCGCACCCGACACCGGCAGCGGATCGCTGGTGAACAGCACACCCTGGTCGGTGACGAACCGCACCGAGCAGCGCGGGGCCCCCGAGACCTCCAGCCGTACGGTCACCGGGGTGTCGGCGGCCACCTCCAGCCGTTCCCCGATGCCCGCCCGCTGCCCGCGCCCGCCCGTCACCGTGAAGCCGAGGACGACGTTCTTCGACTCGGCCACGTACGAGCGTCCCGCGCGGATGCCCTCCTGGATCGCCTCCCGGGTCAGGTCGTCGGCGAGGACGACCGTCTGGGGGCTGCCGACCGGGTCCGGGTCGCGGTGGGCGTCGCTGTTGCCCATCGCCGGGAGCCAGGCCCGCCCCTGCCGCACGGAGGCGACCAGCTGGTTGTCCCAGTCGGCCAGCGTGACCTCGTCGTCCGGGGTGTACGGGCCGTTCCACACCTCCACGGCGTCCGCCTCGCCGAAGCCGAACTTCCAGCCGCAGCCGACGCAGGTGGCGTGCGGATGGGCGGGGACGACCAGGCCGCCGGCGCGGCGGATCTCCCGGGCGAAACGGGCCCAGCGGTTGTCCCGGGCGCGGTAGCGCCAGTCCACGAACGTGCCGGGCTCCGTGCCGAGCGCCACGACATGGCCGTTGCGGGTCGTGATCTCCTCGCCGAGCATGATCAGCAGATCGTCGCCCGCCTGGTCCGCCCAGTGCGGGTGGGACGAGTGGGTGTTGTGGTCCGAGGAGTTGATGAAGTCCAGGCCCGCCGCCCGCGCCAGGGCCGCGATCTCGGCCGGGGTGCGGCGGCCGTCGGAGTACCAGGAGTGCAGATGGCAGTCGCCCCGGTACCAGTCCCGGCCCCGGCCCTTCGCCCGGGACGGCGGATACACCGGCTGCGGGGTCTCGCCGGCCTCGCCGTAGGTCAGCGTGATCGTCAGCTCGTACGTCAGTCCCTGCGGCGCCACCGTGTAGGGGCCCAGCGCGACGTACCAGGTGCCCTCCCGGACCGGGCCCGGGATGTACCCCGGGGTCGCGTCGTCGGCCCGGACGAAGAACTCCGTGCGCGCCCCGCCCGACCAGCCCCTGAAGCCCCGGCCGCCCAGCTCGGTGCCGCGCTGGTCGAAGAGGCCGATGTCGAGCGCGTTGCCCATGGTGCCGACCGGGACCGAGGGCTTGTCGTAGGTGTAGGAGACCTTGATCTCCTGTACGCCGTCCGGGACTTCGACCGGTACGTACACGAAGTCGGGGGAGCCGGGCGGCAGTGTCCCGCGTGCCGTCCGCGTCTCCTGCCCCTGCCCGTCCGCCGCTGCGAAGCTCACGCTTCCCAACGTAAGGGCAGCGGCGGCTCCCGTCACGAACAGCGCGCGTCTGCCGATGCCCTGGGCCTGACCGTGCGTGTCGTCACACATGGTGGTCATTCTTCCGCCTCGGCGTGAACTCCCGTGAAAATGGAGGGGGTTGGCAGACGGGATCTGGCCAACGGCTGCGTGTCATGCGCGCGACATCATTACTGGCAGTGGTCCGATGGTGCCGACCAGTCGGTATGGACAGGGGTCTTCCGGCCCGGTACAGATGGGTCATGCGTATCGCCGTCACCATCTTCCTCACCGACGAGACCGTCACGCCGGTCCGACTCGCCCGCGAACTGGAGCAGCGCGGCTACGCCGGCCTCTACCTGCCCGAGCACACCCACATCCCGGTCGAGCGCACCACCCCGTACCCGGTCGGCGGTGACCTCCCCCGCGAGTACGGCCGCACCCTCGACCCCTTCGTCGCCCTCGGCCAAGCCGCCGCCGTCACCCGGCGGCTGGCCCTCGGCACGGGCGTCACCCTCCTCGCCCAGCACGACCCCATCGCCCTCGCCAAGCAGATCGCCACCCTGGACCACCTGTCCGGCGGCCGCTTCACCCTCGGCCTCGGCTACGGCTGGAACGTCGAGGAGGCCGCCGACCACGGTGTGGCATGGCGCCGGCGCCGGGAGCTGGTCCGGGACCGGATGCGGCTGATGCAGGCGCTGTGGGCCGCCGAACCGACGCCCTACGACGGTGAGTTCGGCGGCGTACGGGCCAGCCACGCGTACCCCAAGCCGGCGCAGAAGCCGCGCGGCCCGGTCACCGGCCCGCGCACCCTCGTCGGCGGCACCGCCGGGCCGAAGCTGTTCGCGCACATCGCCGAGTACGCCGACGGCTGGCTGCCGATCGGCGGCCGGGGCCTCGCCGAGTCCCTGCCCGTCCTGCGCTCGGCCTGGGCGGACGCGGGCCGCGACCCGGCAGCCCTCCAGGTCGTCCCGTACGCGGTCCAGCCGACCCCGGGCAAGCTCGCCCACTACGCGGAGCTGGGTATCGAGGAGGTCGTACTGCAGTTGCCGCCGGCGGGGGAGGCGGAGGTGCTGGGGGTGCTCGACGAGTACGGAAGCCTTCTGCAGGGCGACCTTTCGGTAGGCCGGGCGGAGCCCCCTTGCTCTGATCACCCCGAACGTATCCTCGAGGGATGACGACTTCCGCGACCTCCGGAACCGGCCCGACCGAGAACTCCATGCGTCGCGCCCTCAAACGCGCCCGGGACGGCGTCGCCCTCGACGTCGCCGAGGCGGCGGTGCTGCTCCAGGCCCGCGGCGAGGCCCTGACCGACCTCGCCGCGTCCGCCGCCCGGGTGCGTGACGCGGGCCTCGAACAGGCGGGCCGGTCCGGCGTCATCACGTACTCGAAGAGCGTCTTCATCCCCCTCACCCGGCTGTGCCGGGACAAATGCCACTACTGCACCTTCGTCACCGTCCCCGGCAAGCTGCGCCGGGCCGGCCACGGGATGTTCATGTCCCCGGACGAGGTGCTGGACATCGCCCGCAAGGGCGCCGCCCTCGGCTGCAAGGAAGCCCTGATCACCCTCGGCGACAAGCCGGAGGACCGGTGGCCCGAGGCGCGCGAGTGGCTCGACGCGCACGGTTATGACGACACCATCGCGTATGTCCGCGCCATCTCCATCCGGATCCTGGAGGAGACGGGGCTGCTGCCCCATCTCAACCCCGGCGTGATGACGTGGACGGACTTCCAGCGGCTCAAGCCGGTGGCGCCCTCCATGGGCATGATGCTGGAGACGACCGCGACCCGGCTCTGGTCCGAGCCCGGCGGCCCGCACCACGGCTCCCCGGACAAGGAACCGGCCGTGCGGCTGCGGGTGCTGGAGGACGCCGGCCGCTCCTCGGTGCCCTTCACCTCCGGGCTGCTCATCGGCATCGGCGAGACCCACGAGGAGCGGGCCGAGTCCCTCTTCGCGCTCCGCAAGGTCTCCCGGGCCCACCACGGCATCCAGGAGCTGATCATCCAGAACTTCCGCGCCAAGCCGGACACGGCGATGCGCGGCATGCCGGACGCCGAACTGGACGAGCTGGTCGCCACGGTTGCCGTGGCCCGGCACATCATGGGCCCGTCCGCGTGCCTGCAGGCCCCGCCGAACCTGGTCGACTCCGAGTACGAGCGGCTGATCGGCGCCGGCATCGACGACTGGGGCGGGGTGTCGCCGCTGACCATCGACCATGTCAACCCCGAGCGCCCCTGGCCGCAGATCGAGGAACTCACCGCACGCTCCCGGGCCGCGGGGTTCGAGCTGCGTGAACGTCTCTGCGTCTACCCGGAGTTCGTGCGCCGCGGCGAGCCCTGGCTGGACCCGCGGCTGCGCCCGCACGTGAGCGCGCTCGCCGATCCGGAGACGGGCCTGGCCCGCCCGGACGCGACCGTCGAGGGCCACCCGTGGCAGGAGCCGGAGGAGGCGTTCGTCCCGGCCGGCCGCACCGACCTGCACCGCACGATCGACACCGAGGGCCGCACCGCGGACCGGCGCGACGACTTCGACGAGGTGTACGGCGACTGGGAGGCGCTGCGCGAGGCGGCCGCCCCAGGCATGGCCCCGGAGCGCATCGACACGGACGTCCGGCAGGCGCTGCGCACGGCGGCCGACGACCCGACGAGGCTGACCGACGCCGAGGCCCTGGCCCTGCTGCACGCGGACGGCCCGGCGCTGGACGCGGTGACGGCAATCGCCGACGACGTACGGAAGTCGGCGGTCGGCGACGAGGTGACATACATCGTCACCCGCAACATCAACTTCACCAACGTCTGCTACACCGGCTGCCGCTTCTGCGCCTTCGCGCAGCGCAGGACGGACGCCGACGCCTACACCCTCTCCCTGGAGCAGGTCGCCGACCGCGCCCAGCAGGCCTGGGACGTGGGCGCGGTCGAGGTGTGCATGCAGGGCGGCATCCACCCCGACCTGCCGGGCACGGCGTACTTCGACATCGCCAGGTCGGTGAAGTCCCGCGTCCCTGGCATGCATGTGCACGCCTTCTCGCCGATGGAGGTGGTCAACGGCGCGACCAGGACGGGGATGCCGATCCGGGAGTGGCTCTCCGCCGCCAAGGAGGCGGGCCTCGACACCATCCCCGGGACGGCGGCGGAGATCCTCGACGACGAGGTCCGCTGGGTGCTGACCAAGGGCAAGCTGCCGACGGCGACGTGGATCGAGGTGATCACGACCGCCCATGAGCTGGGCATCCGCTCGTCCTCGACGATGATGTACGGCCATGTCGACCAGCCCCGCCACTGGCTCGGCCATCTGCGCACGCTGGCCCGGATCCAGCGCGAGACGGGCGGCTTCACCGAGTTCGTGACGCTGCCGTTCATCCACACCAACGCGCCGGTGTACCTCGCGGGCATCGCCCGGCCGGGCCCGACGGCCCGGGACAACAGGGCGGTGACGGCGATGGCCCGCCTCCTGCTGCACCCCTGGATCCCCAACATCCAGACAAGTTGGGTCAAACTGGGCGCGGAGGGGGCGGCGGAGATGCTCCGCTCCGGCGCGAACGATCTCGGGGGGACCCTGATGGAGGAGACGATCTCGCGCATGGCGGGCTCGTCGTACGGCTCGTACAAGTCGATCCGCGACCTGGTGGCCGTGGCGGAGGCGGCCGGCCGCCCGGCCCGTCCGCGCACCACGTTCTACGGCGAGGTCTCCGCGGAGCGGCAGCGGGCGGCCGAGGCGTCCGACGGGCACCTGCCGGAACTGCTGCCGGTCCTGGACTGAGTACGATGATCCGACCCCGGACCTGAGACGGGGCCCCGTAGCGGAGGAGATGCGTACCCGTGGCTGCCCGACTGCCCTCGTGGGCCTGGGTCACCGGCCTGACGGCGGGGGCGACCGCGGCCGTCGTCGCCCTCGCCGTACAGGCGGACCACGGGCCGCATCCCACGGCCGCCGTGGCGAAGCCCGGCGCGACGGCGTCCGCGGGCGCCCATGCGTCCGCGACCCCGAAGCCCTCGGCCCCGCCCGCGCTGCCGGCCGGGTCGGGCGAGGGTCGCCGGATCGTGTACTCGCTCGGCGAGAAGCGAGTGTGGCTGGTCGACGCGACGGGCAAGGTGATCCGTACGTTCACGGTGTGGCCGGGCACGGTGAGCCCGCAGCCCGGCCGTTACTCGATCATCGCGAGCCGGCAGTCCCTGAAGGGGTCGGACGGCGTCGAGATCGAGCACGTCATGTACATAACCAGGGTGCAGGGCGTGAACGTCGCCTTCTCCAACGCCCTGGACGGCTCCTCGCCGCCCCCGGCGGGCGGTCAGAAGCTGGGCGGCATCCGTATGCACAAGGAAGACGGCGCCGCCCTGTGGTCCTTCGGTGATCAGGGCATCAAGGTGATGATCGTCACATAGCTTCCCGCTCCCGCGGGGGAAGCTGGTTGACGATCAGGGCGACCCCGCTGAACAGGAAGATCCGGGTCGCGGCCTCCAGCCCGTTCCAGGCCTTGGACTGCCACATCGAGAACCACTCGCCGCCGATCGCGATGAACCCGGCGCCGAAGAGCAGCAACAGCATCAGCAGCCCGTAGGTGGAGATGCGCCGGGCGAGGTCGCTTCGGCGCCGCGCCCACAGATACGTGCCCCAGATCAGGACCAGGGCGGATGCCGTCTCCCACGCGATGATCAGGACGTAGGCGGTGTCCTGAAGCCCGGTGCTGGTGATGGCCCGCCACATCAGGTCCTTGTCGTGGAAGGTCGTGTCCATCGCCAGCACATGCCGTACGAACTGCTGGTTCGTCCCGAAGTCGGTGATGTTCCCGAAGGCGACGAGGGCGATGTAGAGAGCGAGTATTCCGGTGAGCACACCGGCGGCCAGCGTGAGGCCGGTGTGACGCGTGGGGGTGGTGGTCATGGCTGAATTCTCCACTGCCGGACGGCGCTTATCGCGTGGCCATTGCGCCAGAATGAGGAGGCGGGCTGCGGGAGGGGCGTGGGGATGGCGCGGGAACGGGCGTCGATGCAGGAGCTGATCGGGCGGCGCAGACGGGCGGGCTTCGTCGGACGCGGCGACGAACGGGCCACGTTCCGGGAGAACTTGGACCTTCCGCCCGAGGACGAGCGGCACCGCTTCCTCTTCCACGTGCACGGGAACGCAGGTGTCGGAAAGACCTTCCTGGTCCGGGAGCTGGAACAGATAGCGCGCGAGCGCGGGGCGCTGACGGCGTACGTCGACGAGAGCGCGGGGAGCGTGCCGGAGGCGATGGCGGCGATCGGCCGTCAACTCGCGCAGCAGGGCCACCGATGCAAGGAACTCGAACGGCAGCTGGCCGCCTACCGTGAGCGGCGGCACGAGGCCGAGGCCGCGGCCCTCGCCCTCGACCCGGAGACGGCGCCGCGCCCGTCGGCGGGTGCGCAGGCCGTGGCACGGGCCGGGCTCGTCGGGCTCGGCATGGTGCCGGGCGTCGGACCGTTCGCGGGCGCGCTGGACGCGGACCGGCTCGCCGAGGGCGCCGACCGGTTGCGCGCGGGACTCAGCGCACGGTTCCGCAACCAGGACGACGTGAACCTGGTGCTGTCGCCGGAGCGGGCCCTGACGCCGACCCTGCTGGGCGAACTCGCGGCCGCCGCCTCCGCCGTACCGTGGATCGTCCTGCTCTTCGACACCTACGAGCGCACGGGCCGGTTCCTGGACGGCTGGCTGCACGACATCATGACGACGGACCGGTACGGCACCCTGCCGGCCGACGTCGTCCTCGTGACCGCGGGCCAGCTTCCGCTCGCCCCGGCCCGCTGGGGCGGATTCGCGGACTTCGTGGCGGACGTGCCGCTCGGCCCGTTCACGGAGGCGGAGGCGCGCGGACTCCTCGCGGGCAAGGGCGTCAGGGACGAGCCGGTCGTCGCCGAGGTGCTGCGGCTGACCGGCGGTCTGCCGGTGCTCGTGTCGACCCTGGCCGAGACCCGCCCGGCCGACCCGCGGGACGTGGGCGATCCCAGCGCGACGGCCGTGGAGCGGTTCCTGAAGTGGGAGCAGGATCCGGTGCGCCGGGCCGCCGCGCTGGCCTGTGCGCTGCCCCGGACGCTGGACGCGGATGTGTTCCGGGCCGTGGTCGAGTGCCCGCAGGACGAGTTCGACGCGCTGTACGCCTGGCTGCAGGGCCTGCCGTTCGTCAGCGGGCGCGGCGACCGGATGCGGTACCACGACCTCGTCCGGGCGCCGATGCTGCGGCTCCAGCGCCGCCAGTCGCCCAGGGGCTGGGCCGAGCGGCACCGGCGGCTGGCCCGGACGTTCGGGCGATGGCTCACGGAGACCGAATCCGCCCTGGAGCCGGGCGAGTTCTGGAAGGAGGAGGACTGGCGGGAGCTGCGCCTTGCCGAGTCCTACCACTCGCTGTGCGCGGATCCCCGCGCCGCGCTGCCCGCCGTACTGGCGGACGTCGTCACGGCCTGCGACCACGGCGACGACGTCCTGTGGCGCTGGGTGCGGCTGCTGGTGGAGGCAGGCGAGGACGCGGGTGCCACCGGTGCGCGGAACCTGGAGAGCTGGGGGAGCGCGCTGGCGGAGGCGTTCGTGGCGGACGCGGTGGCCGGGGTGGCGGCCCTGCTGCTGGACCGGGCGCGCGGCGAGGAGCCGTGGCGGGCGGCGGCGTACGCGGTACGCGGTGACGCCCTGGCCCGCGACGGCGACCAGCAGGGAGCACTGCAGGAGTACGACCGTGCCCTCGCGCTCGACCCCACTCTGGTGCGGGCCCTGCGCGGCAAGGTCCTGGCGCGCAGCTCGCTCGGCGACTACCGCGGGGCCCTGGAGGATCTGCGGCGGGTGCTGGAGCTGGAGCCGGACAACCCGTACAACATGTTCCTGCGCGGCGAGCATCTGCGGATGCTGGGCCGGTACGACGAGGCGCTGACCGACCTCGACCAGGGGATCCGGCTCGATCCCGCCCAGTCCTTCGCCTGGGCCTCCCGGGGCGCGGCCCGCCTCGCCCTCGGCGAGCTGGACGAGGCCCTCGCCGATCTGAACCGGGCGCTCGAACTCAACCCCGACTACGCGTGGGCGCTGGCCCGCAGGGCCCGCCTGTGGCGCGCCCACCGGGACTGGACCCGGCAGCTCGCCGACCTGGACCGCGCCCTCACCCTCCAGCCGGACTGGGCCTGGGGCCGCTGCCAGCGCGGTGACGCGCTGCGGGTGGCCGGCCGGGACGAGGAGGCCCTCGTCGACTACGACCGGGCCCTCGCCCTGGACCCCGACTACGCATCGGCGTACGCGAGCCGCGGCGCCTCACGGGCCAACCTGGGCCGCCTCCGCGAGGCCCTCACCGACTTCGACCGCGCCCTGCGGCTCAACCCCGTCTATGTGTGGGCGCTGGAGCGCCGGGCAGAGGTGCACCGCCGCCTCGGCGACGACGACCGGGCCACGGCCGACGAGGCGCACGCCGCCCGACTGTCCACACCGGCGCCCCCGCCACCGCGCCACCACCCGTCTTCGGTCAACTGAAGTGCAGTACGGACGCGTTAGGCGGAGTGAGCGGCGAAGCCGACGAACTCTGTCCAGGTCTCTTCGCCGACGGCGAGCTGAGCGCCGTCCTTGTCCTTGGAGTCGCGGATGTGGATGGTGACGGGGGTTATGGCTACTTCGACGCAGTCGGGACCCTCGTTGCTGCTGTAGCTGCTCTTGAACCAGTTCAGTGGAGTGGAGGTCATGTCACTTCTCCGATCAACTTCTCGATGAAGGCCAGCGATTCCCGGGGCGAGAGAGCCTGCGCCCGGTGATCCCATAGCGCATCTCGACGAGCTGTACCTCCCGTGGATCACTGACCACGCGGTTGTAGGTCTGTCCCTCTTCGTGGGCAACTGTCTTGCCGTTCCGGAGCTTCAGCAGGCGGATGGGCCCGCCCATTCCCGCGTGATCTTCGCGGTCGGTTGGCATCACCTGGATCTCGACGTGCCTCAACCTCCCGATTGCCAGGAGGTGTTTCAGCTGCTTGTGCAGCACGGGTCGACCGCCGATGGGTCGTCGCAGGGTCACCTCCTCCTGGACGAAGGTGAGAGTGGGACGTGGTACTCGCTCGAAGATTTCCTGTCGTGCCAGGCGTGCACTGACATGGCGGTCGATTTCGTCCTCGGTATACGACGGGCGCCGCATCGTGTACAGGGCTCTTGCGTACTCGGGGGTCTGCAACAGGCCGTGCACGTAATGGTTGGCGTAGGCCCCGAGTTCGCCGGCCTCCTCTTCCAGCTTGGCCAGATCCCGAACCTTCTTCGGATGCCTGGCCTTCTCCACGTCGGCCTTCATCGCGGCCAACTTCCCGCCCGCGCCCAGCACTTCATCGGCCCCGTCGAGGAACTCGGGTTGTGGTGTGCGCACCGCGCGTTCCACAGCGGAGACCAGGTCCTCGCCGTACCCGATCGCGGCCCCCAGCTCCGTCTGCTTCAGCCCGGCGGCCTCCCGCCACAACTTGATCTGCCGCCCGACCGCCCTGAGCACGGCCTCGGCCTCCTCGTCCTCCACCATTCCCTCCCCGATGGTCACACTCGGTGTCTGATGCGTCACTATTCAGAGTAGGGAGGGGCGGCCACGCTGGGTGACATGAATCAGAAAAACCACATGGGTGACTCCAGCCAGGACGGTCCGGGCCAAACTCGTACCGGGTCGCAGCGGGCCATGATCCGGCGATGCCCGACGCCAAAACACCAAAGAACCGGGGAAAGAACCGAACCCACCCCCACCGCCCCCGTCGCTCACTCGCCGGAGTGAATATGCCCAATGCAACTGGCACGGAAGGGCAGTTGTGGTGCAACGTCGGCGACGGCAACCCCAGACATGCATCGGCCCTCGCCGGGACTGCCATCCCAGTGCGAGGGCCTGATCACCGAGGAAGAAAAGGCTTCCCTGTGACTGACAAGCAGCGTAACGCGCCCGCACGCCCCAAGACCCGGCATTCGTCCGGCGTCACCCACGTGAACGAACCCCACCACGACAACTTCACTGTGGTCGGCAATCACCTGGCCCAGCACCCCGAGATGTCCCTGGTGGCCATCGGACTGGCACTGCACATCCAGTCGTTGCCGGAGGGCACGCCGATCGGCATCAAGGCGCTGGCGGCGAAGTTCCCCGAGGGCGAGATCCGGATCGCGGCGGCCCTTCGCGAGCTGGAGGAACACGGATACCTCGCGCGCCCCAGGGAGCGTCTTCAATCGGGGCAAATGACGACCCGGACGATCTCGTACAACAAGCCGAGGCTCGCGGTGGCCGCCGCGGCTCCGGCCGTTCCCGAGCCCGCGGCTCCACCGAAGGCTCCCGCACCGCCCGGCAAGGCCACTGAACTGCTCGCCGGACTCCGGGCCCATGACTCCCGCCTGCTGCTGACCGAACGGGACGTACACCGTCTGGCACCGGCCGTTTCCGAGTGGCTGGAGCGAGGAGTGCCGTCCACCGCCGTAGTGCGCATCTTGACGACCGGGCTGCCCAAGGATCCGATCAAGCACCCGGCGGCCTTCCTGCACCACCGCCTCACCGCCCAACTGCCGCCCCACCTCCCCAGCTCGGCTCCCGCTCCGGTACGGGAACGCCCCTGCCCGCTCCAGACCTGCGACGGCTGCGATCGGGCCTTCCGAGCCCCTCACCCAGGCCGGTGCCGCGATTGCCGGACGTCGTCCGTGGCCGTGGCATGAGCGCCGCGTCGCCCGCGTGTTGCCGACTCCACCGGTAACCGTAAGAGGACCGAGCCACTCGCACCGGAGGTCACCGTGAGCGCCCAGACCGACGGCCCGTACGGACCGCTGATCCCCATGCCCGAGCTGACGCCGGACGCGTTGCGGGCGGCGGTCGCGCGCATCGCTCCGAGTCGGATTCCGGCGCTGACACAGCACCTCTTCGAGGCCACGACCAACGCTCAGCAGACCCAGGGCCTTGCGCCGCTGCATGCCTTCGTGCACTCCTGGGCCGTGTTCATCGCCGTCGAACGACATCCGGAACGGGCCGCCCGCCTGCGCGAACTGGAGCGCATCGTGGATACGGGGGAGCAGGACCCGACGGCGGCCATCGCAGAGATCCGCGCGATCCGCGAGGCGGCCGAAGCGGAGGCCGGGCTTTGACGGACTGGGCTTGGGACTACAACCCGAACGCCGAGTACGTCACGGAGGGCTGCCGCCGGGAGTGGTGGCGGAGGTGGAGCGGCTCGTGGCCGAGCTGGCCGCCCTGGGTCACGACGCCGTCAAAGTGGGTAGGCCTCTCGATCGCGAGGGCGGACTCCGCGAGTTCGACATCCTCGGTGGTCGCGGCTTCATCAGCTTCCTTGCCGTACCCCGCCACGCCTGCGTCTACGTCTGCAACATCACGTGGTACGGCTGACCCTGTCCTGACGCCCCGCCCTCAGTGCCGGGCGGCCTCCCCCGTCACCACCGGCCGCACCTTCGTCAGGAGCAGGTCCAGGAACCGGTCGGGGTGGCGGAAGGACGCGAAGTGGCTCGCCTCCCCGATGAGGGCGAAGTCCTTCACCGGGGCGGTGACTTCGTCGTAGAAGCGGCGGGCCGGTTCCGGCGGGGTGAGGACGTCGCTGTCGCCCTGGAAGAGGAAGAAGGGGAGGCGGAACACGGTGCCCTCGGCGTACTCGTCGATGGTCGTCGCCTGGGGTCCGAGCGGCTCCGAGAAGGTCTGGGCCTTCAGGAAAGCGCGCAGGTCGCGAAGGGTGTGGAGCGGGGAGAACCAGAGGGAGCGGAACACGACGGTCTTCATCGTGTCGTAGGTGAGGGGGTCGGTCGTGACCACCGTCTTCGCGTACTCGGCCCACGCGTGGGCCGACCAGGCGGACCGGTCCGGTCCCATGGCCGTCACCGTCGCCAGCTGCTTCTTCCTGCCCGCCGTCCGCAGTCGGGCCAGCAGCGATTCGTAGGCGGAGGTGTCCCGGCCGCCTTCGATGATGTTCTGGTCCGTGCCGACGTACGCCGAGTACCGCTCGGGGTGGCTGCGGGCCAGGCGCAGGCCGGTGACCGTGCCGAAGCTGTTGGCGAGCAGCAGGACCTTGTCCACGCCGAGGCGGGTGCGGATGTGGTCCGTGACCTCCAGGGCGTCCTGGTGGAGGCGGTCGAGGGTCAGCTCGCCCTGGCCCTGCGGTCCGCCCGCCGCGAAGGTCCGGCCGGCGCCGCGCATGTCCCAGCGGACGATCGTGAAGTGCCGCTCCCAGGCCCGGGTGCGCGGGGTGAAGATCAGGTTGGAGGCGCCGGGGCCGCCGTGGATCTCCAGGATCACGGGGTTGGCCCGGTCCTCGCCGCGTACGGAGATCCATTGGTCGATGCCGCCGATGCGGACGTACGAGGACTCGTCGATGCCGTTCGGGGTGGTGATCGCGAGCTTCCTGGCGAGGGCGCGGCGCTTGAGGGCGCGGTAGGTCAGCAGCATGGTGTTCCCCCTAAACTGTTTATGCCGTCAGCTGTTGTGTTTAAGGTATATACAGTTGGTGGGCGGAGTCAACCGGCTTCGCCGGGACGCGATCGGAAGGGGAGCCATGGGCGGGCGGAAGAGGGAGCAGGAGCAGGACCGTGATCCGCGGGTGGCCCTCGCGCTGCTGTGGGGAGAGCAGGAGCAGCCCACGCGCGGACCCAAACCGAAGCTGACCCCGCAGCGCATCGCGGCCGCCGCCGCCGAACTCGCCGACGCGGAGGGACTGGACGCGGTCTCCATGAACAAGGTGGCCGGTGGCTTCGGGGTGTCGGCCATGGCCCTGTACCGGTACGTCCCGGGGAAGGCCGAACTCGTCGAGCTGATGGTGGAGGCGGTGCTGGCCGAGGGCCCGGATCTGTCCGGCGTGCCGCAGGGGGACTGGCGGGCGGCCGTACGGGAGTGGACCCGGCAGTGCGCAGGTGTCTACGCGGCCCACCCCTGGCTGCTCGGTGCCACCGCGATGCGCCGCCAGATCCTGGGACCCTGCCAGCTGGCCTGGCTGGACGCGGCGCTCGCCGCGCTGGAGCCGACGGGTCTGGACGGCGGCCGGCGCCACCAGGTCTTCCTGCTGCTCATCGGGCTCGTCCGCAACCGCGCCCAGCAGCGCGGCGACTACGACGAGGAACGGGACCGGGAGTGGGAGCGGCTCACCGGCGAACTGCTCACCCGGCACGCGGACCGCTTCCCGGCCCTCGCCAGGGCCCTGGCCGACGGTGCCTTCGCCCCGGACGGGACCGATCCGCTGGAGTTCGGGCTCGACCGGATTCTCGACGGGGTCGAAGCGCTCATGGCTGGGCGGGAATGACCCGTGGGGGGTGATTTGCCCCCGTGAACGGACCGTTCGCCGTCGATTACAGTGCTGAGCGTCGTACGGACGGACGGTGCCGAGGAGGTCTGGGTGAGTGCGACATCCGGCGCCGTCTGGGGCCGAGCCGAGCAGCAGGACTTCCGCAGCCGGGTGCGCGGCACCCTGCTCGGGGCCGCCGTGGGCGATGCCCTCGGCGGGCCCGCCGATCCGCTGTCCCTGGAGGAGATCCGGGCGACATACGGCCCCGAGGGACTGCTGGACCTGGCCTTCGGCCACGGCCGGCGCGGCACGGTCACCCACCACACCCAGCTCACCCTCTTCACGGTGGACGGGCTGATACGCGCCCAGGTGCGCCGCGACACCGGCGCCTGGCATCCGCCGACCGATCTGCACCGGGCGTATCTGCGCTGGGCGGCCACCCAGCGGGACTGGGGACCGGACGAGCGCCGCAAGGACGACGGCTGGCTCGCGCGGGAGGAGTGGCTCTACGCCCGCCGTGAGCCGAGCCGCCCCCTGCTCATCGGATTCGCCGACGATGCCATGGGCACCCTGGAGTCACCGAAGAACCCCGGCGAGCTGGGTCCGGAGGCGGTGGCCCGCTCGGCGCCGTTCGGGCTGCTGGTCGGCTGGGAGCCGCAGCTCGTCGTGCAGCTGGCGGTGGAGTGCGCCGCGCAGAGCCACGGGCACCCGATCGCGTACCTCTCGGCGGGCGCGTACGCCGTGATCGTGCATGCGCTGGCCCGGGGCGAGAGCCTGGACGGCGCCGTGCAGCGGGCCCTCGCCCTGCTCGCCGCCCGCCCCGGCCACCAGCCCGTCTCGGACGCCCTGCAGCATGCCCTCGGTGCGGTGCGGCAGGGGATCCCCGGCCCGACGCGGGTGGAGGAACTGGCCGGGGACGGTACGGCGGACGGGCTGCTGGCGGCGTCCGTGTACTGCGCGCTGGTCGGGGAGGACGTGCGGCACGGGCTGTGCCTGGCGGTGAACCAGGGCGGGCCGTCGGCCGCGGCGGGCGCGCTGACCGGCGGGCTGCTCGGTGCGCTGCACGGCGAGACGGCCCTTCCGCCGGGGTGGCTGGCGGAGCTGGAGGGGCGGCCGACGGTGCTGGAGATCGCCGACGACTTCGCGATGGAGATGACCCAGGGGCCCGCGCTGCACGGTCCGGCGGGATCGTCTCCCGGGTGGCTGGCGAGGTATCCGCGGGCCTGAGGGGCTGGCTACGGCGCCCCCACGACATCGTCCCCGGCAGGGACCGGTAGGGCCGCCGCCGGATCCCCGTCCGTGTTGACCTTCTCGATGACGGCCAGCCTCTCCGGCGTGTCCTCCGGCTTCACATAGCCGATGGCGATGTACAGGACCAGGGACACCGCCAGCGGGACCGAGACCTGGTACTGGAGGGGGACTCCGCCGGAGACGTTCCAGTTGACGGGGTAGTTGACCAGCCAGAACGCCAGCAGCCCCGCCGCCCAGCTGGTCAGCGCCGCCGTCGGGCCCGAGCGGCGGAACGGGCGGAGCAGACCCAGCATCATCGGGATGGCGATCGGCCCCATCAGACCGGCGACCCACTTGATGACGACCGTGATGATGTCCTTGAACGCGGGGGAGTTGACCTGGGTGGCCACAGTCATCGACAGGCCCAGGAAGAGGACCGTCGTCACGCGCGCCGCGATCAGTCCCGAGCGCTCGCTCCAGGCCCGCGCGCGAGCGGACAGCACCGGTGCCACGTCCCGTGTGAACACCGCCGCGATCGCGTTCGCGTCGGAGGAGCACATGGCCATCGTGTGGGAGAAGAAGCCGACGATGACCAGGCCCAACAAGCCGTGTGGCAGCAGCTGTTCGGTCATCAGGCCGTAGGAGTCGGAACCGTCCGGCTTCTGGGCGTGGACCAGGAGCGGGGACATCCACATCGGGAAGAACAGCACCACCGGCCAGATCAGCCACAGCGCCGCCGACAGGCGGGCCCCGCGCTCGGCGGCGCGGGCGCTGCCCGTCGCCATGTACCGCTGCGCCTGGTTGAGCATGCCGCCGTTGTACTCGAAGAGCTTGATGAACAGGAACGCGAGGAGGAAGACGGTGCCGTAGGGGCCCACCAGCGGTCTGCCGTGGCCGTGCAGCGCCGGTTGGTTCCAGGCGCCGAGGAAGCCGATGTGCTTGTCGTTCAGCTTCAGTACGACGGCCACGAACATGGAGATTCCGGCGAGCAACTGGATGGCGAACTGGCCGAGTTCGGTCAGCGCGTCCGCCCACAGGCCGCCGATCGTGCAGTACACGGCCGTGATCGCACCGGTGATGAGAATGCCCTGGTTCAACGACACGCCCGTGAACACCGACAACAGGGTGGCGATGGCCGCCCACTTGGCGCCGACGTCCACGATCTTCAGCAGCATGCCGGACCAGGCGAGGGCCTGCTGGGTGGGCAGGTTGTAGCGGTTCTTCAGGTACTCCAGCGGCGAGGCCACATGGAGCCGGGAACGCAGCCGGTTGATGCGGGGCGCGAACAGCCTGGACCCGATGGCGATGCCGAGCGCGATGGGGAAGGACCAGGTGACGAAGGAGGTGACGCCGTAGGTGTAGGCGATACCCGCGTACCCGGTGAACATGACCGCGCTGTAGCCCGACATGTGGTGCGAGATGCCGGAGAGCCACCAGGGCATCCGGCCGCCGGCCGTGAAGAAGTCGGAGACGTTGTCCACGCGCTTGTGCGACCAGACGCCGATCGCGACCATCACACCGAAGTAGCCGATGAGCACGGCCCAGTCGAGACTGTTCATGTGCTCGATCGTGGGTGCGGTCACATGAACACGACAAGCAAGCGTAAGGTCAAGTCACAGCAAAAATGTTCTACTTGATGACTCGTGTTCATCTACATGAACAGCCACTCGCTGGGTGCGAGCGAGGTCAGCGCATCAGCTCTCCCGCGTTGACCAGGAGCGACTGGCCCGTGATGGCGCGCGCCCGGTCCGAGGACAGGAACACCGCCGCGTCCGCCACATCCCCGTCCGTCGCCAGCTCCGGCAGCGCCATCCGCTCGGTCAGCCGCCCGAGCACCTCCTCCTGCGGCACCCCTTCCGCCTGCGCGGTGAACGTCACGTACGCCTGCACCGGCGGCCCCCACATCCAGCCCGGCAGTACGGTGTTGACGCGGATCCGGTGCGGCCCGAGTTCCCGCGCCAGCGAGTACATCGCGCTGGTCAGCGCCCCCTTCGACGCGGCGTACGCGGCCTGCTTCACCTGGGAGGGCGCGGCGAGGGCCGACTGCGTCCCGATGAAGACCACGCTGCCGCCCCCGCCCGCCTTCAGCGACGGCAGGCACGCCCGCGTCATCCGCAGGGTGCCCAGCAGGTTCACGTCGATGACCGACTGCCAGGTCGTGAAGTCCGCGTCCTCGACCCCGCCGAAATGGGAGTCCCGGGCCGCGACATGGACCACCGCGTCGATGCCGCCGAACCGCTCCCGCGCCAGCGCGGCCAGCCGCTCGCACTGCTCCTCGTCGGTGATGTCCGTCGCCCGGTACGCCGTACGCGCACCCGCCGGATCGATCTCGGCCGCGCTCTTGGCGAGGTTCGCCTCGGTACGCGCCCCGAGCACCGCGTTCCCGCCGTCCCGTACGACGGCGGCGGCGACCTGATGGCCGAGCCCGGCCCCGACCCCGGAGACGACGACGGTCTTGTCTGCGAGCAGAGACATTCCGGCCTCCCGGCACCTGGTGCTATATCTGACGGAGCGTCAGAGTATGGGTGACCGCAGGAAAGGGGAACCGCTTGACTTCGTCCCCCTCCGAAGGAGGGTTCCTACGGCTCGCGCTGCAGGGGTTCCCGCTTCATCGCCGACTGCCCGCCCGGAGAACTCCGTTGAGGTCTTGCACCGGTTCCACAGGCCGACACCGCCAGCCCGGCGGCCAAGGTGTTCCGCGCCGCATTCACGTCGCGGTCATGGGTGATGCCGCACTCGCAGGTCCAGGTGCGAACGTTCAGCGGCATCTTGTCCTGCAGGCTTGCGCAGTTCGAGCACAGCTTGGAGGAGGGGAACCAGCGGTCGACCGCGATCACTTCGCGGCCGTACCACTGGGCTTCGGCGAGGTGTGCCCGGTCGCGCCGCTCGTGCCGAGGGTTGGTGATCTTCTCTCCGGTGGACAGGGTCATCAGGTGGTCGAGCCCGGCGTCCACGCCGACGGCCGCATCCGTGGCGGGCAGCGGCTTGATGCTGGGGTCCTCGACCAGGAGGGACACGAACCCGCGACCTGGACTGGGGCGTCCCGGTCCCGGCGGACACCTGGCCGGAGCTGGCGGCGCAGGGCCTGTTGGAGTGGGACGGAGGAGACGTCGTTGAGGTACGCGAGTTCCTCGGTCTTCTTCCATGCGGTCAGCATCGCCGAGGTGGCGTTGTTTTCCCGGTCGGTTCCGGCAGCGCACCGGCCATCCCCTCCTTGCTCAGCAGGATCCGTTTCCTCCCCGGCTATAGGCCGGGTGTCCACGGAGGAGAGTCGATGAACGACGACACCCGCAGCGAGACGTACGCCGAACTGGCCGCCGTAGGCCCGTACGGCGTCCGCCCCGGCCATGCCCTGATCACCATGGTCGAGCCGCACCCCGGCCACGAGTACGCCTACAACCGCTGGTACGAGGACGACCACTACTACGCCGGCGCGATGGCCATGCCCTGGATGTACGCGGGCCGCCGCTGGGTGGCGACCCGGGAGCTGCAGCTCCTGCGGTATCCCGAGAAGTCAGCCGTCGCCCGGCCGGTGACCGCCGGCTGCTACCTCTCCACCTACTGGATCACCGACGGCCGCTACGCCGACCACATGAAGTGGACCGTCGCCATCAACAGGCGCCTCAACCGCGACGCCCGCGTCTACCACGACCGCACCCACGTCTTCACGGCCTTCCAGGACCACGAGACGACGGTGTACCGGGACGGCGCGGCCGGGCCCAGGGACTTCCACGCCCTCGACCACCCGTACGCCGGGCTGGTACTGGAGGTGATCGACAGCGAGTCGGCCGGGCAGCGGGCGGAGCTGCTGGACTGGCTGCGCGCCCGCCGTCTGCCCAGGCGCCTCGCCGCCTCCCCGGCCGCGCTGGTGACCGTGTTCCGGCCCACCCCGCTGCCCGGCGACCGGATGACCTACGTCAAGCAGGTCGAGGGCGTCGACACCCGGCTGACCCTGCTGTGGTTCCTGGAGAAGGACCCGCGGGAGTGCTGGGAGGAGCACTTCACCGGGCTCGACGCGGACGTCTCGGACTCCGGGCTGGGCAGGGTGGAGCTGGTGGCGCCGTTCATACCGACCATCCCGGGCACGGACACCTACGCCGACCGGCTGCGCTGAGCGGGCTCAGGGTTCGGGTCCCAGGGCTCAGGGCTCAGGGCTCAGGGTGACTTGAGCGCGTCCGGGCAGGGGGTTCCCCGGGGCAGCTGGTACGGCGCCGCCAGCCGGTAGGTGCCGGGCTTCGGCGCCAGCAGCATCGTCCACTTGTCGCCCTTGGCGTCCTCCGGCGTCTCCATCAGGCAGCCGTTGGTGTTGACGTACGTCTTCGCCGACGTCTGCTGCGGAGCCTTCAGGCTCTTTCCGTGCTCGTCGACGATGCTCAGCCACGGCGAGTACGGGATCCTGATCAGGATCCGCCCGGCCCTGTGCACCTGAAGCGTCATCTCGCCCTGCCCGGCGCGGTCCACCACCGTGTCGGGCTCGGCGAGCGGCGTCGCGTCGGTGACCTGGAACAGCTGCCAGTTGGTGTCGCCCCAGACCTGCTTCAGATACGGCATCCCGCGCCGCAGCAGCTGCCGCTCGCGCTCGCCGCCGTCGCCGTCCGGGTTGTCCTTCGGCAGGACGACGAAGTGGATCGCCCAGCGCTGCAGCCACTCGTGGTAGTTCGCCGAGTTCAGGGTGTCGTCGTAGAAGAGCGGGTTGCGCTCCATGTCGGCCTGCCGGTTCCAGCCGCGGGCCAGGTTGACGTACGGCGCGAGCGCGGAGGCCTCGCGGTGCGAGCGGGCCGGGACGACCTCGACCCGGCCCTTCTCGGCGCCGGCCTTCTGCAGCTGGTGGACGAGCGGGGCCAGCTCACGGGCCCAGGACGCGGCCGGGGTGGTGTGGATGATGTCGTCCACCGACTTGAAGCCGATCCAGCCGGCGAAGCCGAGCAGCGCCAGCACGGTCGCGTACCACTTGCGTGACTTCCGCACCGTGAACGGCAGCGCGGCCACCAGCGTCGCACCCGCGAACACCATCGGCAGCCGGGAGATGTTCGAGCCGATCTGCGAGTTGATCAGCCACACCAGGACCACGCCAAGGCTGTAGACGGCGGCCGTCAGCCGGACCGTCACCCACTGCCTGGGCACGAGGAACAGGCACAGCAGGCCGTACGACAGGGGCAGGATCACCGAGCCGATGGTCATCGGCTGGGTGCCGGAGAAGGGGAAGAGGAAGTACGAGGCGGCGACCACGAGCGTCGGGGCGAGCCCCAGCGCCCAGGCGCCCGGCCGCCGCTTCTGCAGGAACAGCGCGACCGCGACCAGGCCGACGAACAGCCCCGAGACCGGCGAGGCCATGGTGGACAGCCCGGCCAGCGGGGCGGCCACCACCGCCTTCGCCCAGCGTTTGTGCCGCCACCGGTACGGCCAGCAGAAGACGGCCGCGACGGCACCGAGCGCGAACATCGTGCCGAGCCCGAAGGTCACCCGGCCCGAGATCGCGTTGCACAGCAGCGCGACGACCCCGGTGAGCGATGCCCACAGCGGGTTCTTCACGGCCCGGCTGCGGATCAGGACCAGCGTCAGCAGGCCCGCCGACACCGTCCCGGCGATCATCATCGTCGTACGGACGCCGAGGACGGCCATCAGATACGGCGACACCACGCTGTACGACACCGGGTGCATGCCGCCGTACCAGGCGAGGTTGTACGCCGAGTCCGGGTGCCGGCCGACGAACTCCGCCCAGGCGTCCTGCGCCGCGAGATCGCCACCGCTGTTCGCGAACGTGAAGAACCAGATGATGTGCAGGACACCCGCGAGGGCCGTTATGCCCAGCACCGGGTGCTGCAGCAGCCGCCGGCGCAGGGGCTCGGCGGCGACGAGCAGCCGCGCGAGCACGCGCGGGCGTACGTCGTCACGGTCACCGCCGGTAGGGCTGTCCGGGGGACCGCCGTCACCGGCGCTACCGGTGCGGTCCTCCGGTTCGGCTTCGGACAGGCGTATTCGCGGGCCGGATCCCGAGCCGGATCCCGAGCCCGGATCGGCGTCGTCGGCGCGTGTCGGCTCCGCTGTGGCCACCTGAAGGCACTCCCCGTGTCCCGTCTTCTGTTCTCGGCCGTGTTCCACGGAGTTTCCGGCCGCTTCCCGTCCAGTTCGCGGCCCTGTCCCGTGACCGGCGACCTGCCCCGATTCGTGACGCTAGCACGCACCCCGCCACGGGGCCCCCGGGTGGGGCCCCGCCGACGGGGTGCGCGGGGCGGGCCGGCGACGGTGCGATCAGCCCAGGCGGGTCAGCTTGGCGCCGAAGCCGGGCTCGGCCAGATCCTGCTGCAGGGCCACCGGGACCTTCACGGCACCGCCCGAACCGTCACCCACGGTGAGCGAGCCCACCCGGGTGCCGGCCGTCGCGGTGTGCGGCACCTTGCCCGCGGCGAAGGACAGCTTCACCTTCAGCCCCGACCAGCCGACCGCGACGACGTCCTTGGTCACCACGATCGGGGTCTGGCCGCCGAGCTGGTCGTCCACATAGCCGACCACGTCGCCCTTCTTCAGGATCTTCGCCGAGGTCAGCGCGGACTGGGCGGCGAGCAGCGCGGTCTTGCTGACCGTGTTGACCGTTTCGATGATGCGCGGCTTGTGCTGGCCGAGGATCGCGCCGACGATCGTCACGGTCTGCCCGCCGACCGTCTTGCGGGAGGCGAAGAGCAGGTTGCCGCCGGCCGCGGTGGTGCTGCCGGTCTTGATGCCGATCGCGCCCATGACGTACGGCAACTGGTTGACGTTGGGCCAGTTGTGGCCGGAGGGGTCCGTCCAGCTGGCCGCGCTGGTGATGGCGACCAGGGCGGGGTTCTTGACGACCATGCGGCCGAGCTTCACCTGGTCCTCCGCCGTGGAGACGGTGGTCTCCTTCAGACCGGAGGGGTCGGTGTAGGTCGTGTTGGTCATCCCCAGTTCCTTGGCGGTGGCGTTCATCTTCTCGACGAACGCCGCCTCCGAGCCCGCGTCCCAGCGCGCCAGGAGCCGGGCGATGTTGTTGGCGGAGGGGATCATGACGGCCGACAGGGCCTGCTTCTCGGTGAGGGACTGACCGGCCTTGACGGTGTTGAGGGTGGACTCGTCGCCGCTCTTGTCGTAGCCGCCCTCCTTCTCGGCCTGCGGGTCCACCTTGATCCTCGCGCCTTCCTGGCCCGGCTTGAGCGGGTGGTCCCGGAGGATGATGTACGAGGTCATGGTCTTGGCGACCGAGCCGATGGCAACGGGCGTCTGCTTGCCGAAGCTGCCCATCGTGCCGATGCCGTCGCCGTCCATCCACCCCTGGCCCTCGTTCGGCCAGGGCAGGTTCACCGTGCCGCCGCCGAACGTGTAGCTGTCCTTGGCGCTGAGCGCGAGGGCGGGGGAGGGCAGCGGGCGCATCGCCTGCACGACCGCGAAGACGATCGCCAGGAGCAGGACCAGGGGGGTCCAGATCTTGACCCGGCGCACGATCGTACGGACCGCGGTCTCCGGGGGCGGGGGCGTGTTCGTCAGCTCCGCCAGGAGGTCCAGCGGGGGCTTCGGGGGAAGGGGCTGCTGGGTGGTGCGCTCGGGGCCGACCTGGGGGACGGGGGTGGTGGCGTCCGGCTTGGAAGTCGGCTTGGGGGCCGGCTTGGGAGCGGCCGGCTTGGGAGCCGGCTTGGCAGCCGGTGCCATGTCGTTCTTGAGCGCGACGAACTTGCTGGTGCGCTCGGAGTCGGACTCGGGGGCCTTGGGGGCCTTGGGCGCGTTCGGCTTGCCGCCGAGCTTGAGCATGGTCGTCGGCTGGTCGACCTGCGGGGCGCGCTTGGGCTCTACGGTCTTGAAAACGGCGGTGGGCTGATCGACCGGCCCCGCCTCGGCTCCGCCCTCGGCGTCCTTGCCGCTGCCACCCTCACCGTCGGCGTCCGCGCCTCCGGTCTCCGACCCGTCCTTGGCCTCCGGCCCGTCTCCGGTCTCGGGGGTGTCCTTGGCCTCCGGCGTGGCCTGGGGCTTCGGCTTGTCCTCGGTCTTTGGACCGTCCTTGGCGTCCGAGGCGTCCTTGCCCTCCGGACCCTTCTCGGCCCCCGGTGCCTCAGCTTCGGCTTCCGCTTCGGCTTCGGCTTCGCTCGCCTCTGCCTTCGGGTCTGCCTTCGCCTCGGCGTCACCGTCCGACGCGTCCGCGTCCGCCTTCGCGTCGGCGTCCGCCGCCTCGGTGTCGGCCTCGCCGTCCTCTGCCGCGCCCTGCTCGGTCTCGGCGGTTGCCGTCGGCTCTGTGGTGGCGTTGTTTGCAGGTGTGTCGGAAGTGTCTGCGGGGGCGGCCGTGCGCACCCAGGCCGATACCGCCTTGCGGAGGGCGACGTCCTCCGCCGGAGTCTCCTCGTCTTCCGGATCTTCCGGCTTCGGCGCGGTGGCCTTCACGTCCGATATCGACAGGATCTTCGTCGCCGTATCCACACCCGTCGGCGAGGAATCCTTTTCGCGGGTGACCGCGAGCCGCGGATCATGCGCCTCGGGAACCGGACCCGCGCTCCCCGACGTCGGTTCTGCCGACGACTCGCGCTGCTTCGACCTGTCGGGGGACTCGCCCGCCACCGATGCCTCCTCCATGCGCCGCACGCCTACGCGCGCGCCCTGTCCGAACCATGTACCAGTGTCCTGTGTGAGGGCTTGGCCCCTGCGGTAGACGAGAACGACATACCTACCGGTTCCCTCACGAACCGGTCACGCACCCTCGACAGACCAATGTGAGAGGGGTCACCCTGTCATTCATCCACGCGGGGAGGCATGGATGGGCAGGAGCCGCAGAACACTTCCGGAGGAGCTTCTGCTGCTGGCACTGGACCCGGCCACGGGTACCACTGCACAGCCGCAGTCGCTCGACCTCGGTCTGGCCGGTGCACAGCTAGTGGAGCTGGCGCTGGCCGGACGGATAGCCCCAGACGGGGATCGTATCGCCGTGGTGGTACCACGGCCGACAGGAGATCCGACTCTGGACTGTGCGTTGGAGTTGCTGCGCAGGCGCGGCGCTCCGGTACGGGCCGTCCACTGGATCGGAGGGCCCCGGCTGGGGCTCAGGCAGACCTATCTCTCGCATCTGGAGCGGTGCGGCATGGTCGCCGCCGTGCCGGGACAGATGTGCGGGGTGCTGCCGACGACGCGCTATCAGGCGACGGACACCGCCATCAGCCGGGAGATCCGAGCCCGGCTGGATTCCGCGATCCGCACCGGCGTACCGCCGGACCCGCGGACCGCGGCGCTCGCCGCCCTGGCGCACGCCGTCGGACTCGGCAAGCATCTGTATCCCGGGAACGAGGGCCGGTCCTCCAGGTCCCGGTTGCGGGATCTGATCCGGCACGACCCCATGGGCGGTCTTGTCGCGCACGCCGTGATGGACGTGCAGAACGGTGCGGTCGCGCAGCCGCGCCGGGGACCGGCCGCCACCGGCCGGCAGGGCGCGGCGGGCGCCCGGACCGCGGCGGAACCGGCACGCGGGGTTCCGATGCAGCCGCACCGCGGATCCATGGCCCGCGCCGTGGCCCACTGAGCAGCAATAACCCCGGTCCCCACAGAACCGGTTCGGGAGCCGCTGGTCGGAGCGGGGCGATGAGACGCGTGTGGTCTCATCGCCCCGCTCGACTGCGTCCAGGGCACCCCATCGGGTGGCGTGCCCTGGCGAACTGACGCGTACGCGCCGCATATCCACCATTTCCCAGCGGTAGAAAGCACCTTGGTGGCAGTCTGCTCAGCAGCAGATACGGAAAGTGTTAAGGAACAGGCAGGCAGCCGGAGGTGCACGTCCCGTGGCGTCCAATGTCAATCCCACCGTCAGGCGACGCCGGCTGGGCCAGGAGCTGCGCAGGCTCCGTGAGCTCAAGGGCATGACGGCCGAGGAAGTGGCCGAGCGACTGCTCGTGTCGCAGTCGAAGATCAGTCGGCTGGAGAACGGCCGCAGAAGTATCAGTCAGCGCGACGTGCGTGATCTGTGCGGCGTGTACGAGGTCGAGGACCAGCGGATCGTCGACTCGTTGATGGAGATGGCCCGGGATTCCAGGCAGCAGGGGTGGTGGCACACCTTCGGGGACATCCCGTACAGCGTCTACATCGGGCTGGAGACCGACGCCGAGTCGCTGCGGGTCTATGAACCCCAGCTGGTGACGGGTCTGTTGCAGACCCGCGCCTATGCGGAGGCCCTGGTGCAGGGTGCGTTGCCGGAGACGTCGACGAACGAGATCGAGAAGCGTGTGCAGGTGCGCATGCGCCGACAGGAACGTATCACCGCCGAGAGCAACCCGCTCCGGCTGTGGGTGGTGCTGGACGAGGCGGCGCTGCGCCGGGCCGTCGGCAGCAGGCTGGTGATGCGCGAGCAGCTGGACCATCTGATCGAGATGTCCCAGCTGCCGCACGTCACCGTGCAGGTGCTGCCCTTCGAGGTGGGCGCGCATCCGGGGCTCAACGGTCAGTACGCGATCCTGGAGTTCACCGACGCGGCCGACTCCAGCGTGGTCTATCTGGAGGGCGTGACGAGTGACCTGTACCTGGAGAAGGCCCAGGACGTACAGAAGTACGCCGTGATGTACGAGCATCTGCGGGCACAGTCCCTCAATGTGGAGCAATCCCGACAGTTCATTGCGAAGGTGGCCAAGGACTACGCCGAATGAGCTGCTGTCACAGAGGGCGCCGGATTTTACACCGTCGGTCCGCCCGAGTGGAAGGCTCCTCTGGAATATGCCATCCGGTTGAGTGAACGACTACTCCAGCGGGGGCAGTTGCCCGGTAGCGTCGATCACGCCAATCAGACGACAAGGTTGGCGTGAACCGCACTACCGCAACTCGCAACAGGAGTGGACATGGCACTGATTCAGGGCGCTTCGGAGACGTGGATGAAGTCCTCCTATTCCGCGGGCAACGGCGCCTGCGTCGAGGTCAAGTCGCCCACCGCCGCGGAACTCGCCGTCCGCGACTCCAAGGTCACCGAGGGCCCGGTCCTGGCCTTCCCCGCCGGCGCGTGGAACGCCTTCGTGGCCTCGGTCAAGGCCTAGGGAGCCCTCCCTGACCTTCGTCCGTAAAGAGCCCCGACGAAAACAACTTCACAAGCACCACCAGAAGAGCCCTCTCGACCAGTCGCCGTCCTTGCCGAGAGGGCACCTTCTGTAACCGGGGTACGGTCACGCCGTCCCCGTGGAGCGCACCACGGGGAACGCCACATCCCACACCGGGTCGTGCGGGCCCGCCGCGTCCCAGTCCGCGAAGTAGATCTCGCGGGAGGGCCCGGCCATCTCCAGGCCCTCGCTCTCCATCGACACCTCGGAGTGGTAGACCACCAACGGCGCGCCGGTCATGCCCCCGCACGGTTCCTGTTGGCACCGGTCACATCAGCCGACCTGAAGGGGCGCGGGGCTGTGTCTCAGGCGCCCGGCCAGCGGTCCGGAGGACTCGGCAAGGGTCCGCATGTCCGGCTGCCGCAGCAGGGCCACCAGCCGGGCACGCGCGGCGAACGCGCAGTGCTCAGCCGAGCTGGGCCTCGATGGCCGTGACGACCACGTCCGACTCCGGCTCGGTCTGCGGCGAGAAGCGGGCGACGACCGCGCCGTCCCGGCCGATCAGGAACTTCTCGAAGTTCCAGCGGATGTCGCCGCTGTGCCCCTCGGCGTCGGCGAAGCCCACCAGGCGCTCGTAGAGCGGATGCCGGCCCTCGCCGTTCACCTCGACCTTCTCGGTGAGCGGGAAGGTCACGCCGTACGTCGCCGAGCAGAACTCCGCGATCTCCTCGGCGCTGCCGGGCTCCTGCCCGAGGAACTGGTTGCAGGGCACGCCGAGCACGGTGAAGCCGCGCTCGGCATAACGCTCCTGGAGCTTCTCCAGGCCCGTGTACTGGGGGGTCAGGCCGCACTTGGAGGCGACGTTGACGATGAGGACGGCTTTCCCGGCGTACCGGGGGAGGTCCGCGGGGCCGCCGGTGAGGGCGTCGATCTCGACATTCAGCACGTTGGTCATGCCTGGATGCTAGGCGCTGTGCGGGTCGGGCCGTCAGCGGCGGTCCTTCGACTGCCGGCCCGCCCCGGTGCCTCCACCAGGACATCCCCGGCCGCCGTCCTCGCGTACAGCACCGACCGCCCGGCCCTGCGCCGCTCCACCAGGCCCGCTTCCCTCAGCACCTTCAGATGGCGGCCCACCGAGCCCAGCCCCTGCCCCGTCACCGCCGTCAGCTGGGTGGTGCTCATGGGGGAGGCGAGGAGGGTCAGGACCTCGGCCCGGGTCGTGCCGAGGAGCGCGTCCAAGGCGTACGGCACGGTCCTCGTACCGGCGTCGGCGAGGGCGCCGGAGCAGGGGTAGACCGCGGCGTACCGCACCCCGTCCTCCCAGGCCACCCACCCCGCCCGCTGCACGGTCACCGGTACGAGGAGCAGCTCGGCGCCGGAGATCTCGCGGGGCGGGTACTCGTGCAGATTGATCTGCAGCAGGTTCTTGCCGAGCCAGCGGGTGCGTCCGGGCCGCAGGTCGTCGAGCACACTGGCCCAGCCGCCCCGGCTCACCTGCGCGGTGCGCGCGACCACGTCCGCCTCCAGCACCCGCCGGCGCCGCTCCCAGGACGGCTCTACGGTCGCCTCCCACACCCGCTCCAGGAGTACGGCCGCCCGTTCGGGCAGGTCGTCGCGGTCCAGCTCGGCGGGGAGCGGACCGGCGAGCGCGGTGCGCAGATGGGCGCGGGCGATATCCGGGTGGGTCGCCCGGACCCGGGCCACCCCGTCGCCGAACCCCTCGCCGTCGCGGGGCGTGGGCGTCAGGAAGTCGGCGATCCACTCCCGCCCGAGTCCCGCCCGCACCAGCCGTGCCGTCACCGGTTCGGCCGCGAGCCACGCCCGGTAGGCGGGCAGATGGGTGCGCAGCCACTCGTGCTCACCGGGATGCGCCGGGTCCCCGGCGTGCAGCAGCTTCAGGCACGCGAAGGTCTCCGCGAGCGGCGAGATGACGAACCGGCTGCGGGCGAGCGTGTCCGCGTTGAGCCGCCACAGCCCCACCCCGGCACCTCCCCCTCACGGCCGTACGACCTTTCGCGCCGTACGACCTTTCGCGCTGCGGCGAAACAATAACGAGCCCGCCCGTGGGCCGCCGAGACTCCCCGGCATGTCCAGCTATCGATCCCTGTTCCGCACCCCTGAGTTCACCCCGCTCTTCCTCGGCTCGGCCGCGCAGACCGCCGCACAGACCGTCGGCGGGCTGGCCCTCGCCACGCTCGTGTTCCGGGCGACCGGGTCGCCGCTGCTGTCGGCGGTGAGCATGTTCGGCCCGTCGCTCGCCCAGGTGCTGGGCGCGACGGTCCTGCTGTCCGGTGCCGACCGGCTGCCGCCGCGTACGGCGCTGTCCGCGATCGCGCTGGCCTTCGCGGCCGGTACGGCGGTGCAGGCGCTGCCCGGTCTGCCGGTGGGCGCGGTCTTCGCGGTCGTACTGGTGCTGGGGCTCGTGGCCTCGCTGGGCGGCGGGGTCCGCTGGGGCCTGCTGAACGAGGTGCTCGACAACGGCGGCTATCTGCCGGGGCGTTCGCTGTTCAACATGATGAGCGGGCTCATGCAGATCGCCGGGTTCGCCACCGGCGGCGCCCTGCTCGCCGCGCTCTCCCCGCGGGTGTGCCTGCTGCTGGCGGCGGCCCTGTATCTGGCGGCGGCGCTGGTGCTGCGGCTCGGTCTGACCGCCCGCCGGCCGCGGACCGCGGGCCGTCCTTCGGCGGCGGCGACCTGGCGTACGAACGCCCTGCTGTGGTCGTCCCGCCCGCGCCGCCTCACCTATCTGGGCCTGTGGCTGCCCAACGGCCTGGTCGTCGGCTGCGAGTCGCTGTACGTCTCGTACGCGCCGCACGCGGCCGGCACCCTGTTCGCCTGTGGTGCGCTCGGCATGTTCGCCGGGGACGTGACGGTGGGCCGGCTGCTGCCGCCCGCGGTACGCCGCCGCCTGGCCACGCCCCTGCTGCTGCTCCTGGCGACCCCGTACCTGGTGTTCTGCGCGCACCCGCCGCTGCCGGTGGCGGCGGTGTGCGCGACGGTCGCCTCGGCGGGCTTCGGCGCGAGCCTTGTCCAGCAGGAGCGGCTGATGGAGCTGACGCCGGACGAACTGGCCGGTCAGGCGCTCGGGTTGCACTCGGCGGGCATGCTGACCCTGCAGGGCGTGAGCGCGACGCTGGCCGGTGCGGTCGCCCAGCTCACCTCGCCCGCCGCGGGGATGACCGCGCTGGCGGCGGGCTCGGTGTGTGTGACGCTGGCGTTGGCTACGGCTGCTCGGCGCTCTCCGCGGCCGCGGCGGGAGCCTGCTCCTGCCGAGGCGCACTGAGGTCGCTGCCGATCTTCTGCGCAGCCCGGTCGAAGTAGCGCAGCAGCTCGACGGGGAACGGCATGACGAGGGTCGAGTTCTTCTCGGCGGCCACCTCGACGACGGTCTGCAGCAGGCGCAGCTGCATGGCCTCCGGGGTGTCGGACATGATCCGGGAGGCGTTGGCGAGCTGCTGCGCGGCCTGGAACTCACCGTCCGCGGTGATGACCCGGGCCCGCCGCTCCCGCTCGGCCTCGGCCTGCCGCGACATGGAGCGCTTCAGTGACTCGGGCAGCTGGACGTCCTTGATCTCGACGCGGTCGATGTGGATGCCCCAGCCGGCGGCCGGGCTGTCGATCATCAGCGCGAGCCCCTCGTGCAGCCGCTCCCGGTCGCTGAGCAGGTCGTCCAGATCGCTCTTGCCGATGATGGACCGCAGCGAGGACTGGGCGACCTGGCCGACGGCGAAGACGTAGTCCTGCACCTCGATGGAGGCGCGGATCGGATCGATCACCCGGAAGTAGACGACCGCGTCGACCTTGACTGACACGTTGTCCTTGGTGATGCCCTCCTGGGTCGGCACCGGCATCGTCACGACCTGCACGTTCACCTTGCGCATCCGGTCGGCGAACGGGATCAGGAAGGTGACGCCGGGCTCCCGGTGGCCGGGCAGCGCCTTCCCCCACCGGAACACGACCCCGCGCTCCACCTGGTTGACGACCCGCATGCCGCTCTTCAGCACGAGCAGCACGAGCACGGCCACGATCACCACTGCGACGACGGTGCCTTCCATGGCACTCCCATCTCCGACGCTCATTCGTCCGGTACAGGACAAGGTGGAGGACACCAGGGCGGGGGCCGACGGATGCGGCCCCGACGTCAGAGAAACGTAAAGAAACCTCGCGCCGTAAGCTGCGCCGGGTTTCTGATTCACGGGAGGCTTGGGTGGGGGATATGGTCCTCGGCGGCCGGTACGAGCTGGCCGAGAAGCTCGGTCAAGGTGGCATGGGAACGGTCCATCGCGGGGTGGACCGCCGGCTGCGCCGCACCGTCGCGGTGAAGCTGCTCTCCTCGGTGCTGGCCCATGACCCGCAGTCGCGAGCCCGTTTCCGGCGTGAGGCGCACGCGGCTGCCGCGCTGAACCATCCAGCGGTGGCCACCATCCACGACGTCGGCGAGGAGCCGCATCCGGATGGCCCACGGCCCTACCTGGTCATGGAGTACGTCCAAGGCGCCACTCTCGCCGAGGTCCTGCGAGAGGGCCCACTGCCTGTCGTCGACGCCGTCAACGCGGCGTGCGCGGTGCTGGACGCGCTGGCGCACAGCCATGAGTGCGGAATCGTGCACAGGGACATCAAGCCCTCGAACATCATGCTCACCGGGCCCGACACCGTGAAGGTCCTCGACTTCGGCATCGCCAAGGCCTTCACCGAGACCGCCACCCGTATCACCGGCAGCGGTGCGGCGATCGGCACTCCCGCCTACCTTTCCCCCGAGCAGATCAACGGCTCGGAGATCGACCACCGGGCCGATCTGTACGCGATGGGATGTCTGCTGCACGAACTGCTGACCGGGCAGCCCCCGTTCCGCGGCGAATCGCCCTTCGCCATCATGCATCAGCACCTGTTCGCCACACCCGAGCCGGTCACCCGGATCAGGCCGCAGATACCGCCGGCGGTGGAGGCGGTGATCCTGCGCGCCCTCGGCAAGGACCCGGAGGAACGGTTCGCCGATGCCGGGCAGATGCGCGCGGCCCTCGCCGACGCCCTGACCCAGACCTTCATGCCGACGGTCCAGGCCACCGCGCCCGCGCCCGCGCCCCCGGCGCCGCCGACCGGCGGCCGGACCGCTCTGCGGGACAAGTTCCGTATCTCACTGCGCCCTTCCACCGACAGCGCTCTGGCCCTGCTCGGATGCCTCCTTTCGCTGCTGTGCGCACGCGGCCAGCTGGTGGACACCGCCCACTTCGGCCGGGTCGCCATCGCGGCGGGAGTGCTGGGTCTGGTGACACTGCCGTGGTCGACACGCCTGTCGTGCGCGCTGGGCTGGGGGCCGGTGGCCGAGGCCGTGGCGGTCAACTCCGAACTGCGGCGCGCCGACATCGGGTGGTACCACTCGTACGTCGCCCTCGCCGCCCTGCTGGCAATGACCGCCGCCTGCTGCCTCGTCAGCGCGGCACGCGGCCGGGAGCGCGGCGCCGGCGCACTGGTCGCCTTCTGGTTCAGCGCCACCGCGTCGATCTGGTACTTCCTCGACGACCTGCGCAAACTCTTCGTCTTCTACCTGCTCCTTGCGCTGGTCGCCCTTGCCACCGTGTCGTGGGAGACCCTCGAACGCGTGCGCCGACGGGCCGCCGGATCACCGGCACGATGAGGCATGTACCTGAGTACACCCCCTTCGGTATCCAGGTGCAGTTCGCGCGCCCGGGCAGCCCGGCATCGTCAAGGTCATGCGGACGACAAGAACGAGAGCAGCGGTCTATCTGACGGTGGCCTTCCTGGCGGCCGGAGCGCTGGGGGCCCTGCAACCCGCGACGGGGATCCCGACCGAGGTGGTGCAACTCACCCAGTTCGGCCCGGCGCTGGCGGTGGCCGTTGCGGCTCTGCTGTGGCCGGTGGGCACGCGGGCGCTGGTCCGCGGGCCCCGGGCACGGCCGACCCCCGCATGGCCGCTGCTCGCCGCGCCCTTCCCGATCATCCTGCTGTCGGCGGGGCCGTACGCCCTGCTGACGGGCGCGCCCCACGCCACCGACCCGCGCACGCTGCACCACTCCTTCCTGCTCATCGCCCTCGCGCAACTCGTCGGCGCGTGCGGTGAGGAGATCGGCTGGCGCTGCTTCCTGCAGCCTCTGCTGCGCACCAGGTTCGGCCCACTCACCGCTTCGGTGACGGTCGGGGCGGTGTGGGGCCTGTGGCACGTCCAGGTGCTGACCGAGGCCCCGGCGTACGCGGCGGGCTTCCTGCTGGCCACGATCGCCATGTCCGTCGTCCTGGGCCTGGCCCTGGAGGAGACGGGCGGCCTGGCCCGGCTGCTCCTGGCGGGCGCCTTCCACGCCCTGGTGAACCTCGGGATGCTCCTGTTCATGGACGAGGAGACGGGCCGGACGGAACCGATGGTGCTGTTCGGGGTCGCGTCCGCGCTGCTAGCGGGGGCATGGGTGCGGGGACGCGGGACGGTTACGATCCCCGCGGCGGTGGAATGAGGGGGCGGGGGCAGGGGCTTGAGGGTGAAGGCGTCGTGGCGCGGCGACGCGGTCGCGCTGGGCCGATGCCAACTGACCGGCCTGTCGGGCTTCGAGGCGGCCGGCGCCGGGCTGCTGGCGGGCCTCGCCCTGCTGCTCGTGCCCATCGGCCTCGGCCTTCGGCTGCTGCCACCCGCCGCCGCCTTCCTGCGCCGCGTCGCCGACCGCCACCGCACTCGCATCGCCCATCGGAGCGGCCGCCCCCTCAGCCCGCCCGAGCCTCTGCCCGACGGCACGTCGGCGCGTCGCACCGGCGCCGCGATCCTCGGCGACGACGGCTTCTGGCACGATCTGCGCTGGGCCTGGCTCGAACCGTTGACGGGCGGCCCGCTCGCCTCGGTGCCGCCGGCGCTGGTCGGGTACGGGGCGTTCGGCGCTCTGGTCCAGCCGTTCCTCTGGCGGCGGCTGGGCGACGGCGACTGGTACGCCTTCGTACCGGTCACCTCCACACCGACGGCGCTGGCGGCACTGCTGCTGGGCCTGGCCTTCATGGCAGCGGGCCTGCGCCTTTCGGTTCCCGTCCTGGCCCTGCACGGCCGTCTGGGCCGCCGCCTGCTCTCCGCCCCGCGTACGACGGAGTTGGCCCGGCGGGTGGCGCGGCTCACCGACAGCAGGACCATCGCCCTGGATGCGCACGCGGCGGAGATCACCCGTATCGAACGCGATCTTCACGACGGCGCGCAGGCACGGCTGGTGGCCCTCGGGCTGACCCTGGAGCAGGCGACCGGAATGCTCGACACCGACCCGGCGACCGCCCGCGCCCTGCTCCTGGAGGTCCACGCCGCCTCCCAGCACGCCCTGCAGGATCTGCGCGACCTGGTGCACGGCATCCACCCGCCGGTCCTCGCCGACCGGGGCCTGACCGACGCCGTCCGCTCCCTCTCCCTGGCCCTGGACAGTCACTTGGACGTCGAGGTCCTCGCGAGCCCGCCCCCGCCACGCCTGCCCGCTCCCGTCGAATCGGCGGCCTACTTCGCGGTGTCGGAGCTGCTCGCCAACGCGGCCAAGCACGCGGAGGCGACGAGGGCGGACATCACCCTGGCCCATGACGGCACGCACCTGCGCATCACGGTCACGGACGACGGCCGGGGCGGTGCCGACCCGGCCGGTGGCACCGGGCTGACCGGACTGCGCCGCCGGTTGGATACCTTCGACGGCACGCTCGCCCTGCACAGCCCGCCGGGCGGACCGACCACCGCGACCCTGGAGATCCCGTGCGCGTCGTCCTCGCCGAAGACCTCTTCCTCCTCCGCGACGGCCTGACGCGCACCCTGCGCGAACACGGCTGCGAGGTCGTCGCCTCGGTGGACAACGGCCCCGAGCTGCTGCGAGCCCTCACGGACAGGGAGTTGGACGTGGCGCTGATCGACATCCGCCTGCCGCCGACCCATACGGACGAGGGTCTGAAGGCGGCGCTGGAAGCCCGCCGCGCCCGCCCCGGCCTCCCGGTGCTGATCCTCTCCCAGTACGTCGACCAGCTCTACGCTCAGGAGTTGCTGTCCTCGGGAGAGGGCGCCGTCGGCTACCTCCTCAAGGACCGGGTCACCCGTAGCGCCCAGTTCCTCGACGCCCTGCGCACGGTCGCCGCCGGCGGCACGGTCATGGACCCCCAGGTGATCGCCAAGCTGCTGTCCCGCAGCGAGAAACGCGGTCGCATCGACTCGCTGACCCCCCGCGAACACGAGGTCCTCGCCCGCATGGCCGAGGGCCACTCCAACGCGGCCATCGCCCGCACCCTGCACATCAGCGAGAGCGCCGTGGCGAAACACATCGCGTCGATCTTCGGAAAACTGCGTCTGGAACCCTCGCCGGAGGCGAACCGCAGAGTGCTGGCGGTGCTGGCCTACCTGAGGAGCTGAGGAGCTGAGGAGCTGAGGACCGGCGCCGGGCGTGTGGCTCGGCGCCGGGACCCCTGTGAGCTACTTGCCGAGGACGATGGTGTTGTCGCATCCCAGGGTCGAGCCGACGTTGGTGCTCTGCGTGCCGGGTGAGCCCTTGCCGTGGGACTTGTTGCCCTGCATGCCGTTCTCGAACCCTGACTCGCCCTGTACGTCGGTGTTCTCATCCTCCGTGGAGCATGTGGTGCTCTGGTTCATGACGATCGTCTTGGTCTCTCGACCCTTGCGCTCGTGACCGTGCCCGTGCCCTCCGTGGGCGTAGGCGGTGCCGGCACCGAGGAAGCCGACGGTGCCGAGGAGGATGGCCACGACAGCGTTCTTGCGAGTCTTGCGCATGTCTTCTCCGAGCGTTGAAGCGGACGCGTACGCGTTCCGCCACGTCATAAGGTGACGAGAGGTTAATTCGCAAATGTCCGATATCTGCTCGTCGGCACGCCGGATCGTCCGATCAGTAAGTGCGGGCATATGCCCGGTAGAACACCCCAAGTCCCTTTTGCGATCAAGGAATCCGGGCGCCGAACGCGGACGTAGGCACTCCGCGCAGAACCACCCGTGTGGCCGCGCCGCGAGCGTGCGGCGGCCTGGGCCATTCGGCGCTGAACGAGGGGCGCCGGCGAAACTCCCGTGCGGCGCTGCCGAGTTCGCCTCGCGACGTCGCGGCCCGCCCCTGCCCTGGTCCGGGACTTGTGACGCTTGAACGTCCGGATGCGCTGGTATTCCAGGGCACTCCTGTGACAGCTGTGCCCTGTCAATGGCTGTGATGACAACGATGACAACGGCAACGGGGTTTCAGGGTGGGGCATGAGAACTGAACACGGAGTTCGGCGCGGTCGTCGTCGAGCCGGTCTGAAAATACGCACGTGGCTGGCGCTGGGGGCGGTCGTCGCCGGCGGCGGCGTGGCTGTGGCGACCGTCGCGATGGCCGGATCGGGAGGCCGTGCCGGGGCGTCGGCCGCGCAGGGACCGGTCAAGACGCATGTCCACTCGCTGTCCTTGACCGGGGCCAGTGCGTCGCTCAAGACGCTGGGGGCCCGGTCCACCGCTCCGTTCAGCATGGTGGGTGTCACCTGGAACGGCGCGCACGCCAAGCTGCGCGGCACGGTGGAGGTGCGGACCCGTTCCGCCGCCGACGGGCACTGGACACCGTGGCTGAGGATGCAGCAGCCGGACGACCTCCCCGACGCCGCCGAGCTGGACCGTCCCGGGGTGCGCGGCGGCATGTCGCCGATGTGGTCCGGGCCGTCGAACGGAATCCAGGTCCGCGCGACCGGCGCTGGCAAGGCGACCGTGCTGCCCGGCGGGCTGCGGGTGGACCTGGTCGACCCGGGCAAGCCCACCGCCGGCGGGACGCGGGACTCCGGCATGGGCCTGGCGGGATACGCCATGGACGCGACGGCCACCGACACCGCGACGCCGACGGACAGCGCGACGGCCCCGGCGGGAAGCGACACTTCGGGCACCCCGATCCCGACGGACTCCGCCCCGCCGACGGACACCCCCACCCCCACGGACACCCCCACGGCCACGGACTCGGCATCCGTCGCGCCGTCCACCGGGACGTCCGTCTCCGTCTCCGCCTCCCCCTCCGCCTCCCCCTCCACTTCGCCCAGCGCGTCCCCGACGTCCTGGCCGAGCCAGCTTCCGTCGCTGTCGGAGGCGTATCCGTCCTGTGCGGCCTCCTCCAGCAGCCCCTCCGCGTCGTCGTCGCCGACCCCGCCGGACCCGATGCCGGCCGGGACCGCCTCGACGGTGGCGCCGCCCACCGTGGTCACCCGGGCGGGCTGGGGCGCGGACGAGTGCGCGCGGGAGTCGGGTTACCCGACGTACGGCTCGGGGGTGAAGGTGATGTTCGTCCACCACACGGACACCACCAACGACTACTCGTGCGCCGACTCCCCGGCGATCGTGCGCGGCATCTACGCCGAGCACCTCAACCAGGGCTGGCGCGACCTCGGTTACAACTTCCTCGTCGACAAGTGCGGCACCGTCTTCGAGGGCCGCTTCGGCGGGATGGAGCTGCCGGTCGTGGGCGCCCAGACCTACGGGTTCAACACCAACAGCATGGGCGTGGCCGCCATCGGCACGTACACCGACCTCAGCGGCGGCGACTCCACGGCCAGCACCTTCCCCGGGGCCGCACCGAGCCAGGCGATGCTCGGCTCCATCGCCCGCCTCGCGGCCTGGAAGTTCGGCATGACCGGCGTGAACCCCGGCACCGGTACCGCGTCGCTGCCCGAGGGCGCCTCCGACAGCTACGGCTTCACCCTGGGCAACAGCTACAGCTTCAACGTGGTCTCCGGGCACCGTAACGGCTTCGCCACCGACTGCCCCGGCAATCAGCTCTACAACGCCCTGAGCACGATCCGCTCCTACGCGGCCGGCCCGGTCGGCGCGGTCTCCGTGACCGGGATGTCCGGCGGGGCGGCCAAGTCCGGGACGAGCTACTACACCAAGGGCGCGGCCACGGTGAGCTGGACGACCGCCACGCCGTCCGCGGTGATCTCCGGCTTCGATGTCCTGGTCGACGGCAAGGCCGTGGCGCAGGCCTCCGGATCCGCCCGCTCCGCCTCGATCTCGGTCGCCTCCGGCAGCCACACCGTCCAGGTCCGCGCCACCCATGTCAGCGGGTCGACCACGCTGTCCGGCCCGGTCACCCTGGTCGGCGACACGACCGCGCCCACCTTCCCGACCGCTCCCGGCGTACAGCTGCGCACCGGCACGGTGAACTCCACCGTGGTCCCGGTCACGGTGACCTGGAAGGCCGCCGACAACGCGGCGCTCGCCAAGGTCATGGCGACCTCGCCGTCCTCGGCCACCTTCGGCCCGACGGCGACCTCCTGGCCGGCCGGCGCCAAGCCCGGCTCGTCGGACCTGTTCGCCCTGAAGGCGTACGACGTGGCCGGCAACACCGGTGGCGCCTCCGTCTACCGGACGCCGAACATCATCCAGGAGACCTCCACCACCCGGACCGGCACCTGGAGCCACCGCAGCGGCACCAGCTACCTGGGCGGCTACTCCTACAGCTCCTCGTCCGCCGGGGCCTCCATCAGCTGGACCTTCACCGGGCGCTCGGTGGCCTGGATCGTCTCGCGGGCCTCGACCTCGGGCCAGGCGTACATCTACGTCGACGGTACGAAGGTCACCACGGTGGACCTGAAATCCTCCACCACCCTCTACCGCCAGGCGATCTGGACCAAGACCTGGTCCGGCTCCGGCAAGCACACCCTGAAGGTCGTCGTGGTCGGCACCTCGGGCCGCCCGGCCGTCACCACCGACGGCATCGCGACCATCGGCTGACCGGTCGGCCGCACCTCACCCAGGAGCCCTCTGCCCGCGAGAAGTCCGCGGACGGAGGGCTCCGCCGTATGCCGCTTGCCTCGGCCGTGGTGGTCTTCCGGGGTCGGACCGGGCCGCTCGGGCTCAGCGCCCGCGCAGCGCGCCGAGCGTGGCGTCGAAGTCGGCCGCGCGGGGGCGGTTGTGCGGCAGCTTGCCGAGCATGACCGCCATGCCGCAGGTGTCGGTGAGGGCGGAGAAGACGAGACCGCCCGCGATGCCGGCCGACAGCAGCTGGAGAGCCGGGTGCACGAGCAGGCCGAGGAGCAGGCCCAGCAGCACCAGCGTGCCCGCGGTGAAGCGGACCTGCCGTTCCATGCTCCAGCGGGCCCGGGTGTCGCAGGCCGCGGGCCGGTGCAGGTCATGCCCCTGCGCGGCCCAGCCGGTGGTGCCGCCCGCGAGGGTGGCGGTCGGTATGCCCTGTTCGGCCAGGGCCTTGCAGGCGTTCTCCGAGCGGGCGCCGGAGGCGCACACCACGAGGACGTCGCCGCGTCGGGCCGCGTGCCGGATCTCTGGCAGTGCGCGGCGGATCCGGTCCAGGGGGATGTTGAGGGCGCCGGGCAGGTGGCCGGAGGCGTATTCGCCGGGGGTGCGGACGTCGATGACGGTGAGTTCGTGCAGTCGCTCGCGGGCCTGGTCGGTGCCGAGCGTGGTGGGGGTGACGGGGCTGGTCATGACAGCTGTGATCCTTCGTCGTACGTGATGGTCGCCGCCGTCCCGAACCGGGACGTACAGTACCCCTAGGGGTATATGCAGAGGAGTGATCGTGGAGCTGGAGCTTGAGGGCACGTCCCTGAAGGCCGTGCTGAATCGGCTGCGCCGGGCGCAGGGGCAGATCTCCGGGGTGATCCGGATGATCGAGGAGGGGCGGGACTGCGAGGACGTCGTCACGCAGCTGGCCGCGGCCTCACGGGCGCTGGACCGGGCGGGTTTCGCGATCATCGCCACCGGGCTGCAGCAGTGCGTGGCGGACATCGAGTCGGGCAGGAGGAACGGCGAGGACGCGGAGGCGATGCGCGCGCGGATGGAGAAGCTGTTCCTGTCACTGGCGTGAGGACGGCCGTTCACGCCACCGCGTCCACCAGCATGAACCCGGCCACCGCCAGCAGGACGAGGGCGAACACCCGCTGAAGGGTGTGCCCGGGCAGCTTCGCCGCCAGGCGCTTGCCGTCCCACGCGCCCAGGATCGCCGCCCCGGCGAACGGCCCTATGACAGCCCAGTCGAGGCCGCTCGCCGTTCCGGCGCGCATGGCCAGCGCGGCGAGCGAGTTGACGGTGATGACCAGCAGGCTGGTGCCCACCGCCGCCCGCATCCGCATGCCGAGGACGTTGACCAGTGCTGGTACGGCGAGGAAGCCGCCGCCGACACCAAGGACGCCGGTGACCGCGCCGAGCCCGGCACCGGCGGCCGCCGCCCGGACGGGCCGTACCGGCACGGCGGTCCGCGGCGCCGGACGGGGCCGCAGCATGCGGATCGCGGCAACGGCCGCGACCACGGCGAAGGCGACGGCCAGCGCGGCTGCCGGCAGACGCCCGGCGAGCGCTCCGCCCAGCATCGCCGGACCGACCCCCGCCGCCGCGAACAGCAGCCCCGTACCCCAGCGGACGTGGCCGTCGCGGGCGTGCGCGGCCAGCGCGGTGGCGGAGGTGACGGTGACGATGACCAGGCTGGCGGTGGTGGCCGCGACCGGAGTGAATCCGAGCAGGTAGATCAGGGCGGGGACGGCCAGGACGCTGCCGCCTCCCCCGAGCGCGCCGAGAGCCAGACCGATGACGGCTCCGGCGATCAGGGCGACCATCACGGCACTCATGCGACGGTCCCGTCCCTGCCGTGCGCGTCCACCACCGGCAGTCCGGCAGCGGCCCAGTCCCGCATGCCGCCGATCACATCGACGGCCTCCGCGCCTCTGGCGTGCAGCAACTCGGCCGCCTGCTGCGAGCGGTTGCCCGAACGGCAGATCACGACGACGGGCCGGGCCTGTGCCCCGGCGGGCAGCCCGGCACCGGCGGCGAGCGCCGTGAGGGGCAGGTGGACGGCGCCGGGCGCGTGCCCGGCCTGCCACTCGTAGGGTTCGCGTATATCGAGCAGCAGGGCGTCACCGCCCCCGGTGGCGGCGTGCCCGGTGCGGACCGCAGCTTCCTGCACCGTCACCCGCCCCGGGACGCTTCCGCTGCTTCGCATGCTTCGAATGAGGCTCATCGTGGTTCTCACTCCTGTGCGTCCTCGGTTCCCGGGCCCTGGTCAGAGGGTGCTGACGGTGAGCCCGGCCTTCTCGGCCGAGTCGAAGGAGTCGTCCACGGCCACCACCTCCCGGCCGGCCGCGTCCAGCAGGGACGCGGCGATGGCGGCGCGCATACCGCCCGCGCAGTGCACCCAGACCTGACCTGCGGGAATCTCGTCGAGACGGTGACGCAGGGCATGGACGGGGATGTGGACAGAGCCCTCGACGAAGCCGGTCGCCCGTTCCGAGGCCCGGCGAACGTCCAGGACGACGACGTCGTGCCGGGACTGCCCTGCGAGGTCGGCGAAGGTGGCCCGCCGGAAGGAGGCGAGGGGCAGCCCCTCACGCGTCCACCCGGCCGGCTCTCCGGTGGCCGCGGCGGCCGGGCGATCGATACCGACGCGGACCAGCTCGCGCTGGGCGGCGGCGAGTTGCTCGGGTGACTCGGCCAGCAGGGTCACCGGCTTGCCCCACGGGATCAGCCAGGCGAGGTAGGTGGCGAGCTGTCCTTCGGCCTCGAAGTTGAAGGTCCCCGCGACATGGCCCTCGGCGAAGGCGATGCGGTTGCGCAGGTCGACCACCCACTCGCCGGCGGACAGCCGGTCGGCGATCTCCTCGGCGTCGGCGACGGCGGGCGGGGTGAGGTCGACCGGAGCGGGCCCGGCGGCGTTGGCCGGACCCATGTGGGTGTAGTAGGCGGGGATGTCGTCCAGCCCGGCCAGCAGGCTAGCGACGAAGGTGTCCACATCCTGGGCGAGCGCCTCGTTGGCCGCCTTCTCCTTGCCGATCGTGGTGGACTCTCCCGCCGCCTGGGACGAGGAGCAGAAGCTGCCGAAGCCATGGGTGGGCAGCACCGCCGTCTCGTCGGGCAGCTCGGCGGCCAGCCGGTGCGCGGAGGCGTGCTGGGCGCGGGCGAGGTGCTCGGTCAGCCGCGGTTCGACCAGGTCCGGCCGGCCGACGGTGCCGATCAGCAGCGAACCCCCGGTGAACGCCGCGACCGCCGTGCCGTCCTCCTCCAGGACGTAGGAGGTGTGGTGGGGGGTATGGCCAGGGGTGGTCAGCGCCCGCAGGACCAGTCCGGCGGTGGCCTCGATCTCCCAGCGGTCACCGTCGTGCACGGGTACGCGCTCGTAGGAGACGTCGGCCCCGGCCGGAACGAGATAGGCGGCGCCCGTGACCCGGGCCAGCTCAAGGCCGCCGGTGACGTAGTCGTTGTGGACGTGCGTCTCGACCACGTGGGCGATCCGCACCCCGCGCCGCGCCGCCGCCGCGATCACCTGCTCGATGTCACGCGGCGGATCGACCGCCACCGCCGTCCGCTCACCGCCGGCCAGGTAGCTGCGGTTGCCGAGACCGGCGATCTCAAGGGTGTCGACGAAGAACACGTGATGCTCCCTCCAGTGAAAGATTTACCCCCGGGGGTATACGTTCGACAGTAACACGAATACCCCCGGGGGTATTCCGAGGAGGGTGTGCCTGCGTGTGCATGGCTATGGCGCCATGCCGCTCGTGCGGGACGCGTGAGGCGGGTGATCCGCGGCGGCGGTCAGGATGAACCGGAGAAGGCAGAGGCATCTGTGGCCTGAGTCGCCGCAAGCCAGGCCGCAGCAGGCGACTACGCAGTCAGGTTGTGTACAGGTTTGTCGAGCCAACCTCGTCGCATGACAACGACAAGCGAGGCCCGCACGCGCACCGGGAGACTCCTGCTCAACAAGGTTCCCGAGGTCACCGTCTGGTTCTGGGTGATCAAGATCCTCTGCACGACCGTCGGTGAGAGTTTCGCCGACTGGATCAACATGAAGCTGGGCGTCGGCCTGGTGAACACGGCCTGGATCTTCACCGGGGTGTTCGTGGTGGTCCTGGGCGTCCAGCTGCGGCTGAAGCGGTACGTCCCGTTCCCGTACTGGCTGACCGTGGTCGTTGTCAGTGTCACGGGCACGCTGTACACCGACATCCTGACCGACCAGCTCAACGTGCCGCTGTGGATCAGCTCCGCGGTGTTCTCGGCCCTGCTCGCCGTGGTCTTCGGCGTGTGGTGGCTGCGCGAGCGCACCCTTTCGATCCACTCGGTCACGAAGCTGTCGCGTGAGTCGTTCTACTGGCTCACCGTTCTCGTCACCTTCGCGCTCGGCACCGCGACCGGCGACTGGACCCTGGAGCTGACCGGCTGGAGCCCGGGAGCCTCGGTCCTGCTGCCGCTCGGCCTCATCGCGGCGATCACGCTGCTGTGGAAGTTCGGCGCGAACCCGGTGCTGTCCTTCTGGCTCGCCTACATCCTGACCCGCCCGCTCGGGGCCAACATCGGCGACTGGCTCGCCTCCCCGAAGGTCGCCGAGAACCCGGGCGACCCGACCGGTCTTGCGCTGGGCACCTTCACCACCAGCCTGATCTTCCTCGGCCTGATCCTGGCGACTGTCATCTACCTGACGGTGACGCGCTCCGACGTGACCGAGACCTACGAGGCGGCGCACGCCCCGCAGAACACCGCCGACCCGCGCAGGGAGCGCATCGGACTGGCGGGCTTCGGCCTCCTCGCCGTTGCCACCGGGGGCCTGCTGGTCTGGGCTCACAGCCAGCCGCACGTCGGCCCGGCGCCGGAGACCGACGCCACCTCCACCGTTCAACTCGCCCCTGGCCAGGCCGTGAAGAAGTTCCCTCCCGCGAAGGTCGACGCGCTGAAGGCACTCGCATCGACCTCGCTCAGGGACGCACGCTCGGGGAACGCGACCGGGGCCCACGCCGCCGCCCAGTCCCTGCGTGATCTCTGGGACACCGACCAGGCCTCGTTGCAGCCGCTGGACAACACCGGCTGGACGTTCATCGACGCCCAGATGGACCGCGTCCTGAAGACCTTCGGCATCGACCACCCGAACCCGCCGATGCCGCCGTCACAACAGGAAGCCGAACTCAACACCCTCCTCACGGACCTGCGCTGACGGACCTGATCGGCACGGGAATCGCAGCCGCCGGCCTTGAACGGCGGGCCGTATTCACTCAGGCGCGGCGGCGGTGCGCGATCAGGGCCGGTCCGACGCCGAACTCGTCCACGCCGTCGACGACGGCACCTAGGAACTCGCCACCGCCGGTGTGAGTGGGGCAGCGGCGCCGGACTCCCCGAGAGAGGACGCGGTCTTACGGCCGTACGAGCTGGGTGTCGGCCGCGCTGACGTCGGCGGCCGGGACCGGCGGGGGCCGCCGGGCCGTGTCGCTGACCTTGATCAGAACGGCGACCAGCAGCCAGTTGGCGACCATGGACGAGCCGCCCTGGGCGAGGAACGGCAGGGCCTTGCCGGTGAGCGGGATGAGCCCGGTGACCCCGCCTACGACGACGAAGACCTGGAGGACGAGCGCCGAGGCCAAGCCGCCGGCGAGCAGCTTGCCGAACGGATCGGTGACGGTCAGGGCCGTGCGCAGGCCGCGCTCGGCGAGCAGTGCGTAGAGCAGGATGACGAGCGTCACGCCGACCAGGCCGAGTTCCTCGCCGACCGTGGTGAGGATGAAGTCGCTGCGCCCGGCGAAGCCGATGAGTTCCGGGTGGCCCTCGCCGAGGCCGCTACCGAGGATGCCACCCGAGCCGAAGCTGAACAGGGCCTGGGCGGCCTGGTCCGAGACCAGCCCCGGCGGGCGCTTGTCGGGTGGGAGGAAGATGTCCATCGGGTGCAGCCAGGCGACGACACGGCCATGGACGTGCGGTTCGAAGGAACCGACGATGAAGGCGCCGACGGCGAACATGACGACGCCGAACACCACCCAGCTGGTCCGCTCGGTGGCGACGTACAGCATGATCACGAACAGGCCGAAGAAGATCAGCGAGGTGCCGAGGTCCCGCTCGAAGATCAGCACGAGCAGGCTGAGTATCCATACGGCCGCGACCGGGCCGAGCTGCCGCCCGCGCGGCAGATACATGCCCATCAGACGCCGTCCGGCGAGCGCGAGGGCGTCCCGGCGCATCGTCAGATACCCGGCGAAGAACACGACGATGACGATCTTCACGAACTCGCCGGGCTGGAAGGACAGCGGACCGATGAAGATCCACCGCTTGGCGCCGTAGACATCGCCGGGATAGAACGCCGGCGCCATCAACAGGACCAGTCCCACGGTGATCGTGACGTACGGATAGCGCTGAAGCCTGCGGTGGTCCTTGAGCAGCACCACTGCCCCGGCGAACACCGCCACCGCGATGCCGCACCACATCAACTGCCCCGGTGCCGCAGTCGCCGAGTGGTGGTAGTGCGCCGCGTAGGCGATGTCGAGACGGTGGATCAGGACCAGCCCCAGACCGCTGAGCAGGGTGGCCAGCGGCAGGATCAACGGATCGGCGTGCGGCGCGAACCGGCGGACGGCGAGATGGCACACCGCGGGCAATACGGCTGCGGCGAGGCACGTCAGTGCCATACTCGGCGGCAGCTGCCCGCTGACGGCGAGGCCCGTCTCGGCATATCCGTAGCAGCAGATGATGATGGCGCCGAGCAGCAGGACCAGCTCCAGGTTCCGGTCGCTCAGGCGTCCTGACCGGCCTGGCAGCACTGCCAGCTTCGCCGGTCCCCGCCGACCAGTCATGTGCCTCCCCCTTCGGTCGGGTCTACCGCCGGGATCCCGCTCCGGCCACAGACAGCAAGGTTATATGGTTGCGCAATAACGCAACTGAACTGTAGCTGAGGGTGGGTAAGAGGAGGGTCGGCGTGGCGGCAGCACGCAGGTGGGGGCGCCGCAGGCGGTGGCCGGTGGTGATCGGGGTGGGCGTGGTCCTCGCGCTCGTGGGCTATCTCGCCGTGAGGTTCATCCGTTCGGCGACGTCCGACGAATGCACGGCGCGCGGTACGGACGGTACGACCGTCACGCTCGATCTGGACCAGGCATCCCATGCCGCGACCATCGCGGCGGTGGCCCACGCACGCGGTCTGCCGGAGCGGGCCGTCACCATCGCCCTGGCGACCGCGATCCAGGAGTCCAAACTCCGCAATCTCGCGAACGGGGACCGGGATTCCCTCGGCCTGTTCCAACAGCGCCCGTCCCAGGGCTGGGGAAGCCCCGCCCAGATCCGCGACCCCGTCTACGCGGCGGGCAAGTTCTACGACGCACTGGTCAAGGTGCCGGACTATGTCGACCTGCCGGTCACTGTTGCCGCGCAGAATGTCCAGCACAGTGGTTACCCGGAGGCCTACGCATCACATGAGGCCACGGCGGCGACGCTGGCCGACGTGCTGACGGGACAGGACGGGCCCGCACTGACCTGCACGGTGAGCGGCGAGGGCAGGAGCGATGCACATACCGTCCGGGCCGACGGAGGAAGCGGCACCGACGACGCCGGGGCGGGTCGGGGCAGTGGTACGGCGGGTGTCCTCCGTGAGGGCGGCGACGGCGGCAGTGTCGCCGCAGCGGTCCGGCGGGAGTTCGGCAGAGTACCCGCCACCGTCCCCGCGGCCGGCGACAGCGTCAGCTACCCGGTCTCCGGGACGGCCACAGGTTGGTCCCTCGCCCTGTGGCTGGTCTGTCACGCCGGCGCGCTGCACGCCACGTCGGTCACGTTCGACAACCGCCGGTGGAGCAGTGGAGCGTCGGACCATGGCTGGACGCGCATCTCGCCCCCGTCGGCGGCGTCCGCGACGGTGGCGGTGAGAATGAGCTAGGACGTGGACACCAGCGGCGACGACCGGTTCAGGAGTCGGAGTCGGGCTGGTTGCGGGCGGCGGCGTATGCCTGGGCGGGGGTCATGCTGACGCCGTTGAGGGAGACGGTCCTGTAGGGGCTGACCTGGGCGCAGCTCTTGGACTGGTCGGCCGTCTGGGCGTGGGCGTTGGAGACCGCGGCGTGGGTGTCGGCGGGGGCGGGTGACGAGGTCCCGGCGCTGCTGCTGTTGCGGGGGTAGCTGGTGCCGCCGGGCCAGTCAGCGCCGATGACCAGGGTCAGACCGCTACCGCCGCCCTGTTTGAGGTGTGAGGAGGGCAGGCCGAGGGCGTCGGCCACCGCCTGGGCTTCGGGTTTCTGCCCGGTGCCGTAGGTGAGGGTGGTGGTGGCCGCGGTGGCGGGGGCGTTGGCTGTGGTGGTGCCCTGGCTGAAGCCCTTGTCTGTCAGGGCGACGGCCAGCTCGGAGGCGCGGCCGCCGACGGTGGTGCCGTTCTCGATGGTCACGGCGATCCGGGAGGGGGCGACGGCCTGGGCGGTGGCGGAGGCCACTGCGGACTTCTCGCCCGAACCGGTGGTCAGCGACTGATCGTTGGCGATGGCCGCGAACAGTGACTTCGCTCCGGCGCCCGGTACGACGCGTTCGCTGTTGCTGGGGTCGGGGGCGGTCTGCATGGTGGTGAAGGTGATCCGCTTGGAGGGGACCTTGTCCAGGTCGGAGGCGAGACCCACCAGCTTGGCGACACTGCCGAGGCCGTCGTCGACGGTGAGCGCCTTGGTGGCCGCGTCGGCGAGGTCGTAGACCTTCGTGGGGTCGGTCAGAGTGCCGGCACTCTTGAACTTGCGGATCATCGCGCCGAGGAACATGTGCTGCGAGACGGTACGACCGAGGTCGCTGCCGTCACCGAAGCCGTGCCGGGAGCGGACGAATTCCAGGGCCGCGACGCCCTTGAGGGTATGGGTGCCCTTGGACAGCTTCAGGTGCGAGTAGGTGTCGTAGACGTTGTCACTGACGCACACGTCCACGCCGCCGACCGCGTCGGACATGCTGACCACGCCGGAGAAGTCGAGCTTGACGAAGTGGTCGATCGGGACGCCGGTGAGCTGGTGGATGGTGGCCACCTGGCAGGCCGGGCCGTACGAGAGGGCGCTGTTGATCTGTCCGTAGTAGCCGGCGGTGGACTGCTTCGACGTGGGATCGGTGCAGGCCGGGACGTTGGTCATGGTGTCGCGGGGGATGCTCATCACGGTGGCGTTGGAGCGGTCGGCGGCTATGTGGACGACCATCTCCACGTCCGCGTTGCCGTTGCCGGTCTGCACGCCGGTCTTCGCGCAGCCGCCGCCCAGCTTGCAGTCGGCGGCGCTGGTGCGGGCGTCCGAGCCCATCACCAGGATGTTGATCGGTGTGCGGCCGAAGGCATCGGCCTTCTCGCTACCACCCTTCCCGTCGAGCGCGATGCTGTTGATGTTGCCGTTCAGGTGCTCGTAGAACCACCAGCCGACGCCGGCCGTCACCAGGATCAGGAAGGACAGGCATGTCCCGGCGATCCGCAGTGCCCGCCTGCCCCGGCGCACCGGCCGGACACGGCGGCGTGAGTTCCCACGGCCGGAGGGGCGGGAGGCTGCCCGTACCGCCGCCCGGCCGGCGGAACCGTCCCTCAGGTCACTCATCTCCCACTCCCACGAACGGTCGGGCCCAGCAGGCCCTCGGGTGTTCGGCAGCGGTCTGCGGCCGGTCCGTCGGGCGAAGTGGGGCGGCACCTCGATTGCGTGATTGCGCAATCTAGCAAACATGTGCGCCACTACTCGCCCGCCTGGAGCGATTCACAGGTGACTGGTCCCATGAGAGGGGGGATGGAGACGGCGAGGGCGTGCTGGTGGTCGGCGTAGCCTCACCCCACGGTTGTACAGTTGCGCAATATGGCAATTACAGAAGCTGCTCGGTGAAGAGGAGGGGGGAGTCGGGTGCTCGGTAACGGGCTGGAACCCTGGCAGCTGCTGATCGTAGCGATCGTCGTCATTCTTCTCTTCGGTCCCAAGGAGCTGCCCGGCACGGCCCACGGGCCGGGCAGGTTGATGCGCATTCTCCAGGGCAAGGCCAGATCCGCGAAGGGCGAGGGCGGGGCACGGTCCGTCGGCGCCTCGATCGAGAGTATGACGACGCCCGCCTCCACGGAGAGCGCTGGCCGCGTCCTTCGGGCGGCCGTTCCGAGTGGCACCGCCACGGTCCGTCCGGTCACCAAGGGGCGCAGGGCGCGCTGAGTCTCGCGTGGTCGAATTGCCGCGGTGGTAGTGCGCGCCACTCGGGGGGCTTGCAGCCGCTGCTCAGGTGGCGTCAGGGTCGAACACCGCGTGCGTGTCCGGTTCTGCCGCCGTGTCCTTCGGCAGTGGTGTCCGGCTCCCGGTCGCCGGCGTCGCGCTCTGGCTTCCGTTCGCTGCACCGTGCACTGCGTCGGCGACTTCCGAAAGCGCGTCCCTCGGGTCCAGCGCGCTGCGGATCTCGTCGATCCCGAGGTCGTCGCCATCGAGCACGTGCTTGCGGATGAACGTCTTGGGGTGCAGGTCCTCGAACTCGAAGTCCTTGAACTGAGGCCCCAGTTCGGAGCGGACCTCGTGTTTGGCGCTCTCCGAGAACTCCCGCACCTTGCGCAGGAACCCGACGACGTTCTGGATGGCCTCGGGCAGCTTGTCCGGGCCGAAGAGCACAACCACGAGGATTGCCAGCGTCAGGAGATCCAAGAGGCTGATGTTGGGGAACATCCCGCGCCCTCACCTTCGCGTCGGTCGGCCCGCCCCGTGCGGGGCCAGTCCCGGAAAACTTTAGAGGTTGCGCAATCATCGGAACCATGGCGGGGCGCTGCCTGCGCGGCATCGCGGGCTGACGCCGGCATCGACATCCGAGGGAAAACAGTTGCTGACTTGCGTAATGCTGCAATCATCTGGCGAGAATGAGGCCCATGACCGCCCATGACACTCCGCCTCCGCAGCGCCCCGGCCCCGAGCACTGGACCGAGCTGCTGCACATCCGCCTGGAACGGATCGAGGGCCTGCTCGTCCCGGCCGATCAGGCAACCGCGTCCGAGCGTCCCGCGTGGCAGCGGCACACCCGGGGCGAGCAGCGCTGGGCTGTGATGGCGGCGCTGCTGGTCGCCGTCTGGGTGCAGTGGGCGCTGCCGGCACGGCTCAGTATCCACCCGCACTGGCTGCTTCCCGCCCTGGAGCTGGTCATGATGGCGGCGCTGTGGGTGGCCCATCCGCACCGGCGGATCGAGTACAGGTCCCGCCTGCTGCGCGTGCTGGGCCTGCTGCTGGCCGGTGCGGTCAGCCTCGCCAACGGCTGGTCGGCCGTCATCCTGGTCCGCGACCTGCTGCACGGCACCGAGGGCTCCAATGCCGCGGCGCTCCTGACCGCCGGCGGCGGCATCTGGCTGACCAACGTCATCGCCTTCAGCCTCTGGTACTGGGAGTGGGACCGAGGCGGTCCGGCGGCCCGCGCCCTGGGCGCGCACCAGCACCCGGACTTCCTCTTCCCCCAGATGCAGCAGGAGGGCATCGCGCCCGACGACTGGGAACCGCAGTACATGGACTACCTCTACGTCGCCCTCACCAACGCCACGGCCTTCAGCCCCACCGACACCATGCCGCTGTCCCGCTGGGCGAAGCTGCTGATGGCCATGCAATCCACGATCTCACTGCTGACCCTGGCGCTGATCATCTCGCGCGCGGTCGGGGTCCTGCAGTAATCCCGGCAGGGCTGGTCAGCAGCCCGTTCCCGGCCCGCTCGGCGCTCGGGTCAGTCGCGGGAGTTGCCGAAGAGGATGCGGTAGCCGATGAGGAGCACCAGGGAGCCGGCGATCGCCGCGCCCCAGGTGTAGAGGTCGAAGAAGTGCTTCTCCACCGAGCGGTGGAGGAAGCGGGCGGAGAGCCAGCCGCCGAGGAAGGCGCCTGCGATACCGATGAGAGTGGTGCCGATCAGGCCGCCCGGGTCGCGGCCGGGCAGCAGGATCTTGGCGATCCCGCCGGCGAACAGGCCGAGGATGATCCAGCCGATGATGCCCACTTCGTTGTCCTCCAGTCGGATCGGGTCGGGCGGGGTCCGCCGGACGCCGGTGCTTCGGATTGCTTGTTTGCGCAAGCCTATGGAGGGCTGCGGGAAGCCACCAGCGCCTGTGTGCGATTGATGATGAGCCGTTGAAGTGCTGTCACTCGTTCATAACATTGCGCAAGTCGGGAACTGGAAGGCTTGGGTTCACGTTGATGACGACGGGAAGCGGAAGCAGCTGCGGAGGACGTGCATGAGTATGTCCCTGACCAAGGGCGGCAACGTGTCGCTCAACAAGCAGGCCCCCGGCCTGACCGCGGTGACGGTCGGGCTGGGCCGGCAGGCGAACACCGGCTACGAACTGGACGCCAGCGCGCTGTTGTGCGACCAGTCGGGGAAGGTGTTGTCCGACGAGCACTTCGTCTTCTTCAACAACCTGACCAGCCCGGACGGTTCGGTCCGTCACTCCGGCAGTGGCAGCCCCGCCGGCGCGGACCGCCAGCAGATCCATGTCGACCTCATGCGGGTCCCCGCGCAGGTCGAGAAGATCGCCTTCCCGGTGTCTCTCTACGAGGCGGCTTCCCGCAGACAGACCTTCGGGCAGGTGTCCCGGGCGCACATCCGCGTCCTCGACCAGGACAGCGGCACCGAACTGGCCCGGTACGACCTCGCCGGCGGTGGCCTGTCGAGCGAGACGGCGCTGGTCTTCGGCGAGCTGTACCGGTACGGCGCGGAGTGGAAGTTCCGTGCGGTCGGTCAGGGCTATGCCTCCGGGCTGGCCGGGATCGCGACCGACTACGGGGTGGATGTCCTGCGCGAGACGGCCCCGGCCGACCCGGCCCCGGCCACCCCGCCGCCGGTGAGCACGCGGACGTACGCTCCGTCGACGTCCACAGCACCGCCGCCGACCGTCGTCTCCCCGCCCACCCCGGCGCACGCAGGATCACCGCAGCCCGCAGGGAGTCCTTCCGTGACGTGTTTCTTCGACCCCGACCACGGTCCGGGCATGACGACGGTGACCTGGTCCCCGCAGTGGGGCGTGGCCCGGCCGGTGCAGGCGTGCGACGGCTGTGCACAGCGGATGCGGACCACGGCGCCGCCCTTCTACACGCCCCCTCAGCAGGGGTATCCGCAGGCGACGGCGCCGCAGGGGTATCCGCAGCAGGGGCACGGACAGCCGTACCAGGACCACCACGACCACCAGCAGCAGGGTGGTGGCCGCCGGTTCGGTGCGGGCGCGCTCATCGGCGCCGGCGCGGCCGGTCTCATCGGCGGCGCGCTGCTGAACGAGGCGTTCGACGACGATGAGCCGGACGTGGTGGTCAACAATTACTACGAGGACTGAACCGCTGCGCGCCTCGGTGCGGGGACGCCCGGCATGCAGCCGCCTACACTGGGTGGGCGCATGGGTGTCGGCAGCGCAGTGGGCTGGACGGGAGAGGGCTGTGACGGAGAACGTCGGTGGTTACGAGGATCCGTCCGCCGAGGTTCTCGCCCAGGCGGCTGCCGCGTTCGGACTGCTCGCCTCCGCAGCCCGTCTGCATCTGATGTGGGCTCTGTCGCAGGGCGAGAGCGACGTCACGCATCTCGCCGACCGGGTCGGCGGAGCGCTGCCCGCCGTCAGCCAGCATCTGACCAAGCTGAAGCTCGCCGGGCTCGTGAATTCCCGTCGTGAGGGCCGACGTCAGGTCTACTACGTCGACGATCCGGACGTCGTCACCCTGGTGCGGGTGATGGTCGGACAGCTGACGGCACGGTCGCAGTACGCCCTCGCGCCGGTGCGCGAGCTGCGCGGGACCGGTGGCTGAGACCACCGCGGCACCGGGGCAGGACGCCGAGCCGCCTGGCCCGTCGGCCGCATTCGCTTCCGACGAGGTGGCCCCGCCGGTACTGTCCACGCCGACCGTGCTGGAGACGTTTCGCGGGCTGGACAGCGGGCCACGCGGCCTGACCGAGGCGCAGGCCGAGGAACGGCTGGCCCGGCTGGGGGAGAACATCGGCCCGGCCTGGCGGGAAGCCTCCTGGCCACGACTGTTCCTGAGAAGCCTGCGGGACCCGTTCACCGCGGTGCTGGCCTGCCTCGGCCTGGTTTCGGCGGCCGTCTTCGCCTGGAGCACCGCCTCGGTGATCCTGCTGCTCGTCGTGGTGAGCTGTGTCCTGCGGGCCTCCGGGGAGCACCGGGCCGACCGGTCCACGGCCGCGCTGCGTGAACTGGTCGCCACGACCGCCACCGTGCTCCGTCGGGCCGACGAGGAGGCCGCAGCGGCGACCCGCGAGCTGCCCGTGGCCGAGCTGGTCCCGGGCGACGTGATCCGGCTGGGGCCGGGCGACCTGGTCCCGGCGGACGTACGACTGCTGCGGGCGAGCGGCCTGAGGGTGCACCAGGCGGCGCTGACCGGGGAATCCGCACCCGTCGCCAAATCGGCTGACGACCTGACTTGTGCGGTCGGCGGCGGGCTGTTCGAGCAGCCGCAGCTCTGTTTCCAGGGCAGCAGCGTGGCGTCCGGCAGTGCCACGGCGGTCATCACCGCGACCGGCGCGCACACCCGGTTCGCCGCGGCGCACGAGCGTAGGGCCGTCCGGCCGGAGGCCAGCGCCTTCGACCGTTCCGTCCACGGCATCTCCTGGATCCTGATCCGGTTCATGCTGATCACCCCGCCGCTGGTGTTGATGTCGAACGCGGCGCTGCGCGATCGCGGCCTGGAGACGCTGCCGTTCGCCGTGGCGGTCGCGGTAGGTCTGACCCCGGAGATGCTGCCCGTCCTCGTCACCCTCTGCCTGGCCCGTGGAGCCTCGCTGCTGGCCCGCACACACGGAGTGATCGTCAAGCGTCTGCCGGCCCTGCACGACGTCGGTGCCGTCGACGTGCTGTGCCTGGACAAGACCGGCACCCTCACCCAGGACCGTCCCGTCACCGATCGCGCCCTCGGACCGGACGGCCAGGACGACCCCGAGGTCCTGCACTGGGCCGCCGTCAACGCGTGGTGGACCCTCCAACTCGCCGACCTGCCGGAACCTGACGCCCTCGACGAGGCGATCCTGGACGCGGCCGACGAGGACGCGCTCACGGCGTACGACGGTGTCGCGGCCGTGCCCTTCGCCCCGGACCGCAGGCTCGCCGTGGCGGTCGTGCGCACTCCTGGCCGGCTCGGCATGTACACCCTGGTCGTCAAGGGAGATGTCGAGGCCGTATTGGATCGCTGTGCCCTCGCGGACGGGGAACGGGACCGGCTGCGCTCTCTCGCCGCGCGGCAGGCCGAAGGGGGGTTGCGCGTTCTGGCGGTCGCCACCGTGGAGCGCACCTCCCGCCGGCGCGACTACACGCTGACCGATGCGCGCGGCCTGGCCTTCCGGGGCCTGATCACCCTGCGGGACGCGCTCGCGCCCACCGCCGCCGACGCCTTGAAGGTCCTCACCGACCGAGGTGTCACCGTCAAGGTCCTCACGGGCGACCATCCGGGAACGGCGGTCCGCGCCTGCCTCGATCTGGGCATCGCGCTGACCGATGACGCAGTGCTCACCGCCGACGGCATCGACCTCCTCACGGACGCCGAACTCACCGAGGTTGCCGCCCGTACGACCGTCTTCGCGCGCTGCACTCCGGAGCACAAGGCCCGGATCACCGAGGCCCTGCGCACCGCCGGGCACACCGTGGGCTTCCTCGGCGACGGGGTCAACGACCTGCCCGCGTTGCGCGCCGCCGATGTCGGCATCGCTCCCCGGGATGCTGCCGATGTGGCCCGGGAAGGCGCGGACGTGGTGCTGGCGGAGAAGGACCTCACCGCGATCGCGCACGCCGTCGCCGCTGGTCGGCATGCGGGCGGCAACATCGTCACCTATCTGCGCATCACGCTGTCGTCCAACCTGGGCAACGTCCTCGCGATGCTCTCCGCCGGACTGCTGCTGCCCTTCCTGCCGATGCTCCCGGCCCAGGTCCTGCTGCAGAACATGTGCTTCGACGCCGCTCAGCTCGCTTTCGCCCACGATCGTCCCGACCCTGCCGCGCTGCGCCGGCCGGCCGTGCTGGACCCACGGGAGCTGCTGCGCTTCATCACCGGCTTCGGCGTGCTCAACGCCGCCGCCGACCTGGCCACTTTCGGTGTCCTCGCGCTCGCGGCGCACGGGCCGGGAACGGGGGGCGAGGAGGCGGTGTTCCACTCCGGGTGGTTCACCGAGAACCTGGTCACCCAGGCCCTGGTCATGGTGCTACTTCGCGTCGGCCGCCGTACGGCTGAATTCCGCAGGCCGGGTCCGGTCGCCTGGGCCGCGCTGACGCTGGCCGTCATCGGCGTGGTGCTTCCCCCCTCACCGCTGGGGCCGATGCTCGGCCTGACGGCTCTGTCTGCCGTGTACTACGTGCTGCTCACCGCTGTTCTGATCCTCTACGCCGCAGGTCTTCTGGCGGCCAGGGCACGCCTCGGGCGTCGTGGCGGCAGCGGTTCCGCTCCGGCGGACCGACCCAGGCGATCACCGATGCCCGGTGGCTGACTCACGCCCGTCTTAGTCTTCCTGCTGTACAAGGTTGTCGGCCGAAGGCGGGGTAGGAGAGAGGCGCGATATGACGGAGTCCCGGGCCCCGAAGCGCCGACGGTGGCTGCCCGTGCTGGTCTTCGGCCTGGTCGTGTACGTCATCGTGCGCGCGGCCGACACCTCGCAGGGAGATCCGCCGCCCCACGGGAAGGCGTCCGCCTCGCCATCGACCCCGTCGGCCGGCCCCACCGCCCCATCCGCGTTGCCTACGACCTCGTCGTACGACCCCGCCGACTACGCCGCCTCGGTCCGTACCCGGGCTCGTCAGACCGGCGTGAGCGCCCAGTTGGTGATGGCGATCCTCTACAACGAGGCGTACAAACCACATGACGCGTCCTTCGAGCGCGCATGGCAGAAGTACAAGCCGGATGCGGCCTTCGGCATCGCCAACATGCACCGCGCCACCTTCGACGAGGTCAAGAAGGGCCGGGACTTCGCCGACCGCCGTTGGGAGCAGCTGCCGGACGACCGGGACCTCGCCGTTGAAGCCGAAGCCTGGTATCTGCACGACCTGACGGAACAACTGCCTGCCCACTGGACCGCCCACTACACGCAGAGCGACCTGCTGGCCCTCGGGTACAACACCGGCGTGGGCAACATGCTCGCCTTCGCCCGCGGTGCGACCCCGGACAGCCAGGCCCGCTCGTACCTTGAACGGCTGCATGCGAGCTGGGCCAAGGCGGGAAGGGCTGCAGAGGCATCCTGATGCACCTGGCTTGCGGACTTGCGCACTAACATGCGGACTCGCGCAATAAACTGCTTGCCCGCCGTCTTCTAGGCCGACGCAGGACGCTGGACCTTGATCGACTGCAGGAGCCCCACGGCCACCCACACCGCGAACATGGACGAGCCCCCGTAGGAGACGAACGGCAGCGGGATGCCCGCCACCGGCATGATGCCGAGGGCCATGCCGATGTTCTCGAACGACTGGAAGGCGAACCAGGCGACGATCCCGGCGGCGACGATCGTGCTGTACAGCTCGGTCGACTCGCGCGCGATCCGGCAGGCCCGCCACAGGATGACCCCGATCAGGGCGATGATCAGGATGCCGCCGGCGAAGCCCAGCTCCTCCCCGGCGACCGTGAAGACGAAGTCGGTCTGCTGTTCCGGTACGAACTGCCCGGTGGTCTGCGCGCCGTGGAAGAGTCCCTGCCCGGTCAGTCCGCCGGAGCCGATGGCGATCCGGGCCTGGTTGGTGTTGTAGCCCACGCCTGACGGATCCAGAGTCGGATCGGCGAAGGCGGCGAAGCGGTTGATCTGGTACTGGTCCAGCAGATGAAACTGCCAGATGGCGATCGCGCCACCGACGCCGACGGAGAGCAGCCCGAAGATCCACCGGTTGGACGCGCCCGAGGCGAGCAGGACACCGAGGATCGTGACGGTCATGACCATGGTCGAGCCGAGGTCGGGCATCATCATCACGACCATGATCGGTACGGCGGCCAGGCCCAGCGCCTGGATCACGGTGCGGTTGTCGGGGTACGTCCGGTCACCCGCGTCGACCTGGGCCGACAGCAGCATCGCCATGCCCAGGACGATCGAGACCTTCACGAACTCCGAGGGCTGGAGCGAGAATCCGCCGCCCAGCACGATCCAGTTGCGGTTGCCGTTGATGGTGGCACCCAGAGGCGTGAGTACCAGCAGCACGCCGAGGACGGAGACACCGTAGAGGACCGGCACGGCGTTGCGCAGGGCCCGGTGGCCCAGCCAGATCGTGCCGGTCATCAGGGCGAGCCCTATGCCGAGGTTCATCAGATGCCGGATGAGGAAGTAGTGCGGATCGCCCTGGTTGATCTGAGTGCGATTGCGGGTGGCGGAGTAGACCAGGAGAGAGCCGATGCATGACAGGGCCACGGCCGCCAGCAGTATCGGCCAGTCCAGACGGCGAACCAGCGAGTCGCGGGCGTAGAGCCGCGTCCACCTGGACCGCTCGGGGCCGTACCCCGAGACGGAGAAGCTCTTCACGCTGGTCATGTCGGCATCCTCCGGCTTCCCTGCCGCTGTGGTCGCCTGTGGGTGGTTCGGTTGCCAGGTCGCCGGGGGGGGGACTTGAGCCCTCGGCACCGCCCGTCCAATTTTCAGAGACCGGAAGAGCGCCTGCCGAGATATTAGCTGCATAGTTGCGCAATGCGGCAACTGCGCCCGTGCTCGCGACACAGTAGTGGTGTTCGTGGCCAAGTGCCTCGTCGGCCGGTGCGGTACGAGCATCCGCGGGTGGGCTGCTGTCCGCGTACGATCACGTCAACCGAGACCAGAACTGAAGCCGCGGAACCAGAGGTTCGAAGCGGCGCAAAGACTCGTGACCGGCTGGCCCGGTGAGGGCTTGGGCGACCTGCCGGGGCCGAGCGGACCGCCTCGACTGGCTTCGACGAGTACCACGTGACCATGGCGAAGCGACCTGACAGGGGCGGCCGAGGGCTGAGTACCGGTAGCCGCCGCACGAGGTCAGCCCTGCGTCTCCCCAAGGGCTGCGCGCAGCCAGCCCAGAGAACCGGTCGCAAGCACCCCGTCGGCGAGATCGTCGGCCGACTTCGCCGTAAGTCGGCGACGGCTGTTGCCGATCCAGCGCAGCGCTGCGCTGCGCGTCTTCGTAGCCCTGCGCCTTGTACGCGATGCCTTGGATCACGCACTCCAGCTTGTCTGCGTCCCGGGCACAGACGGCCTCCGGGGACTTCCTTCGCCTCGTACTCCGCGACGAGCTCGCGCACCGCGGTGGCCAGCGCCTCGGACACGCCCGCGACCTGGTCCGCGAGGCCACCGAGGCGGTAGCGGCCCTGGAGGACGATGCCGCGTGATGCGTGCCGGATCCGTGCCTGATCCGTGCCGGGGAGCCGCAACCGAAGGGGCCGCCCCACCGCGCTGATGCGGTGGGGCGGCCCCCTGCGTTTTCCTCGGCTCAGGTCAGCCGCGCGGCCGGTGGCTCTCCTGCCGTGCCCGGTCCATCGCAGCAGCGGCCGCATCGCCGGCCAGCCCCTCGATCTCCTCGGGCGCCTCCCGCTCGCCGAGCACGAAGAGCCCACCGGCGCCTGGCCAACCCGTCCCTGACGGGCATCCCGCACAGCTCCCCACCATCCGTGCGCACGGCGCGTGTGCCATATGCGTGCTGCAAGCGCAGAGGCCCTCCCGCCCGCTGGACGGAAGGGCCTCTGACCAGGTGTTGCCCTGTGCCCCCGGCAGGATTCGAACCTGCGACACCCGCTTTAGGAGATCATCCGGGCGATCCATTGATCAGGGATGCGGCCTTCCTTGCCTGCTCTGCCTGGTCCGCTGCTGGTTCTCCTGATACGGCAATGTGCGCCAGTGTTGCCGTCAAGAAGTGCCGTCAAGCCAGCGCGGTGGGCTGCGGTTTCGCCCGTGAGGCCCCGCTGCGCCAGTCAGCTACCCGTAGGCTGCCATCGCCCGCACCCCTCGCTGTCGAAGGAGTAGTCGTTAGCGTGGATGGTCACCTGGACCCGCTTCGCTGCAGTGACAAAGTTGTTGTCGATCGTCTCCCCGTTGCCGTCGGTCCGCTCCCAGTAGCACCCCTCAACGTCAGTGACGTAGTAGGTTCCCGGCTTGATCTCAGAGCCAACGCGGTAGACACCATCGCCGAAGACCCGCCCCTCGTCTTCAAGTTTGTTGCGATTCGCAGCGCTTCCAACCAGCTTTTCGACCTTGCTCTTGTCCGGGTGGTCCGGGCACAGGAGCAGGGCGCCTCGCACTTCCGCAAGCTGCTCCTTGGAACCTGCCTGCTGTAGGTACGACCAGCTGTCCGAGCCGGACTGCGCACAGATTCCGTACAGGGTGGCAAGGCTGTCGAGGTCTCCCTCATCGCCGTATGCGACCTGCAAGGCTTTCTCTTCCCTCTTGCTCATCTCCGTCCCGCTGAGGGTCGCATCGCACAAGTCCTGCTCGTCCGCCCATGCGTCCTCAACGGTGGAGTAGTACTCACCGGAGCAGTCGATCTCGTCTAGCGCGATGGGATCCGATGCATCGGCGGTCTCGGTGTCCTCAGTCGGGCTCTCAACGGCATTGGTAGCGACTGCGCTTGACGCCTTCTTTGAACCCGTGTGCGGAGTCTTTTCCGACGTGCTGGAGCACCCCGCAAGCAGCAGACTTACTGCCGCAACAATCATGATCTTTTTCATTGTTCCGCCCCCACTTGCGCACCGGGGCACTCATGCTTCCCCTGCTGGCGCCCCGGTTACGCTGCACAGTAGACGACGAGGGACTGATCGACGAGACCTTGCCAGTTCCTTCACCGTCCTAAGCCGTGCGGCCGCTTGAGAGACAGCGCGGTAGCCCGCCCAGATCGATCCGGAACGGGCTACCGGTGTGAGGCTGAGGAACTCAGGGGCGCGTGGTGTCCAGAGCCGCAATGACGGCCTTGGGGTCGCCGTCATATGTGACGTGGGGTTCGTCGGATTCCGGGGGCACGAAGCGAGTGCGGTACCGCTGAAGGTCACTCTCGGAGAAGTAGATCGAATTGGGATCGTGCGCGTGGTCTTCGTTGCGCTTTTTGATCCTCGACCAGAGTTCATCGTGGCTTGCTGCGAGATAGACCAGCACCGGAGTTGCCCCGGCGTCGGAGGCGATGGCTCGCCATCGGGCGCGATCGTCCGGGGTCCAGAAACCATGGTCAACTACGACGTCCTTCCCTGCGTTGAGCTGCTCCCGAAGCTCAACCGCCACGTCCTCAAGGACTGGACGCTCAAGGGTCGGGAAGACGCCCCGCGGGAAGTCCACCCCGTACACGCCGTGGCGGCGATACATCTCCTCATCCGGGCAGAGGCGAACGAACCCGCGAGCCGTTAGCGCACGGGAAAGCGTGGTCTTGCCTGAGCCGGGGAGACCAGCCATGAGGACACAGAACGGCGGGCGTGAGGACATTGGTCTCGTCAGGGTCCGGGAGATCGCAGACATCTCCGCTTCGGCTTCGGGGGTAAGCGGCTCGGCACGGTGAGCGGCAAGCAGTGCGTCCATGCGGTCTTCAAGCACGCTCAAGAGCGTGTCGTCGACGGCCGTCACTGGGAAACCTCCGATTCCGTCCGCCATGTACGGCCAGGGCCCCCGAGGTCGACACCGTACTCCACGACGTTGCCTTCACTGTCGATGAACTTCGCTGTCATCACGACCACCGGTTCCGCCGGCGGGTTCTCAGCTTCCAGCTCCAAGAGCTGTGCGTCCTCTGCCGTCAGCAGGCGCGCCGAGGCCGTGTCGATCCGATGGCTGATCGGGAGGCCGGTCGCCTCCGCAATGAGCTGGAGCGATGTACCCCCCGTCAATCGCTCGCTGTTTGCCAACTGGGGGATGAGCTTCCCGTACTGAGCCGGGATCCATGACGTGCTGTGCGCCACGATGCCGTGTCGGTCCCGGTACACCCGGCGTCGGCGGATCACGTCGGAACGAGGATCAATACCCAGGGCTTGGGCCACGTCTGGGGGCGCAGGAACAACTGCGGCCTGGTGGGAGTCGGACCGTTCCCCTGATCCCCAACTTGATCCGGTACGGCGGCCCCGGTCCTGACGCTGAGATCCCGAAGACATCGGAGCGGGACGGTCGAGGACCTCTGTCCCGATCCCGTGGATGCCCCTAACTAGCCCCTCGTTGCGCAGCTTGCGCAGCGCCTTCTCGGCCGTCGCGGTGCTTACGCCCCACTCCTCCGAGAGGTTCTTGATGCTCGGTAGCAGCGATCCCGGTTGTAGCTGACCAGACGTGATCAGCTCCGTGTAGTGGGCGGCAATCCGCGCGTACGGCGCTCGATTGTCGGCTTGACCAGCCATTTCGTGGGCTCCCTCGTCTTCCCTCATCTCCGGTTCCCTGCGGTTCCCTAGCTTACCGCTTGACACCGCAGGGAACCCTAGGGAACCCTAGGGATGTGCCCGCCGGTCGGGTCGGTGGCCGAAGGTCACCGCACCCCGGTGTGCCCGCGGTCAACGCGGGTGTGCCGGTCCGGAGCGGCACTAGCGCTCGGAGGAAAGCCCCGCCGGGGTCAGTACGAAGACAGCGTCCGTTGATTGAGAATTCAATAGGGCTTCAATTTGGCGGGGGCCTTGAGTCCCCGTCCCCGCAACGGCCTGGGTGATGGCCGTCGGCGGCCACTTCGCGGCGGGTGAACCTGTCCCGCCCTGCGTGCCGGCTCTGGATGAACACCGCGGGGATCATCCCTCCATTGCTGGAGGTCAACCCCGCGTGTGCCACCTGGTACGCGCCGCCCTGCTGGCGTCAGAGCAGTGATGATGACGCACCCGATTCCCCGGCTCGGGATTGGTGCTCCGTGGCAACGGCGCATCGGTGAAGCCCGGTCTCGCTTCCTTCTGGCTTCGCAGTGTCGATCGCTGCGGCCGGTTGCCTCCGCTGCTCGTCTCGTACGAGCAGCGCTGAGGGGAGCCGGATCTACCGACTTCAACGGCGTGAGCCCCCGGAGGTGCAACTCCGGGGGCTCTGTTCGGGCCGTTCACCCTTCGAGAGGAACACGACCCATGGACCACATCGTGACTGTTCAGGACGTTGTTACCGCGTTCGCCGACTGGAACGAGCCGACGGATGTTGAGCTGGACGCGATCGACCGAGAGATGCCGGTCATCCTCGCGGACATCGACCTGTTGGACGCGTACATCGTCACCCTCGACCGCACGCCGACCGAGCTGGACGAGCGGCGCCTTCGCCGTGCCCGTCGCCGGGCGCTGGCCGCGCGGGTGGAGCTGACCAACCACGCGGTCACGGCCGCGGGGGTCGGGGCGTGAACGCCGTTCAGATCCGTTCAGCCGAGCGCGCGTTGTCGGTCGGCACGTGGCTGATCGTCGCGGGCGCCATGCTCTATTCGATCCTCACCGTCACCCCCCTGGCCGCCGCGCACACGCCGCACAAGTGGGAGTGGACGGCGCCGATCCTGCCCCTAGTGGTCGATGCCGCGGTGGTGATCGTGGTCCGGCTCGATGCGGTGCTGGCCCGGCTCGGGGGACACGGTGGCCGGTGGCCGATCGTCCTGCGCTGGATGACCGGCTGCATGACCCTCGCCCTCAACGTCGCGGACTCCGCGCTGCAAAAAGACCTGGTGGGCGTGGCCGTGCACGCTGTCGCACCGCTGCTGCTGATCGTCACTGCGGAAACCGGCCTGGCCTACCGGCGTGCGATCGCCGCGGCCGTGACCGCGCTGGAGGAGCGGCAGCAGGCACAGCGCGAAGCCCGCGAGCAGGCGGCTGCCGAGCGCCGCGAGACGGCCGTACGGCTGGCCCGTGAGGAGCGCGAGCACGCCGCCCTGCTCGCGCGTGAACAGCGTGAACACGAAGCCCGCCTGATCCGCGAGCAGGCCGAGCGCGACGAACGGGCGCGCCGCGAGGAACGCGAGCAGGCCGCTGCCCGTGAGCAGGCTGAGCGGGCCGAGCGTGAACGGGCGGAGCGCGAGCGTGAACAGCAGCGGCTGGAACGTGAACGCGCTGAGCGCGAGGAGGCCGAGCGCCGCGAGCGCGAACGGCAGCAGCGCATCGAACGTGAACGCCGTGAACAGGCCGAGCGTCAGGCACGGGCCGAGCGTGAACGCGCCGCGCTGCTGGCCGCCGGGCCCGCGGCCGAGAAGCTCCCGGAGGAGCAGGCGCGGACAACCGTCCAGGCCGCGTTCGAGGCAGGGCTGTCGGTCCGGTCCACGGCCGAATTGTGCGGCTGGTCGGTCGGGTGGGTCTCCACCCGCTACCAGGAGCTGCGGGACGCCGGCCACCCCACGTTGGCTGACAGGGCGATGGCCTGATGCCCACCGCCTACACGAAGTGCTTCGACCCGAACGGGGCCCGCTACGGCATACCCACCTACCCGTGGCGCATGGCCCCGGACGGCTACGCCACCCGCCGGCAGCTCCGCGCCCGGGGCTTACGGCCCGGCGGACAGCCGGTTGCCGCACAGCTCATGCTCATCAACCGCCGGGCTGGCTCGCCGCGGGTCGCCTACCTGTACCGGCTCGACCTGGCGAAGCCGGTTAGGCCGATGACGTCGCGTAAGTGGGGCGCTCTGGCGCTGGCGATGCTCGCCCGCCGTACCTGCCCCCGCTGCCAAGTCACCTTCAGCTACTGCCTGTCGACCCGGCACGGCGTCTGCGGCCTTTGCCTGGCCACTGAGGAACAGCGCGCCGCCTGACCCTTCAACCTGGGAGTTTCGCTGTGTCCAGCCGAACCCGTTCCCGTGGCATAAAGACGGCCGCGGGCATCCACACCGTGCACATCCCGCGCCAGCGCGGGCGCCGTTCCCAGCCGTTCGTGGTCGTCGTGCCCGAGCACCCCTCCCTGACGCGCGAGGCACTCGGCTTCCTGGGACGCCTGCTGTGGCGCTTCCGCGGCGCCCTGGCTCCGACCGGCCTGGCGCTGCTGGCGTGGCCGCTGACCGCGCTCCTGCACGCCCTCGCCTGGTGGTCCGGTCTCCTGCTCGCCCCGGTCGCTGCCGCGCCGCTGCTGTGGCTGGGCATCATGCAGCGCCGCCACCCTGCCCGCACGTCCGTGCTGGCCTGGCGTAGCGGCCTGACCGTGCTCGTCACCGCCGCCCTGGCCTGGGTGGCGTTCGCCGCGGGGTTCGGGCCGCTTGCGGGTCCCCTGCCGCTGATCTGGCTCCTGGCCTGGCTCACCGCGCAGACCGCCTGGCTCATCGTCCGCTCCCGCTGATCTGAGGAGATCGCCTGATGGCGCAGAACACCAACGGCCGTCCGTGGAAGCCCATGGACGACCCGAGCAACCAGTACTCCATGGGCTACGCGCAGGGCGTGGCTTCCGGCGCGGGCGTACAGCCTCAGCGCGGACCCGCGCCCGGTGCCAACGGCTCGCAGGCCAAGGTGAACAGCAAGAACTTCGGCGCGTCGTTCGCGCCTGGCTTCACGATCAACGTCAACGCGGGCAACAAGACCACCAACGGCGGGGGCGGCTCCGGCGGTCGTGGTGGCGGCTCGCGGGGCGAATCCCTGCTGCCGCCCCCGGAGTTCGGCTCCCCGGCGCAGGTGCGGCAGTACTGCAACACCCTGCGCGCCGCCGCGGTGACGCTGTCCATCGAGGTCGCGATGGGGGCGGAGATCCTCAAGGGCGTGCTGACCGCGGTGCCGGACCCGCAGGGCCGCATGGGCGGCTCGCGGGTGCGCGCCAACAAGGTCGCCCGCAAGATGCGCCGCTCCGCCGACGCGCTGCGGGACGCCGCGAAGAACGCCGCAGCCGCCTACTCCACCTTCCAGCAGGAGTACGAGGAAGAGATCAACCGCGTCCGTCACCGCGCCCGGAAGCCGCAGCAGCCGGTCATCAACTGGGCTCAGCAGTAAGGAGGTTGTTCGATGGCTGAGCGCAACGCACAGCAGCAGCTTGCCGAGCTGCTCGAAGTCCAGTTGCAGGGCGGTTCGGACGCCGGCGGGGTCGGCAAGTACCTGCTCCACCGCGCCAAACCCCACATCCCGCCGTGGCTCGGGTGGGCCGGTACCGGTCTGGCCGGGGTCCTGGGTCACCTGCGGTGGGCCGAGAGCACCGGGGCGGCCGTCGGTCTGACGCTGGGGTCGGTAGCACTGAGCGGCGCCACCTGGCTGATCGGCAAGAACACCAGCCAGCAGCGGCGCTTGCACTCAGCCATCACCGTGGCCGCGGGCTCCGCCTGGCTGACCGCGGCCTGCCTCGCCGGGCCCACCGCCGGACCGATCGACGACCTGTACCTGATGGGCGGGCCCGTCATCGCGCTGTCGTGGAACGTGCGGATGGTGCTGCGGCACAACCCGGACGCGGCCGGTGAAGGCTCGGACAAGGGCCTGATGGAAAAGATCGGGCTCGCGCGGGCGCAGATCGGCGCGGCGAAGGTGGAGCCGAACCGGGTCACGGCGCCGGTCGCACTGGAGGCGGGGACACAGACCAACGACGACATGGCGAAGGCACTGGGGAACATCGCCTCTGCGCTGGATCTGCCGACGTCGGCCGTGCGCTACACCCCGGATCCCGGCTCCGCCCGGCGCGGGGAACTGGTCATCGTGCCGGAAGACATGCTCGCTGAGGTCGTCGAGTGGGCAGGCCCGTCCAACTTGGGTGGGTCGATTGCCGAGCCTCTGGTCATCGGCCGCTACGACGACGGCTCCGCGCTCGTGATGTGGCTGCCCGGTGACCCGGACGCCGGACGCAACTCCACGCACGTCCTGGTGGCGGGCGGGACCGGCTCTGGCAAGGGCGACGCCGCCCTGAACCTGCTCACCGAGGTCCTCTCCCGTCGGGACGTCATCGTGTGGTTCTCCGATCCGAAGGCGTTTCAGGACTTCGCTACCCTGCGCCCCGGTCTGGACTGGGCCGCGGAGGGCGGCACCCAGACGGAGGTCATGGTGGCGGCCGTCGAGGCCGCGATTCCGGCGCGTACGCGCTGGCTGGGTGCCCACAGCTACCGACAGTGGGTCCCCTCCGCGGCGCAGCAGCAGAACAGCCCCGAGCACACCTGCCGCAGCGACGGGCGGGCGTGCGGCTGTGAGGGAATGCCGTTCCTGGTGGCCTGGTTCGAGGAGGCCGCCAACACCCTGCGGGCGCTGGGCGATGACGCGTTCACCGGCATCGCCCAGGAGGCCCGGTCGGCGGGTATCTCGCTGATCGTGTCGCTGCAGCGGCCCTCCTACGACCAGATGTCCACCTCCACCCGCGCCTCCCTGCCGTCCGTCATCGCGCTCGGCTGCGACCCGCGCGACGAGGGGTTCTCACTGCCGGATGAGGTGCTCGCCGCGGGCGCCCACCCGGGCGCGTGGGGCAACCGGCGCCCTGGCTACTGCTACGTCGTCTCGCCCGGCATCCCAGAGGACCGCTACCCCTCCCCGGGCCGTACCCGGCGCTTCACCCACCGGGCCGTGCCGGTCATGGAGCTGCTCGCCACCTGGGCACAGCGCAACGGCGCAGCCGCCGACCCGATCACCGCCGGAGCCGCCTCCAGCGTCGCTGGACGGGCCTACACCGGCCGCCCTGCGGTCGGCACAGAGCAGTCGACCGCGCTGCGGGCCGTCGAGCAGGAGGAGGAGGACATGGAACAGGCTGCCGGTCCGCTGGTCGACCTGGAGGACCAGGACATCGACCCGGAGGCAGAACTCCCCGGCCCCGAGGACGGCGACGACACCCCGCTGTTCGGGCAGGAGGCCGGTCGCAAGCCGTCGCCGGAGGAGGCTAGGCGGCTGTTCGCTCAGGCGCTGGAGGAGTTCGAGCACGAGGGCCGGATGATCGTGGGCCCGAAGGACTTCACCGACTGGTGCGACCGCCACGGCCTCTCCCGCTCCTGGGTGTCCAAGCGGCTCAAGGACGCCGCGCAGGAAGGGCGGCTGACCGCGACCAACACCACCGGCCGGTGGCGCATCGTCCCCGCCCTCACGGCCGCCTGACACCCGTCACATGTGACGGGCCCGTCACACCCAAACCCCTAGGCAGGCACGCGTGTGACGCGCCCTAACAGCGGCCCGTCACATCGCATCACACCTGCACATCACACCCGTCCGCGGGCCCGCGCACACCCCTCACGCGCGGGCCGCACCCGTCCCGAAGGGAGCCCTCGTGGCCCACCTCGAACGGCCCGGAGCCCTTGCAGTCCACCAGCCGCAGCCGATCACCGTGCACTCGCCCGCCGCGCCCCTGGTGCCGGTGCAGCCGGGCCCGCCTCCGGCCGTGCAGAGCATCGTGCTGCCAGACGGCCGCGTCGTCACCGGCTACGCCCTCACCCCCGCACCCACCCCGCTCCCGGCACCGGTCGACACGCGGCCGGCCGTCTCGCGGACTGCGGTGAACATCGCGCTCGGGGGCATCGGGTTCGGCGCGGTGTGCGGCGGGCTGGTCCTGCTCACCTCGTTCATCGCGGCACTCGCCGCGTTCATCCACCAGCTCATCATCCTCGCCGCGGTCATCTTCGGCGGGTGGATCGCCGTGCAGGTCTTCGGCTCGAGCCACTCCGGCGGGGGCGGGACCACGGTCAACATCCGCAAGGCCGTGATCAAGCGCAGTCACTTCCACGGCTAGCTACGCCTAGGGCGGCCCGCTTCTCGCCAAAGTCCCGGGCCGCCCTGGTCTCCAGTCCTCAACAGACCTATTGGAGGTCTCCAGCATGACCCATGACGCCCGTTCCGCGCTGCTGCGCGCGGCACTGGACGCCGCCGCACGCGGCTGGCACGTCTTCCCCCTCCGGCCCGGCACCAAGCGCCCTGCCCTGCACGGTGAGGCCTCCTGCTCCCTCACCGGGGTGTGCGCGAGCGGCCACCAGAAGTGGGAACAGCGCGCCACCACCGACCAGGACCGCATCCGCGCTACCTGGTCGCGTGCCCCGTTCAACGTCGGCATCGCTACCGGCCCGTCCGGGCTGGTCGTCGTCGACCTCGACATGCCCAAAGACAAGGGCAGTTCGGACGCGCCTAGCGGCGCGGCAACCTTTGAGGCGCTCTGCGAGCGCGCCGGCCACGCCGTCCCCGAGACCCGCCGGACCCGGACCGCGAGCGGTGGACAGCACCTCTACCTCGCCGCCCCGTCCGGCGTGCGGCTGGCCAACACGGCAGGCTCGCTTGCCCCGTTGGTCGACACCCGGGCGTGGGGCGGTTACGTCGTTGCCGCAGGCAGCATCACTCCCGCCGGACGATACGAGACCGTGAGCGGCTCCCCTACAGCGGCGCTGCCTGTGTGGCTGCTGCGGCTGCTCGAACCGGCTGCCGTACAACCGGCCGCGCCGTTGCGGCTCCCGGCGGTCAGCGGCTCCCGCGCCGCCGTGGCCGCGCTGGAAGCCGAGTGCGCTGAGGTGAGTGCCGCGCCGGAGTCGCAGCGCAACATCACGCTCAACCGGTGCGCCTTCAAGGTGGGGCGCTTCGTCGCATGGGGCGACGTCCCCCGGCACGTGGTGGAGGAGGCCTTCCAAGCGGCGGGGGAGGCGCACGGACTGACCGTTGCGGAGTGCCGCGCCACGATCCGCAGCGCCCTGGACGCTTCCATCCGCAAGGCCCGGCCCCGGGATGCGGCATGACTGCCCGACCCCGCCTCCCCTTGGAAGGCCAACAGGCCACGACGACCGGCCCGCACGCCGCCGGACGGGCCGTGCCACAGGCGGCCGTGGGCGCCCGAAGGGTCGTCGCCGAAGGCGTCCCTTCATCTCTTCGCCCTAACCCGCCGCAGGGTGACGGCCGGTACCCCGTGGCGTGGCTGCGCATCACCGCCCCGCGCGGCGCGGTGCCCACGGCCACCTCGACGTGCCTGTGCGGCAGGGACCGCAGCGCCGTCGGTCACGGCAAGGTGCTCGCCCTGCTCGCCGACCACGAAGCCCACCGCGACCTCTGCCCGCTCCGCACTCCCCAGGAAGGGAGGGCCGCCGCATGACCGACACCATCGACGGTGCCGAACTGCTCGACGAGGTGGAAGCCTTCCACCGCCGCTTCAACGTCTTCCCCACCGAGGCCGCCTACGTCGCCGTCACGCTGTGGGACGCGCACGCTCACCTGCTCGACTGCTTCGACTCCACCCCGCGTCTGGCGTTCCTCTCGCCGGAGCCGGGGTCGGGGAAGTCGAGGGCGCTGGAGATCGTGGAAACCCTCGTGCCGCGCGCCATGGCAGCCGTGGACGCCTCCGCCGCCGCGCTGTTCCGGTCCGTCTCAGGCGTCGACGGCGGCCGTCCCACGATCCTGTTCGACGAGATCGACACCATCTTCGGCCCCAAAGCCGGAGAGAACGAACAGCTCCGAGGCTTCATCAACGCCGGACACACCCGAGGCAGGGACGTATACCGGTGCGTCGGAGACGGCGCCAACCAGCAGGTACAGGGCTTCCCCGCCTACTGCGCCCTCGCCGTCGCAGGACTCGGCAACCTCCCCGACACGATCATGACCCGGTCCGTCATCATCCGCATGCGCCGCCGGGCCAGGAACGAGAAGGTCGAGCAGTTCCGCACCCGCATCCACGTGCGGGAGGGCAACCAGCTCCGCGACCGGCTCGCCAAGTGGGCTGAGACGGTGCAGGAGCAGGTCACGGACGTGTTCCCCGAATTGCCCGACGGGGTCGCCGACCGGCCGGCGGATGTGTGGGAACCCCTGATCGCGATCGCCGATGCGGCAGGCGGGGACTGGCCGCGCCGGGCCCGCGAGGCATGCGTGACCATGGTCAAGGCGTCACAGGTCAACGACAAGGGCAGCATCGGCATCCGTCTACTGACCGACCTGCGCGACCACGTCATGGTGGGCATCGACCGTCTGCCCACCGTGGCGATCCTCGACCGGCTCAACGCCCTCGACGACGCCCCGTGGGCCGACCTGCACGGCAAGCCGCTGGACAACCGGCGCCTGTCGAAGATGCTCGCGGAGTACATGACGGCGGACAACGAGCCGATCACCTCCCGCAACATCAAAACCGCCGGAAGTGTCCTCAAGGGCTACTACGCCACCGATCTGCACGACGCGTGGGCCCGCTACTGCCCCCCACCCCCGGAAAGTCCGCTACCTCCGCTACCTGGCACGGAAAACGTGGCCTGACCTGCACCAACGGGGTAGCGGCAACCGGCATCCGGAGCCGCTACCCCGCCGCTACCCATCCGCTACCGCTACCCCTTCCCGCTACCTCGAACAGGCCTCTGACCTGCGCGGTAGCGGCGGTAGCGGAAGTAGCGGCCCTCAGAGAGGCACCCCGAAGGACCGCCCCCGAGGAGTCACCGCATGAGCTCCCCCCTGCCCACAACCCACCAGGCACTGACCGTGCCTGAGGTCATGAGCGCACTCCGGATGAGCCGATTCAAGGTCTACGACCTCATCCGGTCCAAGCGGCTCCCGAGCTTCACCGAAGGGCGTTCCCGCCGCATCCCGGCAGACGCTCTCGCCACGTACATGAAGAACCGACTTGAGGAGGCCGCCTGATGGCAGGCAAGCGAAACCCGAATGGTGCAGGAAGCATCTGGCGCCGGAAGGACGGCCGTTACGAGGCCCGCGTGTACGTTCCCCAGCCGGACGGCACCCGCGCCCGCAAGACGGTCTACGGCAACACGTGGGAGGAGTGCGACGAGAAGCGTCAGGAGCTGGTGCGCCGCGCCCGTCAGGGCATCCCGACGCCCACCCGCTCAGCCAAGCTCTCCGAGTGGCTGCCGTACTGGCTGATGCACTACGTCGAGCCGCGCCGCAAGCTGAGCACGTACGACAAGTACGAGATGCATGTGCGCCGCTACCTGATCCCTCTGCTGGGTACCAAGCGGCTGGAGACGCTCAGCGTCGCGGACGTGCGCCGCTTCACCACCCGCATGCAGAGCGCCAACACGGCCGCGACCGCGAAGGAAGCGCACCGCGTGCTGCGCACGGCGCTCACGGCGGCCGTGCGCGAGGAACTCATCACGCGGAACGTCGCATCGCTCGTGGAGCCGCCGCGGGTGAAGCAGCGCGACATCAGCCCGTGGTCCCTGGAGGAGACGCTGACGTTCCTGGAGGCCGCACGGCGCGACCCGCTGTACGCCGCATTCGTCCTGGCGATCGCCATGGGCCTGCGGCGCGGGGAACTGGTGGGCCTGCGCTGGTCGGATGTGGACCTGGACAACCGGGTGCTGCACGTGCGCCAGCAGACCCAACGACGGCGCGGCACGCTGTACGACGACGATCCCAAGAGCCGCCGTCGGCGTGTAGTCCCGATGCCCGCGTTGTGCATCGCGCCTCTGCGCTGGCATCGGCTGCGGCAGCGTGAGGCGTACGCGCGAACAGGCGTCGAGTGGTCGGAGAAGGGCTACGTCTTCGCGACGCGGAATGGTCGACCGGTGGAGCCTCGGAACGTCTACCGGTCGTTCACGCGAGTGGCTGCCGATGCGGGGCTGCGGGTGGTCCGGCTGCATGATGCTCGGCACGGCTGCGCCACGCTGTTGACGGCGGCCGGCGTCGCGCCGCGAGTCATCATGGAGATCCTCGGGCACAGCCAGATCAGCATCACGATGGACGTCTACACGCACGTCGTGCACGACACCCAGCGGGAGGCGATCAGCCACATGGACCGGTTGCTCAAGCGCCGTCTTCCGGGTGCCTGAGAGGCGACTGCCGTCAAATGGTGCCGTCAAAAAGGCCCGGACCATGATCGGTCCGGGCCGTTTTGCCTGGTGCCCCCGGCAGGATTCGAACCTGCGACACCCGCTTTAGGAGAGCGGTGCTCTATCCCCTGAGCTACGAAGGCATTGCTGATCAGTGGCGGGAGAGCCACCGCCGACAGTGTAGCGGGTGCCTTCGTGGGCCGTGCCGGTATGGCGGGCCGTGGAAGGCCGGGGCAGGACGGGGGATTGCCGGGGCCAGACCGAGGGCGTCCGGGGCCAGGCCGAGGGCGTCCGGGGGGGGCAGGACGAGGTGCGGCCGGGACAGGACGACGGGTGGCCGGGGGCAGGGCGACGGGTGGGATGGGGTCAGGTTGGGGGGATGGGGGTGTAGCGGGAGGCTGTGTGGAGGTCTGTTTGGATGTGGGCTGCTGTTGTGCGGAGGGCGGGGAGGACCTCGTGGACGCAGTCGTCGAGGGTGCGGCGGGCCGCGTGGGTGGCCACGTTCAGCGCGGCGACCGCCCGGCCGGACCGGTCCCGTACCGGTACGGCGATGGACCGCAGGCCCGACTCCAGCTCCTCGTCGACCAGGGCGTACCCGTGCGCGCGGACCTCGGCGAGGGCCGGGGGGAGGGGTGAGGAGGTGTCCGCGAGGAGGACGCGGCCGAGGGAGGTCGCGGCGGCGGGCAGTCGGGCGCCGACGGTGATGTGCACCGTGAGGACGCGGCTCGTACGCGCACCGGCGGTGTACTGGATCTCCGTCCCGTCGGCCGTCAGCACCGCCAGTGCCGCCGGCTCGTGCAACCGGTCCGCGAGGGCCCGTAGATGCGGTTCGGCCAGGTGGGGCAGGGTGGTGCGGGACAGCGGCGGGTAGCCGAGGTCCAGGACGCGCGGGGTGAGGCTGAAGGTGCGGTCGGGGCGGGCGAGTACCAGGCCGAGGTGCTCGTAGGTGAGCAGTGCGCGGCGGGCCGTGGCCCGGGCCAGGCCGGTCGCCCGGGCCACCTCGGTCAGGGACAGCGCCGCGCGGCCCTCGCCGAAGGCGGCCGGCACGGTCAGGCCGCGCGCCAGCGACTCCACGAAGTCCCGGCCCAGCTGGTGTTTGGACGCAGTCGTCCAGGTCGCGAGGCCCGAGGGCGGCGAGCCGGGCCGCGCCGGCGGTGCGGTGCGCAGGTCGGACTCCATCGCCGCCACCGCCGTACGCAGGCGGGGGAGCAGGGTGGTGCGCAGGGCGGTCGCCGAGCGCCGGCTGGTGTGGCTGACCACGCTCGCCACGCAGGCCGGACGGCCGGTGCCCGGATCCCGCACCGGCACGGAGACCGCGACCAGGCCCGGTTCGATCAGCTGGTCGTCCACCGCCCAGCCGTCCCGGCGCGCCCGCTCGACTCGCTGCGCGAAGGCGGAGTCGTCGGCGGGTGTCTGCCGGGGTGGTACGGCGGGAAAGGTCGCGTCCGTCGGGTCCGCCGCCCGGCGGGCGCGCCAGCGGTCCCAGTCCGGCTCCGTCCACTCGGTCGCGAACAGCGGGCCGGGTGCGGTGCGTTCGGCCGGGAGCAGGTCGCCGATGCGGAAGCTCACGGACATCGCGCGGCGCCGGGTGGCCTGGTGGACGAAACGGATGCCGTCGAGGTCGGCGACGGCGAGCGACACCGACTCGTCCAGCTCGTCGGCGAGGGCGTCGGCGCGTGCGCCGAGCAGTGCGGGCAGGCGGAGAGCGGCCAGGTAGGCGTTGCCCAGCTCCATCACGCGAGGGGCCAGGACGATGTCCCGGCCGTCCAGGCGTACGTAGTCCATGCGGGCCAGGGTCGCGGTGATCCGGTCGACCGTGGACCGGGCGAGCCCGGTGGCCCGCTCCAGCGCGCTCGGGCTCAGCGTGCCGCCCGCCTCGGTCAGCCGCCGCAGTACACCGACCCCGCGCACCAACGGCCCGACCGCGTCCCCCGCTTCGCCACGGGCGTCGGCATCCAGTGCGGTCGTCTTGACGGGCATCGGCTCTCCGGTACGGCATACGGGCACGCCTACGGTAAACCCCGTCGGATGCCCTTCGGGCGCCCGTCGGACGCCCGTCCTCTCCCTGTCTCTACGTCGTCTCTACGTCGCCCCTGCGCCGCCCCTTTATCCCTGCGTTGCTCTCCCTGCGGCCGGCCCCGTCCCCCTACCCCCGAGTCACCCGCACCCGGTAGTTCTCGTCCGCGTCCGTGTCGAGTACCTGCACGGTGATGCCGTGGTGCGGGTCCTTGAAGGTCTCGCCGGGGGTGAAGGTGGCGTCGGAGAGTTCTGCGTGGACGTTGGGGCTGCGGGTGCAGCCTCCGCTGCCCCGGTGGCTGTCGTAGACCGTGACCGGGCCGCGTCCGGTGTCGATCGTGCCGTCCACCTTGTAGATCAGCACGCCGGGCTGGCACACCGACTCGTCGTTGCCGCCCTGTGCGCGCACTTCCACCGCGTAGGAACTCTGCTCGTTGACGGGCACGAGGACCAGTTTCCCGCCGCCGGGCTTGTACAGCGGCGTCAGCTGGTACTCGGTGCTGCCGCGGGTCGCCGCGCAGCCGACCTGGGAGCCGTCCAGCCAGCCCAGCTTCCACTTGTGCCAGCCGAGCAGATCGTTGTCGACCCCCCAGTCCTCGCTCATGATGTCCCAGTGCCCGACCGCGCCCCCGCCCTCCTGCGTGTACAGGTCGGGCAGTCCGAAGGTGTGGCCGTTCTCGTGCGGCAGCACCCGGTAGCCGGTACGGGAGTAGGAGCCGGAGCCGTCGTCCTGCCGTGAGTAGATGAACGACGCGTTGGCGACGGGGACGCCGTCGGCGATCGGGGCGTCGCCGTTGCCGGCGAAGGTCACGGACAGGACCGTGTCGAGTGCGGAGGGGCCGGCGTTCGGGGTGACCAGGATGTTCAGGAGGTCGTACGAGCGGAAGTCCACCGTCGGGTCGGCCGCGGCCACGATGTCCTGCACCAGCTGCCGGTAGCCGGGGTCGAAGGGAGCGCCGCGCTCTATGCCGTACTCCTTGAACGGTTTCGGCATCCTCAGCCAGTTGCTGATCGGGGTCTCCGGCCGGTAGTCCAGGCGGCCGTACGACGCGGTACGGAACCACTGCTGGGTCTGCGGGAAGAACTCGTGGAAGCGGTCCATCGCGTTGCCCCGGCCGGGCGCGTCGGAGAAGTCGACCATCAGGGTCAGGGCGTGGACCGTGCCCGTGGAGCGGGCGTAGCCGTGCGGGGTGGGCAGGCCCTCGGTCATCTGCACGTCGAGACCGCCGTGGACGGTGCAGGGGGCGAGGGCGGAGGAGCGGGCCAGGCCGATGGGCCCGGCGGTGGTGGGCGCCGACAGATGTCCGGTCCCGGCCGAGGTGCTGACCGCGAAGGTCAGCACGGTCACCGTGGCGAGAGCGGCCACCCGGCGCGGGCGTATGCGCCGGTGCGGGCGTATGCGTCGAAAGGGGCGTGTGTGTCGGTGGGGGCGTATGCGCCGGCGTCCGTGACAGCGCTTTCTGGATGAGCGCCCGTCGGGGAAGGGGGACGGGTGTCCGCCGGGGAAGGGGGACGGGTGCCCGTCGGGAAGGGAGGGGGAGGAGGAGAGGGAGGAAGGGGAGCCGTCAGGCGGGGAGGGGGAGAGGGATATCGGGAGGGGCGGCTCCCGATCCGGCTGCGGCTGCATGCATGGACCTCTCGCTCCACGGCAGCCCCCGGTCTCCGGCTGCGCCCTTGCGATCACCCTGTGACCGCAGGGTGCGGGACGCGCGCTGGAGGAGACCGATCGTGGGAATGCCGGTCCGCAAGGGGGTGAATCTCGGCAGAAGGTGAGTGTGTCTCAGGTCACAGGGGTTCTTTTCGCGGGCGGGAAATAACCGGGGAACCTCTCCCCGTTTAGACCTGTGTCCGAGCGAAACGGGGACTGCCTCCCCGGATCGCCCTCATCGCTTCCGAGGAGTCCACCGTGCCGACCGCGATCGCCCCCGCACCGCGCAAGGTGCCCCGGCCCCGCGCCGACGCCGTGCGCAACCGGGAGCGCATCGTCACCGCCGCCCGGGAGATGTTTGTCGAGCACGGCCCGGATGTGCCGCTCGACGAGATCGCCCGCCGGGCCGGCGTCGGCAATGCCACGGTGTACCGCAACTTCCCCGACCGTGAGGCCCTCGTCCGCGAGGTCGTCTGCTTCGTGATGGACCGCACGGCCGAGGCGGCCGAACTGGCCCTCGCCGAGACCGGGGACGCCTTCGCCGCACTGGAGCGCTTTGTGCACGCCTCCGCCGACGAGCGGATCAGCGCGCTGTGCCCGATGATCTCCAGCACCTTCGACCAGCACCACCCCGACCTGGAATCCTCCCGTGAGCGCGTCGAGCGGCTGATCGAGGAGGTCGTGGGCCGTGCCAAGGCGGCCGGGCAGCTGCGGCCCGACGTCGGTGTCGGCGACCTGATGATCGTCGTGGCCCAGCTGAGCCGGCCCCCGGCCGGCACGGACTGCCTGCGCGGCGACCGTTTCGTGCACCGTCACCTTCAGCTGTTCCTCGACGGGTTGCGGGCGCCCGCCCGCTCCGCCCTGCCGGGTGCGGCCGTGACTCTCGAGGAGCTGCGCGCGTGCTGACCGATGAGTTCGGCCCCGCATCCCAGTCCACCCCTACGCCCGACCCGCCTCCAGGCCTGACCCGCCTCCAGGCCTTTCCCGCCTCTACGCCTGACCAGTCTCTACGCCTGATTCGCTCCTACGCCTGACCAGCCTCTACGCCTGACCTGCGGCCGTCACCGTCGACCAGCCGCGTCCACCGTCTTCCGTTTTCTCGCGCCACTCCCTCCTTTTTCGATCTCTTTTTCGATCTCCCTCGCACGCTTTCCGTCACGAAGTCCCGAAGTGGGTACCTCCATGTCCGAAACAGCCCTCAAGGCTCGCGGCGCCGCCGTACCGAACGGCGACGCCAACCGCTGGAAGGCGCTTGTCTTCATCGCGCTCGCCCAGCTGATGGTCGTCCTCGACGCCACCATCGTGAACATCGCCCTGCCCCACGCCCAGACCGACCTCGGCATATCCGACGGCAACCGGCAGTGGGTCGTCACGGCCTACGCCCTCGCCTTCGGCGGTCTGCTGCTCTTCGGCGGCCGGATCGCCGACAAGTGGGGCCGCAAGCGCGCCTTCGTCATCGGCCTGGCCGGCTTCGCCCTCGCCTCCGCGCTGGGCGGCGCCGCCACCACCGGCCCGATGATGTTCGGTGCCCGCGCCCTCCAGGGCGTCTTCGGCGCCCTGCTCGCCCCGGCCGCGCTCTCCCTGCTCGCGGTGATGTTCACCGACGCCAAGGAGCGCGCCAAGGCGTTCGGCATCTACGGCGCCATCGCCGGTGGCGGCGGTGCCGTCGGCCTGATCCTCGGCGGCTTCCTCACCCAGTACCTGAACTGGCGTTGGACCTTCTTCGTGAACATCCCGTTCGCCGTCGTCGCCGCGCTCGGTGCCTGGTTCGTCATCCGTGAGCCGGAGGGCGGCCGCAACCGCGCCCCGCTCGACATCCCCGGCGTGTTCCTGTCCACCCTCGGCCTGGTCGCCCTCGTCTACGGCTTCACCCGCGCCGAGTCCGACGGCTGGGGCGACGCGGTCACCGTGTCCATGTTCGTCGCGTCCGCGGTGCTGCTGCTCGCCTTCGTGGTCGTCGAGTCCCGCCTCAAGGCGCCGCTGCTGCCGCTGCGCGTGGTCAGCAACCGCAACCGCGGCGGTATCTACCTCTCCCTCGGCCTCGCGATCATCGGCATGTTCGGCCTGTTCCTCTTCCTGACCTACTACCTGCAGATCGTGAAGGGCTACTCGCCGGTCAAGACCGGCTTCGCGTTCCTGCCGATGATCGCCGGCATGATCACGGGCTCCACCCAGATCGGCACCCGCCTGATGACCCGGGTCGCGCCCCGGCTGCTCATGGGTCCCGGCTTCCTGGTCGCCGGCCTCGGCATGCTGCTGCTGACCCAGCTGAAGATCGACTCCTCGTACGGCATGCTCCTGCTGCCCGCGATGCTGCTGCTCGGCCTCGGCATGGGTACGGCGTTCATGCCGGCCATGTCCCTGGCCACCATGGGCGTCGAGCCCCGGGACGCCGGTGTCGCCTCCGCGATGGTCAACACCTCGCAGCAGGTGGGCGGCGCGATCGGCACCGCCCTGCTGAACACCATCGCCGCGTCCGCGAAGACGTCGTACCTCAAGGACCACATCGCTGGTGCGGCCACCAAGCCGCAGCAGCAGCTGGTCGGGCTCCAGGCCATGGTGCACGGTTACAGCACCGCGATCTGGTTCGCCGTCGGCATCCTCGGGCTCGCCGCCCTGATCGCCTTCACCTTCGTCAACGCCGGCCGTCCGGGCGGCACCGAGGTGATCCGCGGCGAGGGCGTCGAGGACGAGGTGCCGGTGCCGGTGGTGGCCCACTGAGCGCCCGTACGGTGACCGACCGGCGGCCCGCCCGCTGATGTTCCGCTGATTCAGCGGAGCCAGGGCAGGTCCGCACCCGCTTCGTTGGGCTGGAGGCCCTCGGCGACGATCTCCATGATCTCGCCGAGGGCCTTCTGCTGCTGAGGGGTGAGCCGGTCGAACACCGCCTGCCGTACGGCGTCCACATGGCCCGGCGCGGTGCGTTCGAGCACCTCCAGGCCCTCGTCGGTGAGTACCGCGAACTGGCCGCGCTTGTCGGAGGGGCAGTCCTCGCGGCGCACCCAGCCGTTCTTCTCCAGCCGTGCGATCGCGTGCGAGAGCCGGGAGCGGGTGATCTTCGCCCTCATCGCCAGCTCCGTCATCCGCAGCCGGCGGCGCGGGGCCTCGGCGAGGCCGACGAGAAGGCCGTAGTAGATGTGCGGCATGCCCGCGTCGCGCTGCAGCTGCCGGTCGAGATGGTCCTCGAGGAGGGTGGTGGCGTGCAGATAGGCGCGCCAGACGCGCTGTTCCTCGTCGGTCAGCCAGCGGGGCTGTGCGGCGGAGTCGGATGCCGTGTTCATGTGTCCCACTGTACGAGTCGGCTCCTTGAAACTTGAACAAGTCGGGCGTATGCTCTGCCGTGGAACTTGAGAGTTAAAGCATTCGGATGACCGGGAGTCGTAGCCATGTCCGCCGCCACCCAGGAGCGCATGCCCGCCCTCTATCTCAGCCACGGCGCGCCTCCCCTCGCCGACGACCCCATCTGGCCCGGCCAGCTCGCCGCCTGGTCCGCCGGTCTGCCCCGTCCCAAGGCGATCCTCATGGTCTCCGCCCACTGGGAGGAGGCGCCGCTCGCCCTGGGCGCGGTGGAGACCGTCCCGCTCGTCTACGACTTCTGGGGCTTCCCCGAGCACTACTACCAGGTGCGATACCCGGCCCCCGGCGCCCCCGGGCTGGCCGAGTCCGTCCGCAGGCTGCTGCGCGCCCCTGGCACCCCGGTCCAGGACATCCCCGACCGCGGCCTCGATCACGGCGCCTACGTCCCCCTCGTCGAGATGTTCCCGGCCGCCGACATCCCGGTCCTGCAGATCTCCATGCCCACGCTCGACCCGGTCCGCCTGATGGACATAGGCCGCAAGCTCGCCCCGCTGCGGGACGAGGGCGTGCTGATCGTCGGCTCCGGCTTCTTCACCCACAACCTCGCCGCCCTGCGCCACGCGGGCCGCGGCGTGCCCAGCTGGTCCTCCGAGTTCGACGACTGGGGCCGGCGTGCGCTGGAGGCCCGCGACTGGGACGCCCTGCTGGACTTCCTGGGCAAGGCCCCGGCCGGCCGCTACGCCCATCCGCGCACCGAACACTTCGCCCCGCTCTTCGTCACCATGGGCGCGGCGGAGGCGGGCGGCGAGCTGGACGCGCAGAAGTCGGTGATCGACGGGTTCTGGATGGGCATGGCGAAGCGGTCGGTCCAGTTCGGCTGAGGCGAGGCGAGGCGAGTCGAGTCGAGGTGAGTCGAGTCGAGGTGAGTCGAGGCGGGCTGCGGTCGGCCGGGTGGGGGTCCGGGTCTACGGGTCCTCCGAACGAGAGCCAGGGGCTACAGGTCCTTCAGGGGCTAGAGGGGGCTAGAGGTCCTTCTCGTACCAGGCCACGTCCCAGTAGCGGCCGAACTTGCGGCCTACCTCGCGGTACGTGCCCACGTGCCGGAAACCGAAGCGGGCGTGCAGCCGCTCGGAGGCCTCGTTGGGCTGGGCGATCCCGGCGTAGGCGCGGTGCACGTCCTCGTCGGCCAGCGCCTTGAAGAGGGCGTCGTAGAGCAGCGTGCCGACGCCGCGCCGGCCGGCGTCGGGGGCGACGTACACCGAAACCTCCACGGACGTCACGTACGCAGGCTTCGGCCGGTAAGGGCCGGATGTGGCGTACCCCAGGATTTGCTGTGATTCCGCTTCCGTGGCAACCATCAGCCGGTGCGGGCCGTCTTCCGGGTGGGAGAGCAGCCAAGGGCGGCGCTCTTCCGCAGAGAAGATCGCGGTATCGAATGTGATGGCCGTCTCACGTACATAGTGGTTGTAGATCGCCGTGAGGGCGTCGAGATCTCCCTCGGCTCCCGGCCTGACCTGCACGTCTGTGTGTCCCGTCGGCATCCCGCCTCCCAGCGTGGCGGACAGGGTACTGCATGATCAGAAAAATTGGGGGGCGGGTTGGGAATTCTGTCCGGATTCCAGTCGTTGTTTCCCACGGATGCAGGGCACTGAGAGAGAGTCCCAGCGACACTCCCCCGGATGCCGAGCGTTCGTCAGGACCACCCGCCAGACCACCATCGCAAGGGAGCACGCATGGCAACCCGTGCCGTCGCCCGTCGTCAGTCCGCCACCGGCGAGACGGCCGACTCGGCCCGCAGTGTTCGCGCTCATGGCGGCGAGATCGCAGACCGCGACCTGGTCGGCATGTACCTGGACGAGATCGCGCGCACGCCGCTGCTCGACGCCGCAAAGGAGGTCGAGCTCTCCCAGACCATCGAGGCGGGTGTCTTCGCGCAGCAGGTCCTCGACGGCGAGGAGGAGTCCAAGTCGGACGCCAGCCGCGAGGAGCTTCATGCGCTGGTCGCCGCCGGCGAGCGGGCCAAGGACGTCTTCATCCGTTCCAACCTCCGCCTGGTCGTGGCCGTGGCCCGGCGCTACCCGCGCAGCGGCCTGCCCCTGCTCGACCTGATCCAGGAGGGCAACGCCGGCCTGGTGCGCGCCGTCGAGAAGTTCGACTACCGCAAGGGCTTCAAGTTCTCGACGTACGCCACGTGGTGGATCCGTCAGGCCATCACCCGCTCCATCGCCGACCAGTCCCGCACGATCCGGCTCCCCGTCCACCTGGTGGAGGAGCTGGGCCGCATCCGCCGCGTGCAACGCGAGTTCAACCGTGAGAACGGCCGCGACCCGGAGCCCGCCGAGATCGCCGCGGAGCTGGGCGCGACACCGGAGCGCGTCATCGACGTCCTCGACTGGGCCCGCGACCCGGTCTCCCTCAACATGTCGGTGGACGACGAGGGCGAGACCCAGTTCGGTGACCTGTTGGAGGACACGTCCGCGGTGTCGCCGGAGCAGTCGGTGCTGACGTTGCTCCGCAGTGAGGAACTGGACGGTCTGATCGGCCGCTTGGACCAGCGCACGGCGTCCATCATCAAGATGCGGTACGGCATCGAGGACGGCCGCGAGCGCACCCTGACCGAGGTCGGCAAGGAGCACGGTCTGACCCGCGAACGCATCCGCCAGATCGAGAAGCACGCACTGCTCGAACTGAAGAAGCTGGCCCGGGACACCGGCTTCGACGCGGCGGCGTAACGGGTCACTCGTCACCCGCCCGTCGGTGGCGGCGCGGCTACGGCACGGGAACCGTGCGGCGCCGTCGGGTACTGCCCTGGCGGTATGCCGGGTGCGCCGTGCCCGGCAGGGCCTGGTGCCGGTGGGCGAGCGGAGCGGAACGGTGCGCGGGTACGGTGCTCGGGGCGGGTGGTGCCTATGGGCGTACGGTGCCTGGGGGTCGCGCACGCCGGTGGCGAAAGACGGCGCAAACATGGCGTGGTCCCACCGCTTCAAGTCCCGGACCCGCGGGAACAACCCTTCCGGGTCCAAGAAGCAGCCAGGCCCCGGGAACCGCACTCCCCACGACCGCACAGACCGGCACGTACCGCAGAGACCGGCCGACCCCACGCGCACACCGCGCACGACCACACCACGCAGCCACGTCCCGACGCAATCCCCCCCCGGCGCCGGGACCTCCCCAAGCCGGGCTTCGGCGCCTGTCCCCCCGGGTGCCGAAGCCCGGCTTCCTCTGTGTGTCCGTAAGCCGCCGACGGGACTGCGCTCGGCCAAGGGGGCTTGCTGGCCAACTGCCATGCATTGCCCGCCGGTTGGACCCTCTCCCCGAGCGTTATCGGCCTCTCCCGGCCTCTCCCGGCCGTTCCTGCCCCCTCCCGCCCCCTCCCGCCCCCTCCTGTCCGTCCCTGTCAGGCAGCCGCCCGTGCGCGTAGCGCCGTGGTCGCCCAGTCGATCGCAGGGGTCACGGGTTCCGGTGCCGGCCAGCCGTTGATGCGGGCCAGCAGACGGAGATAGGTGTCCTTGCGGGGCTCACGCGCGTCCTCCAGGCGCCGGAGCAGCCACTCGTGCGGCGAGGTATGGCCCGAGGTGGGGTCGTGGTGTTGCCCGGAGACGAGGGCGCACCGGGTGATCAGGTCGGTGACGACGGGATCCGCTTCCGGTCCGTCGGGCCTGGTGCCGGACGCCAGAGCGGGGTCCACGACATCCCGGGTGACGGCGACGACGTCCGGAACGGGCGGCCTACCGGCCCCGGCCCCGGCGCCAGACCCAGGCTTGGGCTCGGGCAGGTTCCCGGCATGGTCCCGGACCAGGCGTCGTACGGCCGAACGGAACCCGTCGTCGAGCGACAACTCTGCCAGCTCCACCCACGCCGCCATCTGTTCCTCGGTCGGGTCGCCGGGCAACTCGGGGGTGAGGGAACGCCGAAGGGCCACTGCGGAAGGGTGCGGCGCGTCGGACTGCGACGGGTGGGACGCACAGGACGCCGACGGGTCGGGCGCGTTGGACTCCGAAGACTCCGCGGACTCCGACGGGTCGGGTGCGGCGAAGACGGAGTCGAGGAAACCGTCGATCAGGCGTCGCCGTTCCGCCTCGGACAGGGTCGCCAACCGGTGCATGAGTTCCATCTCCTCGAAGCTCGGCGTACGCCTTGCCGCCACGGCGGACAGCACCGCCCGGCGCAGGCGCAGCACACTGATCTGCACGTCCAGCGCGGCGGCCTGCTCGGCCGCGACCCGGCCGAGGTCGAGCGGTCGGTCCACGATCCGCCGGATCACATCCAGGCCGAGGCCGAGTTCGCGCAGCGTCCGTACGAGCGCGAGCCGGGCGACGGCCTCTGGGCCGTAGCGGCGGTAACCGGCCGCGGTACGACCCACCGGCGCCACGAGGCCCTGATCCGAGTAGAAGCGGATCGTCTTGACCGACAACCCGGTACACCGGGCCAGCTCCCCGATCGAACGCGAGGTGCCGGAGGGTGAGGTCCCGGAGGGTGAGGTGTCGGAGGGCGAGGTGCCGCTGTGCGAGGAAGAGATGCCGCCGTGCATGGGCCCACCTTCCGGTCTCCCCTGACGGGAGACTCAAGTCTGCGCGGGCGACGGGCAGGTGACGCATCCTGGAGCGGCGGCCCACCCCGTACCTGAACCCCGGGGTGGACCGCCGGATGGCAGATTCTGCCACATGGGCATAGCCTGCCGGGGTGAGCACCACCCCCAGCCCCGCCCACCAGCAGTTTTCTTCCTCTGCGCCAGTCTCGCTGACCGAACGCCGCAAGGCCGAGACCCGGACGGAGATCGCCCGCGCGGCGGCCGCCCTGTTCGTCCGCCAGGGCCTGCGGGCCACCCGCGCCGAGGACATCGCCCAGGCCGCGGGCATCGCACCGCGCACGTTCTACCGCTACTTCGCCACCAAGGAAGAGGCGGTCGCCCCCCTCTACGCGGCGGGCGCCCAGCGCTGGGCGGAAGCGGTCCGCTCGGCCCCGGCCCACCTCACCGTCCCGGAGGCCCTGGAACACGCGGTCCACCACACGCTCACCCCCGGCGTCGGTGTCTCGGCGGCGTCCTGGGAATGGGTCCGCACCCTGATCCGCCTGGCCGACGCCAGCCCCGCCCTGCGCAAGGTCTGGGCCGAGGTGTGCCAGGCGTCGGACCAGACCCTGGCCGAGATCCTGGCGGCCAGGACGGCTTCAACCAGCCGCAGAAGCACCGCGGTTGCTCCAACGGAAACCGATGGAGCCGAGCCGGACGAGAGAGGCGCAGGACCCAAGGGGCGCGAGGCGCACAAGGGGCACGAGGCCCACGAGGCGAGCAAAGGGCGCGACAACGTTGCCGCAGGCTCCGCACCTACCACGCCCCCCACGGCTCCCACACTCCCCGAGGCTCCCGCCCTGCTGCCTCCGGACCTCCGCTTCGCCGCGGCCGTAGCCGGCGCCGCCGTCCGTGTGGCCGTGGAGTCCTGGGCCGCCACTGCCTCCCCACCCACCGGCGCCGAAGGCCCCGCGGCCCTCGCGTTGCGCAACCTCGCGTCCGTGCGCGGCTTTGACTGGGGCGGGAACGGCCAGGGCCACGCGGGCCGCACCTGATCCGTCACCGCCGGAACCCCCCAACTTCGCCCCCCATCCGATTCCTTCTCCCGCCCCATTCCCTCTCCCGCCCCATTCCCCCTCCCGCTCGATTCACCCGCAAGCCCTGCTCAACCTCCCTCCCAACTTCCGTACGTACTCCACCAGTTCATTCGGCCCCCGCACCGTGAACTCGCACCCCACCATCGCCAGCCGCACCGCCAGCCACTCCACGGGATCGCCGGTGGTGCCCCGCAGGACGCAACCGCCGTCGCCGTCGTCCTCCGGCGCCCCGAGCCAAGCCGGCAGCCGCGTGGAGGCCTGTGCCGCCGGCACGGCGAACCGCACCGCGAACTCGTATGTCTCCTGCCGCCGGTGGATGGACTGCCGCAGATACTCGGCGGCGCTCCCCGTCGGCAACTCCCGTGGCGCGAACCGGACTCCGGTCGCGAACGGCTCGCTCACCCGGTCCACCCGGAAGGTGCGCCAGTCGGCGCGGTCGAGGTCGTAGGCGACGAGGTACCACCGTCGCCCGGTCGACACCAGCCGGTGCGGCTCGGTCAGCCGCCGTGACTCGCCGCCGTCCTTGTCGCGGTAGGCGAACCGCAGCCGCTCATGCCCCGCCACCGTCGAGGCCATCACGGTCAGCGTCTCCGGCGCGATGCTCGGTCCGTCCCCGCTGGTCAGCGGTGTGGTCGCCGCCTGCAGCGTGGACACCCTGTGGCGCAGCCGGGCCGGCAGCACCTGCTCCAGCTTGGCCAGGGCCCGTACGGACGCCTCCTCCACGCCCTCCACCGCATGCCCGGCACCCGCCCGCAGGCCCACCGCGATCGCCACCGCCTCCTCGTCGTCCAGGACCAGTGGCGGCATCGCCTTGCCCGCGACCAGCCGGTATCCGCCGTCCGCTCCCTTCGTGGCCTGTACCGGATAGCCCAGCTCCCGCAGCCGCTCGATGTCCCGCCGCACCGTACGGCGCGACACCCTGAGCCGGTCGGCCAGCTCCCCGCCGGGCCACTCGCGGGGGGTCTGAAGAAGGGACAGCAGCTGCAGAAGCCGAGCCGGGGTATCCGTTGTCATGCATCCGAGCATGCCTTACCACTAGGACACGATCTGGCCTAATGGGCTCCTACGTTGACGGCATGACCCACATCGACAGCAAAGCCACCAAGGAGCGCGGGACCGTGTCCCACGGCGACTCCGCCGCGGGGCGCGACCAGTCACAGCGAACCGGCACCGAGGACGTCACACCGGCCCGCACGGCGCTCTCCGCATCAGCCCCCTCCGGTGGAGCGCGTCGTTGGCTGGCCCTGGCCATCGTCATGACCGCAGCCTTCATGGACCTGGTGGACGTGACGATCGTCAACATCGCCATTCCGTCCATCCGGCGCAGCGCAGGCGCCTCGGTCAGCCAGATCCAGTGGATAACCGCCGGCTACGCCCTGGCCTTCGCCGCCGGTCTGATCACCGGCGGCCGTCTCGGCGACATCCACGGCCGCAAACGGCTGTTCCTGATCGGCGTCGGCGGCTTCACCTTCGCCTCCGCTCTGTGCGGCTTCGCCGCGAACCCGGAGATGCTGGTCGCCTCCCGCATCCTGCAAGGCGGAATGGCGGCGATGATGGTGCCGCAGGTGCTGTCGATCGTGCACGCCACCTTCCCGGCCCACGAACGCGGCAAGGTGTTCGGCATGTTCGGCGCGGTCGTCGGTCTGGGGGCGGTCTCCGGCCCGCTGCTGGGCGCGCTGCTGACGGAGTGGAACCTGTTCGGCCTCGAATGGCGGCCCATCTTCCTCATCAACCTCCCTGTCGGTGTCCTGGCCTGGATCCTGGGCCGCCGGTTCATCACCGAGTCCAAGGCCCCGAAGGCGCTGAAACTGGATCTCGTCGGTGTCGCCCTGGTCTCGCTGGGCCTGCTGATGCTGCTGTACCCGCTCACGCGCGGCCGCGAGCTGGGCTGGCCGCTGTGGGGATACGTCTGCATGGCCGGTGCGCTCGTCGTCTTCGTCGCGCTGGTGTCGTACGAAAAACGGAAGGCGGCCAAGGACGGTTCCCCGCTCATCGAGCTGTCACTCTTCAGGGTGAAGAGCTTCGCCGTGGGCATCGCCGTACAGACCGTCTTCGGCGTCGCGCTCGGCATCTTCTTCCTGGTCTGGACGCTGTACATGCAGATCGGCCTGGGCTGGAGCCCGCTGCGGGCCGGGCTGACCGGCGTGCCGTTCTCCCTCGCGGTGTCGACGGCGGCCGGGATGTCGGTGCAGAAGCTGGTCCCGAGGTTCGGGCGGAAGGTGCTCCAGGCGGGCGCCCTGGTGATGGGCGTGGGCGTGCTGCTCTATCTGTGGGAGGCGCACCAGTACGGCCTCGCCATCGCCTCCTGGCAGATGGCCCTGCCGCTGGTCGTGATGGGCGCGGGCATGGGGCTGATCGTCGCCCCGCTGACCGACGCGGTGCTCTCGCAGGTGCCCCGCGAGCACGCCGGCTCCGCGTCCGGCCTGGTCAACACGGTGCAGCAGATGGGCAACGCGCTCGGCCTGGGACTTGTGTCGGTGGTGTTCTTCGGTGAGATCGGCGACCGGCTGGCCCCGGCACAGATCGGCCCGGCCTTCGTACACGCCTTCCAGCACGCACTGTGGTGGGTCGCCGGGATCATGGGCGCGATCTTCCTGCTGATGTCCGCCCTGCCGAAGCGGCCCGCTCAGCATGTGGAAGGCGCGGTGGAGGCCGTACCCGTACCGCCGGTGGTGGAGAAGGAACCCGAACTGGTGCCCTGAGCAGGCATGACGAGGGCCCGGCGCTGATCAGGTGCCGGGCCCTCGCCCATGTCCTCGCCGTGCCCTCGTCATGCCCCTGCAGGACGTGTCACGGGACTTTCCGCTCCCGACCCCGGAAGCCCGTTCATGTCCGATTGGAATCCGAACCTGTTTACTTTCCGGATATCCCGGCGTAGCCTCCCAGTGAAACCACACGTTCGGGCATCACTCGGAAGTGAACAGACACCGAGAGCGCCGAGAGCACCGAGAGTGCCGGGGGCATCGAGACATCGAGGCGGAGGCCAGCGACATGTACGCACCGGAACGGCAGCAGGAGATCCTCCGGCTGGCACGTGACGGCGGCCGGGTGGACGTGCTGTCGCTCGCCGAGGAGTTCCAGGTCACCGCCGAAACGATTCGTCGCGATCTGAAGGCCCTCGACCGCGCCGGTCTCGTCCGCCGGGTCCACGGTGGTGCCATCCCGGTCGGCCGCCTCGACTTCGAACCCGACCTCGCCGAGCGCGAGTCCACCGCCGCCGACGAGAAGGACCGCATCGCCAAAGCCGCCCTCGCCGAACTCCCGACCGAGGGCACGATGATCCTCGACGCCGGTACGACGGTCGCCCGGGTCGCCGCCGCGATCCCGCTGGAGGCCTCGCTGACCGTCGTCACGCACAGCCTGCCCATCGCCGCCCGCCTCGCCGACCACCCGGGCATCCAGCTCCATCTGGTCGGGGGGCGCGTACGGCATCGCACGCGCGCTGCCGTGGACGCCTGGGCGCTTCGCGCGTACGGCGAGATCCGCGCGGACGTGCTGTTCGTGGCGGCGAACGGCTTCTCCGTCGAGCACGGTCTGACCACCCCGGACCTCGCCGAGGCCGCGGTCAAGCGGGCCGCGGTCGCCGCCGCCCGCCGCGTGGTGCTGCTGGCCGACTCCGCCAAGCACGGTCAGGAGCACTTCGCCCGCTTCGGCGCCCTGAGCGACGTGGACCTGCTGATCACCGACAGCGGGCTGAGCCCTGAAGACGCCGCCGCCATCGAGCGCGGCGGCACGGAAGTAGTGCGCGCATGATCCTCACCGTCACCCCCAACCCCTCCCTCGACCGCACCTACGAGGTGCCCGCCCTGGAGCGCGGCGAGGTCATCCGCGCCACCGGCGAGCGCATGGACCCGGGTGGCAAGGGAGTGAACGTCTCGCGCGCCGTCGCGGCCGCCGGGCAGCGCACGGTCGCCGTTCTGCCCCTGGGTGGTGCGCCGGGGGCGCTCGTCGCCGACCTGCTCGACGCGCAGGGCATCGAGGTCGCGCCGGTCCCGGTGGCCGGCGCCACCCGCTCCAACGTCGCGCTCGCCGAGTCCGACGGGGTGCTCACCAAGATCAACGCGCCGGGCCCGGAGCTGTCGCCGGCCGAACAGGAACTCCTTCTGGACACGGTCCGCGAGCACTCGCGGGACGCCGACTGGATCGCGTGCTGCGGCAGCCTGCCCCGGGGGCTCGCGCCCTCGTGGTACGCCGACGTGGTCACCCGGGCGCACGCCGGGGGCGCGCGCATCGCGCTGGACACCTCGGGGCGCGCGCTGCTCGAAGCGCTGCGCGCACGGCCGGACGTGGTGAAGCCGAACGCCGAGGAGCTGGCGGAAGCCGTCGGGCGCCCCCTGGCGACCGTGGGCGACGCGCTGAAGGCGGCCGAGGAGGTGCGCGGCATGGGCGCACGCGCCGTGCTTGCGAGCCTGGGCGCCGACGGACAGCTCCTCGTCGAGGACGCGGGCACCTGGTTCGCCGCGGCCCGCGTGGACACCGTCCGCAGCAACGTCGGTGCCGGCGACTCCTCCCTCGCCGGCTTCCTGATCGCCGGCGGCAGCGGCCCCGAGGCGCTCGCCTCCGCCGTCGCCCACGGCGCCGCCGCCGTCCAGCTCCCCGGCAGCGTCATGCCGACCCCCGCCGACCTGGACCCGTCGGCGGTGACCGTCACGGCCGAGATCCCGCTCGACCGCGAACTGACGGAGCCGGTGTCATGACCCCGCTCGCGCTCCGCGGCGCACGCCCCGGCACTCGGCGCCTGGGCGCGCGCCCCGGCACCACGCCCCCGGGCGCCCCTACCCGACCGGCCCCGAAGCGGCGGGGCTCCCCGTTAACCGCCGCTGACACCGGGCGGCATCGCAGGCCGAGCCGTCGAGCCGCCCCCAGGAGGCGGGGTTTCCCCGGCCCCGCCTCCCGCCCGACCTCCCTCCCCACCGCACTCCCCGTTCCCCTTTTCGCCCGCTCCTCCCCCCGGGCGATACGCGTGCATAGGAGCCCGCGATGAGTGACATGATCACCGCGGACCTGGTCGACCTCGACCTGTCCGCCGACACCAAGGAAGCGGCGGCGCGCGCCCTCGCCGAACGCATGGTGACCCAGGGCCGGGTGACCGACCTGGAGGGCTTCCTCGCCGATGTGGCCGCCCGAGAGGCCCAGATGCCGACCGGACTCGACGGCGGCATCGGCATCCCGCACTGCCGCAGCGCCCACGTCACCGAGCCGACCCTCGCGTTCGGCCGCAGCACCGCAGGCATCGACTTCGGTGCCGCGGACGGCCCGGCCGACCTGATCTTCCTGATCGCGGCCCCGGCCGGCGCCGACGACGCCCACCTCACGATCCTCTCCTCACTGGCCCGGCAGTTGATGAACGCCGAGTTCACCTCGGCGCTGCGCGCGGTGACCGACGCGGAGACGGCGGCGGCGCTGATCCGCGGGGACGAGACACCGAGCGCGGCGCAGGCGCAGGCGCCGGCGGCGGTCTCGGGGGAGGGCGCGAACACGGAGGTGCGCGCGGGCGCGGGCGGCTCGGCGGGCGCCGGGAGTGCGGACTTGAGCGCAGGCGCGAACACCGCGGCCGACGCTGCTCAGGGCGCTGCGGGCGCCTCCGAAGACACCGCTGCGGCGCCGGTGGCGGCCTCCGCCGGCGCCGCGGCGGGCACTACGGCGCAGGAGTCGGGCGCATCCGCTCCGGCGCAGACGATCGCAGGGGGCGCCGGCTCCGCCTCGGACTCCGGCGAGCGCCCCTTCCGTATCGTCGCCGTCACCTCCTGCCCGACCGGCATCGCGCACACCTACATGGCAGCCGAGTCCCTGGAGAACGCGGGCCGTGAAGCGGATGTCGAACTCGTCGTCGAGACACAGGGCTCGGCCGGCTTCACCCGGCTGGACCCGGCGGTGATCGCGGCGGCCGACGGCGTGATCTTCGCGCACGACGTCCCCGTGCGCGACAAGGACCGCTTCGCCGGCAAGCCGACCGTCGACGTCGGAGTGAAGGCGGGCATCAACCGGGCCGCCGAACTCATCACGGAGGTGCGCGGGAAGGCGTCGCGCGGCGAGACGAGCGCCCCGGCGCACGCGTCGGGCAGCACGCCGGTGGAACGCGCGGGCGACTCCACCGAGGGATACGGCACCAAGCTCCGCAAGTGGCTGATGAGCGGCGTGAGCTACATGGTTCCGTTCGTCGCCGCGGGCGGCCTCCTCATCGCCCTGGGCTTCGCGATCGGCGGCTACAAGATCAACAAGGCGCCGTCGGTGATGGACCACTTCGTGTGGACCCAGGCCGACAGCTGGGGTGCCCTGCTGTTCCAGATCGGCGCAGTGGCCTTCGGCTTCCTGGTCCCGGTCCTGGCCGGCTACATCGCCTACGGCATGGCCGACCGGCCCGGCCTGGTCCCCGGCTTCGTGGGCGGCGCGATCTCGCTGACCATCAACGCGGGCTTCCTCGGCGGCCTGGCGGCCGGTCTGATCGCCGGTGGCGTGGTGATCGCCATCCAGAAGGTCAACATCCCGGCGGCCCTCCGGGGCATCATGCCGGTCGTCGTGATCCCGCTGATCTCCTCGGCGATCGTCGGATTCCTGATGTTCGTCGTCATCGGCAAGCCCATCGCCACCGCCCAGAAGGGCCTCACCGACTGGCTGAACGGCCTCACCGGCACCAACGCGATCCTGCTCGGCGCCCTCCTCGGCCTGATGATGTGCTTCGACCTGGGCGGCCCGGTCAACAAGGTCGCCTACACCTTCGCCACCGCCGGCATCGCGGTCTCGAACCCCAGCGACTCCGCGATGAAGATCATGGCCGCGGTGATGGCGGCCGGCATGGTCCCGCCGCTGGCGATGGCCCTGGCCACCACCGTACGCGGCAGGCTGTTCACCCAGACCGAGCGCGAGAACGGCAAGGCCGCCTGGGTTCTCGGCGCCTCCTTCATCTCCGAAGGCGCGATCCCGTTCGCCGCGGCGGACCCGCTGCGGGTCATCCCGTCCGCCATGGTGGGCGGCGCGCTCACCGGCGCCCTGTCGATGGCCTTCGGCGCCACCCTGCGCGCCCCGCACGGCGGCATCTTCGTCGTCCCGCTGATCGGCAACCCCTTCCTCTACCTCGTCGCCATCGCGGCCGGCGTCTGCGCCACCACGGCCCTGGTCGTCTTCCTCAAGGGCATGCGCAAGCAGACCCCCGAGAGCCCGGCCACCGACCCCGCCGCGAGCACGGCCACCCCGACCAAGGAGACCAAGCAGCCCGTGGCGGCCTGACCAACGCCCCGCCCCGCCGCACCTTGTCCCTTTAGTTCGCTGTGAGTTGTTCACGGCACCTGCGAGATACGTCACGGTCCGGGACCAAAGTCCCGGACCGTGGTGTGTACTGGGACGCATGCCTGAGCACGCTCCGACACTCCAGCTGATCGGCGTGGCCGTCCTCGCTGTGGCCGCCGTCGCCTGGCTGGTCGTCCTGATGCGCCTGCTGCGCCGCACGGCGCCCCAGGCCCCGCCGCAGCGCATCGCCGCCGCACTGTCGGCCCTGCCGCACCAGAGGCGGGTAGGCCCCGCGCTGGAGTCCGTCGAGCTGACCCCCGCCGAACAGGACGCCTTCGCCGGCCTGGCACGGCAACTCGCCAACGGCTGACGGCGAAACGGCACCCGAACCCCCGAAGCGCCCTTCGTACCGGGCGCGCACCACCGCGTGCTAGTGCCCCGGCACTACCCCTGCCGCGCCGCGCGCCGTTCCATGGCGTCCCGGGCCGCGTCCTCCGACATGTACACCTCGCACATGTGCCGCCCGTCGGGCGTCGCCGTGTGCTCGACCTCCCACAGGGAGACCTCGCTGTCGTCCGGCAGCAGGAACGCGTGCTCGTACAGCGCGTAGCTCAGTCCCGCGCGCCCGGCGCGCCCCGGGCGCCCGAACGCCTGCGTGATCTCGTGCGCGGTCGCCGTCGCCAGCAATGCCGCCGTCTCCGCGCCGGGACGGTCCGGGTTCTCCGCGCGGCGCAGAAGCCGACGCGCGTGGTCCGCCGAATCGTCCGAGGCGAACACGTGCCGAGGCTCCGCAATCGCCCACAGCCGCATCAGCGAGGGCAGCTCGAACTCCGGTGTGTCCGGCGGCAACCCGAGCCGTGCCGTGGCCGTCTGCAGCTCCTCCTCGTCGACGTACACCTCGTGCTCCGGGGCTCCGCCCGGCGTGGGGTTGTGTACGAGTTCCCACAGCGTGACCGCGCAGCCGTCGGCGAGCAGCCAGGTGTGCCGGTATGTCTCCCGGTGCAGCCCCGCGCTGTGGTACGCCGAGTGCAGCGAACTGTCGTGCGCCAGCGCGCAGTCGAGCTGCCGTATCACTTCGTCGGGCAGCTCGAAGGAGTTCAGGGCACGGCCGAGGAGTCGCGCGAGATGCTCCTCCGGAGACTCGGGCGACTCGGCTGATTCGTACGCTGCTGTCTCGTACGGAACGCTCAAGGCATCTCCCGGCGTTGCTGCATGTCACCTTGTGGGTGCATACCGTAGCCCCTCGGTCGGACATCGTGTCCTGGAACCGAGAAAACGTACGCCGGGAAAACGCGCGGGCCGCGCGAAAAGTTCCCGCGCGGCCCGGCTCGGCGTCAAAGGCTGCCGTAAAAAACGCCGTTCAGACGGCACTTCCGGCGGTCCAGGCGCTCCACGACATGTTCCAGCTGTTGAGTCCGTTGTCCGGGGCGACCGTCGTGTCGGGGGAGTTCTTCACGATCACGACGTCCCCGACGAGCGAGTTGTCGAAGAACCACTGGGCCGACGTCGCCCCCTGCGCGCCCTGCACATCCGCGAGGCCGATGCAGCCGTGGCTGGTGCCCTGCCGGCCGAAGGGCGGGTTGCCCTTGTTGTACCAGTAGTTGCCGTGGATGAACGTCCCCGACGACGTCAGCCGCATCGCGTGCGGCACGTCCGGGATGTCGTACTCGCCGCCGAACCCGACCGTCGATCCGTTCATGCGGGTCTGCACGAACTTCTCGGCGATCACCATCTGCCCGTTGTACGTGGTGTGCTCCGAGCTGCCCGCGGAAATCGGCACCGACTTGATCGTCTTGCCGTCCCGCACCACCGTCATCGTCTGCGTGTTGACGTCGACCGTGGAGACCTGGGACCGCCCGACGGTGAAGGAGACGGTCTTCTTCTGCACCCCGTGGACGCCCTTCGCGCCCTCGACCCCGTCCAGGTCGATCTTCATCGTGACCTTGGAGCCGGCCTTCCAGTACTCCTGCGGCCGGAAGTCGAGCCGCCGGTCCCCGAACCAGTGCCCGACCACCTGCTGACCACCGCTGGAATCGACCGTGATGTGCGACTGCACGGCCTTCTTGTCGGTGATCGACTTGTCGAACGTGAACGACACCGGCATGCCCACCCCGACCGTGGCGCCGTTGTCCGGCGTGTAGGTGCCGATGAAGCTGTTCGCCGAGGTGACCGTGGTGAAGATGGAGTTGGCCGCCGCGGTACGCCCGTCGGCGTCCTTCGCGGTCGCGTCTATCTCGTACTTCGTCCCGCGCTCCAGCTGCTGCTTCGGCTTCCAGCTGCTGCCGTCCGCCGACATCGCCCCGGCCACGGCCTGCCGCGTCCCCGCCACGGTCATCTTCACCTCGGTCAGCCTGCCGCTGCTGACCTTCACGCCGGTCGCGTTGATGGACGCGCCGGTCGAACCGTCCCTGGCCGAGATCGCGATCTTCGCCGTCGATGTCTTGGGGGAGTCCTTGCCGCCCTTGCCGTCGCTGGTGGCATCGGCGCTGCCACCGCAAGCGGTCAGGGTGAGGGCGCCGACCAGCAGGGCGGCACCGGCGGCCAGTGCGCGCCGCGCTGTGATGTCCGGCGTTGTCACGGGCTGCTCCATGTTCATGTGATGTGCGTGATCCGTTCCAGTGCGTGGGGAAAGAGGGCACTGGAGACAGGGGAGGTTCCCACCCACTCCCGTGAACGTCATTACGTGACAAAACCGCGACAATTCGAACCCGGCGGGCGGGTGCACCCCGGCCCACGGCACACCGCCGCCCCAACACGGCCCGCTGCGCCGACCACCGCTACCGCGCCCCGTACAACTCCCTGTACGACGGCCACGCCCCGCCCGGCCCGTCCACCGACTCGGCGGCGCGCACCCCCCGCACGATCGCGCGCGTCACGACATCCGCGCCGGCGGCGAGGATCTCGTTGAGCTGCATGGGGTGCTCGGCGAGTGAGCGCGCGCCGGTCGCCAGCGCGAACACGGTGTCCCCGTCGTGCATGAGGTGCACCGGCCGTACGGCACGCGCGATCCCGTCGTGCGCCGTGCCCGCCAGTTTCTGAGCCTGCGCCTTGGAGAGCTTCGCATCGGTCGCGACCACCGCCAGCGTCGTGTTGAGCGGAGGTGGCGCGTTCCTGGCGGCGGCTTCGTCGAGGCGCCGGCGCGCGGCCTCGTGCACGCGCTCCTCCGGATACTCCACCCGCCCCTGACACAACTCCCCGTACAGCGACCCCGTCTCTGGTTCGATCACTGACCCCGCGGCGTTCACAACCGCCAGCGCGGCCACGGTGGTCCCCGAGTCGAGCGTCGTGCTCGCGGTGCCCACTCCGCCCTTGATCCGTCCCGCCACGGCGCCCGTGCCGGCCCCGACGCACCCCTGCGCCACCGGAGCGCCCGGCGCACTCGCCGCCGCGGCCGCCACGGCCGCCCGTCCCGTCTCAGCGTCCGGCCGCGCGCGGAACTCTCCGCCGCGCCCCAGATCGAAGACGCACGCGGCGGGCACGACCGGCACGACGTGCGCCGGGTCCGGCCCCACCCGCACGCCGCGCCGCTGCTCCTCCAGCCAGGCCATCACGCCGGACGCCGCGTCGAGCCCGTACGCGCTGCCACCGGTCAGCACCACCGCGTCGACCCGGTCCACGACGTTGCGCGGATCGAGCGCGTCGGTCTCCTTGGTGCCGGGGCCGCCGCCGCGTACGTCCACAGCGACGACCGCACCGCCGTCCGGGGTGAGGACGACCGTGGTGCCGGTGAGCCAGCCGTCCCCGGTGCGCGTGGCGTGCCCCACCCGCACCCCGGCGACGTCCGTGATTGCGTCAACTGTCATGGACGCCAGTTTCGCCCCTCCAGGCGCCCAGGAGGGCTCAGTCGGCCGACGTGGTGGCGCCCACCGCGCGCTCCCGGCCGACCATGTGCGCCGTGAGCGTCACTCCGGTCGCGACCGCGGTCGCGGACACGAGCCCCGCCGCGAGCACCGCCCAGTCGCCGAGGAACGTGCAGCAGATCACCAGTAGCGCCGTCACCGGCAGTACCAGCTGCTGGGCGATGCCGACCTTGAAGTGCCGGGAGTGGAGCGCCCAGACGGTCAGCAGGTACAGCGCCGTCGGCAGTGTCACCGCCGCCGACGCGGACAGTGTGGAGATGTGGGCCTTGCCGACCGCGTGTTCCACGGCGACCTCCAGGCCCGCGCCGATCGCCGCCGCCGAGGCGAAGATCAGGTAGTGGCCGTAACCCCAGAGGAACGCCTGTCCGTTGGAGCGCAGGTGGCCGTGGATGGGCACAACGAAGTAGATCCACCACGCGGAGAAGACGATCAGGAGCCCGCCGGCCGCGATCGGCAGCAGCTCGCCCAGCGCGTTGTGCTCGTCCACGGCCGACTTCACAGCGACGGTGGCCGCGGCGACCGTCTCGCCGAGCACGATGATGGTGAACAGGCCGTACCGCTCGGCGATGTGGTGCGGGTGCCACGACGTCGCATGGCTCCTCTCGGCGAACAGCGGCACGCACATCTCCGCGATCGCCATCACGAGGAACACCCAGGGCCGCGCGGGCCCGGGCAGCAGCAACAGCCCGAGCCAGCCGACCTGGCAGAGCAGGACGCCGCACGCGTACCGCAACGCCATGGTTCTCTCGGCGCCCTCGGCCGATGCGGCGGCTCTCAGCCACTGTGCGGCCATCGCCAGCCGCATGATCAGGTAGCCGAGCCAGACCACCAGGTAGTCGTGGTGCTGAAAGGCCTGGGAGATTCCGGCGGCCAGCACCAGGACGCCGGCGATCTGCACCAGGGTGACGACCCGGTAGAGCCCGTCGTCGTTGTCGTACGCCGAGGCGAACCAGGTGAAGTTCATCCAGGCCCACCAGATCGCGAAGAACTGCATGGCGTAGTTGAGGATGCCGCCGCCCGAGTGCCCCTCGGTGACGGTGTGCACCAGTTGCACACCCGCCTGCGCGATCGCCACGACGAAGCACAGGTCGAAGAAGAGTTCTAGCGGGGAGGAGACCCGGTGCGTCTCGTCGCGCCCGCGCGCGGTGAGCCGCCGCAGCGGTCCGGACGACTTCGGTGCGCCCGAGGGGGCGGGCGCCGGAGCGGAACTCGACGTCATGCCTCCCAGGACAGCAGAAAACCGCCCCAATATCTTGTGAACGGCTTCACAATCAAATGAGGGTCCAAAGTCCTGAACGAATCCCGAGGTCAGCGGGCGCTTCTTCGGGCCCCCGCACCCGGCGGGCACTCCGTCCGGTCGTCCCGGACGGGGCCGTACTCTTGAGGCATGAGCACCGCCCCCGAATCCGAGCCCCGCGACCCGAAGCCCGCGCTGGTCTTCGACGACCCGCTGGAGCAGCAGTCCTCGGACGACACCGATCGCGGCTGGGGCGAGCGCAGGGACGGCGACAGCGCCGCCGACCTGAAGCGCTTCCTCGACGAGAAGCCGCCCCACCACCTCTGAGCCGTCCGAGGAGCGCGGCTAGCGTTCGTCGTGCCCGGACCCGCGCTGTGCGATCAGGGCGTCGCGGATCTCCTTGAGGACCTCCAGCTCGGTCACCTCGATGACCTCCTGCGTGCCCTCGCGCGCCTTCTTGCGGGCCTCCTGCCGGGCCAGGTACTTGGACATCGGCAGGACCATCAGGAAGTACACCACCGTCGCCGTGATCAGAAAGGTCAGGGTGGCACCGAGCACAGAGCCCCACATCAGCTGGATGCCGTGGGTCCCCTTGCACGAGTTGCTGAGACACGTGCTGTAGTCGTCCAGGCTCTGCGTGCCGATCGCGCCGACCAGCGGGTTGATGACCCCCTTCACCACCGAGTTCACGATGTTCGTGAACGCGGCGCCGATGACCACCGCGACTGCCAGATCGACGACGTTGCCGCGCATCAGGAAGGCCTTGAAACCCTGCCAGACGCTCGGTTTCTGCTTCGCGCTCACCTAGGGGACTCTCCTCGCATGCGCAGGGTGCGGAACAAAACGCTCCGCAACCTACGCCACGGTGAGGCCGTTGTGTCCAGTTCCCTTGCCCGATCCAGCGAATGGACAGCAAGCCGCCGAGAAAGCGCGCGAGTCGGTTCAGCACAGCGTCACCGCCAGGCGTGCCGTGGCGCTCGCACCGACGAGCCGTGCCGCCATGGCACGCGGCACCGACAACACGACCAGCGCGCCGCTCTCCGCTGTGCCGTCCAGTGGCTCGGGCACCTTGGTCACCCGCACCCCGCGCGCGAGTACCCGGGCGATGCCACCGGCCGACGCGTCCTCGGCCGCGATGACGTCGACGCGATCGCCGGGCCGTAGAAGCCGGACCGTGGCCGCGTCGGCGATCCGCACCGGCGCCGTCACCGTCTCCACGGCCGTGTGCCGGCGTACGGGTTTCGTGACCGGGTGAGCACGCGCCTGCTCCGCGCGGTGCGGTTCGAGGGCCGCGCGCGGCCCCGCCGCGACGAGCGCGGCCGCGGTCACCGCGAGGCCGGCCGCGATGGCCCGTCCGCGGTGCCGCACGAGCCGCCGCAGCTGATACCGCCCGCCGCGCACACGCACCGGAGGGAACTGCGGGACCTCGCAGGTCGCCGGGGCGTCCGTTCCCAGCGGACGCGGGAGCCGGAGCTGAGGCGAGAAGGGAGAGCGGGTGGGCGAGGGGGCAGGGCGAGAGCGCGGAGAAGGTGGAAGTGGGGGAGAGGGCCAGGGCGAGGTCGGGGACGGGGACGGATGGGAGGACGACGAGGACCGAGGCATGGGAATCACCGCCTGCGACGAGGAATTCGGCTTGCGATGCCACGATGAGGCCTCGCGTCGAATCCCGCCGGAGCCGGTGGATCAGGGCCGGGCTGTGGACAACTCGCCCACTCGAACGGGGAATTCCGCAGGGTTGTCCACCGGCTCGTCCTTCATTCGTCCACAGGGTGCCTATTGGCGGAATGCTTGTTCACGGCACCCCGGGACCTTTTGGCGAGTGGGCTACGGCAGCTCGAAGCCCGGATCCATTCCGCCGAGCGCGTTCATGCACGGACACTCCCGCGCCCTGGTCTCGGGCAGTGCCGCTACCGCGTCGAACAGCACGCCGCGCAGCCGGTCCACGTTGGCCGCGAACACCCGCAGCACTTCTTCGTGCGAGACGCCCTCGCCGGTCTCGGCACCGGCGTCCAGGTCGGTCACCAGGGTCAGCGAGGTGTAGCACAGCTCCAGTTCCCGGGCGAGCGCCGCTTCGGGATGACCGGTCATGCCCACGATCGACCAGCCCTGCGCCTGGTGCCACAACGATTCTGCGCGCGTCGAGAAGCGCGGCCCCTCGACCACGACCAGCGTGCCGCCGTCCACCGGTTCCCAGTCCCGCCCCCGGGCGGCCTTCAGGGCGACCGTCCGTCCGGTGGGGCAGTAGGGGTCGGCCATGGACACGTGCACGACGTTCGGCACGGTGCCGTCGGGCAGCGGCAGCCCGTCGAAGTACGACTGCACCCGGGACTTCGTACGGTCCACGAACTGGTCCGGCACCAGCAGTGTGCCGGGGCCGTACTCGGGCCGCAGCCCGCCGACCGCGCAGGGGCCGAGCACCTGCCGTACGCCGACGGAGCGCAGCGCCCACAGGTTGGCGCGGTAGTTGATGCGATGCGGCGGCAGGTGGTGGCCGCGACCGTGCCGGGGCAGGAAGGCGACCCGCCGGCCGGCGATCTCGCCGAGGAAGAGGGAGTCGCTGGGCGGACCATAGGGGGTGTCCACCTGGACCTCGGTCACGTCGTCGAGGAACGAGTAGAAGCCCGAGCCGCCGATTACGCCGATCTCTGCGTTCGCCATGACCAGCACACTAGCGGGCGGCGCAACAGCGGGGGATCGGGTGCCGGTGAGCGCCGAAGGCCCTGCCGTCGTACGACGGCAGGGCCCAGGGCGGAGATGTCAGGCCGCGGAGCTGCTGGCGGAACTCGACGAGGACGGCTTCGCATCGGACGAGGAGGAGCCGGTCGACGAGGAGGACGTCGTGCTCGACGGCTTCGACGCCGGGCTGCTGCTCGACGTGGAGCCGCGGGAGTCGTTGCGGTAGAAGCCGGAGCCCTTGAAGACGATGCCGACCGCGGAGAACACCTTCTTGAGGCGGCCACTGCAGCTGGGGCACTCGGTCAGGGCGTCATCGGTGAACTTCTGCACCGCCTCGAGGCCCTCGCCGCACTCGGTGCACTGGTACTGGTAGGTCGGCACTGTCTTCCTCCTGGCACTCTCACTCGGTGAGTGCTAACGATCGTCCATATTAACCCGTGCGGCCGACGAACGGAGTAACGTACGTCACCTGCCCACGGGCAGCGGTCAGGGCTTGACCGTCATGAGGGCCTTGTGCCCAAGTGAGAAGCCGCTTGGCGGCGGAGTCACAGTGACGTATTCCTGGGAATTCGACACGTCACATCTCACCGATCGCGGCAGGCTCGCGATGGGCCGCGCCGCGCGTGATCACCTTGGTCGCGCGCGGCGGCACCAGCCGCGAACGCAGCGCCCCCAAGACCAACAGCGCGAGCACGGTGCCGGCCATCGGCACCAGGAACCCGGCGCCGTCCCACAGCCGGTCCTCCAGCTGTCCGGCGACCGTGACGGCGGCCGCCTGCCCCAGCGCGACCGCGCCGGTCAGCCAGGTGAAGGCCTCCGTGCGGGCGCCCGGCGGGACCAGGCCCTCGACCAGCGTGTAGCCGGTGATCAGCGCCGGCGCGATGCACATGCCGACCAGCAGGCCGAGCCCGGCGAGCAGCAGTACCGAGTGCGCCGTCCACAGGGCGGACGCGATGATCGCGAGCGCCGTGTAGCCGACGACCAGGCGGCGCTGGGGGGCGGTCTTCCAGGCGATCGCGCCGCAGACGATGCCGGACAGCATGTTTCCGGCGGCGAAAACGCCGTACAGGACGCCGTTGAGGCCGGGCTCGCCGATCGACTCGGTGAACGCCGCCAGCGACACCTGCATGCCACCGAAGACGGACCCGATACCCAGGAAGGTCACGACCAGCACGCGCACGCCCGGAACGCGCAGTGCGGAAACCTGCTGCACGCGCGCGTGCCCGCTCGCCTCGGTCACCGGCGGCTGGGTGCCCTTCTGCGCGGCGAACAGCAGACCGCCGACGAGGGTCAGCGCGCCCTCGGTGATCAGGCCGGCCGCCGGCGCCACGGTGGTGCACAGCGCGGTCGCCAGCAGCGGACCGAAGACGAAGGTCAGCTCGTCCGTGACCGACTCGAATGCCGCCGCAGTGGTCATCAGGGGCGAGCCCTGCAGCTTCACGCCCCAGCGTGCACGCACCATGGGGCCGACCTGCGGCACCGAGGCGCCGGTCGGGACGGCCGCCAGGAACAGCGCCCACAGCGGCGCGTGCGCCAGCGCGAGCGCTGTCAGGGACAGGCCGGACAGCGTGTGCACCAGAACGCCGGGGACCAGCACGGCGCGCTGGCCGTAGCGGTCGGCGAGGCGGCCGCTGTACGGCGCGAACAGCGCCATGGACACACCGGTGGCGGCCGCGATGGCGCCCGCGGCGCCGTACGAGCCGGTGGTGTGCTGCACCAGCAGCACGATGGAGAGGGTGAGCATCGCGAACGGCTGGCGCGCCGCGAAGCCGGGGAGCAGGAAGGTCCAGGCGCCGCGGGTGCGCAGCAGCTGTCCGTATCCCGGGCGGGACGAGGCCGGCGAGGTCTTCTCCGGTTCGGTGGTGGTGACCGTGGATCCCACGGCCCGTGCCTTTCTGCCGCCTGGTAGCGCGGGCCCCGTGTGGGCCAGGCGCCGAGAGCTGTCCTCTTGCGCGGACTGCGGTAGATACCGGCGCCCACTGCGGGTGGGGGCGACGCGGCCGCCATACGGTCGCGCCAGCTCTGCGTCAGGCAGAGTTGGTTCGATCAGGATGCGCCTTCATGGTACAGGGAGTACCGCCTCTCCTGTCTGTGAAAACGAGCACCATGGCCATGGCCACCTGGGAATTCATGGGGTGTGAACCCAGGGAAACATCTGCTTAACGCGAGCTGCCCGCTCCGTTCGTCCCCAGCCAACCGGCCAGCTTGCCGCCGTGGGCGACCGCGCGCAGGCGTCGTTCCGCCGCGTCGCGCACCGGGTCGGTGGCGACGACGAGCAGTTCGTCGCCCCGGCGCAGCACGGTCGTGGGCAGCGGGACGAACGATTCTTCTTCGCGGACGACGAGGGTGACGGCGGCCCCGGGCGGCAGGCGCAGCTCGCTGATCTCCACGCCGTGCATCCGGGAGCCCTCGGGGATCGAGATGGACAGCAGGTGTCCGCGTAGCCGCTCCAGGGGCGCCGACTCGATGCCGAGGTCGGCGGCCTCGCCCTGCTCGCCCAGGCGCAGCTTCCGCGCCAGCCAGGGCAGGGTCGGCCCCTGGACGAGGGTGTAGACCACGACCAGCACGAAGACGATGTTGAAGATGCGTCGGCTGCCGGTGACGCCGTTCACCATCGGGATGGTGGCCAGGATGATGGGCACGGCGCCGCGCAGTCCCGCCCATGACATCAGCGTCTGCTCCGCCCACGGCATGCGGAACGGCGCCAGGCTGAGCACCACGCTCAGCGGCCGGGCCACCATGGTCAGCACCAGCCCGATGACCAGGGCCGGCCAGACGTCGTCGCCCAGCTCGTGCGGGGTGACCAGCAGGCCGAGCAGGACGAACATGCCGATCTGGGCGATCCAGCCGAGCCCCTCGGCGAAGCCGCGTGTGGCCGGCCAGTGCGGGAGCTTGGCGTTGCCGAGCGTCATCGAGGCCAGGTAGACGGCCAGGAAGCCGCTGCCGTGTGCCAGGGCGCCGGCGGCGTACGCCGTGACGGCGATCGCCATGACCGCGATCGGGTAGAGGCCGGAGGCGGGCAGGGCCACATGCTTGAGCCCCCAGGAGCCGAACCAGCCCACCGCGATCCCTATGGCCGCGCCGATGGCCAGCTCCAGGGCTATCTCGGCCAGCAGGACGTACCAGTGCTCGACCGGGCCGGCCGTGCTGAAGGCGACGACCAGGATGACCACCGGGGCGTCGTTGAAGCCGGACTCCGCCTCCAGCGTGCCCGTCACGCGCGCGGGGAGGGGAACTCTGCGCAGCACCGAGAAGACCGCCGCCGCGTCGGTCGACGACACCACGGCGCCGATGATGAGCGCCTGCCGCCACTCCAGTCCGACCAGATAGTGCGCGGCCGCCGCGGTGACACCCACGCTGACGGCGACGCCGAAGGTCGCCAGGATCGAGGCGGACGAGAGGACCGGCCTGATCTCCTTCCACTTCGTGCCGAGACCGCCCTCGGCGAGGATCACGACCAGGGCCGCGTACCCCATGACCTGGGTCGCCGCGGCGCTGTTGAAGTGGATCTCGCCGATGCCGTCCTGGCCCATGAGGACGCCGATCGCCAGGTAGACGAGCAGGCTGGGGAGCCCGCTGCGGGAGGAGATCCGCACGGCCGCGACGGCGACGAGCAGGACCACGGAGCAGACGAGCAGGAGCTGGTTGAGATGGTGAACAGTCAGCGGCGGTTCCCTTCCTTGGCTCGCGCGCTGCGGCGCGGGCGCACGTACACAAGACCCGAGGCTGCGGCGCACCGCACCCAAGTACTTCGTTACCTTACCTAAGTCTTGACGCTTTCTTGACGCTTGTGGAGGCAAGATCGAACGCTCGTGCACGCTGGTTCCCGACTCCGCGTCAAGCGTCACAGGGCCCTGCGCCTATGGTTGCTCCAGCGCTCATTCAAAGTCACAGCCCGACCTGCCGCTCGCGTTAGGACAGCAAGGACAGCGATGCCCCCCAACACCACCGCCACAACGGGTGACAAGCCCGCCAAGTCCGGCAGGAAGAAGGGGCGCAAAGCCCGATTGGTCGTGCTGGTGCTGGTACTGGCCGTCATCGGAGGCATCGCCTACGGCGGGTACTGGTCGATCAGCACCGTCCGCGCCTCCTTCCCGCAGACCAAGGGCACGATCACGCTCGACGGCCTGTCGGGGCCGGTCGACGTCAAGCGGGACGGCAACGGCATCCCGCAGATCTACGCGTCCTCCGACGAGGACCTGTTCATGGCGCAGGGCTATGTGCAGGCGCAGGACCGGTTCTACGAGATGGACGTGCGCCGGCACATGACCTCCGGGCGCCTGTCGGAGATGTTCGGCAAGAGCCAGGTCAAGAACGACGAGTTCCTGCGCACCCTCGGCTGGGACCGGATCGCCAAGCAGGAGTACGACAGCAAGCTGTCGGCCTCCGCGAAGAAGTACCTCCAGGCGTACGCCAAGGGAGTCAACGCCTACCTTCAGGGCAAGGACGGCAAGGACATCTCCCTTGAGTACGCCGCGCTGGGCTTCACCAACGACTACAAGCCGCAGAAGTGGACCCCGGTCGACTCCGTCTCCTGGCTGAAGGCGATGGCCTGGGACCTGCGCGGCAACATGCGGGACGAGATCGACCGGGCGCTGATGACCAGCCGGCTCGGCCCGCAGCAGATCCAGGACCTGTATCCCGAGTACCCGTACAGCCGTAACAAGCCGATCGTGCAGGAAGGCCAGTACAGCCAGCTGACCAAGTCCTTCCAGCAGAGTGGCGGCACGGGCACCTCTCAGGGCACGGGCACGACGGGTACGTCCGCCACGACCGGTACGTCCGGCACGACCCGCGGCGCCACGGGCGCCTCTGGGGGGACGAAGGGCTCGACCGGCTCCTCCGCCTCGTCCGCCACCGGATCGTCCCTCACGAGCCAGCTGGGAGGCCTTTCCAGGGTCCTGGACAACGTCCCGACCGCCGTCGGCGTGAACGGCCAGGGCATCGGATCCAACTCCTGGGTGGTGTCCGGGAAGTACACCATCACCGGCAAGCCGCTGCTGGCCAACGACCCGCACCTGGCGGCGTCGCTGCCGTCCGTCTGGTACCAGATGGGCCTGCACTGCCGGAGCGTCTCCAGCAAGTGCCAGTACGACGTGACCGGCTACACGTTTGCCGGCATGCCCGGTGTGGTCATCGGTCACAACGCGAACATCGCCTGGGGCATGACCAACTCCGGGGTCGACGTCACCGACCTCTACCTGGAGAAGGTGAGCGCGAACGGCTACCTGTACGACGGCAAGGTCCGGCCGTTCAACACGCGCGAGGAGACCATCAAGGTCGCCGGCGGCGCGTCCAAGACGATCGTCGTGCGCCAGACCCAGGACGGGATGCCGCTGCTGTCCGACCGCGACGACGAACTCGTCCAGGTCGGCAGGAAGGCCGCGGTCAACACCGCCGCACCGGACCGCGGCGACGGCTACGGCATCGCCCTGAGGTGGACCGCGCTCGACCCGGGCACCTCCATGGACGCCATCTTCGCCCTCGACAGGGCGGCCGACTGGAGCGAGTTCCGCCAGGCCGCCTCCCTGTTCGACGTACCGTCGCAGAACCTGATCTACGCCGACACCGACGGCCACATCGGCTATACGCTGCCCGGCAAGATCCCCACGCGCTCCTCGCTCGACGACGGCTCCGTCCCCGCGCCCGGCTGGGACTCGAAGTACCGCTGGACCGGCTTCATCAAGCAGGACGAGCTGCCCTACGAGTACAACCCCAAGCGCGGCTACATCGTCACCGCCAACCAGGCCGTGGTCGACAAGGGCAAGTACCCGTACACGCTCACCGCCGACTGGGGCTACGGCACCCGCAGCCAGCGCATCACCGACCTGATCGAGTCCAAGATCAAGGACGGCGGCAAGATCTCCACCGATGACATGCGGCAGATGCAGCTGGACAACAGCAGCGAGATCGCCAGGCTTCTGGTGCCCAGGCTGCTGAAGATCAACCTCGACGACAAGAACGTGCGCGAGGCGCAGAAGCTGCTGGAGGGCTGGGACTACACCCAGGACGCCGACTCCGCGGCCGCCGCCTACTTCAACGCCGTCTGGCGCAACATCCTCAAGCTCGGCTTCGGCAACAAGCTCCCCAAGGAACTGCGCGTCAGCGGACAGTGCCTGTGGGTCGACAAGATCGACAGCACCGGCCCGGTCGACGACGACACCAAGGTGCGCGAGTGCGGCGAGCGCGACGCCGACCAGGCGCAGCCGGACGGCGGGGACCGCTGGTTCGAGGTCGTGCGCGTCCTGATGGACAAGCCGAACAGCGACTGGTGGAAGACGCCCAAGTCGGGCACCCGTCCCGCGGCCGCCAACATGGACCAGCTCTTCGCGCGCGCCATGATCGACGCCCGCTGGGAGCTGACCGCCAAGCTCGGCAAGGACATCGACACCTGGAGCTGGGGCCGGCTGCACCGCCTGTTCCTGAAGAACCAGACGCTCGGCACCGACGGCCCCACGGTCCTGCAGTACATCCTCAACCGCGGGCCCTGGAAGCTCAGCGGCGGCGAGGCCACGGTGAACGCGACCGGCTGGAACGCCGCCGGCGGCTACAACGTCGTCTGGGTGCCGTCCATGCGGATGGTCGTCAACCTCGCCGATTTCGACAAGTCGAAGTGGATCAACCTGACCGGCGCCTCCGGGCACGCCTTCAACGCGCACTACACGGACCAGACGAGCCTGTGGACCAAGGGCGAACTGCTGCCCTGGTCGTTCTCGGGCGAGGCGGTCGACAAGAACACGAGCGACACACTCGTCCTCAAGCCGTGAGCCTCCCCCAGCGCCTTTAAGGGCCTGGGAGACCTCCGGACGGCACGGGACGGAAAACGGCCCTCCACGCGCACGCGTGGAGGGCCGTTTCGTCGTGGGGTGTGGGGGCGCCCGGTCAGGCACTCGGGAACCGGCGCACGCCGGAGGGTGTCACCACCGCGTGCACCGGCTTGTCGTGCGCCTCCGCCGGGACGTGCGCGACGACCTCCGTGTCGTACAGCAGCACCACGAGCTGGGGGTGTGCGCCCGCGCGCTCCAGGCGGGCCAGTACGCGGTCGTACGACCCTCCGCCGCGCCCCAGGCGCATCCCACGCGCGTCGACCGCGAGCCCGGGCAGCAGGACGACGTCCGCGGCCGTCACGGCGTCCGGGCCGAGGTGTGCGCCGGAGGGCTCGAACAGCGCCATCTTCCCGCCGTGTTGGACCCGCGCGAGGGTGTCCGGGCCGGCGTATTCACCCCAGTCCAGGTCGTTGTCGGGCAGGAGCGCGGGGAGCAGGACGCGCACGCCCCGCGCGCGCAGCGCGTCCAGCAGCGCCGGCGTGCCGGGCTCGCTCCCTACGGAGACGTACGCCGCCACCGTGCGCGCACGCGCCAGCTCGGGCAGTTCCAGGGCGCGCTCCGCCAGCGCGAGGGCCGTCTCGTCGACGTCATCGTCCGTCAACCTGCTCCTCATCGAGAGGAACTCGCGCCGCAACATTCGCTTGTCAGGCTCGCCAGTGCGTCCGTCGTGTTTCACGGGTCGTTCTCGCACCCTTCTTGAATGCAGTCGTAAAGGGCCAATCAACCGGAGTCATAGTTTCCCTAGAAAGGCACCGGATAAGGTTGCGGGCATGACTCAGTCGCACCCCAGGATCAGCAAGGCTGTCATTCCCGCGGCGGGCCTCGGCACCCGGTTCCTGCCTGCTACCAAGGCCACTCCCAAGGAGATGCTGCCGGTCGTCGACAAGCCGGCGATCCAGTACGTGGTCGAGGAGGCCGTGTCGGCGGGGCTCGACGACGTCCTCATGATCACCGGACGTAACAAGCGTCCCCTTGAGGACCATTTCGACCGCAATTACGAGCTGGAATCGGCGCTCGGCAAGAAGGGTGACGCCGAGCGGCTCGCGAAGGTGCAGCAGTCCAGCGACCTGGCGACGATGCACTACGTGCGCCAGGGCGACCCCAGGGGTCTCGGGCACGCCGTGCTGTGCGCCGCCCCGCACGTCGGCCGCGAGCCCTTCGCGGTGCTCCTGGGTGACGACCTGATCGACCCGCGCGACCCGCTCCTGCAGCGCATGATCGAGATCCAGGAGGAGCACGGCGGCAGTGTGATCGCCCTCATGGAGGTCGCGCCCGAGCAGATCCACCTCTACGGCTGCGCGGCTGTCGAGGCGACCACCGACGGCGACGTCGTCAAGGTGACCGGGCTGGTCGAGAAGCCGGACCCGGCGGACGCCCCGTCGAACTACGCGATCATCGGCCGCTATGTCCTGGACCCGCAGATCTTCGACATACTCCGTAAGACCGAGCCGGGCCGCGGCGGCGAGATCCAGCTCACCGACGCCCTGCAGCAGCTCGCGACGGACGAGAAGGTCGGCGGACCGGTGCACGGTGTCGTCTTCACGGGCCGTCGCTATGACACCGGCGACCGCGGCGACTATCTGCGTGCCATTGTCAGACTCGCATGCGAACGTGAAGACCTGGGCCCGGAGTTCCGGACCTGGCTTCGTAGTTACGTAGCCGAGGAGATGCAGCAATCTTGAGCAGCGCCGCGACCCGCCCCGCCGGCCCGGACCACCTGTGGTCGGTGGACGAGCATCTGGAGGACATCCTCGAGACCGTCCGCCCCCTCGAACCCATCGAGCTGCAGCTGCTCGACGCCCAGGGCTGCGTCCTGGTCGACGATGTCACGGTGCCGGTGTCCCTGCCGCCGTTCGACAACAGCTCGATGGACGGGTACGCGGTGCGGGTCGCGGACGTCGCGGGCGCCAGCGAGGAGTTCCCGGCCGTCCTGGAGGTCGTGGGTGACGTCGCGGCGGGCGCGACCGACCCGGTCCGGGTCGGGCCCGGTCAGGCCGCCCGCATCATGACCGGCGCCCCGCTGCCGCCCGGCGCCGAGGCCGTGGTCCCCGTCGAGTGGACCGACGGCGGGCTCGGCGAGGGTCCGGTGAGCGGCATGCGGGCCCGCAGCCTGGCCCCCGAGGGCGCCGAGGGGCAGGTACGCGTGCACCGCCCCGCCGAGGCACGCGCGCACGTGCGCGCCAAGGGCAGCGACGTGAAGGCCGGCGACCGCGCCCTGGAGGCCGGGACGATCCTCGGTCCGCCGCAGATCGCGCTGCTGGCCGCGATCGGCCGCGGCACGGTACGCGTGCGCCCACGCCCGCGCGTGGTCGTCCTGTCCACGGGCAGCGAACTCGTCCAGCCCGGCGAGGAACTGGCCCATGGCCAGATCTACGACTCCAACAGCTTCGCCCTCACCGCCGCCGCGCGGGACGCGGGCGCCATCGCCTACCGGGTGGGCGCCGTCGCCGACGACGCCGAGACCCTGCGCGCCACCATCGAGGACCAGCTCATCCGCGCCGACCTGCTGGTGACCACGGGCGGGGTGAGCGTCGGGGCGTACGACGTCGTCAAGGAGGCGCTGTCGTACGTCGGCGACGAGGGCGAGGCGGGCAGCGGCGTGGAGTTCCGCAAGCTCGCCATGCAGCCCGGCAAGCCCCAGGGCTTCGGGTCCATCGGCCCCGACCACACACCGCTGCTGGCTCTGCCGGGCAACCCGGTGTCGTCGTACGTCTCCTTCGAGCTGTTCGTCCGCCCCGCCATCCGTGCCCTGATGGGCCTCACGGACGTGCACCGGCCCCGGGTGAGGGCCACCCTGAAGGCGGAAAAGGCGCTGCGCTCGCCCAAGGGGCGCCGGCAGTTCCTGCGCGGTGCGTACGGCGACGGTGAGGTGGCCCCCGTCGGCGGTTCCGGCTCGCATCTGATCGCGGCTCTGGCGCACGCCGACGCGCTGATCGCCGTCCCCGAGGACGTGGAGTCCGTCGAGCCCGGCGCCGAGGTGGAGGTCGTGCTGCTCGGCTGAGGCACGCGCGCGCGGCGGGTCCCACGGGGGTCCTGGGCCGGTGCCTGCGCGGACATGGCGGTACCGTGTCGCGCACAACAGGCCCGTGCACCGCACTGCGACGGGCCCGGACCGGGAGCGGCACACAGCATGAGTACGCAGGACGGACTGACACACATCGACGAGGCGGGCGCGGCCCGCATGGTCGACGTATCGGAGAAGGACGTGACCGCGCGCACGGCCCGTGCCAGCGGGCGCGTCCTCGTCTCACCCCGCGTGGTCGAGCTGCTGCGCGGCGAGGGAGTGCCCAAGGGGGACGCTCTGGCCACCGCGCGCATCGCCGGCATCATGGGCGCCAAGCGCACCCCGGACCTGATCCCGCTGTGCCACCCGTTGTCGGTGTCCGGTGTGAAACTGGACCTGTCGGTCGCGGACGACGCCGTGGAGATCCAGGCCACCGTGAAGACGACGGACCGTACGGGCGTCGAGATGGAGGCCCTCACCGCCGTGACGGTCGCCGCGCTCACCGTGATCGACATGGTCAAGGCGGTCGACAAGGGAGCGGTCATCACGGACGTGCGGGTGGAGGAGAAGACGGGCGGCAAGTCGGGCGACTGGAGCCGGGCATGACCTATCGGGCTCTGGTGGTCACCGCCTCCAACAGGGCTGCCGCGGGCGTCTACGAGGACAAGGGCGGCCCCTTGGTCGCCGACGGCCTGAAGGGCTTCGGGTTCGATGTCGACGGCCCCCAGGTCGTCCCGGACGGCGAGCCCGTAGAGGCGGCCCTGCGCGCGGGAGTCGACGCGGGGTACGACGCCATCGTCACCACCGGCGGCACCGGGATCTCGCCCACCGACCGCACGCCCGAGGCGACCCGCGCGGTGATCGACCGCGAGGTGCCGGGTGTCGCGGAGGCCATCCGGGCGTTCGGGCGGGAGAAGGTTCCGACCGCGGCGCTCTCGCGGGGCCTGGCCGGGGTGGCCGGGCGGACCCTGATCGTCAATCTGCCGGGCTCCACGGGCGGGGTGAAGGACGGCCTCGCCGTGCTGGAGTCTCTGCTGGTCCACGCCGTCGACCAGATCCGCGGCGGCGACCACCCCAGACCCAGTAGCGGGGGTGCGAGCTGAACAGCCCTTCCTGGCCCGTCGTGCTGGCGGACGGAGATGTCGTCCTCCGGCCGATAAGGCTGCGCGACCAGCGGGCCTGGCGCGAGGTGAACCGGCGCAACCGGGACTGGCTGCGCCCCTGGGAGGCTACCATCCCGCCGCCCACGCCGAGCGGACCGATCGCGCACCGGCCGACCTATCGCCAGATGGTCCGGCACTTGCGTTCCGAGGCCAACGCGGGCCGGATGCTGCCCTTCGTCATCGAGTACCAGGGGCGGCTCGTCGGGCAGTTGACGGTTGCCGGGATCACCTGGGGATCGATGTGCTCGGGGCACATCGGCTACTGGGTGGACGAAGCGGTGGCGGGCCGTGGTGTGATGCCGGCGGCAGTCGCGCTCGTGGTGGACCACTGCTTCCACACCGTCGGCCTGCACCGCATCGAGGTCTGCATTCGGCCCGAGAACCGGCCCAGCCGGCGGGTCGTGGAGAAACTCGGTTTCCGCGAGGAGGGGCTCCGGCCGCGTTATCTGCACATCGACGGGGCGTGGCGCGACCACCTGGTGTTCGCGCTCACCGCGGAAGAGGTGCCCGACGGGTTGCTCGCGCGGTGGAAGCGGGCACGCTCTCAGGCAGAGCGGCGCACCGGGCGCGCGGACGGTGGAGAGGGCGCGGACGGCGCTTCGGGTGCGCCGGGCGCACCCCGCCCGGCGCGCAATCCGCAGAACACGCCGGGGAATCCTTCCCAGCCCCGCAAGAATTGAATATGTGTTCGAAATTGATCGGGCGTCGACCGTCTCGGGGCATTGAATTTCGCCGCCGCGGCGGCCTGCTGATCACATCGGTCGCAAAAAAAGCTGGAAATATCAGCCAGATCGTGCGACACACCGGCCCAATTGGCGGATGGCCTCACGCAAACCCCTCTACGGTGTGAGACGTGAGCAGCAGCGGCCTCATCTACGCAGTCATTGTCGGGGCCTGGGCCGCCTACTTGGTGCCGATGTGGCTCCGTAGGCAGGACGAGCTGAACGAGGCCCGTCCGACGGAACGCTTCAGCACCGCCATCCGGCTGCTGTCCGGAAGGGCGGGAATGGAGCGCCGGTACGCCAAGGACCTGCGGGCGCGCTCCACCCAGGAGGGGGAGCCGGACGCCGGCGATCCGGACGCCGTCACCGACTCGGTGGACGTCCGGGCCTTCGCCATGCCTCCGACCCGCCGTCAGGTGCGCGCCGAGGAGGAACCCCAGGCGTCCGCGAGGACCGAACCGGCACGCGAACAGGCCGCCACCCCGGCGCCCAAGTCCGCGCCCGCAGGGCCGAAGTCCGTGCCCGTATCCGGTTCCGCGCCCGCGTCCGCACCCGGTTCCGCGCCGGCGTCGAAACGGGTGCCGTCCGCGCGGCGGAGCCCGTCTTCGCAGGCGGCCGCAGCGCGTGCCCGGCGCTCGAAGGTCCTTGCGCGCCGTAGGCGCACCACCGTGTTGCTCTTCATCGTCTTCACGCTGGGCGCCGTCGTCACTGCCGTCGGCGGGCTCGCCTTCCTGTGGGTGCCCGCTGTGCCGGCCGTGCTGCTCAGTGCGTACATCGCGTATCTGCGCTCCCAGGAGCGCCGTCGCTTCGCCTACCAGATGGACCGGCGGAGTGCCGAGGTCGCGGCACAGCGGCTGCGGGAGCGGGAGCGCCAGCCGCGTCGGCGCGCGCCCCTGGACGCGAGCCCCGGCGCGGACGAACCGGAGGATGCCTCGGAGGCCGAGACGGACAGCGGTCTCGCCGCGCTCGCCGCGGACCGGCGCGCCCTGGTCGAGCAGACGGACCATGCCGAGTGGGTCGACCAGCAGCGCGAACGGCAGCGGCGGCCCGGCGGGGACAGCTGGGACCCGGTGCCGGTACCCCTGCCGACGTACGTGACCGCGCCGGTCGCGCCGCGCGCCACGTCCGACGTGGATCTCGGGGCGCCCGACACATGGAGTTCGGCGCGCTCCAGCTCCGTCGCCCCGGAGGCCGAGGCGGACGAGCGGGCGGCCGCGTCCGGAGGCAGGCCGGCGGACGGCCGCGGCGACGGGCTCCCTCATGCCCGCACGCGTTCGCGCGGGGGGACCTCCGGCGGAGCGTCCGCTCGCCGGGCGCGTGAGCGCGGCCGCACGCCCCTCTTCGATCAGTACGAGGACGGCGACCGCCCGCGCGCGGCCAACGAGTGACCCCGCCCCACCCTCCCCGGCGTGACCAGTGAGGGAGCGGATTTCCGAGCACCGCGATCGGGATGCTAAAGTTTCACTCGTTGCAAGGGCCTGTGGCGCAGTCCGGTAGCGCACCTCGTTCGCATCGAGGGGGCCAGGGGTTCAAATCCCCTCAGGTCCACGCAGCTCAAAGCCCCTGTTGGTGATCACCAGCAGGGGCTTTGGCATGCCGTACAGCAGCGAAGTACAGCAACTACTTTGGATCTTGCTTCCCAAGGTGCTTGCCGAGCTTGCGCAGTGCCCGACGGGTCGACTCCGACGGGACGTGCGTGTACACCTCCATCGTCACTGCGATCTTGCTGTGGCGAAGGATCTGCATTGCGACCCTGGGGTGTACGTCGAGGGCGGCGAGCAGCGAGCCGCACGTGTGCCGGGTGTCGTGCAGACGGATACGGCGGACGGCCGCCCGGTCCGACCGAGCGACGAACAGCCGGTTGAAGTTGCGGGGTTCGTACGGCGTGCCGTAGCGCGTAGTGAACACGAAGTCCGATTCCGTCCACAGCTCACCAGCGGCTTGCTTCGCCAACTCCTGCTCCTTCAGACGGAGTTGAAGCGCCGTGGCACAGATCTGCGGCAGCGGGAGCGTGGCCGTCGACGCCTCGGTCTTGGTCTCGTCATGGACCAAGCGCCGGTTGATCCGCTGTAGCTGCATCTGCACTGTGACCTCTCCCGCGTCCAGGTTCACGTTCTCCCAGGTCAGGCCCAGCACCTCACCGCGCCGGAAGCCCAAGACCAGGATGAGCACGTAGGCCGCGTACAGCGGGTCACGCGCCGCGCTGGCCGCTTCGAGGAACTGCCGAGCCTCTTCCACGGACCACGGGTGCCGCTTCTTCTTCCGCGCCGACCGAACCTTGACCAGGCCTGCCACGTTCTTCGAGATCAGCTCTTCCGTCATGGCGTTGGTCAGGGCCGACCGCAGGACCGCGCGAGCATCCTGCACCGTGCGCCGTGACGGGATGCGCTCACAGCATTCGCCAGCGGCGCAGCAACGCGGCTCATCCCGCTTCGCATCGAGACCCTGGGCGCAGCACTGGCACTGTTCCAGGAGGGTGTTCACCCAGTTCCGCACGTCTCGAACGGTGAGCTTGTCGAGCCGCTTCGAGCCCAGCCCCGGCGCGATGTAGAGCCGGACATGCATCGCGTACGTCTCGGCCGTCTTGGGCTTCAGGTCCGGCTCTACGACCTCCCGAAGCCACCGCGCGAGGTACTGAGCCATGGTCGGCGTGGACGTCGCTACCGGCCCCTCCTTGGCCTCAGCGTGGAGTTTGATCCACTTGTCGTGGACCTCATCGCGGGTCTTGCCGTACACGTACTTGCGCTTGCGCTTGCCCTCCGGAGTGTCGACCCACACGTATGCGGCGAAGCCGTTCTTGTACGCGTAGATCGAACCCTCGCCGTTCCCGCGCTTGCCGCTCATGCCGACACCGCCCCGGCATCAGAAGTGACGCGCTCGACGTACTCATCAACCCACTCCGGCAGGATGCGACGGTTGCGGCCGATCTTCACCGAGCGGATCTCTCCGGTGAGCACCAGCATCTTGGTCTTGGAGAGGCCGAAGCCGAGCATGGCCGCGACCTCCGCCGTGCTGTGCCACTTCGGTTGGATCACGGTCATAGTCATGCTGCGAGTTCCTCCCATTCGAGTTGGTCTTGCAGTGCTTCGCGTGCTGTCTCTCGGTTCAGTCGGATGTCCTTCGCGATCGTGGCGGCGAGCCAGGACTCGCCGGGGGTGTGGCCTTGTCCGGCGTAGGTCCAGTGGGCGAGCACGAGCGTGGAGCCCTCCGTGTCGTCGAGATCTTCGGAGAGCCCGCGTTCGCGGCGTTCCTGCCGGGCCCGGTAGTCGGCGCGGACCTGGCGCAGCGCGCCGAGGGTGGTGGAGTACTGGCGGGACTTGGTGGAGAAGTGGCCGCGGAAGCCGAGCATGTGAGCCCAGCGCGCCAGCATCCGTTCCGGGTAGGCGTCATCCAGGTCCCAGCATGCTTCGATCAGGCGCCGGGTGTGGCCGGGCAACGGAAGCTTGTCGAGTTCGGAGAGCTCCCCGATGCGGTGATCCACGGTGCCGGTGGTCTCGGCCGCCTTGGTGGCGTACTTGGCCACGTAGGAGGCGACGGCCTGTTCCGTCAGTTCCTCGTGCCCGAGGGCGCCGATGGGCTGAACGTCGACCTGGGAGCCCCACCGCAGGGTCCGGGCCGGGTGGTCGTCGGACGCTGGCACAGGTACCGAGACTCGGCCGGCGGCAGCCCTGATCGAGTCGTCCAGGAGGGCGACCGTGGCCCATGCCGGCGGAGCCGTGTCCGGGCCGTCCGGACCATCGAGGCGGACCACGGCGTGGAAGTGGACGGACCCGCGCTTCTGGAACTCGGCGACCTTGCCGAAGGAGACCCGGCACACCTCTTTCAGCTCTGCCTGTGTCAGGCCCGCAAGGGCGGCGAGTTCCCGGCGCAGGTAGATGGTGAAGCGTCGCCACAGATCCCCGGCGTAGTTGTTCCACAGCACCGCACCGGCGTAGTCGTAGCGCTCCGGGTGCAGGGCCGTGCCCAGGGCCGAGTCATCCTCGGTGTGGCGGGTGCCGCAACGGCAGCGGCCGGTGTCGGGCCGGTTGTGGACCGGGCCGAAGGAGGGGGCGGTGAGGGTGGCGAAGACGCGGGGGTGATCCCGCACGGTGGCGGGGACGTCCTTGTGTTCGTCGCCGGTGATCCCGGCCCGGATGAGGTGGTAGGTGTCTCCGGCGTAGGTCCAGGCGCAGGCGGGGCAGCGGGAGGCACGGCGGTTGCCGCAGGCGACCCGGAGCATGCCACCCGGTTCGTTCGCGGTGCTGTACGAGTAGAGGACGTCACCAGTCGCGCGGTCGCGGGTGACGGTCTCGCCCCGCAGGCGGATCGGGTGGGAACAGCCGCCGGTACGGCGTACCTGGTCCTGCCACCGGTCGAAGCCCGGCGAGTTCGCCACCCGAAGCAGGTCGGCCAGGGTGATCGGGTCGGTGCCCAGAGAGGCCGCAGCACCAGCCACGGCCTCAGGGGCGACGGGGAAGACCGTCACACGTCCTCCCTCGGGTAGCCGTGCCCCGCGGGCGGGTAGGCGCCGCGCAGGCGGGCGGTGTCCTCGGCGAACAGGGCGTCATCCACCGTCCGGTAGAAGGCGTCACGCGGGCTGTTCTCGTGCCGGATCAGGTAGGCGCCGATCCTGTCGCTCAGGCGCCTGTCGAGGGCCCAGGGGGTACGGGCGTCGCGGTAGCTCATGCTCAGACCTCCACCACGCCGGTACCGACGCAGATCGGGCACCAGATGTCGAAGCCGGTGGTGTCGTAGCCGGAGCCGCCGCAGTCGGCGCACTCGCCCCACGAGCGGTTCGCGTACTCGTTCGCACACTCGGTCGGAGCGGAGCAACGCCGTTCGGCGCAGATCGGGCAGGCCCGACCCCCGCGCACCAGGCGAACCGGTGCTGCGGCCGGACCGAACACGGACGGAGCGGCGGGCGTGATCACAGCAGAACGGGGCATGATGGAAGCTCCCTCAGGGGACGAGGGGGCGGCGGTTCTTCTTGGCGGATGAGCGCCGCCCCCGGCTTAGACAGGCGATCGACCTATCTAACTTCTCTTGTGTTACCTAGATTAGTTGGCGCGGGGCCGTGCGCAAGACCTGGGGGCAGATTTCTTTAGGTCACTTAGGTAACCTGGATGCGTGACCGTGAGCCAGGACGACCCTCGCACCGCGTACGGGCAGGTAGCCGACGATCTCCGCAGGAGGATCGCTTCGGGAGCGCTTCAGCCTGGGCAGAAGCTCGACGGAAACGCCAAGATGGCGGAGCACTACGGCGTTGCCGCAATGACCATCCGCCATGCGCTGGACATTCTTCGGGGCGAACGACTGATCGTCAGCCAGCAAGGGCGCGGAACGTTCGTGGCTAGCGACCCTGTCACCTCGGACTCAGTCGAGGCTGACGGCTCCATGGCCGACGAGCTGAGCGAGATCAAAGCCGCCCTGGAGCTAATCAACTCGCGGCTTGATCGGCTTGAACATCAGGTTCGCGAGCGTCCTTGATCGAGGAGGACAGCCGGTCAATCCGCTGGGTGGCTTCGGCGAGCTTCCTCCTGATGTCGTGCAGCTCCACTAATAACCGTGCCCTGTCCGCGACCTTCACGACTGCCTCCCCCTTTCAGTAGCGATCAGCCCAGCTTCATGCTCGTGGCGAGACGCCTGATCTCCGCCGAGTGCGGATGCCGGTCCGAGGACCTGAGGTCATCAACGAGGTTGCGAGCAATCGGCCTGTTCCGCACGTGCTGAGGGGCGATCGCGTCGGCCTTCAGGATCGCGTCAGCCGCAAGGGCAGGTTTGCCGTTCATCATCTGCCCAGCGGCGGTGCAGACCCAGAAGTGAGACTGCCGCTCACCCGATGCGATGCGCTCGATGCTGACCAGCTCAGCGCGCGAGAGCACGTCACGCGGATGCCCCAGCTCCAAGCTCACTTCCACGGAGTGGATCTCCGTGTTAACGGCATTGAACTGCGTCTGGAAGACGTTCCCGTCCTCGACTACGCCAGCGGCTACCTGCCGGGCCTCAGCCAAGTGTGACTCTGCCTCCGGGCGGTCCCAGAGTCGAGACCACGCGACCGCCGCGCGAAGATGCATGGCGCCCCACAGGGAGCGCACCGTCGGATCAGCCGTGGACATATGCGGTTCGAGGTCATCGAGGGCTTTCCGAGCCATGTCGCGCGCCGCGCCGAGTTCGCCCTCATGCAGCCAGACACCACACAGATCCCAACGCGCGGCGGCGCGAAGGATCGGCGAGTCTGCCCGCTCAGCGGCCACAAGTTCACGCTGCACGGCGCTCCACCCAAGATCATGATGCCCGAGCAGGTTGGAGGAAACCCGCGCCATGTGGCTTGCCCTGAGCATGAGCGCTTCGGCCCGAGCCACGTCCTCACCGTCGGTCCCGTCACAGAGGACAACCAGATCACGGAGAATCTGCGGAAGGACGTCTCCCAGCGCCGTGAACTTGGCGTCTTGCCTCAGCCGCTCCGCAGCCTCCACGCGGGCCGTGAGATCACGGAGCGTGGGGGTGTGGGTGGGGATGATCAGGGCCGCGCCGCCGGGCATCGTCGCTTGTTGGAGAGCGAGGCGGAGGCCGGGGATGGAAGCGTGTCCGGAGTCGAGTTCCGCAGTCTCGTGCCGGTAGGGCTGTCCAGTGAGTTCTATGACCTCCACGCCGAGGACTTCGGCAAGCTGACCGAGAACGCTCATACGGTCAAGAGGCAGGCGCCCGGTTTCGATCTTGGACACCCAGCTCACGGAGCGCTCGACAGCAGCGGCCAGTTGCGCTTGATCCCAGCCGAGGCGGCGCCGGGCCCTTGCTACGCGCTGCCCCGTGGTCAGTTCCCTCATCATGGGTTCCCTTCGACACTACGAAGGTACCCACCCCGATTCGTGGCGCTGTCAGTAAAAGTGACAGTGGACGCTCGAACGGCCTCCAGGCGGGCCGGAGTTACGGATTTCTCTACCTCATCAAGCCCCGGCTGCGCTCCGCTCCGCCGGGCGCGCTCCCGGCTCCGCCGCGGGCGACGCTCCTGCCTCCGGCCCGCTCCGCCCGCGCTGCGCCGACGCGCGCCCACTGATGGATAGGGCCGGTGGCCATGAGTCGAGCACCGTACGACCCGTGGGCAGGCCGGTCGGCTCCGAGACTTTAGGCAGCCACCATGGGGCGAGCCTCGAAGATCATGGCCCCAACGTCGTGCTTTACCGGGCAGGTCCACAGACTGCCCGACTCGCCATCAGCTTACGGGGCCATGATCACTCGCCCCATGGCAGCTCCAGCCCAAAGTCTCGGAGCCGACCTCTCGCCGTCGTCGGCCTCCGGCCAGCGGAGGCGAAAGGGGGAGGGAGATGGGAGGGACGGGGAGGAGTGGGGGGAGTGAAGGGGTGCGGTACAGCAGAGAAGTACAGCAACCGTGGCGACCACAGGTGACCAAGCTCGACCGCTAGCAGCCTCGCGACCAGGCCGGATGACCTCAGCGACCTTCCCGCCCGTAGTTCGCATCGAGGGGGCCAGGGGTTCAAATCCCCTCAGGTCCACGCAGCATGGAGCCCCTGTCGGCAGTAGCCGACAGGGGCTCCATCGTTATGTGCGCGACCGTGGCTCGCGTACAGGCCCGCCGGGTTCAAGCGGGCCTGGTGTGATCCGAGTTACACCCTCAGAGCGCCTTCGCGAAGCAGCGACTCTCCTCGTAGTGGCGGTAGTAGCCGAACTTGGTGCACGGTTCGTAGCCGCTGGAGGTGTACAGGGCGATGGCCTCCGGCTGCTTGGTGCCCGTCTCCAGGACCATGCGGAGGCGGCCGGCGGCGCGGGCGTCCTCCTCCAGGGCGGTGAGCATGCGGCGCGCGAGACCCCGGCCCCGCATGTCCGAGATCACATACATGCGCTTGAGTTCGGCGTCGCCGTTCTCGTTGCCCTCGTCATTGCGGTTCTGGCTGCGCCAGCCGCCGGTCGCGACGGGGCGGTCGTGCTCGTCGTACGCGATCAGATACACGCCCCGGGGCGGGGCGAAGTCGGCGGCGTCGAGGGTCGTGGCGTCGCCGCCGTCGCCGTAGCGCAGGTGGTACTCGGCCTGGACCTCGTCGTTGAGCTTGACTGCGTCGGGGTGATCGAAACGAACGCGACGTATATTCATGCTGGGCATCGTACTTCTATGCAGACGGTGATCGTCGGGATTGTGCGGGCGGACCTCGACCAGTGTGCCGGTATCGTGCCCTGGTGCTGACTGTGACCTCGGTGAACGTGAACGGGCTGCGAGCCGCCGCCAAGAAGGGCTTCGTGGAGTGGCTCGCGCAGACTTCCGCGGACGTCGTCTGCCTGCAGGAGGTGCGCGCGGAACCGCATCAGCTGCCCGAACAGGTGCGACAGCCCGACGGCTGGCACGTCGTGCATGCCCCGGCGGCCGCCAAGGGGCGCGCGGGCGTCTCCCTCTACACGCGGCGCGAGCCCGACCGTGTCCGGGTCGGTTTCGGCTCGGCCGAGTTCGACGGCAGCGGGCGCTACGTCGAGGCCGACCTGCCCGGCGTCACTGTCGCCTCCCTCTACCTGCCCTCCGGTGAGGTCGGTACCGAGCGGCAGGACGAGAAGATCCGCTTCATGGGAGAGTTCCTCGCTCATCTCGAGGCGCTGCGCAAGCGGGCCGCGGCCGACGGCCGCGAGGTGGTCGTCTGCGGCGACTGGAACATCGCCCACCAGCAGGCCGACCTCAAGAACTGGCGCGGCAACACCAAGAACTCCGGCTTCCTGCCCGAGGAGCGGGAGTGGCTCGGCCGGGTGTTCTCCGCCGAGGAGGGCGGCTACGTCGACGTCGTGCGGACCCTGCATCCCGAGGTGGAGGGGCCGTACACCTGGTGGTCGTACCGCGGGCGGGCCTTCGACAACGACTCCGGCTGGCGCATCGACTACCACGTCGCCACGCCCGGTCTCGCCGGCAAGGCCGTCAAGGGCTCTGTCGAGCGCGCGGCCACGCACGCCGAGCGCTGGTCCGACCATGCGCCGGTGACGGTCGTCTACGACCTGTAGGCGCGCGACCCGGGGCGCGCAAGCTAGGGGTGCGCCTCGTGTGGTGCGCCGGGGCGCGATCAGGTGTCCTTGGCGCCCGTCTCTTTGCTGAGGCGGCGGTCCAGGGCCAGGGAGAGTTCCGCCTCCACCACGCTGCGGGCGAGGGGGCGCAGGCGGTGGAGGTCCTCCTCGGGGGCGTGGCGCAGGATCAGGGCGGCGAAGAGTTCGGCCAGGGCGTCGGCGTGTTCGCGGACGCGGGTGGCCGCCGTGAGGACCTCGCCGAGCGGGATGCCCTCGCGGACCAGCGCGGAGGAGACGTCCAGCAGACGGCGGCTGATGTGGACGATCTCGTCGCCGTCGGTGCCGAGGTAGCCCAGTTCCATGGCGGCGGCGAGGTTCTCGGGGGTGACCTCGCCCTCGAAGCGGGCGGCGAGTTCCTCGGGCGTGAGGCGGACCGGTTCCTCCTCGGTGGGGGTGCCGACACCGAGCAGGTCGGCGACGTTCCGGCCCTGGTCGAGGGCCTCGGCGAGTTCCGCGATGCCGTTCAGCGTGTGGCCGCGCTCGAGCAGGGCGGCGATGGTGCGCAGGCGGGCCAGGTGGTGGTCGTCGTACCAGGCGATACGGCCCTCGCGGCGGGGTGGCGGGATCAGCTTGCGCTCGCGGTAGAAGCGCAGTGTGCGCACGGTGATGCCGGCCAGTCGCGCCAGCTCCTCCATGCGGTACTCGCGCGGTCCGGTGTCGTGCGCGCCGTGGTGCGCGCCGTGCGCGCCGTCCCCTTCTTCGCGCCGGCCGCCCTGATCCGCCTTGCGTGCCCCGTCGTCTCCCACGCCCGCAGCCTATGTTGTACCGCCGGTAACTTTCCCTTCCCGCCCCCTACCGCTCGGTACGGAGCTGCTCTACAGTCCCATTGCGCCAGTGTTCACTGGCAGAGTCCAAGGTGATGCGTGGAGGCTTCGGGATGGCCGAGCACGAACATGTACGGGTGGCGGTGATCGGGTCCGGGTTCGGTGGTCTGGGGGCGGCCGTGCGGCTGCGCCGCGAAGGGGTCACCGACTTCGTCGTCCTGGAGCGGGCGGACACCGTCGGTGGCACCTGGCGGGACAACAGTTACCCCGGGTGCGCCTGTGACGTGCCCTCCCACCTCTACTCCTTCTCTTTCGCGCCCAACCCCGACTGGCCGCGTACCTTCTCCGGGCAGCGGCACATCCGCGCCTACCTGGAGCACGTCACCGACCTCTTCGGACTGCGTCGGCACATCCGCTTCGACTCCGAGGTCAAGCTGATGACCTGGGACGCCGAGAACCTGCGGTGGAACATCGAGACCACGCGCGGGTCGCTCTCCGCCGACGTGGTCGTCTCCGCGACCGGGCCGCTGTCCGACCCGAAGATCCCCGAGATCCCGGGCCTGGAGTCCTTCCCCGGCAAGGTGTTCCACTCCGCCCGCTGGGACCACGACTACGACCTGCGCGGCAAGCGTGTCGCCATGGTCGGCACCGGCGCGTCCGCCATCCAGATCGTGCCCGCGATCCAGCGCGAGGTCGGCCGCCTCACCCTCTTCCAGCGCACCCCGCCGTGGGTGATGCCCCGGGTCGACCGTGCGATCAGCGGCGCCGAGCGCTGGCTGCACCGGTCCATGCCCTTCACCACCCAGCTGAGGCGCGGCCTGCTGTGGGGCATCCGGGAGCTTCAGGTGCAGGCGTTCACCAAGCACCCCGACGAACTCGGGCTCGTCGAGCAGCTCGCCAAGCGCAACATGGCCCGCGCCATCAAGGACCCGGCCCTGCGCGCCAGGCTCACCCCCGACTACCGCATCGGCTGCAAGCGGATCCTGCTGTCCAGCGAGTACTACCCGGCGCTGGCCAAGCCGAATGTGGACGTCGTCGCCAGTGGGCTCAGTGAGATCCGCGGGTCGACCGTCGTCGCGGCCGACGGCACCGAGACCGAGGTCGACGCGATCATCTTCGGTACGGGCTTCCATGTCACGGACATGCCGATCGCGGAGCGGGTGGTCGGGGCGCAGGGGATCACGCTCGCGGAGTCCTGGAAGAACGGTATGCAGGCACTGCGCGGCGCGGCGGCCGCCGGGTTCCCGAACTGGATGACCATCATCGGGCCCAACACCGGCCTCGGGAACTCCTCCATGATCCTCATGATCGAGTCCCAGCTGAACTACATGGCCGACTATCTGCGGCAACTGGACGTCCTCGGGGGCCGTACGGCTCTCGACGCCCGGCCCGCGGCCGTCGAGGACTGGAACCACAAGGTCCATGAGCGCATGAAGCGCACCGTGTGGAACACCGGCGGCTGCACCAGCTGGTACCTGGACGCGAGCGGCCGCAACACCACCATCTGGCCCGGTACGACTTCCGAGTTCCGGCGCGCGACCCGACGGGTGGATCTGGGGGAGTACGAGGTCATCCGCAAGCCCGGCGTGAAGGGCACGGGTGCGGGAGCGGGCGCGAAGAAGACGAGTGAGCCCGCGCGTACTGCCAAGCGACCCGCGCGCGCCACCGACGAGCACGCGCCCGCGCACGCCAGCAGCGCTCAGCAGAGCGAGGGCGCCGCGTGAGCCGTATCGCCCCCGTGGCCTTTGGACCGTACGCCCCGCCCACCCCCGCCCACGTACTCACCGTGGTCTCCGCCGACGGCGCGCAGCTGCACGTCGAGGTGCACGGGCCCGAGAGCGCGCCCCCCGTCGTCCTCTCCCACGGCTGGACCTGCTCGACCGCCTTCTGGGCCGCGCAGATACGGGAACTCGCCACCGATCACCGCGTGATCGCGTACGACCAGAGGGGGCACGGGCGCAGTCCCGCCGGCTCCGCGTGCACCACCCGCGCGCTGGCGGACGACCTGGAAGCGGTGCTCGCGCAGACGCTCGCGCACGGAGAGAAGGCAGTGATCGTCGGCCACTCCATGGGCGGTATGACGGTCATGGCCGCGGCCAGGCGGCCCCGCTTCCGGGAACACGCCGCCGCCGTCCTGCTCTGCAGCACCGGCAGCGCGCGGCTGGTCGCGGAGGCGCGCGTGGTGCCGTTGCGCGCTGGGCGTGTGCGCACCTGGATCACCGGGCGCATTCTCGGTTCGCGCGCCCCGCTCGGACCGGTCACGCCGGTCGCGAAGAGCATCCTCAAGTACGCCACCATGGGCACCGGTTCCGCCCCGCACATGGTGGAGGCCTGCGCGCGGATCGTGCACGCCTGCCCGCGTACCGCGCGCCACGCCTGGGCCCGCGTGCTCGAAGCGCTCGATCTCGACCACGGCGTACGGGAGTTGCACGCGCCCACCGCAGTGATACACGGCGCGTCCGACCGGCTCACACCCCCCGTGCACGCCCGCGCGCTGGTCGCCACGCTGCCGCAGTGCATCGGCCTCACCGAGCTGACCGGCGTCGGTCACATGACCCCGATCGAGGCCCCCGACCTGGTGACCGGCAGGATCCGGGACCTCGTCACCACCTACGTCACCCGCAAGAAGGCCACAGGCGTGCAGATCAAGGAGGGCGCATGAGCAGGGTCAGCCTCGAAGGGCAGGTCGCGGTCGTCACCGGAGCGGCGCGCGGTGTCGGTGAGCTGCTGGCGCGCAAGCTCTCCGCGCGCGGCGCGAAGGTCGCGCTGGTCGGGCTGGAGGAGGAGGCGCTCAAGGAGGTCTCCTCGCGCCTGCACAGCGAGAGCGCCCACTGGTACGCCGATGTCACCGACCACGAGACGATGAGCCGGGTCGCGCAGGAGGTGAAGGCGCGGTTCGGGAAGGTCGACATCGTGGTGGCCAACGCCGGTGTGGCGACGGGCGGCCCGTTCGCCGACTCCGATCCGCAGGCCTGGCGGCGCGTGATCGAGGTGAACCTGATCGGTTCGGCGGTGACCGCGCGGGCGTTCCTGCCGGTGTTGACGGAGAGCCGGGGCTATCTGCTCCAGATCGCCTCGCTCGCCGCGATCACCCCGGCGCCGATGATGACGGCGTACTGCGCGTCCAAGTCGGGCGTGGAGGCGTACGCACACAGTCTGCGCGCCGAGGTCGGCTACCAGGGCGTGCGCGTCGGCGTCGCGTACCTGTCCTGGACCGACACCGACATGGTGCGCGGCGCCGACCAGGACGACGTCATGCGTGAGCTGCGGCAGCGGCTGCCGTGGCCGTCCAACAAGACGTATCCGCTGGGGCCGGCGGTGGACCGGCTGGTCGCCGGGATCGAGCGGCGCTCGTCCCATGTGTACGGGCAGTGGTGGTTGCGCGGTATGCAGGGCGTGCGCGGTTATCTGCCGGCGCTCATCGCAACGGTCGGGCAGCGCGAGATGAAGCGGTTCGCGCCCCGTCTGCAGGGGATGCGCTCGGGGCTCGTGGGTGCGGGCGGGGAGGCCGACGAGGCGGCGCGGGCCACGCGGCGTAACTGATCCACATGCGGCCCGTGGTCGCCCGTGTGAATCTGGTCGAGGCCCCACCGATGGGCCCCGCCGAGGGGCCTCGTGAAGGGGCATCCCCACCCTCACTCACCACAGGAGTGAACCCACATGGGTACGAAGGACCAGTCCAAGGGCCAGGCCAACGAGTGGCAGAACAAGGGCAAGGACAAGCTGAACGAGGGGCGTGAGCGGGCCGGCCAGCGCGGTCAGCAGCCGCAGCGCGGCGGTCAGCAGCAGCGTGGCCAGCAGCAGCGGGGACAGCAGGGCCAGCAGCCGGCGTCCGAGCGTGGGCGGCAGAACATGCGCGACATCGAGGACACGGAGCAGGAGATGGAAGACCGCTTCGACCGGGACTACGACGCGTAGTCGCTGCGCTCGGCTTCGGCCGGTTCGTCGGTTCGTCGGCGCAGGGCGCCCTTCTTTGCGGAGGGCGCCCTGCGCTGTTGTGTGCTGGGGGCGTTGAGGGTTGTGGGGGCTTGTCGCGCAGTTCCCCGCGCCCCTTCATGCCGGGCGTGGGGGGAGGCTGGGGCGGGTGCGGTTGGGGGTGTCGGTGTAGTCGGGGGGGATGGCGGCGGGGGTGGTATCCAGGAGGTCCAGGGCCAGCTGGATCGCGTCGTCCATCTGGGCGTGCCGGCCTTCCGCCCAGTCCAGCGGGGTGCGCATGATCTCCAGGTCGGGGGCGACGCCGTGGTTCTCCACGGACCAGCCGTAGGCGTCGAACCAGGCCGCGTTCATCGGGACCGTGATGACCGTGCCGTCGCCCAGCCGGTGACGGCCTGTCATGCCGACCACACCGCCCCAGGTGCGCTGGCCGACCACCGGGCCGAGCTTCAGCAGCTTGAAGGCCGCCGTGATCATGTCGCCGTCGGAGGACGTCGCCTCGTCCGCCAGCGCCACCACCGGGCCCCTCGGGGCGTTCGAGGTGTACGACACCGGTTGCGCGTCCCTCGTCAGGTCCCAGCCCAGGATCGTCCGGGTCAGCTTCTCGATGACGAGTTCGCTGATGTGTCCGCCCGCGTTGCCGCGCACGTCGACGATCAGGGCGGGCCGGGACACCTCCATGCGCAGGTCGCGGTTGAACTGGGCCCAGCCGGAGCCGCCCATGTCGGGGATGTGCAGATAGCCGCACTTGCCGCCGCTCAACTCCCGTACGACCTCGCGGCGTTTGGCGACCCAGTCCTGGTAGCGCAGCGGCCGCTCGTCGATGAGCGGGACGACGGCGACCCGGCGGGCCCGGCCCGGCTCCCCTTCGGCCGGGGTGAACGTCAGCTCCACGGTCGTGCCCCCGGATCCGGCGAGGAGCGGGAACGGGCCGGTCACCGGGTCGACCGGGCGGCCGTCGACGTGGGTCAGGACGGCGCCCTCGCGGATGCCCATGCCGGCCAGCGGTGAACGGGCCTTGGAGTCGGAGGAGTCGCCGGGCAGGATGCGCTTGACCAGCCAGTGGCCGTTGCGGCGGACGAGGTTGGCGCCGAGGAGGCCCTGCCAGCGCTGGTAGTGGGACGGGCCCTCGTTGCGGCGGGCGGCGGTGACGTAGGCGTGCGAGGTGCCGAGTTCGCCGAGGACCTCGCGGAGGAGGTCCGCGAACTCGTCGGGCGAGGCGACCCGTTCGACGAGGGGACGGTACTGGTCGAGCACCGCGTCCCAGTCGATGCCGCACATGCCGGGGTCCCAGAAGTAGGCGCGGATGAGCCGGCCGGCCTCGTCGTAGGCCTGGCGCCACTCGGCGGGCGGGTCGACCTCGTGCAGGATGCGCCGCAGGTCGATCCAGACGGTCGTGTCACTGTCGCCCATCTCCGTGGAGGGCACCGCGCGCAGGTCGCCCTCGTCCACGACGACCAGCCGGGTGCCGTCGCCGCTGACCGCGAACCAGTCCAGGTGGTCGACCAGTTCGGACTTCTTCGCCTTGGTGATGTTGAAGTACTCCAGGGTCGGCCGGCCGCTGATGTCGGCCGGGTTGACGAAGGTCTCGCCGAGCGCGCCGGAGATCGGCCAGCGCAGCCAGACCAGTCCGCCGCCGGCGACCGGGCACAGCGCGGAGTACTTCGAGGCGATGACCGGGAACGGAGTGACCCTGCTCGCCAGGCCCTCCACCTCCACTGTCACCGTGCCGGCCTCGCCCGTCTCCTCGTCCTCGACCGGGTCGAGACCGCCGGCCGCGGGACGGCCCTCGGGGTTCAGGGCGAAGGGGGAGGGCGTCGCCGAACTCAGCGGGACGAGATACGGGCGGCAGCCGAGCGGGAAGGACAGGTCACCGGTGTGGACGTCGTACACCGGGTCGAAGCCGCGCCAGGAGAGGAAGGCGAGGTAGCGGCCGTCGCGGGTGAAGACGGGGTTCTCGTCCTCGAAGCGGCCGTTGGTCACGTCCACGACCAGCCGGTCCTTGATCCGGGCCAGCTTGATCTGGCGCAGGGATCGCCCGATGCCCGGGTGGGACCAGGTCAGCCAGGCGCCGTCCGGCGAGAAGGCGAGGTCGCGGACGGGGCCGTTGATGGAGCGGATCAGCTCGGTGACCTGGCCTTCGGCGGTCAGCGCAGGGCCGGCGCCTGGCTCGTCGGCACCTGCGGCAGCTCCCGCGCCCTCGCTGCTCGTGGCGCCCTGTTCGTCGGCGCCTGCCGTGGCTACGGTGCCTTCGCCGTCGCTGCTGGTGCCTTCGCCGTCGCTGTTCGTGGCGCCCTCGCCGTTGCTGCCGGCGGCACCCTCGCCGGTGCTGTTCACAGTGCCGCCGTCGCTGCTGGCGGCGCCCTGCTCGTCAGTGCCTGGGGTAGCTCCCGCGCCCTCGCTGTCGCCGCTCCCGGCGCCCCCGCTGTCCCCCTCCCCGCCCCCGCCCTCTCCCTCACTCTCCCCCTCGCCCACATCGATCAGCAGCAGCCGTCCGTCGTGCGAGGCGACCGCCAGCCGTTCGCCCTCCGGGTCGGAGACCATCTCCAGGACGCGGCCCAGTGCGCCGGAGGCGAGCCGGCGGGGTGCGCGGTCGCCGGTCGCGCGGGGCAGTTGGGCGATCTGGACGGCGTCCTCGCCCTCGGCGTCCGTCACATAGGCCACCTGGCCGGTCGTGCCCAGCATCTCCGGCAGCCGTACCCGCACGCCGGGCGTGTCGGCGATCGTACGGGCCGGGCCGTCGCGGTGGGTGAGCCAGTACAGGCTGCCGCGTACCACGACGGCGCTGGCCCGGCCGGTCTCGTCCACGGAGATGCCGTCGACGTTCTGCGCGGCCGGTACCTGGTACCGGCGGCGCCCGGTGGCGGGTCCGGCGAGGCGGATGTCCAGCTTGCGCGGTACGGCGTTCGGGGAGAGGTCGTCCACCAGCCACAGGTCGCCCGCGCACTGGTACACCACCCGGGTGCCGTCGCTGGAGGCGTGCCGGGCGTAGAAGGCGTCGTGGTCGGTGTGGCGGCGCAGGTCGGTGCCGTCGTGGGCGCAGGAGTAGAGGTTGCCGACGCCCTCGTGGTCGGAGAGGAAGGCGATCCGGCCGGCGACGAACATGGGGCAGGCCAGATGGCCGCCGATGTCCGGCACGAGTTGTCGCCCGTGCAGCCAGAGCCGGCCCATGGCGCCGCCGCGGTAGCGCTTCCAGGAGGCCGGTTCGTGCGGTGGGGTGCCGGTGAGCAGGAGCGTCTTGTGTTCGCCCGCGACGTCGGCGACCTGGATGTCGGAGACCGGGCCCCAGGGCAGCTTGCGGCCCGGGTCGCCGTCGGTGGACACCTTGTAGGCCCAGGTGAAGTACGAGAAGGGCTGGCTGTGGGAGGCGACGGCCAGGATGTCGCCCTCCGGTGTCCAGCCGCACACCTGCGTGTCGGAGCTGCCCCAGTACGTCAGCTGGCGCGCGGGACCGCCGTCGACGCCCACGAGGTGGATCTCGGGCGCGAGGCTGCGCCAGGTCGTGTACGCGAGGTGGCGTCCGTCGGGCGAGAAACGCGGGTGCCCGGTCTTCGTACGGTCCGCCGTGAGCCGCCAGGCCCGGCCCGGGGCGTCGAGGGGGGCCAGCCAGAGGTCGTCCTCGGCCACGAAGCAGAGCAGGTCGTCGCTGAGGTGGGGAAGGCGCAGATAGCTCACCTCCCCATGCTTTTCCGCCCGCTGGAGCCCAGCAACTTATGCGCCCCTGACGTTCGTGACGCAGCACACGTACGAAACGGTTTCGTTTCGTACGCTCTCAGGGTATCTTCATGGTGGTACGCAACCGAAAGGCTCCGGAGTGGGAGGGTGAGTGGCATGACCGAGGTTGTCGCAACGTCGCGTCGTAGCCGGATCACGCCCGAGCGCGAGGCCGAGTTGTACGAGGCCGTGCTCGACCTGCTCCGGGAGGTCGGCTACGACGCCCTCACCATGGACGCCGTCGCCGCCCGCACCCGGTCCAGCAAGGCCACGCTCTACCGCCAGTGGGGCGGCAAGGCCGAGCTGGTGGCGAAGGCGGTGCGGCACAGCAAGCCGGGCGGCTCCGCCGACGAGGTCGACACCGGGTCGCTCAGGAGTGACCTGCACGCCCTCACCCTGCGTTCGGACGACTGCGAGATGGAGCAGAACTCCGCGCTGATGCGAGGTCTGGCCATGGCCGTCCACGGCAACCCGGACCTGCTGCGCGCGTTCAAGGACCATCTCATCGAACCGGAGATGGCGGGATTCCGCCGTGTGCTGCAACGGGCGGTCGACCGGGGCGAGGTCCGTGCGGACAACCCGGCGATCGGCTACGTGATGCACATGATGATCGGCGCGTTCGCCGCCCGCACCCTGATCGACGAGCAGCCGCCGACCCAGGCCTTCCTCCTTTCGTACATCGACGCCGTGGTCCTCCCTGCCCTCGGCGTCACCACCGGCTGATCGCCGCGATCACCGGCTGAACCCTCTCCCCGACAAGCCCACCACCTGACGTCACCGCTCATGTCGTCGGGCTGATCTCCCCTGCCCTGATGAACCCCACGACCTGACCGGGAGTACGTCTCCGTGGCCACGATGCTCTACAAACTCGGCCGTCTCGCCTTCCGGCGACGGCACTTCGTCGCCCTCATATGGGTCGCGCTGCTCACCCTCGCCGGGGTGGGCGCCGCCTCCGCACCGGCCGCCGGCAACACCTCCTTCTCGATCCCCGGCACCGAGGCGCAGAAGGCCTTCGACCTGCTGGAACAGCGCTTCCCCGGCATGAGCGCCGACGGCGCCACCGCGCGCGTCGTCTTCAAGGCGCCGGCCGGCGAGAAGATGACCGACCACGACAACAAGGCGGCCGTCGAGAAGACCGTCAAGGAGCTGGGCAGCGGCTCCGAGGTCACCTCCGTCGCCGACCCCTTCGCGGGGCACGCCGTCAGCAAGAACGGCCAGATCGCCTACGCCTCGGTGAAGTACAAGGTCTCCGGCATGGAGCTGAAGGACTCCTCGAAGGACGCCCTGAAGGAGGCCGCACAGCACGCACGGGACGCCGGACTGACCGTCGAGGTCGGCGGAGACGCGCTGAACGCGACCCCGGAGACCGGCTCCAGCGAGGTCATCGGCATCGGGATCGCCGCCGTCGTCCTCGTCATCACCTTCGGCTCGCTGCTCGCCGCCGGATTCCCGCTGCTCACCGCGATCATCGGCGTCGGCATCGGCGTCTCCACGATCACCGCGCTGGCCAGCGCCCTGGACCTCGGCTCCACCACCTCCACCCTCGCGTCGATGATCGGCCTGGCCGTCGGCATCGACTACGCCCTCTTCATCGTCTCCCGCTACCGCGCCGAACTGGCCGAGGGCCGCGAACGCGAGGAAGCGGCCGGACGGGCCGTCGGCACGGCGGGCTCGGCGGTGGTCTTCGCCGGCCTCACCGTCGTCATCGCCCTGGTCGGCCTGTCGGTCGTCAACATCCCGATGCTCACCAAGATGGGCGTCGCGGCGGCGGGCACCGTCGCCATCGCCGTTCTCATCGCGCTGACGCTGATCCCCGCCCTGCTCGGCTACGCGGGCCGCAGGATCAAGCCGGCCGGCGAGAAGAGCAAGCTGCTCGGCGGCGGCCGTACGCCGAAGAAGCCGGGCCGGCCCAACATGGGCACCCGCTGGGCGAGCTTCGTCGTACGGCGCCCGGTCGCCGTCCTGCTGCTCGGTGTGCTCGGCCTCGGCGCGGCGGCCATCCCCGCCGCCTCCCTGGAGCTGGGCCTGCCCGACGACGGCTCCCAGCCCACCTCCACCACCCAGCGCCGCGCCTACGACCTGCTCTCCGACGGCTTCGGACCGGGCTTCAACGGCCCGCTGATGGTTGTGGTCGACGCCAAGGGCAGCCACGACCCCAAGGCCGCCTTCACCAAGGTCGGCGACGAGATCAAGGGCCTGAACGACGTGGTCACGGTCACCCCGGCCGTGGCCAACAAGGCCGGTGACACCGCGACGATCACGGTCGTACCCCAGTCCAAGCCGTCCTCGCACACGACCGAGGACCTGGTCCACGCCATCCGTGACAAGGGCGCGGACGTCGCCAGGGACACCGGCTCCAAGGTCCTGGTCACCGGTTCGACGGCGGTGAACATCGACGTCTCGCAGAAGCTGAACGACGCGCTGCTGCCGTATCTGGCGCTGGTGGTGGGTCTCGCGTTCCTGCTGCTGATCGTGGTCTTCCGCTCGGTCCTCGTCCCGCTGAAGGCGGCCCTCGGCTTCCTGCTCAGCGTGCTCGCGGCCCTCGGTGCCGTGGTCGCGGTCTTCCAGTGGGGCTGGCTGTCCGGCCTGATGAACGTCGAGCAGACCGGCCCGGTCATGTCGATGATGCCGATCTTCATGGTGGGTGTCGTCTTCGGTCTCGCGATGGACTACGAGGTCTTCCTCGTGACCCGGATGCGGGAGGCGTTCGTCCACGGCGAGACGCCCGACCAGGCCGTGGTGACCGGCTTCAAGTACGGAGCGCGGGTCGTGACCGCCGCGGCCGTCATCATGATCGCCGTCTTCTCCGGCTTCATCGGCTCCACCGAGGCGATGGTCAAGATGATCGGCTTCGGCCTCGCGATCGCCGTCTTCTTCGACGCGTTCATCGTCCGCATGGCCATCGTCCCGGCAGTGCTCGCGCTGCTCGGCAAGCGGGCCTGGTGGCTGCCGAAGTGGCTCGACCGCGCGCTGCCCAACGTGGACGTCGAGGGCGAGGGCCTGCGCGCCATGTCGGACTCGGGCCGCAAGGACGCCGACCCCGACGGGGAGCGGGAGCTGGTACGGGCCTGACGCAGCGCGTCCGGCGGCGGACCGGCCGGTGAGGGTGCCCGTGGGGACGGGGCCGCACCCTCACCGGCCTTCCGCCCTTCTCGCGGCAGGCTCCGGCCCCGGTAAAACGGCTCGATCCCCTCTGTGATCACCGTTAGCGTGCCCCGCATGACGACAGCCGCCACCGACGCCGAAGTACCAGGAGCCCACCCCCGCTTCACCGAGTCCCTCGGCGCGCCCGGCCTCGCGGTGCCGGTGTCGATGGACGACGCCGATGACGCGCCGGTGGACGTGCGCGAGCGGACGGCGTGACGCCGCTGGTGACCGCCGCGGTCCTGCTCGCCGCGGTCACGCACGCGAGCTGGAACGCCATCGCGCACAAGATCACCGACAAGCTGGTCGGGTTCACCCTGATCCTTGCGGGCGGGGTGCTCATCGGGCTGTCGCTGGCTGCCTTCGCGGCGTTTCCGGCGGCGGCCGCATGGCCGTACCTGCTGGTCTCGGCGGCCGTTCATGTGGTGTACGTCGTGCTGCTGATGACGTCGTTCCGGCTCGGTGACTTCGGGCAGGCCTATCCGATCGCGCGGGGGAGCGCGCCGCTGGTCGTCACCGTGTTCGCGGCCCTCTTCGCACACGAGGTGCCCGACGGGTGGGCCGCGGCGGGCATCGCCGTGTCCTGCGCGGGCCTCACCGGGGTCGCGCTGTGGGGGTTGCGCGGGCACCGGCCCGACTGGGCGGCGATCGGGGCCGCCCTCGCCACCGGGCTCTCCATCGCCTCGTACACCGTCGTCGACGGGCTCGGGGTGCGCGCCTCCGGTTCCTCGCTGGGGTACACCGCCTGGCTGATGGTGGTGCAGGGCGTGGTGATCCCGGCGTACGCCGTCTGCTGCCGCTGGCGGCGGGAGACGGCAGCCGTGCTGCGGCCGTTCGCGGCACTCGGGCTTTTCGGAGCCCTGCTCTCCGTTTCCGCCTACGGCCTGGTGCTGTGGGCGCAGACCCGGGCGGCACTCGCTCCGGTCGCCGCCCTGCGCGAGTCCTCGATCATCGTCGGTGCGGCCATCGGGGCGCTGTTCTTCAAGGAGCGCTTCGGGGCGCCCCGGATCGCGGCGGCGGGACTGCTGGTCGTGGGGATCGGGCTGATGCTGCACGCCGGGTAGCAGGATGGCGTTGGGCCACAACACACCGTACGAGGGAGCCTCATGACCGACACACCGACCGTCAGCGTCCTCGGCACCGGCATCATGGGCGCCGCCATGGCGCGCAACCTCGCCCGCGCCGGGCTCGGGGTCCGGGCCTGGAACCGCACTCGCGAGAAGGCCGAGCCACTGGCCGCGGACGGGATCCGGGTCACCGGCACGTCCGCCGAGGCCGTCGAGGGCGCCGACGCCGTACTGACCATGCTGTACGACGGCAACACCGTCCTGGAGGTGATGCGCGAGGCCGCCCCGGCGCTGCGGCCTGGCACCGTGTGGGCGCAGTGCACCACCGCCGGGGTCGAGCTGGTCGCCGATCTCGCCGGCTTCGCACGCGAGCACGGCCTGGTGTTCTACGACGCCCCGGTCCTCGGTACCCGCCAGCCCGCCGAGGCCGGTCAGCTGACCGTGCTGGCCGCCGGGCCCGAGGAGGGCCGGGAAACGGTCACGCCCGTCTTCGACGCCGTCGGCGCGAAGACCGTGTGGACCGGCGAGGACGGCGCGACGGGCAGCGCCAGCCGGCTGAAGCTGGTGGCCAACAGCTGGGTGCTCGCCGTCACCGCGGCGACCGGTGAGGTGCTGGCCCTCTCGAAGGGCCTCGGCGTCGACCCGCAGGGCTTCTTCGACCTCGTCGAGGGAGGACCGCTCGACATGGGGTATCTGCGGGCCAAGTCCGCTCTGGTGCTCGACGAGAAGCTGACCCCGCCGTCGTTCGCCGTGGCCACCGCCGAGAAGGACGCGCGGCTCATCGTCCGGGCCGGCGAGCGGGCCGGCGTACGGCTCGACGTGGCCGAGGCCACGGCCGAACGGTTCGCCCGGGCCGCCGCCCAGGGGCATGCGGGCGAGGACATGGCCGCCGCCTACTTCGCCAGCTTCGACGAGCAGCCGGGCGGGTGACGGGACCGGCGAAAGAACCGGCGCCGGTCCTCCACGTGACGTTCCGCGCGCCCTGGAGCACCCTGGAATCAGCGAAATTCCGGAGGTGGTCGACATGATGCACACCGCTGTGGGATGGCACGTCGAGATGGAATTCCAGGAAGACAGCGACCACACGCGCGCGGTCGCCCTGGTGCGCCTGCCCGATGGCACCGAGGTGCGGGCCCACGGGAACGCCACCCGTCACCGCATCGACGCGAACCAGCCGAGAGTCGGCGAGGAGATAGCGGGAGCCCGCGCACTCAACGACCTGGCCATGCAGCTGCTGACCAAGGCCCACGACGAGATCGACGCGGAGTCCGGGCGGACCTCGCACTCGATCAACGTGTGACGTCGCACGGGTGATGCCGGACGGGTGAGCAGCCCTAGGGGAGCGCCGTGAGCGCCGTGCGGACCGCCCGTACCAGCGCCTGCGCCCTCGGGTCCGCCGTCACGCTCTTGCGGAAGCCGTTGGTGACATAGCCGAAGGCGATACCGGTCTCCGGATCGGCGAAGGCAAGGGCGCCGCCCCGGCCCGGGTGGCCGAAGGAGCCGGGGGAGAGCAGCGGGGACGCCGCGCCGTGCAGCATGTAGCCGAGGCCGAACCGGGTGCCGACGACCAGGACCCGGTCCGGCCCGGCGGACCGCTCGCCGCGGGCCAGCTCCATCGTCTCCGGGGTGAACAGCCGGGTGCCGCCGTCCACCTCGCCGATGAGTGAGGCGTAGAAGCGGGCCAGGCCGTCGGCGGTGGCGATGCCGTTGGAGGCGGGCAGGGCGGCGGCGCGATAGGCGGGGTCGTTCTCGTCGGGGAGCGGGGTGATCGCGGCGAACGCGCGCCGGGTCAGCGAGTCCGGGTCGGCGTAGGCCTCGGCCACCGCGCGTTTGGGGCGCGTCTTCAGGCCACCGGCCGCCTCGGGCGCCTCCAGCGGGCCGACGCGGCCCACGCGCGCGTGCTCCGACTCCGGCAGGCCGAGCCACAGCTCCGCACCGAGGGGGCCGGCTATCTCGTCCGCTATCCACGCGCCGACCGGGCGGCCGGTGACGCGCCGGATCAGTTCGCCGGTGAGCCAGCTGTAGGTCTGGGCGTGGTAGCCGTGGTCCGTGCCCGGCTCCCACACCGGTGCCTGCGCGGCGACGGCCGCGGCGCCCAGGTCGGGGTCGGCGGCCTCGGCGGGGGTCAGCGGGCGGTCCAGCACGGGCACGCCGGCGCGGTGGGCGAGCAGGTGCCGGACGAGGGTCTGCTCCTTGCCGGCCGCCTTGTACTCGGGCCAGTACGCGCCGACCGGGGCGTCCAGGTCGAGTTCGCCGCGCTGCTGCAGGAGCAGGAGTACGGCGGCGGCGACGCCCTTGGTCGCGGAGCGCACGATCTGCGCGGTCCCGGGTTCCCAGGGGGCCGCACCGGGCGCACCGGCCGCACCGTCGACGTCCTTCGTGCCGGCCCACAGGTCGACGACCTTGTGCCCGTCGCGATACACGGCGACGGCGGCGCCGCGTTCCCCGAGCAGCGCGAAGTTCGCTGCGAACGCCTCCTCGACCGGCTCGAAGCCCTCGGCCACTGTGCCGTTCACGTCCACGCCCGCTGTCCCTTCCGTTCGCCTGCGACAGCGGGTGGAACGCGGGCTGCGCGCCTGGGATTCCTCGGTGGGATCAGCCCAGCAGGATCGTTACATCGATGTTGCCGCGCGTCGCGTTGGAGTAGGGGCAGACCTCGTGCGCCGCGTCCACCAGCCGGGCGGCCATGTCCGGGTCGAGGACCGGCAGGGAGACGCTGAGGGCGACCGCGAGGCCGTAGCCGCGGTGCCGGTTCGGGCCGATGCCGACCTTGGCGGCGACCGTGGAGCCGGTCAGGTCGTAGCCCTCGCGGTTGCCGACCAGGATCAGCGCGTTGTGGAAGCAGGCGCTGTACCCGGCCGCGAACAGCTGTTCCGGGTTGGTGCCGTTGCCGTCGCCGCCCAGCTCCGGGGGCATCGCGACCTTCAGCTCGATCTGGCCGTCCTGGCTGGTGACATAGCCGTCGCGGCCACCGTGGGCGGTGGCCTCGGCGACGTACATGATCTTCGTCGGGCGGGTGTCGACATCAGTGATGTCGGTCAAGGCCGGCCTCCCCCGGAACAAGTGGCGCACAAGTACATCGTGCACAAGGTACTGGCCGGTAGGTCAGTGTGCGGAACCAGGGGGCCGCAACTATGGGTAACGTCAGGTCAGCGCCGGTCGGCTGCCGCGTCGGCGCGCCCGGTGAGCTTCCACAACTCCTCACGCAACCGCGCGACCTCCTGTGCGCCGAGGCCCGTCGTGGTGAGGAGCGCGCCTGGTACGCGCGCTGCGCGCTCCCTGAGTTCCTCCCCGCGCCCGGTGCACGCGACGAGCACCGAGCGCTCGTCGCCGGCCGCGCGCTCCCTGCGCACCAGACCCGCCCCCTCCAGCCGCTTCAGCAACGGCGAGACGGTCCCGTAGTCCAGGCGCAGGGCGCGCGCCAGTTCCTTCACGCTGGTCTCGCCGCGCTCCCACAGCACCAGCAGCACGAGGTACTGCGGGTAGGTGAGCCCGAGGTCGTCCAGAAGCGGACGGTATGCGGCGGTCACGGCGCGCTGTGCGGCGTACAGCGCGAAGCACAGCTGCTCGTCCAGCTGCAGCGATCCCTCGACGGCGCGGTCCTCGTTCGTCACGCGCCCATTGTCACGGACTGACCGCGCAGGTAGGAGCGCCGATGAATCCGTCAGGTACGTGCGCCGATCGATTTTGGGCCTTTGTTGCGAAGGTTTTGCAAGAAGTAATCGGTCGTGCATCCGTTCCGCAAGACAGGCCGTTCCCGGGGGCGTGAACCGGAAAATGTGCGACATTGGAGAGAAAGCGGAAGCACGGCTTTCGTATGTGTCACTCAGCGTGAAAGGGCGGTCCGATGTCTGTGGTCGAGCAGTACGCGCGCGCCCATATCGTCACGGACGAGGAGGACCCGGGGGCCGTACCGGTGGTGCTGCGGTACGACCCCGACTCCGATCCACGGTCCGTCCGGGTCGGCCTGCCGGGCCCGCACGAGTGGACCTTCTCCCGCGCGCTGCTCGAACGGGGACTGCGGGCACCGGCCGAGAGCGGTGCCGTCCGGGTGTGGCCGTGCGGCCGGGTGCAGGCCGTCGTCGAGTTCCACACCGACAACGGTGTCGAGGTGGTCCAGTTCGAGTCGAAGGCGCTGCTCAGGTTCCTCCGCCGCACCTACACGGCGGAGCCGGTGCGGACCTGATCAGCCGCCTGTCTTGAGCAGGGTCGCCACCATCGGACCGGCCGTGTCGCCGCCGTGCCCGCCCGCCTGGACCACACCGGCGGCGGCGAGGTCGCCCTGGTAGGCGGTGAACCAGCCGTTCGGCTTCTTCTGCCCGTCGACCTCGGCGGAGCCCGTCTTGGCGCCGTAGTCCCCGCTCATGCCCGCCATCGCCTTGGCCGCGGTGCCGTAGTCCGCGGTGAACTTCAGGACGTCCTTCAGCTGGGACTGCGTCGTGGACGACATGGTGCGCGCGGCCTTCGCCAGCGTGCGGTTGTCCACGGAGGGCGAGACCAGGTACGGCTGCCGGAAGACGCCCGACTCCACCGTCGCCGCCACCGACGCCATGTTCAGCGGGTTCATACGCACCGCGCCCTGCCCGATCAGCGAGGCGCCCATCTGCGCGCCGCTCTGCACCGGGACCGAGCCGTCGAACGACGGCACGCCGATGGACCAGTTGTCCATGCCGAGGCCGTAGACCTGCTGGGCCTCCTGTGTCAGGTCGCTGTCGGACAGCTTCGGCGCGAAGTCGATGAAGGCGTTGTTGCAGGAGGCCCCGAAGCTCTGCTTGAACGTGCCCTTCTTGATCTCGGAGTCGGCGTCGTTGTGGAACGTCCAGCCCGCGAGCTTGTACGTCTTGGGGCACGGGTGCGACGCGTCCGGAGTGATGAGCTTCTTCTCGAACAGCATCGTCGACGTCACGATCTTCATCGTGGAGCCGGGCGCGAGGGAGCCCTGGAAGGCGACGTTGAAGCCGTGCCCGCTGTTGGCGACGGCGAGGATCTCGCCCGTCGAGGGCCGTACGACGACCACGGACGCCTTCGCCCGCTTGTCCACCTGCTGCTCGGCGACGCTCTGGAGGGCCGGGCTCAGCGTCGTCCGCACCGCGCCCGGCGTGCCCTGGCTCAGCTCCACCAGCGTCTTGTCGGGCAGTTGGGCCTTCTGCGAGGCCTTGCCCCGCGCCACACGCAGTTCGATGCCGGCCTTGCCGCCCGCCGTCTTGCCGTACTTCTCCCGCAGGCCGTCCAGGACCGGGCCCAGGGACGGGTACTTGGCGGCCGTCAGCTCGCCGCCGGAGCGGTCCAGCGCCTTGATCGGCGGGGTGCCGGACTCGCCGGTGACGAGCGTGTCGCCGTCCTTCAGGTCCGGGTGGACGACGGAGGAGTGCCAGTCGACCAGCGGCTTGCCGTCGCTCGCCCGCCGCACCACGGTGAGCGAACTGCCGTACGCCAGCGGCTTGCTGAGCTTCCGGTACGACACCGTCGCCTTGACGGAGAACGGAACCCTGGCGCCCGCGGGCGTGCCGGGGGTGAGGGTGACGTCCTTCAGCCGGGCGTCCTTGGCGTAGCCGGTGAGCAGCTTGGTGGCGGCGGAGGTGTCGTCGGTGGTGGCGGCCGCCTCGCTGATCCTGCCGTGCTGCCATGCGGTGAGGAAACCGGTGGAGGCCGCGCGGACCTCGGCGGCGCTGAGCGGGCCGGTCTTGACGTGCTTGTGGTCGGCGGTGGCGGACGTGCGCTCGTCGGCGGCCGCGCCGCCGCCGGTCAGTGCGTAGACGCCGAACCCGGCGCCGCCGACGACCACGGCGATCATCCCGCCGACCAGCACGGCGGGTCTGCTGGTCTTCCGTCGCTCGGCGACGCGCCTTCTCTTGCCCACAGCCTCAGTTCCTCCGTGCCTTCCCCAGGATTCCCGTAGCCCACACACTCCCAACGACGGCACTCACCCTAAAGTCCCCACCTACGAGGGTGATGTCGGCGGCGATTCCGTAGCAGGCTTGCGACAATCCGCGCACCGGTCCGGCCGTCGAACCGCGGTTCAGACCCAGGTGTCCAGCCACATCCGCGACCGCCAGGAGTCGATCGGGATTGCGGTGCCGGTGTAAAGCGGCCAGAAATAGATGAAGTTCCAGGCGATCAGCAGCACCAGCACGCCCGCCGCCGAGGCGCCGACCACGCGGCGGGTGTCGGAGGAGCCCGGCGGGCCGACGATCGCACCGATCAGCATCGCCACCGCCAGGCACAGGAACGGCACGAAGACGACCGCGTAGAACAGGAAGATGGTCCGCTCCTGGTACATGAACCAGGGCAGGTAACCGGCCGCGATCCCGCACGCGATGGCACCGGCGCGCCAGTCGCGGCGCAGCGCCCACCGCCACAGCACGTACAGGATCGCGAAGCAGGCCGCCCACCACAGCAGCGGGGTGCCGATCGCCAGCACCTCACGGGCGCACTTCTGCCCGGCGTCCGAAGGGCAGCCGTCGGCGCCGGGGTTCGGGGACTCGTAGAAGTACGACACCGGGCGGCCCAGCACGATCCAGCTCCACGGGTTGGACTGGTAGGTGTGCGGTTGCGTGAGCCCGATGTGGAACTTGTAGACCTCGTGCTCGTAGTGCCACAGGCTGCGCAGCCAGTCCGGCAGGAAGGTCCAGCTGCCGCCCTTGCCGTCGGTGGCCGCCCAGTTGCGGTAGTAGCCGCCGGTGCCGTTCGTCGGGGAGAGGATCCAGCCGGTCCAGGAGGCCAGGTAGACGGCGATCGCCACCGGGACCGTCGCAAGGAAGGCGATGCCCGTGTCGTACTTCAGGGCCGCCACGTACGGGTGGTGGGCCCCGGCCGTCCTGCGGGCGCCGACGTCCCACAGCACCGCCATCACGCAGAACGCGGCCAGGATGTACAGGCCGTTCCACTTCGTGCCGATGGCGAGGCCCAGCATCAGCCCGGCCGCCCAGCGCCAGGGGCGCAGGCCGAAGCGGAACGTGTCGGCCACGCGCGCGTCCGGGCGCACCCGGCCGTCCGAGTCGGCCGGCAGCGCGGCGGCCAGCCGCTCCCGCGCCCGGTCCCGGTCGATGATCAGGCAGCCGAACGCGGCCAGCACGAAGAACATCAGCACGCCGTCGAGCAGCGAGGTCCGGCTCATCACGAAGTGCAGGCCGTCCACCGCCATCAGCGCGCCCGCGAGGCAGCCGAGGAACGTCGAGCGGAAGATACGGCGCCCGATCCGACACAGCATCAGGACCGAGAGGGTCCCGAGCAGTGCCGTCATGAACCGCCAGCCGAAGGGGTTGAACCCGAACATCAGCTCGCCGAGGCCGATGACGTACTTGCCCACCGGCGGGTGCACGACATACGCGGCGTCCGTCGGGATCGCCAGATGGCCGTGCATCTGCAGCACCTGGTCGTTGGCGTTCTTGTCCCAGTTGACCTCGAAACCGCGGTGGACGAGCGCCCAGGCGTCCTTGGCGTAGTACGTCTCGTCGAATATCACCGCGCGTGGACTGCCCAGGTTCCAGAACCGCAGCAGGCCCGCCATCAGCGTCACCAGCAGCGGACCGCCCCAGCCCGACCAGCGGGTGATCCGCTCGGCGAGGACCGGCGACACGCCGAGCGCCTGCCACAGCCGGGGACTCGGCTCGGCATACGGGGGCACCAGCCGCTCACGTACGTCGCCCGAGGGCGCGTCCCCCGCCGGTACGTATCCGAATCGGCGCAGCCGCTGCTGCCACGACGGCCGCTGGTCGTGCGGCGTCTGGCCCTGCCGGAGGTCCATGGAGGACGCGGTACTGGTCACCGCGCCATGGTAGGGAACCGTCCTGTGCGAGTCCCGCGCATGTGCGGTACCGGTCGGGATGCGGTCGATTTCCCGGTGCCGGAGCTGGCCGCCCGCCGTCGCGGGCGGCACTGTCAGTGGTCCCTGCGAGGATGGGGGCGTGACTGGAACCCTTGTCCTCGCAGGTACCCCCATCGGCGACATCGCGGACGCGCCGCCCCGGCTCGCCCAGGAGCTGGCCGGCGCCGACGTGGTCGCCGCCGAGGACACCCGGCGGCTGCGCCGGCTCACCCAGGCGCTGGGCGTCACGCTCGGGGGCCGCGTGGTGTCGTACTTCGAGGGCAACGAATCCGCCCGCACACCGGAGCTGGTCGAGGAGCTGCTCGGCGGCGCGCGTGTGCTGCTCGTGACCGACGCCGGGATGCCCTCCGTGTCCGACCCGGGCTACCGGCTGGTCGCGGCGGCCGTGGCGAAGGACATCAAGGTCACCGCCGTACCCGGTCCGTCCGCCGTCCTCACCGCGCTCGCCCTGTCCGGGCTGCCCGTCGACCGGTTCTGCTTCGAGGGCTTCCTGCCGCGCAAGGCGGGCGAGCGGCTGTCCCGGCTCCGGGAGGTCGCGGACGAGCGGCGCACCCTTGTGTACTTCGAGGCCCCGCACCGGCTCGACGACACCCTCGCCGCCATGGCCGAGGTCTTCGGCGCGGACCGGCGAGCCGCCGTCTGCCGGGAGCTGACCAAGACGTACGAGGAGGTACGGCGCGGTCCGCTGGCCGAGCTGGCCCGGTGGGCCGCGGAGGGCGTGCGCGGGGAGATCACCGTCGTGGTCGAGGGGGCGCCCGAGGCCGGCCCGCAGGAGCTGGACGCGGAGGAACTCGTGCGCCGGGTGCGAGTGCGGGAGGAGGCCGGGGAGCGGCGCAAGGAGGCGATTGCCGCGGTGGCGGTGGAGGCGGGGGTTCCGAAGCGGGTGGTATTCGACGCGGTTGTCGCCGCGAAGCGTGTTGGTGAGTGAGCGGAGTTTGCTCGGGTAGCGCCGTGGGGGCTCGGTCCGTCGCCGGGTGCGGGTCCGTGGTGGCTTGTCGCGCCCACGCGGCAAAGCCGCATGTCGATAGAGCCCCGCGCCCCTTCAGGCGCTGCCCCCGACCGGCATGTATACCCCCTCTGAGCAGCGCTGTTCTCGGGTGAGCGGATGGGCCATGGGACGGCAAAGGGCTGTCGTCGATGGCAAAGGGAAACGGGGCCGGCCGGGGCCTTTTCGGCAAGGAAGACTCAAATCGCCTCCAACACTCGACAGCCCTGCTGCGTTCGCGCTGGTGAAGGCGTCCACTGGTCGAAGGGACGCACAACCCGTCCCTCGTCCAGCGGACAAGAGGAGCTGGCATGAGCGAGATCGCAGGGCAGACCGGCCTCCGTGGCACGCCCACAGCCGTCGTTCACGAGTCGTATTCCTTCGCCTGCATGCGATGCGGGCACGGCTGGGAGCAGTCGTACGAGATAGAGCACCACACGGACGCCGACGGGCACGAGTTCGTGCTGTACGTGGCCGACGGCCGGGTCGTGCCGTCGCCGCTGAGCCGGCCCAGCTGCCACAACTGCGACGGCCACGTCGTGCGGATCATGCGCGCGGGACAGGTCTCGTCGGTGCGTGGCGCCGCAGAGCGGCACCACAGCGTGCCGCAGGCGGGGCCGGTCGAGGCGCCGCCGGTCGGGGCCGCGCAGCCCAAGGAACCGCACCACTGGCATCTGTCCGATCTCCTGCACCCGTTCCACCGCAAGGCCGGCTGAGCGGATCGCCGTCCGCCGAGGGCGTGCCCCTTTCGTAGGATCGGGGCATGCCTTCGAACGCCGGCCAGACCGCCAAGGGCGACAAGAACGCCGCGCCGCCGCTTCCGCCGCCGCTGCGCGTTCCGGTCGCCGACTCGCACACCCACCTCGACATGCAGTCCGGCACGGTCGAGGAAGGCCTCGCCAGGGCCGCGTCGGTGGGGGTGACGACGGTCGTCCAGGTCGGCTGCGACATCAAGGGTTCCCGGTGGGCCGCCGAGACCGCGGCCGCGTACGACGCCGTCCACGCCGCCGTCGCCCTGCACCCCAACGAGGCCCCGCGCATCGTGCACGGCGACCCCGACGGCTGGTCGCGGCAGGGCGCCCGGGAGCCGGGCGGCGAGGCGGCGCTGGACGCGGCCCTCGCCGAGATCGACCGGCTCGCCGGACTGCCCCAGGTGAAGGGCGTCGGCGAGACCGGGCTGGACCACTTCCGCACCGGCCCGCAGGGCAAGGCCGCCCAGGAGCGGTCCTTCCGCGCCCACATCGAGATCGCCAAGCGGCACGGCAAGGCGCTCGTCATCCACGACCGCGACGCGCACGCCGACGTCCTGCGGGTCCTGAAGGAGGAGGGCGCCCCCGAGCGCACCGTCTTCCACTGCTACTCCGGCGACGCCGAGATGGCGGAGATCTGCGCACGCGAGGGCTATTTCATGTCCTTCGCCGGCAACGTCACCTTCAAGAACGCCCAGAATCTGCGGGACGCCCTCGCCGTCGCCCCGCTGGAGCTGGTCCTCGTGGAGACCGACGCGCCCTTCCTGACCCCGGCGCCGTACCGCGGCAGGCCCAACGCGCCCTACCTGGTCCCGGTCACGGTCCGTGCGATGGCCGCCGTGCGCGGCATCGACGAGGACGACCTGGCAACGGCCCTCGCCGCCAACACCGCCCGCGCCTTCGGCTACTGAGCCGCCTCCCTGTTCGGGCACTGAGCGCGCGCTCGACGGGCAACAGTGCGTAGTCGCGTCGCTTTGGAGAGTGACGACCGCTCCGCTAGGTTCTGGGGGCCCGATCCGGACCCCTCTGGCACCTCTGGAGTGTGTCGGCGTGAGCAAGTCGCAGTACGAGACGTTCGAGACATACGAGTCGTACCAACCGTACGGGTCGTACGGCTCCGAAGCCTCCGTGCACACCGCGGAGACGCTGCCGTACGGGCTGTACGAGGACACCTACCGCCCCGCCTACGAGGCGCAGGCGTACTTCGTCTCCGAGCCGGTGCTGCCCCGGCAGACCGGGAGCATGCCGGGGGCCCGGAGCGCGGCGGACACCTGGAGCGCACGGGACGACGGCGGGAGCGCGCCGGACGAGGACGGGGTGTGTGACGCCGGGTCGCTCGCCATAACGGGTGGGCGGGCGGAGCGCCGGCGCAGGGCGCGCTGCGCCGAGCGCCCGGAGTCCACCGTGCGCCGCCTGCTGCCGCAGGCGCTGGTCGTGGCCTTCCTCGCCGGCGGCACCACCGCGTTCGTCGCCAAGGACAAGGCGATCGAGCTGACCGTCGACGGCAAGCAGCGCACCCTGCACACCTTCGCCGACGACGTGCGCGAGCTGCTCACGGACGAGGGCGTGCGCACGGGGGAGCACGACATGATCGCGCCCGCCCCCGGCGCGGCGCTCGCCAGCGGAGACGCGGTCGCCGTGCGCTACGGGCGCCCCGTCCGGCTCACCCTGGACGGCCGACGGCGCGAGGTGTGGACGACGGCGCACACCGTGGCAGGAGCGCTGGACGAACTGGGAGTGCGCGCCGAGGGCGCGTATCTGTCCGTCTCACGCTCCCAGCGCATCGGACGCGCCGGGCTCGCGCTCGACGTGCGCACCGAACGCGCCGTCACGATCATGGCCGACGGCCGCACCCGGACCATCCGCACCAACGCGGCCACCGTCCGCGAGGCCCTGGAGGAGGCCGGGATCGGCCTGCACGGCCAGGACGCCACCTCCGTCCCGCCCGACAGCTTCCCGCGCGACGGGCAGACGGTGACCGTACTGCGGGTCAGCGGCAGCCGGGAGGTCCGCGAGGAGCAGATCCCCTTCGACGTCGAGCGCACCGATGACCCCACGCTCTTCAAGGGCACCGAGGTCGTCGCGCAGGCCGGACTGCCCGGCCTGCGACGCGACACCTTCCTGCTGCGCATCGTCAACGGCGTCCGGGAGAAACCGCGCCGGGAGACCTCCGAAGTGGTGCGCAAACCGCGCAAGCAGATCGTGAAGGTGGGCACCAAGCCGCTGCCGCACTCCGTGTCCGGCGCGGACCACCTGAACTGGCGCGGCCTCGCCACCTGCGAGTCCGGCGGCCGCCCGAGCGCGGTCGACCCCTCGGGCACGTTCGGCGGGCTCTACCAGTTCGACGCGCTCACCTGGCACAGCCTCGGCGGCAGCGGCCGTCCGCAGGACGCCCCGGCGGAGGAGCAGACGTTTCGCGCGAAGAAGCTGTACACGCGGCGGGGGGCGACGCCCTGGCCGCACTGCGGGGCGCGGCTGCACGGCTGACGGCGGCGGGTACGGGGATGCGCCGTCGGGCTCGCGGCCGTCTGCCGGGTGCGGGTGAGTGGGCGGCTGGTCGCGCCCACGCGGCGGAAGCCGCATATCGACACAGCCCCGCGCCCCCCGGGGGGTTGCGGCCGCCGCACCTGCGTGAGCAGCACCCCGCCGGCGCCGGTGAGTGCGACCCCGCCCCCGGTCGGCCCCGGCACAGGGCACCTGGCAAGCCGGCCGGGCGGACCCCCGTACCCTTGTCCCGTGAGCAGCCCCACCCCCGACGCCCTCCTCGGCCCCGCCGACGTCCGTGAACTCGCGGCAGCGCTCGGTGTCCGTCCCACCAAGCAGCGCGGCCAGAACTTCGTGATCGACGCCAACACGGTCCGCCGTATCGTGCGCACCGCGGAGGTCCGCCCCGACGACGTGGTCGTCGAGGTCGGCCCGGGGCTCGGTTCCCTCACGCTCGCGCTGCTGGAGGCCGCCGACCGGGTCACCGCCGTCGAGATCGACGACGTACTCGCCGCGGCCCTGCCCGCGACCATCGGGGCGCGCATGCCGGCGCGCGCCGACCGGTTCGCGCTGGTCCACTCGGACGCGATGCACGTCACCGCACTGCCCGGCCCCCCGCCGACGGCGCTGGTGGCGAACCTCCCCTACAACGTCGCCGTACCGGTGCTGCTGCACATGCTCGAAACCTTCCCGAGCATCGAGCGCACCCTCGTCATGGTGCAGTCCGAGGTCGCCGACCGGCTGGCCGCCGCGCCCGGTTCGAAGGTGTACGGCGTGCCGTCCGTGAAGGCCAACTGGTACGCCGAGGTGAAGCGGGCCGGAGCCATCGGCCGCAACGTCTTCTGGCCCGCGCCGAACGTCGACAGCGGGCTGGTCTCCCTCGTCCGGCGGACCGAGCCGATCAAGACGACGGCCTCCAGGAAGGAGGTCTTCGCGGTCGTCGACGCCGCCTTCGCGCAGCGCCGCAAGACTCTGCGGGCGGCGCTCGCCGGCTGGGCCGGGTCCGCCGCTGCCGCCGAGGCGGCCCTGGTCGCGGCCGGGGTCTCGCCGCAGGCGCGCGGGGAGTCGCTGACGGTGGAGGAGTTCGCGCGGATCGCCGAGCACAAGGAGACGGGCAAGTGAGCGTGACCGTACGCGTCCCGGCCAAGGTCAACGTCCAGCTGGCGGTCGGCGCCGCCCGGCCCGACGGTTTCCATGACCTCGCCAACGTCTTCCTCGCCGTCGGCCTGTACGACGAGGTGACGGTCACTCCGGCCGACGAACTCCGCGTGACCTGCGAGGGAGCGGACGCCGACCAGGTCCCCCTGGACCACGGCAACCTGGCCGCGCGCGCGGCGATCGCGCTCGCCGCTCGCCGGGGCATCGAGCCGGCCGTGCACATCCACATCGCCAAGGACATCCCGGTCGCCGGCGGCATGGCCGGCGGCAGCGCGGACGGCGCGGGCGCGCTGCTCGCCTGTGACGCGCTGTGGGGCGCGGGCGCTTCGCGGGCAGAGCTGCTCGCGATCTGTGCCGAGCTGGGCAGTGACGTGCCGTTCAGCCTGGTCGGCGGGGCGGCTCTGGGGGTCGGGCGCGGGGAGCGGCTGACCTCCCGGGAGGTCGGCGGCACCTTCCACTGGGTGTTCGCGATGGCCGAGCGGGGGCTGTCCACCCCGGAGGTCTTCCGTGAGTTCGACCGGCTGGCAAAGGGGCGGGAGATCCCGGAGCCGGTGGCTTCGGCGGAGCTGCTGGAGGCGCTGGCGAAGGGCGACGCGGAGGCGCTGGCCGCGGCCGTGTCCAATGATCTTCAGCCCGCGGCGCTGTCCCTGTTCCCGGAGCTGGCGGACACGCTGGCGGCGGGGCGCGGGGCCGGTGCGCTTGCTGCGCTGGTCTCCGGTTCCGGGCCTACGACGGCCTTCCTCGCGCGTGATGCCGAGTCGGCGGAGAAGGTGGCCGAGGCCCTGCGGGCGTCGGGGACGTGCAGGGCGGTGCGGATGGCGCAGGGGCCGGTGCCGGGGGCGATGGTGGTCTGAGGGTGCCCTTCAGAGTTCGTCGATTGCCGTCAGATCGATGTCGATGGAGTACGGCTTGTCGACCTTGATACGGTCGCGGTAGGTGCCGGTCGGCCGGTACATGCCCGTCTCCGCCGAGAGTTCGAAGACCTCGACGACGGGGTGGTCGTCCGGCCCGGCCATCTCGACCAGCCAGTAGTACTGGATACCTGCTGCGGCGTACTTGTGCGTCTTGGTCAGTCGGTCGCGGGCCTCGGACTCCGGGGAGATGACTTCAACGGCGAGCACGACGTCCTTAGCCTCGAAGTACGTCTGCTTCATTCCCTTCTTAGCGGCGGCCTTGATCACGGAGATATCGGGCTCGGGGCCATTGCGCCGATCCAGCACCACCGTCATCTCGCGCGCGACCTTCAGATCGGACGGCATGGTTCGGCGCAGGCCGGTCACCAGCAAGTCCATCGCGGCGAAGTGGAAATAGCGCTGCGGGCTCACAAGGACCAAGCTCCCGTCGATCAGCTCCGTGTGCGGCGGGAGATCCGGCATGGTGAGCAGGTCGTCGATGGTGTAGCCGTCCATCGGCGGCATCCGCCACCCGGACCGCTCAACAGGCTGGGCCGTCATGGTTCCTCCCATGGACAAGATCCTGGCGCCTGCCCTCCACGGTAGCGGCCGCATCCCGATCACGTCATCACAAAGAGTGACAACCCCCTCGCGCCCCGCCCCCGCCTCCGCAGGCCCTACGCTAGAAGGCTGAGGTCCCCGCGCACAGGAGTGAAATGGCCGTCAACCTGGTCAATGTCGAGAACGTCAGCAAGGTGTACGGCACCCGTGCCCTGCTGGACGGCGTCTCGCTCGGTGTGTCGGAAGGGGACCGGATCGGGGTCGTCGGGCGCAACGGCGACGGCAAGACCACCCTCATCCGGATGCTCGCCAAGCTGGAGGAGGCCGACACCGGACGCGTCACGCACTCCGGCGGGCTGCGGCTCGGCGTGCTCACGCAGCATGACTCCCTCGACCCGGCCGCCACCGTCCGGCACGAGGTCATCGGCGACATGGCCGACCACGAGTGGGCGGGCAACGCCAAGGTCAGGGATGTGCTGACGGGACTGTTCGGGGGGCTGGACCTGCCGGGCTTCCCCAAGGGGCTCGACACCGTCATCGGGCCGCTGTCCGGTGGCGAGCGGCGCCGTATCGCGCTCGCCAAGCTGCTCATCGAGGACCAGGACCTGATCGTCCTCGACGAGCCCACCAACCACCTCGACGTCGAAGGCATTGCCTGGCTCGCCCGCCACCTGCCGAACCGGCGCTCGGCGCTGGTGTGCGTCACCCACGACCGGTGGTTCCTCGACCAGGTCTGCACCCGCATGTGGGACGTGCAGCGCGGTGACGTGTACGAGTACGAGGGCGGCTACTCGGACTACGTCTTCGCCCGTGCCGAGCGCGAGCGGATCGCCGCCACCGAAGAGGTCAAGCGGCAGAACCTGATCAGGAAGGAGCTGGCCTGGCTGCGCCGCGGCGCCCCCGCGCGCACCTCCAAGCCGCGCTTCCGCGTCGAGGCCGCCAACGAGCTGATCGCGGACGTGCCGCCGCCCCGGGACAGCTCCGAGCTGATGAAGTTCGCCTCCTCGCGGCTCGGCAAGACCGTCTTCGACCTGGAAGACGTCACCGTGCAGGCCGGGCCCAAGGTGCTGCTGAAGCACGTCACCTGGCAGCTGGGCCCCGGCGACCGGATCGGTCTCGTCGGTGTGAACGGCGCCGGCAAGACCTCGCTGCTGCGTGCCATGGCCGAGGCGGCGCGCACCGAGGGCGAGCAGCAGCCGGCCGGCGGACGCGTCGCCGTCGGCAGGACCGTGAAGCTCGCCTACCTCTCCCAGGAGGTCGCCGAACTCGACCCCACCTGGCGGGTCCTGGAGGCCGTGCAGCAGGTCCGTGAGCGCGTCGACCTCGGCAAGGGGCGCGAGATGACCGCCGGGCAGCTGTGCGAGACGTTCGGCTTCAGCAAGGAGAAGCAGTGGACGCCGGTCGGGGACCTCTCCGGCGGTGAGCGGCGGCGGCTTCAGCTGCTGCGGCTCCTCATGGACGAGCCGAACGTCCTCTTCCTGGACGAGCCCACCAACGATCTCGACATCGAGACGCTCACCCAGCTCGAGGACGTCCTCGACGGCTGGCCCGGCTCGATGATCGTCATCTCCCACGACCGGTTCTTCGTCGAGCGCACCACGGACCGGATCTTCGCCCTGCTCGGCGACGGCGCCCTGCGGATGCTGCCGCGCGGCATCGACGAGTACCTGGAGCGGCGCCAGCGCATGGAGGAGGCGGTCGCCGCGCAGGCCGCCGCCGCGGCGCCCAAGCCGGCGGCGACGGAGAAGAGCGCCGCCGACCAGCGCGCCGCCAAGAAGGAACTCCAGAAGATCGAGCGGCAGTTGGACAAGATCTCCGAGAAGGAGACCAAGCTGCACGCCCAGATCGCCGAGAACGCCACCGACTTCGGGAAGGTCGCCGAACTGGACGGCCGGCTGCGGGACTTGGCCGCAGAGCGCGAGGAACTGGAGCTGCGCTGGCTGGAGCTGGCGGAGGACGCGTAACGCGTACGAGCGCGACGGCGCGGGCGCGGGCGCGAGGGCGTGCGCAACCCATACCCGCGCCCCTGGCGTGAATCAGCCACCGCATGCCCGGGCTTCGCTGCCCTCCCTCCCCGCCCCGCCGTTGTCTTCTCCCGGCGCGCGGCGCTGTTGCGTGCGCCGCGTGAAGGGGGCGTGAAGGCGCATAACGACGGCATCACAGGCCGGTCGTCCCTTGGGAACAGCGGCGGATCCGAGCCCGTGCGCTGTCAGTACCGGGTGATAGAAAGGGCCGTCTGAGAACTGTCTGAGTAACGACCCAGGGTCCGTCAAGAACCTCAGGGCGTGGCTAAAAATCAGTGAACGAGGGGGAAGAGCGCTGATGACTCAGCCGCCCAACCAGCCGCCGGAGGGCGGCTTCGGAGCGCCACCGGGCCAGCCGCCACAAGGCGGCGGCTTCGGCGCTCCCGGTGTACCGCCCACGCCCCCGCCGCCGGCCCAGCCGCCCGCCGTCCCGCCGCAGCCGCCCCAGCCGGGCTACGGCCATCCCCAGCAGCCGGGCCCGTACGGCGCGCCCACCGCAGCGGGCACCCCGGGTCTCTACGGCTATCCGCAGCAGCCCGGCCCGTACGGCGCGCCGCCGCAGCCCGGTTTCGGCCAGCAGCCGCCGTACCCGGGCGCGCCCGGTGCCATGCCGGGCGGCAGGCCCAAGGGGAGGACCGCGCTGATCATCGGCGCGGCGGTCGCCGCGCTGCTCGTCATCGGCGGCACGGTGTACGCGGTCACGAGCGGCGACGGCAAGAAGAAGCCGGTCGCCCAGCACAGCGACGACCCCAAGCACTCCGCCACCACCGCGCCGAGCGCGTCGAGTTCGACCGGCGGCGGTGACGACCCGGAGAACCTCAACGCGGGCCGGCAGGCCGGCGAGGCGAAGGTGCTCTGGTACAAGTCGGCGCCGGACACCCCCGGTTCGGGCGCCGACGCGCCGGGCCTGTGGGTCACCGGCAAGACGGCGGTGAAGGCGGCGTACAAGCAGGTCTTCGGCTACAGCGTCGGCGACGGCAAGCCCGCCTGGAGCCCGATCACCTTCCCGCAGAAGATCTGCGCGGTCACCCCGGAGCCCTCGGCAGACGGCAAGGTCGTCGTGGCGTACATGAACGGCACGGACAGCAAGGCCGAGTGCAACCAGCTCCAGCAGATCGACCTGGACACCGGCCAGAAGGGCTGGAGCGGCAGGACCGACCACCGCGGGGCGTTCGACATCCAGGTCGAGATCGACCTGACCATCAGCGGCGAGACGCTGATGGTGGGCCGCTCGGGGGCGGGCACGGCGTACGACGTCGACAGCGGCAAGAAGCTGTACGAGAAGGGGGAGTACGGCGGGTCCTGCGCTCCGTCCGGGTACGCGGGCGGCGCCGGCCGGCTGATCCAGGCGTCCTCCTGCGCCCCGTTCGAGCCCAACGAGCACTACGAGATCCAGGAACTGGACCCGGCCACCGGCAAGGTCAAGTGGAACCAGCCGGTCAAGAAGGGCTGGGAGGTGACCAAGGTGTACTCCCTGGACCCGCTCGTGGTGTACCTGACCAACCCGGACAAGAAGGCCTGGAACATCTCCACGTTCACCAAGGACGGCAAGTTCCGCTCCGAGGTGAAGGTCGACGAGAAGTTCGCGCCACGCTGCGGCTTCCTCGACCAGGGTCTGCAGGGCTGTCAGGGCGTCGCGGCCGACGCCGACACGCTGTACCTGCCGACGGACACCACCAGCACCGCCAACGAGATCGTCGCGATCGGCCTGGCCGACGGCAAGGCGCGGTGGCGGGCCAAGTCCCCGGCCGCCGAGCCGATGTACCCGGTGAAGGCCGAGGGCGGCAAGCTCGTCGCGTATGTGGAGCCGTCGTACGACGCGGGCGGCCAGGTGGTGTCGATCCCCGTCACCGGTTCCTCTCCCAGGACCACCAAGCTGCTGCAGAACCCGCAGGGCACGGCCGAGATCGAGGGCGCCTTCTACGACGGTGTCGTGGGCTGGGCCGACGGGCGGTTCTTCATCTCCGCCGGCCGGCTGTCCGGCAGCGGGCAGTCGAAGGAGAAGATGATCATGGCCTTCGGCAACTGAGCCGCGTCCCGGCTCCCCCTGTTCGTGGCGAAACCCTTCGCCGTATCCCTGTCCCTTCGCCGTATCCCTTCGCCGTACGGCTTTCGAGCCTCACCGAGGTATCCGTCCCATGACTCAGCCGCCTCCTCCGCCGCCGAACCAGCCCCCGCAGCAGCCCGGTTTCGGCCCCCCGACCCCGCCGCAGCCGCAGCCTCCGCAGCCTCCGCAGCCGCCGCAGGCCCCGCAGCCCCCTCAGCCGCAGCCCGGCTACGGCTACCCGCAGCAGGCACCTCAGCCGCCCCAGCCGCAGCCCGGTTACGGCTACCCGCAGGCCGCGCCGGCCCCGCAGCCGCCCCAGCCCGGCTACGGCTACCCCGGCGGACAGCAGCCCGCCGCCCCCTACGGCGGCCAGCCGCAGAACCCGTACGGGCAGCCCGCCCAGCCGGGTTACGGCTATCCGGGCCAGCCGCCGACCGTGCCGATGCAGCCGCAGCCGGGACAGAGCGGCGGCGGGCGGAACAACACCACGCTGATCATCGTCGTCGCCGCGGTCGTGGCCATCGCGCTGATCGTCGGCGGCGGCTTCTGGTACGCCAACTCCTCCGGGGACGACGGCAAGACGCACCACACCGCCTCCTCCAGCGGCGGCACCGGCGGCAAGAGCGGCGGCGGCACCGGGGGCGGGACCGGCGGCAAGGAGAAGGTGCCGGCCAACCCCGCGGGCAAGGTGCTGTTCGAGGTCCCGCTGCCCACCGCGAACGACTCGATCAGCACCGAGGGTTCGTGGCTGACCGACAAGGTGTACGCCAAGAGCGGCATGGCCGAGATCGTCGGCTACGACCCGGTCAAGGGCACGAAGCTGTGGACGATCCCGCTGCCCGGCCCGGTCTGCGCGGCCAGCCCGCATGCCACGTCCGACGGCAGGACCGCGATCGTCTACCAGCCGAAGTGGAACACGAAGAAGGACATTGCCGGGTGCACACAGATCTCCGCGATCGATCTCAACGCGGGTAAAAAGCTGTGGACGAAGTCGGTCAACTCCGGTGACTATCCCATCAGCTACCGGAATGTGACGGTCGCTCAGCGCACCGTCGCGGTCGGCGACAGCAGGGGCGCCGCCGCCTTCGACATCGACTCGGCCAAGCCGCTGTGGCTGCCGAAGGTGGGCGACGCCTGCTACGACAACGGCTACGGCGGCGGCGACAAGCTGGTCGCCGTGCGCAAGTGCGGAGACTCCGACAACAAGCAGCTGCTCATCCAGACGCTCGACCCGAAGACCGGGAAGGTGATCTCCGAGTACAAGATGGACCCGGGGATCCAGTACGCCTCCATCGTCTCCACCGACCCGCTCGTGGTGGCCGCCGACGTCGGCGACAGCGCCGGTGACGGCAGCGAGGTCTCGGACTACTTCTCCATCGACAACAAGACCGGCAAACTGCTCGCCCACATTTCCGCGCCGGGCAAGAACTACGGCGGCAAGTGTGACGGCCTCTACGTCATCGAGGCCTGCAAGTCGATCGTCGCGGGCAACGGCAAGCTGTACGTGCCGACCGAGGAGCACGACGGCAACGGCTCCTTCGGCAGCACCAACGAGATCGTCTCCTTCGACCTGAACACCGGCAAGCCGACCGGCCAGCGCCTCGAAGCCGGCGACGGCTATCTGCTGAGCCCGCTGCGCATGGACGGCGGCAACCTGATCGCCTACAAGAAGCCGCCCTACGACAAGGGCGGGCAGGTCGTCAGCATCGACGGCGGATCCTTCAAGGCGACCACGCTGCTGCAGAACCCGGCCTTGAACGGCGAGCGGAGCGCAGAGTCCAACATGCTGCCGGAGGACTCGGAGATCCTCTTCGGCGACGGGCGTCTGTACATGTCGCAGGTCTACGCCAAGGAGAAGGGCTGGGCGTCGGACGGCAAGGAGGACCTGGTGGCCGCGTACGGCACGAGCGGCTGACCGGCGCGCCGACGCCGTAGCGTGTCTCGCCCGAATGGGTGACTTACCGAGAAGTGCCCCGGATTTCATCGATCCGGGGCACTTCTCATCAAGAGGGGCAGCAATACGTCGAACAAGCGTGTAGCTTCCGGGGGCATGAAGGGCGGGGTGCCGGGGGGCCCTCTGTCCTTGCGGACCATTGGACGTCCATAGTGGGGCATCCATGGGGGGGACTGGGGGGTTGCTCTATGGGAGTACGGCTCATGGTCGTCGACGACCATCGCCTGCTCGCGGAGGCGTTGGCGTCGGCGCTCAAGCTGCGCGGGCACCGGGTGCTCGCCGCGGCGGCTCCGGCCGCGGGCGCGGCGGACCTGGTGATCGCACGGGCGCCGGAGGTGTGCCTGCTGGGTACGGCGGCACCGGCCGAACCGGGTGTCTTCGACCCGGTGGCGAAGATCAAGCGGGACCGGCCGCAGGTGGCGGTGGTGGTGCTCGGCCCCGTGCCCTCGCCGCGCGGGATCGCGGCGGCGTTCGCCGCGGGCGCCTGCGGGTATGTGCGGCACGACGAGCGGATAGAGGGCGTCGAGCGGGCGATCATGAAGGCGCGCGCGGGGGAGGCGGCGGTCGCTCCGCAGCTGCTCCAAGGGGCCTTCGGGGAGCTGCTCAACCCCGCCGCACAACCTGACGACGAGGCCCAGCGGTTGCTGTCGATGCTGACGCCGCGGGAGGTCGAGGTCCTGGTGCGGGTGGCCGACGGGGAGGACACGCGGCTGATCGCGGCCGGGATGCGGATCGCGCCGAGCACCGCGCGCACGCATGTGCAGCGGGTGCTGATGAAACTGGGGGTGGGGTCGCGCCTGGAGGCGGCGGCGCTGGCCGCGCGCACGGGTCTGCTGGACCGGGCGGGCCCACTGAACCCCGGCCCGGATTAGGCACTGGTGCTGCGGCGGGTCACGTCGGGCGCTGCTCGCGGAGGCTGAGCTGCAACCCCCAGGGGCGCGGGGAACTGCGCGACCAGCCCCCGCGCGCCCGCAGTCGGGAACGGCGCTCTACTCCCCGTGCGTCTCCTCCGGCGAAACCGCCGGAGGCGTCGGCCTGAGTTTGAGCCAGGCCAGGAAGAAGATGCCCAGCAGCAGCATGCCGATCCCGGTCCAGAGGTTGATGTTGACGCCCTGGGCCTTGTCGATGGCGGACTGGGAGTCGGTGATGCCGGTGATCGTGACGATGACGCCGTACACCACGAACAGGCCGCCGATGATGCGGCGCAGGTCGAAGATGCGGGCCGCGGTCGCGGACTTGCCCTCCAGCTCGGTGACTTCCCGCTGGACGTCCTCCTCGCTGTAGTGGAAGGGCTCGTGACGGCGGTCGGAGTGCTCGGAGTTGTCGCTCATGGTTCCTCGGTCCTTCCGTGTCAGAACGAGAACGGGATGTAGCAGGCGGCGGCCAGTACGACCGCGCCCCAGCCCAGCAGGGCCGGCTTGCGGTACCAGGCGTCGTCGCCGGCGGCGGGCGCCTCGGCCATGCCGGGGGAGCGGGTGCCGTAGACGAGCCCCTGGAGTTCCTCCGCCGGCTTCGGCTTGGTGAAGAAGGACACCGCGACCATCACGACCGCGCCGGCGACGAAGCCCGCGATCGCGGAGACGAAGTTGGCGCCCTGGTCGGAGGGGATCGAGATGATGCCCTTCTTGTAGAGCACGAAGTAGTTGACCATCGCGGTCACGGTGCCCGCGAGCAGGCCCCAGAAGCCGGACTTGGCGGACGCGCGCTTCCAGAACATGCCGACGATGAAGACGACGAACATCGGCACGTTGAAGAAGGAGAACAGCGTCTGCAGGTAGCTCATGATGTTCGAGAACGAGGACGCCAGGAACGCCGTGCCGACCGAGGCGGCCACGCCGATCGCGGTGATCAGGCGGCCGAAGCGGACGTAGTACGCGTCCTCGCGGCCGCGCACCACGTACTTGGCCCAGATGTCGTTGGTGAACACGGTGTTGAAGGACGACACGTTCGCCGCCATGCCCGCCATGAAGGCCGCCAGCAGACCGGTGACCGCGATGCCGAGCACGCCGTTGGGCAGCAGCTCCTGCATCAGGTACGGGATGGCGTCGTTGTACTGCAGGCCGGAGCCGGAGGAGCCGATCTTCGGTACGAGCGCGGCGGCGACCAGGCCCGGGATCATCACCAGGAAGACGATGAAGATCTTCGGGTAGGCGGCGATCAGCGGGGTGCGCTGGCCGGCCGAGAGGTTCTTCGCGGACAGGGCGCGCTGCACCTCGGCGAAGTTGGTGGTCCAGTAGCCGAAGGAGAGGACGAAGCCGAGGCCGAGGACGATGGTCAGCCAGTTGGCGCCGAGCGGGTTGACGCTGCCGATGCCGGTCCCGCCCCAGGCGGTCGTGAAGTTGTGGCCGTGGGTCGCGGTGAGCTTGTGGGTCAGCCCGCCCCAGCCGCCGACCTTCTTCAGGCCGAGGATGGTGATCGGGATGAGGGCGGCCAGGATCACGAAGAACTGGAGGACCTCGTTGTAGATCGCGGAGGAGAGGCCGCCGAGCGTGATGTACGCGAGCACGAACGCGCCGGCGACGACGATGGCGACCCACTGCGGCCAGCCGAGCAGCGCCTCGACGACGATCGCGAGGGCGTAGAGGTTGACGCCCGCGATCAGGATGGCGGCGAACGCGAACAGGATCGAACTGAGCAGGTGAGCGGCCCGGTCGAAGCGCAGCAGCAGGAACTCGGGGACCGAGCGGACCTTGCTGCCGTAGTAGAAGGGCATCATCACCAGGCCCAGGAAGACCATGGCGGGGATGGCGCCGATCCAGTACCAGTGCACGGTGTAGGCGCCGTACTGGGCGCTGTTCGCGGCCATGCCCAGGATCTCGGTGGCCGCCAGGTTCGCCGAGATGAAGGCGAGGCCGGTGATCCAGGCGGGCAGCGAGCGTCCGGAGAGGAAGAAGTCGAGGCTGGTCTTCACCGAGCGGCGGGCCGCGAAGCCGATGCCGAGGACGACGACGAAGTAGATCGCCAGGATCGTGTAGTCCAGCCAGTTGGTGGGGAGCCGTAGTTCCGCCGCCAGATACAGGGGGCTGTCTGTGGGGGTTTGCATGAGAACTCGCTTCGTTGCGCGAACTGATCCAGAGCGGAACCTACGTCTCCGCGTTCAGTAATTGAACACTTCTGTTGGTGTTCTTTGTTTGATTGTGATGATCCTAGGTGTTGTCGGGTTGTGGTCTGTTATGTTTGATTGTGTTGAGTGATTGGGTGCGGGACGTAGAGGAGTCCGGCGTGAAGAAGACCTCGACCCGGCTGGCCGACGGTCGTGAGCTGATCTACTACGACCTCCGGGACGACACCGTGCGGGACGCCGTCGACCGCCGGCCCCTGGACCGCACGGTGACCACGTCCGAGATCCGCCCGGACGTGCTGCTCGGCGACTCGGTCGCCGTCGCCTCCCACCGGCAGGGCCGCACGTACCACCCGCCGGCCGACGAGTGCCCGCTGTGCCCGACGCGGGGCGACCGGCTCAGCGAGATCCCGGACTCGTCGTACGACGTCGTCGTCTTCGAGAACCGGTTCCCCTCGCTCGCCGGCGCCTGTGGCCGCTGCGAGGTCGTCTGCTTCACCTCGGACCACGACGCCTCCTTCGCCTCCCTGAGCGTCGAGCAGGCCCGTCTCGTGCTGGAGGCCTGGACGGACCGGACGTCGGAGCTGTCGCATCTGCTCTCCGTCGAGCAGGTCTTCTGCTTCGAGAACCGGGGCGAGGAGATCGGCGTGACCCTCGGTCACCCGCACGGACAGATCTACGCCTACCCCTTCACCACCCCCCGCACCGCGCTGATGCTCCGCTCGCTCGCCGCGCACAAGGAGGCGACCGGCGGGGAGAACCTGTTCGACGCCGTTCTGGAGCGGGAGCTGGCCGGCGAGCGGGTCGTCCTTGAGGGTGAACACTGGGTCGCTTTCGTGCCGTACGCGGCGCACTGGCCGTACGAGGTCCACCTGTACCCGAAGCGGCGCGTCCCCGACCTGCTCGCCCTCGACGAGGCGGCACGCACAGAATTCCCCCAGGTCTATCTGGAACTCTTGAGGCGCTTCGACCGGATCTTCGGCACCGGTGAGCCTCCGACGCCGTACATCGCGGCCTGGCACCAGGCCCCGTTCGGCCCGCTGGCGGAGTTCGACGGGGTGACGAGGGACGACTTCGCGCTCCACCTCGAGCTTTTCACCATCCGCCGCACTTCCGGCAAGCTGAAGTTTCTCGCGGGTTCCGAGTCCGGCATGAGCGTGTTCATCAACGACGTGCCGCCGGAGCGCGCGGCCGAGCGACTGCGAGAGGTAGCGAGTTCATGAAGTACCTGGTGACGGGCGGCGCGGGTTACGTCGGCAGTGTCGTGGCCCAGCATCTGCTGGAGGCCGGCCACGAGGTCACCGTCCTCGACAACCTCTCCACGGGCTTTCGCGAGGGCGTGCCGGCGGGCGCCACCTTCATCGAGGGCGACATCCGCGACGCCGCCAAGTGGCTCGACCCCTCCTATGACGGCGTGCTGCACTTCGCCGCGTCCTCGCAGGTCGGCGAGTCGGTGGTGAAGCCGGAGAAGTACTGGGAGAACAACGTCGCCGGCTCCCTCGCCCTGCTCGGCGCGATGCGCGAGGCGGGCGTCCGCAAGCTCGTCTTCTCCTCCACGGCGGCGACGTACGGCGAGCCGGAGCAGGTCCCGATCCTGGAGACCGCCCCGACGAAGCCGACCAGCCCCTACGGCGCCACCAAGCTCGCCGTCGACCACATGATCACCGGCGAGGCGAACGCCCATGGCCTCGCGGCGGTCTCGCTGCGCTACTTCAACGTGGCGGGCGCGTACGGCGCCTACGGCGAGCGCCACGACCCCGAGTCGCACCTGATCCCCCTGGTCCTCCAGGTCGCCCAGGGCCGCCGCGAGGCGATCTCGGTCTTCGGCGACGACTACGCCACCCCCGACGGCACCTGCGTCCGCGACTACATCCACGTGGCGGACCTGGCCGAGGCCCATCTGCTGGCCCTGACCGCCGCGCGGCCGGGCGAGCACCTGATCTGCAACCTCGGTAACGGCGAGGGCTTCTCCGTCCGCGAGGTCATCGAGACGGTCCGCCGGGTCACCGGCCACCCGATCCCGGAGATCGTGGCCCCGCGCCGCGGCGGCGACCCGGCGGTGCTGGTCGCCTCGGCGGACACCGCCCGCGAGAAACTGGGCTGGAACCCGACCCGCGCGGATCTCGCGGGCATCGTCGCGGACGCCTGGGAGTTCGCGCAGCACATCACAAGGGAGCACTAGTGGGGGCACAGCAGGTCGCGGAGCGCTTCGCCGAGCTGTACGGCGCCGAGCCGGAGGGGGTGTGGGCGGCGCCGGGCCGGGTCAACCTGATCGGCGAGCACACCGACTACAACGACGGCTTCGTCATGCCGTTCGCACTGCCGCACCGTGCGACCGCGGCGGTCTCCCGCCGCACCGACGGCGTCCTGCGCCTGCACTCGGCGGACGTCCAGGGCGGGGTCGCGGAGCTGCGGCTGGACGCCCTCGCCCCGCAGAGCGACGAGGACTGGACGGCGTACCCGGCGGGCGTGGTCTGGGCCCTGCGCGAGGCGGGCCACGCCGTCACCGGCGCGGACGTCCACCTGTCCGCCACGGTCCCGACGGGCGCCGGCCTGTCCTCGTCCGCCGCGCTGGAGGTCGTGATCGCGCTGGCGCTCGACGACCTGTACGAACTCGGTCTGCCGCGCTGGAAGCTGGCCCGGCTGTGCCAGCGCGCCGAGAACGTCTACGTCGGCGTGCCGACCGGCATCATGGACCAGACGGCGTCGGCCTGCTGCGAGCAGGGCCACGCGCTGTTCCTGGACACCCGTGACCTGTCCCAGCAGCAGATCCCCTTCGACCTCGCGGCCGAGGGCCTGCGACTGCTGGTCGTGGACACCCGGGTCAAGCACGCGCACAGCGGCGGCGAGTACGGCAAGCGCCGGGCGGGCTGCGAGAAGGGCGCGGCCCTCCTCGGCGTCGACGCCCTGCGGGACGTCCCGTACGACGGCCTGGACGCGGCGCTGGCCCGGCTCGGCGACGAGGATGAGGTACGGCGCCTGGTCCGCCACATCGTGACGGAGAACCACCGCGTCGAGCGCGTCGTGGAACTCCTCCGTGCCGGTGACACCCGTGCGATCGGCCCGGTCCTCACCGAGGGCCACGCCTCCCTGCGCGACGACTTCCGCATCTCCTGCCCGGAGCTGGACCTGGTCGTCGACACGGCGCTCGGGGCGGGTGCGCTGGGCGCCCGGATGACCGGCGGCGGCTTCGGCGGTTCGGCGATCGTCCTGACCGAGGCCGACGACGTCGACACCCACACCAAGGCCGTCGAAGAGGCCTTCGCGGCAGCGGGCTTCACCGCCCCGCGGGTCTTCGAGGCGGTGCCTTCGACGGGGGCGCGGCGTCTGGTCTGACGTCCGCGGCTCGGGGTGGGGTGGCGCCGGGTGTCGGACCTGGCTTCCTCCGCGGTGCCGGTCTCACGGTGCCGGTAGCCGCTTGGTCAGCGTGTACTCCGTGATGCCCGGTGGGTAGTCGGGGATCACGGACACCACCTCGTAGCCCTGTCTCTCGTAGAAGCGGGGGGCCTGGAAGTCCCAGGTCTCCAGGCGGGCGGCGGTGCAGGAGCGCTCGGTGCGGGCGATGTGCTCCGCCCTCGCCAGCAGGCGCGAGCCGAGGCCCGTGCCGCGGTGGGCGGCGTCGACCCACAGATAGGTGACGTGCAGCCAGGTCGTCCAGGTGTGGCCGACCAGGCCGCCAGCCAGGTCGCCGGCGCGGTCCAGGGCCCAGACGTGCAGGGGGACTTCGCGTTCGCCGGGCGTGCCGCGCAGGGCCGCGAGGACCGGGGACGCCGCCGTGTCGGTGTCCCGCAGCCGGGAGCGGAGCAGATCACGTCGGCCTTTGTCGACTTCCGCCTCAATACGAAACATGCGGCACACGATAAACGCGACGGACGACCAGTTCTGTAAATCCGCTTCCGCTGCGTGCTGTCATCCGTACTCTGTGGAACAGCACCGGTGGGGGCCGGTGCCGCTCAGGGGGCGAGACAGGCGGGTACGGCGCCCGCGGTGGGGTAGCAGTTTCCGCGACGGCGGCGGCCGTGCGGCGCGCGTCCTTGTCCGAAGGTGTCGTACCCGCACGGGTCGTCGTTCTCCGCACCTGTCCGGTCCTGCGGACCGGCTGACGGCGGGTCTCTCCAGGCCTTTGTCGTCCCCTGCTCCAACTGGAGCCTGGGGAAGGGGGTTTCGTGGTTCGTATCCGAGTCCTGGTCGTGGACGACCACCGTATCTTCGCCGAGTCGCTCGCTGCCGCCCTGGCCGCCGAGCCGGACGTCGACGTCTCCGCCGCCGGCAGCGGCCCCGCCGCGCTGCGCTGCCTGGAGCGGGCGGCCGGTGAGGGCCGCCGCTTCGACGTCCTCCTGGTCGACGCCGACCTCGGCGGCCATGTGCCCGGCACCCGCCCGGCGGTGCCCGTGCAGGAGGGCGACGAGGAGGGACTCGTCGACGGGATCTCGCTGGTCGCGGGCGTGCGCTCCGCCCAGCCCGCGGTGCGGATCGTGGTGCTCGCCGAGAAGGACGACCCCCGCCGGGCGGCGCTCGCCCTGCAGGCCGGTGCCTCCGGGTGGGTCGCCAAGGACTGCTCGCTGTCCCGGCTGCTGACGGTGATCCGGGGTGTGCTGCGCGACGAGACCCATCTGCCGCCCGCCCTGCTCACCGGCGTGCTCAGGGAGCTGACGGCCGCCCGCCGGCACCGCACCGAGAGCGAGCGGCTGGTGGAGTCCCTCACGCCCAGGGAGCGGGAGGTGCTGCGCTGCATGGTCGCGGGGCTCGGCAGGAAGGCCGTCGCCGAGCGGCTGTTCCTCTCCCCGCACACCGTGCGCACCCATATGCAGAACGTCCTCGGCAAGCTCGGCGTCCACTCGACGCTGGCCGCCGTGGCGCTCGCCCGCCGCGCGGGGGTCGGGCCGGCCGACCTAACCGGGGAGGTTGTCGAACGGGGCGGTCAACTGGCGTAGCAGACCGGCCAGTTCAGCGCGCTGGGCGCGGGACAGCTCGCCGAGGATCGCCCGCTCCTGCTCCAGCAGCCCGGCCAGTGCCTGGTCCGCGCGGTCCCGGCCGGTGTCGGTGAGCCGGACCAGCACGCCCCGCCGGTCGCTCGGGTCGGGCAGCCGCTCCACCAGGCCCTTCTTGGCCAGCCGGTCGATGCGGTTGGTCATCGTGCCCGAGGTGACCAGGGTCTGTGTCAGCAGCTGGCCGGGGGAGAGCTGGTACGGCGTGCCCGCGCGCCGGAGCGCGGTCAGCACATCGAACTCCCAGGGTTCGAGCTGGTGCTCGGAAAACGCGAGCCGGCGTGCGCGGTCCAGGTGCCGAGCCAGCCTGCTCACCCGGCTGAGCACTTCCAGCGGCTCCACGTCGAGGTCCGGACGCTCCCGGCGCCACGCTGCGACCAGCCGATCGACCTCGTCCTCCATGGAGATCAGTGTAGTGGTTGTGTCGACATGAAGTCTCTTGATGTCGAGTCTCTCGATATCGATTCTCTTGACATCGAGATATATGGGCGGGGACAGTGGCGGGTATGACGAAACCCATCTGGGATCCCGGTCAGTACCTGCGGCACGCCGGTCACCGGGCCCGCCCCTTCACCGACCTGCTCGCCCGCGTCCCGGACCCGCCCGCGCAGCAGCCCCGCATCGCCGACCTCGGCTGCGGCCCCGGCAACGTCACCGTCCTGCTCACCCGGCGCTGGCCCACCGCCCATGTCACCGGCTACGACAACTCGCCCGAGATGCTCGACCGGGCCCACACCGAGCACCAAGGCCAAACGGCCGGAGGCGGCCGGCTGGACTTCGCCCACGCCGACGCCCGCACCTGGGTACCGGAAGAGCCGTACGACCTGATCGTCTCCAACGCCACCCTCCAGTGGGTGCCGGGGCACGCCGACCGCTTCGCCGACTGGATCGCAGCCCTCTCGCCCGGCGGCACCTTCGCCTTCCAGGTCCCCGACAACATCGACGCCCCGCTGCACGCCCTGATGCGCGAACTCGCCGGCACGCCCCGCTGGAAGGCCCGCCTCGCCGACGTCCTGCGCCACACCGACTCCGTGCACACCCCCGGCGCCTATCTGGACCGCCTCGCCCGCCTCGGCTGCGCCACCGACGTGTGGCAGACGACCTACCTCCACGTCCTTGAGGGCGAGGACCCGGTCCTGGACTGGGTGAAGGGGACCGGCCTCAGGCCCGTCCTGACCGCGCTCGCCGACGACCCCGAGGCACGGGACGCCTTCCTCACCGAGTACCGGGACCTGCTGCGCGCGGCCTACCCCAGCGCGCCGTACGGCACGGTCCTGCCCTTCCGCCGGCTGTTCGCGGTCGCCGTGAAGGAGGGCTGAGGATGCTGGTCGCGGTCGATCATGTGCAGCTGGCGGCGCCGCCCGGGTCGGAGGACGCGCTGCGGGCGTACTACGCCGACGTGCTGGGGATGACGGAGATCCCGAAGCCGCCGGTACTGGCGGCGCGGGGCGGCTGCTGGTTCCGGGCGGGGGCCGTCCAGCTCCACCTGGGTATCGAGGATGACTTCCGGCCTGCGAAGAAGGCGCATCCCGGGCTGCGCGTGACGGGTATCGAAGCGTACGCGGCCCGGCTGATCTCCCTCGGCGCCCCGGTGACCTGGGACGACAACCTCCCCGGCCATCTCCGCTTCTATTCGGAGGATCCGGTGGGCAACCGGCTGGAGTTCCTGGAGCCGGTCAGTCCGCCCGGCCGACGTGGGTGACCAGGATGCGGACGACCTGGGCGTCGATGATGTACAGGACCCGGTACTCGTCAACACGCAGGCGGCGGAAGTCCGGGCCGTACGCTGTCGAGGCCGCCGGACGCGGATCGTGAGCCAGTTCGTCGACGGCGTCCAGGACCTTGGCGAGTCCTGCCGGGTCCTCCTCCAGGATCCGTGCTGCGGCATTGAGGGCGTGCGGTTCGAAGATGATCTCGTAGGTCACGGCTTCTCAAGCCCCAGTCGCCTGCGCACCTCTGCCATGGGGATGCCCTCGCCGAGCGTGCCCTCGGCCTTGCGGCGCAGATAGTCGGAGACGGCCAAGGCGTCTTCGAGATCCTCTATCACCTGCGGTGAGACAAGCAGCGCCGCCACGTGCCCGTGGTCGGTGAGGGCGATGGTCTCGCGGCTGTGTGCCGCGCGTCGGACGAGGTCGCCGAGCTGGGAGCGGGCTGCGCTGATCGCGATCTGAGTCATGCGGCTATGTTTTCACAAGGTGGATCCAAGTGCTCACTAGTGTCACCTTTTCCGGTGAACCTCAGCTCTTCCGGTGCCCTATCAGCCGCGGCTTCTGCTCCAGTCCGTCCAGGCCGTGCCAGGCCAGGTTCACCAGATGCGCGGCGACCTCCGCCTTCTTCGGGCGCCGGACGTCCAGCCACCACTGCCCGGTCAGGGCGACCATGCCGACCAGCGCCTGCGCATACAGCGGCGCGAGCTTCGGGTCGAAGCCCCGGGACTTGAACTCGCGGCCCAGGATGTCCTCCACCTGCGTCGCGATGTCGGAGATGAGTGAGGCGAAGGAGCCCGTGGACTGGGGGATGGGGGAGTCACGGACCAGGATGCGGAAGCCGTCCGTGTACTCCTCGATGTAGTCGAGCAGGGCGAACGCGGCCTGCTCGCACAGCTCCCGGGGGTGGCCGGCCGTCAGTGAGCTGGTCACCATGTCCAGCAGCCGCCGCATCTCGCGGTCGACCACCACCGCGTACAGGCCCTCCTTGCCGCCGAAGTGCTCGTACACCACCGGCTTGGACACCCCGGCCTTGGCCGCGATCTCCTCCACCGAGGTGCCCTCGAAGCCCTTCGCCGCGAACAGGGTGCGACCGATCTCCAGCAGCTGCTGGCGGCGCTCGGCGCCGGTCATACGGGTCCGGCGGGTCCGCCGCTGCTTGTCGGTGCTGGAGGTGCTGCTGGAGTCGGTCGCCACGGCGTCAATCATGCCGCCTCGGCGCTCGCCTTCCGGCGCCGGGAACCGTCATCACCGGTGTTCCGGCGCGAATCGATACGCGAGCGTGACGGCCAGCGCACGTCGTACGCCCAGCCGAGCGCCTCGAAGATCCGGATGATGCGGGCCGAGGAGTCGATCTGCCCGCGCATCACACCGTGCCGCGCCGAGGTCGGGTCGGCGTGATGCAGGTTGTGCCAGGACTCACCGCACGACAGCACCGCCAGCCACCACACGTTGCCCGAACGGTCCCGCGACTTGAACGGCCGCTTGCCCACCGCGTGGCAGATCGAGTTGATCGACCACGTCACATGGTGCAGCAGCGCCACCCGTACGAGTGAACCCCAGAAGAACGCGGTGAACGCGCCCCACCAGGACATCGTCACCAGACCGCCGATCAGCACAGGCAACAGCAGCGAGGTGGCGGTCCACAGCACGAACTGGCGGGAGATCGCCCGGATGGCCGGATCCTTGACCAGGTCCGGCGCGTACTTCTCCTGCGGAGTCTGCTCCTCGTCGAACATCCATCCGATGTGGGCCCACCACAGGCCCTTCATCAGCGCCGGAACCGTCTCCCCGAACCGCCACGGAGAGTGCGGGTCGCCCTCCGCGTCGGAGAACTTGTGATGCCTGCGGTGATCGGCCACCCAGCGCACCAGGGGCCCCTCGACCGCCAGCGACCCCATGATCGCCAGCGCGATCCTCAAGGGCCGCCTGGCCTTGAACGAACCATGGGTGAAGTACCGGTGGAAACCGATCGTGATGCCATGGCATCCCAGGTAGTAGAAGAAGACCAACAGGCCCAGATCGAGCCAGCTCACCCCCCAGCCCCAGGCCAGCGGCACAGCCGCCACGAGCGCCAGGAACGGCACGGTGATGAACAGGAGCAGCGTGATCTGCTCGATCGAACGCTTCTGCTCGCCACCCAGCGTGGCGGAGGGGTAGAGAGTGTCGTCGGCCTTGGGTGCTTCTTCGATCACATCGGAACTCGAGGTCATGCGCGTCCCCTGTGGGGTCGAGGGTCGGGGCAGATGCCGGGCCGCCGGGACCGGACGGGACTCGACGGTACTTTCCCTACGGTTCCGTAACCTACGGCGTCGTAAGTATGGCAGCGTGGCGTGCGGCGGCAAGAGCCCGAGAGCCTGCGCGTCCACATGGCCACCTATCCTTGGACTCGGTCGGACAGCGCGGTCCGCTGAAGTTTCCTTCCCGGACGCTCCGGCCCGTATGCGGCGCCCGCCGCCTGCCGGCCGGCCGGGTTCCCTCCCAGACGAGCTTCAACACTGCAAGGAGCCGCACCTGTGAGCAGTGCCGACGACCAGACCACCACGACCAGCAGCGAGCTGCGCGCCGACATCCGCCGGCTGGGTGATCTCCTCGGCGAGACCCTCGTACGGCAGGAAGGCCCCGAGCTACTCGACCTGGTCGAGAAGGTCCGCCGCCTCACCCGCGAGGACGGCGAGGCCGCCGCCGAGCTGCTGCGCGGCACCGAACTGGAGACCGCGGCCAAGCTGGTGCGCGCCTTCTCCACCTACTTCCACCTCGCCAACGTCACCGAGCAGGTGCACCGCGGCCGCGAACTGCGCGCCCGGCGCGCCGCCGAAGGCGGCCTCCTCGCCCGCACCGCCGACCGGCTCAAGGACGCCGACCCCGAGCACCTCAGGCAGACCGTCCAGCACCTGAACGTTCGCCCCGTGTTCACGGCACACCCCACCGAGGCCGCGCGCCGCTCGGTCCTGAACAAGCTCCGGCGCATCGCCGCGCTCCTGGAGCTGCCCGTCCTCGACTCCGACCGCCGCCGCCACGACGTCCGCCTCGCCGAGAACATCGACCTCGTGTGGCAGACCGACGAACTGCGCGTGGTGCGCCCCGAGCCCGCCGACGAGGCCCGCAACGCCATCTACTACCTCGACGAACTCCACGCCGACGCCGTCGGCGACGTCCTGGAGGACCTCACCGCCGAACTGGAGCGCGTCGGCGTCAAGCTCCCCGACGACACCCGCCCCCTCACCTTCGGCACCTGGATCGGCGGCGACCGCGACGGCAACCCCAACGTCACCCCCCAGGTCACCTGGGACGTCCTCATCCTCCAGCACGAGCACGGCATCAACGACGCCCTGGAGATGATCGACGAGCTGCGCGGCCTGCTCTCCAACTCCATCCGCTACACCGGCGCCACCGACGAACTCCTCCAGACCCTCCAGACCGACCTGGAACTGCTCCCCGAGATCAGCCCCCGCTACAAGCGCCTCAACGCCGAGGAGCCCTACCGGCTCAAGGCCACCTGCATCCGGCAGAAGCTGACCAACACCAAGCAGCGCCTCGCCAAGGGCACCCCCCACGAAGCAGGCCGCGACTACCTCGGCACCGCCGAACTCCTCACCGACCTGCGCCTCATCCAGGACTCCCTCAGGCAGCACCGCGGCGCGCTCTTCGCCGACGGCCGCCTCAACCGCACCATCCGCACCCTCGCCGCCTTCGGCCTCCAGCTCGCCACCATGGACGTCCGCGAACACGCCGACGCCCACCACCACGCCCTCGGCCAGCTCTTCGACCGCCTCGGCGAGGAGTCCTGGCGATACGCCGACATGCCCCGCGACTACCGCGCCAAGCTCCTCGCCAAGGAACTGCGCTCGCGCCGCCCGCTGGCGCCCACCCCCGCGCCCGTCGACGCGGCGGGCGCCAAGACCCTCGGCGTCTTCGGGACCGTCAAGAAGGCCCTGGAAGTCTTCGGCCCCGAAGTCATCGAGTCCTACATCATCTCCATGTGCCAGGGCGCCGACGACGTCTTCGCCGCCGCCGTCCTCGCCCGCGAGGCCGGCCTCGTCGACCTGCACGCCGGCTGGGCCAAGATCGGCATCGTGCCGCTCCTGGAGACCACCGACGAGCTGCGCGCCGCCGACACCATCCTGGAAGACATGCTCTCCGACCCGTCCTACCGGCGCCTGGTGGCGCTGCGCGGCGACGTCCAGGAGGTCATGCTCGGCTACTCCGACTCCTCCAAGTTCGGCGGCATCACCACCAGCCAGTGGGAGATCCACCGCGCCCAGCGCCGACTGCGCGACGTCGCCCACCGCTACGGCGTACGACTGCGGCTCTTCCACGGCCGCGGCGGCACCGTCGGCCGCGGCGGCGGCCCCTCCCACGACGCCATCCTCGCCCAGCCCTGGGGCACCCTGGAAGGCGAGATCAAGGTCACCGAGCAGGGCGAGGTCATCTCCGACAAGTACCTCATCCCGGCCCTGGCCAGGGAAAACCTGGAACTGACGGTAGCCGCCACCCTGCAGGCCTCCGCCCTGCACACCGCACCCCGCCAGTCCGACGAGGCCCTCGCCCGCTGGGACGCCGCCATGGACGTCGTCTCCGACGCCGCCCACGCCGCCTACCGCAGGCTCGTGGAGGACCCGGACCTCCCGGCGTACTTCTTCGCCTCCACACCCGTCGACCAGCTCGCCGACCTGCACCTCGGATCGAGGCCCTCACGCCGGCCCGACAGCGGCGCCGGCCTCGACGGACTGCGCGCCATCCCCTGGGTCTTCGGCTGGACCCAGTCCCGGCAGATCGTCCCCGGCTGGTTCGGCGTCGGCTCCGGCCTCAAGGCACTGCGCGAGGCGGGCCTGCGGCAGGAAGGGGACACCGTGCTCGACGAGATGCACCAGCAGTGGCACTTCTTCCAGAACTTCATCTCCAACGTCGAGATGACCCTCGCGAAGACCGACCTGCGCATCGCCCAGCACTACGTCGACACCCTCGTCCCCGACGAGCTGAAGCACGTCTTCGACACCATCAAGGCCGAACACGAGCTGACCGTCCGCGAGGTACTGCGCATCACCGGCGAACAGGAACTGCTGGACGCCCAGCCCGACCTCAAGCAGACCTTCACCATCCGCGACGCCTACCTGGACCCGATCTCCTACCTCCAGGTCACCCTGCTCAGGCGCCAGCGTGACGCCGCCGAGGCCGACGTCACCCCCGACCCGCTGCTCTCCCGCGCCCTGCTCCTCACCGTCAACGGCGTGGCGGCGGGCCTGCGCAACACCGGCTGACAGCCACGACACACAAGACGGTGCCCCCGAGGTCGTACGACCCCGGGGGCACCGTCACGAACCGGCCTGCACGGCAAGAAAGGCCGCCGTCAGCAAACCCACACCCGACAGACCCAGCACCCACGCCACCCGCGTCAGCCGCATCCCGCCCGCGACCACCACCGACGCCAGCAGCAGCGCCCCGCCGAACGGCACCCACGCATACAGAATCCCCGCCGGACCCGAACGCACCGCGTCCGCCGTACCCGGCTTCAGGACCACGTCGTACGTCCGCCCCGCGCGCACCGCCACGGACTTCCCCAGCTCCACACGCGCACGTGCCCGAGCCCCCGCCGACGTCGGCGTGAAGGGACCGGTGCATATGTCGCCCGAGCAGGAGGTCACCCGCACCGTGCCCTGCTCACGCCCCTTGGCCAGCATCACGTGCTGCGCGCTCCCCCAGGAGCCCCACACCCCGGCGAACAGGACCAGCGCGGCGACCGTGCCCATCACCGCGACCCGCCCGAACCGCAGAGCGGTCACGGAGGCCCGACGAGCAGAAGTGGTGGCTGTGGCAGACATGGCCGGGATCATTGGCCATACCGCCACGACCGGTCAACTCGCCCGCCCGCCGTAGAAGTACATGTCCGGAGTTGTACGCGCCCACATCACGAGTTGTACGCGCCCTGCGCCCGCTCCAGACCCTCGATCACCAGACACTCCACCGCATCCGCCGCACGGTCCACGAAGTAGTCCAGCTCCTTGCGCTCCGCCGACGAGAAATCCTTCAGCACGAAATCCGCGACCTGCATACGACCCGGCGGCCGGCCGATCCCGAACCGCACCCGGTGATAGTCCGAACCCATCGCCTTCGTCATCGACTTCAGACCGTTGTGCCCGTTGTCACCACCGCCCAGCTTCAGCCGCAGCACCCCGTAGTCGATGTCCAGCTCGTCATGGACCGCCACGACGTTCGCCACCGGAACCTTGTAGAAGTCCTTCAGCGCGTTCACCGGACCACCGGACAGATTCATGTACGACATCGGCTTCGCCACGATCACCCGCCGGTTCGCCGGCCCCACAGGACCGATCCGCCCCTCCAGCACCTGCGCCTGCGCCTTGCCCGCCCGCTTGAACTTCCCCCCGATCCGCTCCGCGAGCAGGTCAGCCACCATGAAACCGACATTGTGCCGGTTCATGGCGTACTCCGGCCCGGGATTCCCGAGCCCGACGATCAGCCAGGGGTCACTGCTGACGGGGGTGGTCACGTCCATATCTCCTTGATACGCGCCAGCCGCCGCCCCCCGCGAGGGAAGCAGCGGCTGAACAGTCGATGACGACGGGGAGGATCAGGCCTCCGCCGCCTCGCCCTCGGCGGCCTCTTCGCCCGCGGTCTCCTCGGCCTGCGCCTGCAGGACCTGCAGAACGACCGCGTCCTCCTCGACAGCCAGGGTCACACCGCTCGGCAGCTTGATGTCCTTGGCGTGGACGGAGGCACCGGCCTCCAGACCCTCCACGGAAACCGTGACGGCCTCGGGGATGTGCGTGGCCTCGGCCTCGACCGTCAGCGTGTTCAGGACGTGCTCCAGCAGGTTGCCACCCGGGGCCAGCTCACCCTCGGCGTGCACCGGAACCTCGACCGTGACCTTCTCGCCACGCTTGACCAGCAGCAGGTCGACGTGCTCCAGGAAGCCCTTGACCGCGTCACGCTGGACGGCCTTCGGGATCGCCAGCTCGTTGGTCTTGCCGTCGATGTCCAGCGAGATCAGGACGTTCGGCGTACGCAGCGCCAGCGTCAGGTCGTGACCCGGCAGGGTCAGGTGCACCGGCTCGGTGCCGTGGCCGTACAGAACAACCGGAACCTTGTTCTCACGGCGGATGCGACGGGCGGCACCCTTGCCGAACTCGGAACGGGTCTCGGCGGCGAGCTTCACCTCGGACATACGGATCACTCCTCGTAGAAAATCGGAACGAACGTGGTCACCCGGCCACGAACGGCCTGCTACGAAGAGCGCGTCGATAACGGACCGCCGTACACACGTGTACGGCCTCCCTCGCCGAGCAACTTCACCAGTTTACTCGGACCGGAAGGCCGCACCCAAAAGGATCTTCAGCTAGCCGCCGTGACGGACCGCCAAAAACCTCACTGCTCGTCGAAGAGGCTGGTCACCGAGCCGTCCTCGAACACCTCACGCACCGCACTCGCGATCGTCGGAGCGATCGACAGCACCGTGATCTTGTCCAGATCCCGGCCCAGCTCCGCCGGCGTCGGCAGCGTGTTCGTGAACACGAACTCACTCACCCGCGAGTTCTTCAACCGGTCCGCGGCCGGACCCGACAGCACACCGTGCGTCGCCGTGACGATGACGTCCTCCGCACCATGCGCGAACAGCGCATCAGCAGCGGCACAGATCGTGCCACCCGTGTCGATCATGTCATCGACCAGGACACACACACGCCCCTTGACCTCACCCACGACCTCGTGGACGGTCACCTGGTTCGCCACGTCCTTGTCACGCCGCTTGTGCACGATCGCCAGCGGCGCACCGAGCCGGTCGCACCACCGGTCCGCCACCCGCACCCGACCCGCGTCCGGCGACACGACCGTCAGCTTGTTCCGGTCCATCTTCTCGCCCACGTAGTCCGCGAGCAGCGGCAGCGCGAACAGATGGTCCACCGGACCGTCGAAGAAGCCCTGGATCTGGTCCGTGTGCAGATCCACGGTCAGGATCCGGTCCGCACCCGCCGTCTTCATCAGGTCCGCGATCAGACGCGCCGAAATCGGTTCACGACCCCGGTGCTTCTTGTCCTGCCGCGCGTAACCGTAGAACGGCACAATCACCGTGATGGAGCGGGCCGACGCACGCTTCAGCGCGTCGATCATGATCAACTGCTCCATGATCCACTGATTGATCGGAGCCGTGTGGCTCTGGATCACGAAACAATCGGCACCACGCGCCGACTCCTGATAACGGACGTAGATCTCGCCGTTCGCGAAGTCGAAGGCCTTCGTCGGGACAACCCCGACACCCAGCTGCTGGGCGACCTCCTCGGCAAGCTCGGGGTGGGCGCGGCCGGAGAAGAACATCAACTTCTTCTCGCCGGTCGTCTTGATCCCGGTCACAGCACTGTCTCCTCAGAGGTTGTCTCAGCCAGCCGGCTGCTCGGCGACCTCTCGGCTGGGCAAGAGAGGCCGTATCAGCTGGTAAGGGCGGGCGCACACGTGCGGATGTGCACTTATCACGGTACGCCGTGTTCGACGCAACCGTTTCCGATCACTCCTCGCCCTCACCCCGCCGGGACGCCACCTCGGCCGCCTTCGCAGCCGCACTCCCCGGACGCTTCCGCGCCACCCAACCCTCGATATTCCGCTGCTGACCACGGGCCACAGCCAGCGAACCAGGCGGCACATCCTTCGTGATCACAGACCCGGCGGCGGTGTACGCACCGTCCCCGACCGTGACAGGCGCCACAAACATGTTGTCCGAACCGGTCCGGCAATGCGACCCGACCGTCGTGTGGTGCTTGTCCTGACCGTCGTAGTTCACGAACACACTCGCCGCGCCGATGTTCGTGTACTCACCGATCGTCGCGTCACCCACATACGACAGATGCGGCACCTTCGTACCCTCACCGATCGCCGCGTTCTTCGTCTCGACGTACGTCCCGATCTTCCCCTTGGCACCCAGCCGCGTACCAGGACGCAGATACGCGTACGGCCCGACACTCGCCCCAGAACCCACCACAGCACCGTCGGACACCGTGTTGTCCACCCGAGCCCCCGCACCCACCTGCGTGTCCTTCAACCGGCTGTTCGGCCCCACCTCGGCACCCTCACCGACATGCGTCGACCCGACCAGCAGCGTATTCGGCTGGACCACCGCATCCCGCTCGAACGTCACCGTCACATCCACCCACGTGGACGCCGGATCCACCACCGTGACCCCCTCCAGCATCGCCACGGTCAGCAACCGGTCATTGAGAATCCGCCGCGCCTCAGCCAACTGCACCCGGTTGTTGATCCCGGCGATCTCCCGGTGATCACCCGCCACGGACGCACCGACCCGATGCCCGGCCTCCCGCAGAATGCCCAGCACATCGGTCAGGTACTCCTCACCCTGACTGTTGTCCGTCCGCACCCTCTTCAACGCGTCCGCCAGCAACGCCCCGTCGAACGCGAACACCCCGCTGTTGATCTCCCGGATCGCCCGCTGCGCCTCCGTGGCGTCCTTGTGCTCCACGATCGCGGTGACGGCACCCGACGCCTCGTCCCGCACGATCCGGCCGTAACCGGTCGCATCCGGCACCTCGGCGGTCAGCACGGTCACGGCGTTGCCGTCGGCGCGGTGGGTCGCGGCGAGCCGCGTCAGGGTGGCCCCGGTGAGCAGGGGAGTGTCCCCGCACACGACCACCACGGTGCCGTCCACGGACCCGCCCAGCTCCTCCAGGCCCATCCGCACGGCATGCCCGGTCCCGTTCTGCTCCGCCTGCACGGCGGTCCTGGTGGCCGGGTCGATCTCGGCGAGGTGGGCGGCGACCTGCTCACGGGCGTGGCCCACGACGACGACGAGATGCTGCGGGTCCAACTCGCGGGCGGCGGCCAGCACATGACCGACCAGGGAACGGCCACAGATCTCGTGCAGGACCTTTGGTGTGGCCGACTTCATACGGGTGCCCTCACCCGCTGCGAGAACGACGACGGCTGCCGGGCGGATGGCGCTCACGGGGTTTGCCTTTCGGCTGAGGGTGAGTGGGAATGACAGCCGCAGGATACCGGGGGGACTTCTGGTGGAGATGAGAGCGGGCCCTGACGGCGGTGTTGCCGGTCAGGGCCCGAACCTGGGTCTTGTGTGCTGTGGCTCCCGGAGAAGGATTCGAACCCTCATTCAACGGACCAAAACCGTTTGTCCTACCCTTAGACGATCCGGGATCGTTTGCGCGCTATGTCCGAATTGATTGATCGGCTTCGCGTGCGGCCTCCACTATGCCGTACCAAGACCCCTCGATGCGACGGTACAAGTCGGCACCTTTCAGGACTTTGATCACGAGACAGCCTCGGTAGTTGTCACCGGTGTTCTTGCGGACCGTCTTGGGGTTGTGCTTCTTGATGGTGGTCTTGTTGAAGGAGTCAGGGGTGGCGCCGACGAAGTCCGCCCAGTAGCGCTCGGCTGCTCCGACGTCCGCCGTCTCGTGAATCATCACCGTGAATCGCAGGCGATCGCGTTCCACCTGCAGGAGGTCCAGCCAGGCGAGGAACACCTCGATCATCCCGGGATCACTGTTCACGAAGGTGACGTTTTCCCGGCGGTCGTACGGCTTGTCCTTGCCGCCCTCGGCCCAGTAGAGCCCTACGCCCAGCAGGAACAGCTCCCGCGTCGACAGGTTGCCGATCGCCTGCTTGGCCTCTTCTTTCGTGCGCGTGCGCCCCTCGTCCCGGATGCGCAGCTTCTCCTCCCAGCCCTTCCGGGCGATGGCCGCCGATTCCTCGGGGGTGCGCTTGCGCTCCGGCCTCGGCAAATCTCGCACCCACAGCGAGATCGAGCTCTTCGAGCAGCCCAGCTCGACCTGGATCTGGTCGTAGGTCCAGCCCTGGAGTCGTAGTTCCCTCGCCCTGTCCCGCAGGTCGTCCTTCGCGTTCGGGCGCTTGGTCCACTCGGGAGGCGGCTCGCCTTCCAGGAGTCGGTTGAGGATGTCGTTGTTGTCGACGTGCAGTCGGTCGCGGATCTGTCGTCGGCTGAGCCCTGCCTGGCGCAGGGCGATCGCCTGTTCCCGTAGGGCCTCGAAGTCGGCGTACCTACCTGGTGAATGTGCCATGGGCATACTGTCCGGCCGAAATGGTGGGCTCCGGGGTCGAACGGGAAGGGTTCACCAGTTCGAGGGATTTCGGTGGGTTTCGAGGCGGTCCGGTTGCGGGGTGTGGTGTGTGGAGGTAGGTGAAAGTCACCGGAAAAGCCGCAGCTGTCGCCCGTAGGCTGGAGGCATGACCACGACGGGGGAAGAGCACTCCAGGGCCTTGACCGGGCCCTGGTGGTGGACCAGGTGGCGCAGTGCGGTGCTCGACGGGAGTCTCGCGCTGGTGTCCGCTGTGGAGTGCGGCGCGGAGGGGGTCCCGTTCGCACGGGATGCGGGGATCCCGGTGCCGGTGGGGATCCTTTTCGGTTTGATCGCCGGTTCGGTGCTGCTGGTGCGGCGGAAGTGGCCGATCGCGGTCGTTCTGGTCGCCATCGCGATCACGCCTGCGCAGATGGGGTTTCTGCTGGGCATCGTCGGCCTGTACACCCTGGCCTCGTGTGAGCTGCCTCGGCGGATCATCGGGGCGTTGGCGGGGATGTCGCTGGTGGGGACGGCGGTGGTGACGTTCGTGCGGGTGCGGCAGGACATGGCGCGGGGTGATCTGACGCTCGGTGACTGGTTCGTGCCGTTCGCGGCGGTGACGACGTCGCTGGGGCTGACGGCTCCGCCGGTGCTGCTGGGGTTGTATGTGGGGGCGCGGCGGCGGTTGATGGAGAGTCTGCGGGAGCGGGCGGATTCGCTGGAGCGGGAGCTGCAGTTGCTCGCTGAGCGGGCGGAGGAGCGGGCCGAGTGGGCGCGTAACGAGGAGCGGACGCGGATTGCGCGGGAGATGCATGACGTGGTCGCGCATCGGGTGAGTCTGATGGTGGTGCATTCGGCGGCGTTGCAGGCGGTGGCGCGGAAGGATCCGGAGAAGGCGGTGCGGAATGCCGCTTTGGTGGGGGACATGGGGCGGCAGGCGTTGACCGAGTTGCGGGAGATGCTCGGGGTTTTGCGTGCGGGGGATGAGGTGCGTGCGGCGGGGGTGCCGTTGGTGGCGGTGGGGGAGGCGGCTGCTGCGGCGGCTTCTCGGGCGGTGGTGGAGGACGGGCCGTGTCTGTCGGAGTTGGATGAGTTGATCGGGCAGTCGGCGGCGGCGGGGATGGTGGTGGATCTGTCGGTGCAGGGGGAGGTGCGGTCGTATGCGGCGGAGATCGAGCAGACGGCGTATCGGGTGGTGCAGGAGGCGTTGACGAACGTGCACAAGCATGCGGCGGGTGCGAAGACGCATGTGCGGTTGGCGCATCGGGTGTCGGAGATCGCGATGCAGGTGGAGAACGAGCCGCCGTCGGAGCCGGGGTCGGCGTCGGCGGTGGGGTTGCCGTCGGGTGGGAATGGTCTGGTGGGGATGCGGGAGAGGGTTGTGGGGCTGGGGGGTGTGTTTGTGTCGGGGCCGACGGATGCGGGGGGTTTCCGGGTGTCGGCGGTGATTCCGGCGGCTTGAGGGGGTGTGCCGCCGGGCCCTGATCCGGTGTGCTGCTGTGTCCCGATCCGGTGTGCTGCTGTGTCCCGATCCGGTGTGTCGCCGTGTCCTGGTCCGGTGTGTTGTCGGCCGTGTGCCCGGCGGTGGCTCAGCCGGCGGTGAGGCGTACGGGTTCGATGCCGGTGATGAGGGTGGCGAGGGCGTGGTCGATGTCGGGGCCGACGTACCAGTCGCCGGTGTGGTCGAGGGTGTAGACGCGGCCTTCGTTGTCGATGGCGAGGACGGCGGCGGTGTCGGTCTCTTCGCCGAGGGGGCAGATGTCGGTGCCGAGGGCGCGGCCGAGGTCGCCGAGGGTGCGGGCGTGGTGGAGGCCGTGCAGGGGGTCGAGGCGGAGGGTGGCGGGGGCGATCTGGCGGCCGGGTCCGGTGGGGACGATGTGGAGGCCGCCGAATTCGGCCCAGGCCTCGACGGCGGCGGGGAAGACGGTGTGCCGGTGTCCGGCGGGTGAGGTGTGGTCGCGCAGGGCGTCGGCCCAGATTTCTGCCTGTTTTATGTCCCAGCGTCCGGGTTGCCAGCCGGCGGCGCGCAGGGCGGCGTCGACGAGTACGGGGAAGCGGGCTGGTGTGGTCCCGTGCTCGTGGCGGGTGGACGGTTTGGGGGTGGTGGCGTTGTCGGGGTGCATCTGCCCTTCGATCGTCGTGCCGGCGGTGTCGTACTGGGGTGGACGGTGATGGTCAGCCGTCGGTTGCCGTGGGGTCGACGATGCGGACGCCGAAGTGGGCGCTGAGGGCGGTGCAGGCGCGGCAGGGGGTGGCGAAGCTGCCGTGGAGGGGGTCGCCGTCCTCGCGTATGCGGCGGGCGGTGAGTTTGGCGTGTTTGAGGGATTTGCGGGCTTCGCCGTTGGTCATGGGTTTACGGGAGGCGCGTTTGCTGCGGGTGGTGTCGGCGGCGGTGATGTGCCGGGAGATGAGGATGGTTTCGGCGCAGCGGCCGGTGAAGCGGTCGCGTTCGCTGCTGGTGAGGGTGTCGAGGAAGTCCTGGACGAGGTGGTGCAGGGGCGGGGGTCGGTCGCCGCGGGCGGCGGTGCCGGTGAGGGTGGCGCCGCGGACGGAGAGGGCGGCGGCGACGGTGGGCAGGATGCCGTCGCGGCGGTGCCGGAGGGTGGGGGCGGGGGGTGCGTCGGTGCCGCTCCAGCCGATGCGGGGGTCGCCGGCCCGCACGTCGGTGCCTCCGGTGCGCAAGGTGTTCATGATTGTTTTTCCCTCCCCGGGCATCCCCTCGAAGGACACAGGGTGCCAAATGCCGTGGCCGGTGCGGAAGCTGGGGCGGCGCGACACGCCCGGTCGGGGCAGGTCGTCACGGTGGGGTGACGGCTGGTGACGGAAGCGGAGGGCTGGTTTCCCCGGGGTTGTGGTGGGCCGGTGACCGGGGTTCGTGTACCGCATAGGCTGTCGCCATCCGCGATCGACACCGCCGATTGAGGCCAGAGAGAACGCCGCAGGGGGCTACCGCCATGACGACAGGTCGGCTCGGGCAGCAAGCCGCGCCGCCGAACGCGGCCTATGCCGGGCAGGTCGTGCATTTCCCGGATCCGGTCCGGGCGGCACGTCACCCGAGAGGAGTACGGGTCGACGAGCATGGTTACCCGGATTTCTCTCCGTACGCGCGTGTGGCGGTGGAGATCGCCGAGCCGCCGGACGGTTTCGGTGTCGACGAGTTGCGGCTGACGGACTATGTGTCGGCGAACGCGGCGTTGGCGGCGGAGCAGCACGAGTTGTGGGACACGGTGCCGGATGTGGCGACGCCGCACGGCTGGACGTGGCATCACGTGGTGGGTACGCGCCGGCTGGAGTTGGTTCCGGTCGAGGTGAAGGCGTTGCTGCGGCATCACGGTGGGGTCGCCACGGCGCCGGTGGAGCACGGCAAGCGGGGGACGCGGCCGTTGCAGGAGACGCGGCCGGCGCATTTCGGGCTGCCGAAGTCGGGTGTGGCGGTGACGGAGGCGCAGGTGCAGGGTGTCGAGGAGGATCTCGGCTTCCGGCTTCCGGGCGCGTATCGCTCGTTCCTGAAGGCGGCGGGCGGGTGTGCGCCGGTGGGTACGGCGCTGGACGCCGAGTTGGGTCTGCTGCTGGACCAGCCGTTCTTCACGGTGCGCGAGGAGGCGGCCGTGAATGACCTGGTGTATGTCAACAAGTGTCTGCGCGACCATCTGACGAAGGATTACCTGGGGGTCGTGTTCGTGCAGGGCGGGTTGCTCGCGGTGAAGGTGAAGGGCGAGCGGGTCGGTTCGGTGTGGTTCTGCGCGTACGACGATGTGCGTGATGTGGATCCGTCGTGGTCTCCGGCGGAGCGGGTGGAGCGTCTGCTGCTGCCGTGCGGTGAGGACTTCGACGCGTTTCTGTCGCGGCTCGCGGGCAGTCCGCCGGAGTTGGAGACGGTGGCGAATCTGATGGTCGACGGCGGTTTCGCGCATGTCGTTCCGGTGTCGGCCGGCTCGGCGTCTTCCGGTTCGGTGGGGGAGTGAGCTTCAGGCGATGGTGACCTATGCGCAGGCGCAGGAGCGCGCCGAGGAGTGGATCAACGGTGATGTGCCCGCGTACCAGCACCGTGAGGTGCGGGTGCGGGAGTTCGAGCTGGGCTTCGTGGTGTGGGGCGAGGACCGGGCGGAGGGTCCGCGTTCGGATGCGGGCGCGCAGCGGCTGGTGATCGCCCGGGACAGCGGGGAGGCGACGCTGTGGCCCGGTCTGCCGGTGGGTGAGGTGATCCGCCGGTACGAGGAGGAGTACGGCCGTGCCGACGAGCCGCGGGATGCGGTTCCGGCGCCGGCGGCTGCTCGGATGGACCTCAATCAGACGTCGTTCCTGCTGACTCCTCCGGAGTGGTTGCAGGAGGCGGCGGACAAGCTGGGTATCGGGGGTGAGCGTCGGCCGGAGGGCGAGAGCGGTTCGGGGGCTGGGGTCGGTGCCGGTTCTGGTGCCGGTGCCGGCGCCTCGGGCGCGGGTGCCGGCGCTTCGGGCGTGGGTGCTGGTGCCGGTTCCGGTGCCGGTCTCGGGGCTTCGTCCGGTGGGGCGGGGCTGGCGGAGACGCGGGCCGGGGTGCCGGCGGAGGCTTCCGGGGCGTTCGGTGGGGCGCAGGGTGGGCCGGGTGCGCCGGGCGCGTCCGGTGTGCCCGGGGCGCCTGCTTCTGGGAACGCGCCGTCCATGGATGTGCCGGTGGGGGCCACGCCCTGGGCCGGTACCGACACGAACGCGGGCCCCGGTGAGGACGACCGTTCCGTGCCGCTGCCCGCGACGGTGTTCGCGCCGCCGCTGAGCGATGCGGGCGACGGGGTGCCGAAGCCGCCGGTGAGTGCGCCGGAGGCGAAGACGGCGTTGATGTCGGGGGGCAGCCAGTTGCCGCCGACGGCGGTCGCGCCGGCGCTCGATCCCATGAACGCGCCGGGCGCGCAGGGCTTCCCGCCGGGCGCCGTTGGTGTGCCCGGGGCGCCCGCTGCTCCTGGTGCGCCGGGCACACCGCAGGGCAGTACGCCTCCTCCGCAGCTCGGCACGCCGCCGTACGGCCACCCGCAGCCGCCGGCAGCTCCCGGCACGCCTCAGCCGGGCGTACCCGTGTATCCGCCGGCGCCCGGCGCTCCGCTTCCGCCCCCCGCTGTTCCCGGTGCGCCGGGCGCACCGCAGGGCAGCACGCCCCCGTCGCCTCCGAGCGCTCCGACGTACGGCTATCCGCAGGGGCCCGGCACTCCGCAGGGCGCCCCGGGGTACGGCTATCCGCAGGCGCCGGGTGGTGCGCCGCAGCCTCCGGCGGATGCGGGTGCGTCCGCGCGGCGGCTCGCGCCGAACGCCGGCGACATCGCGGATGCCGCGACCAGCAAGGCGGCGCCGCCGCCGAAGAAGGCGCGCGGCGGCGTGGGTGCGCCGCCTCCTCCGCCGGGTGCGCCTGGCGCGCCGGGCGCGCGCCCGGGGGGTGCGCCGACGCCGCCCGTGCCGGGTGCGCCCGCCGGTGGGTACGTGCCGACGCAGCTGATGTCCTCGCTCGGGCCGGAGGGGCCCGAGGGGCAGGGCGGTGCGGGCGCGCCGGCCGGTCCGGGTGGTGCGGGTGGCGCGGAAGGGGTGCAGGCGCCGGGCGTGCCTCACGTTCCGGGCGCCCCCAACCCGCCTGCCCCGCCTGCCCCGCCTGCCCCGCCTGCGGGCAACGTGCACCATGCGGCCACGATGCTGGCCGACCCCAGCCAGATGGGCAGGGGCGCGCCGCAGATGCCGGGTGCCCCGGGCATGCCGCATCCGCCCGGTGCTCCCGCGGCTCCGGGTGCCCCGGGCATGCCGCCGCCCGTGCCTGGCGCACCGCAGCCTCCGGGCGCCCCCGCCGGTCCCGGCGCGCCTGGCGCGCCAGGCGTTCCGGGGGGCGGGCGCGGGGCCGTGCACCACGCGGAGACCATGCTGGCCGCGCCCCCCGTGACAGGTCCCGGCGCCCCCCCGCCACCGCCCGCCCCTGGCGCACTCGGCGCTCCGGGCGCCCCCGGTATGCCGCCGGGTGCCCCGGGCGCGCCGCAGCCGATGGCGCCGGGCGCGCCCGTGTCGGGGCAGCCGCCGGCGTACGGGTATCCGCAGCAGGGGCAGCCGACGGTCGGCCCGGGCTATCAGGCCGTGCTGCGCTACCGCGCCCAGGACGGTTCGGAGCAGCAGCTGATCCGGCGCTCGGCGCCGGGTACGCCGCATCCGGAGTGGCAGATCTTCCACGAGCTGCGGGCGATGAACGTGCCGGCGGACCAGGTGCTGGAGCTGCACACCGAGCTGGAGTCGTGCCAGCTGCCGGGCGCCTACTGCGCGCGGATGATCCGGGAGCAGTGGCCGCAGGCGCGCATCACGAGCATCGCGCCGTACGGCACGGACCACGCGAGCCGGCAGCAGGGCATGCGGCAATTGCTGGCGCACCAGGGCGAGTTGCACCAGGTGGCGGACGGGCCCGCGCGGCCCGCGCCGGTGCGGGCGCCGCTGCAGCCGGTGCAGGCGGCGCCGCCGGTCCCGCCGGAGGGCATCGCGCAGGAGCTGGCGGCGGTGTTCGGGCCGGGGGTCTTCCGGTTCGAGCAGCAGGCGGTGTCGCGGCAGGGTGTGCCGCCGGTCGTGGCGCACACGCTGGTCGTGGCCGGTCTGCCGGTGGACATGAGCCCGTTCTTCTGGGCGCAGGCCCAGCCGGGCCGTCCGGTGCCGACGCTGGCGGAGCTGGCGGCCGAGCGCGGGGTGCAGCCGGCGTCGGACGCGGGCTCGTACCTCGTGATGGGCACCGACTTCGGCAAGGCGATCTGTGTGCAGTACGGGACGGCGAACATCGTGTCCGTGCCCGTGGAGGCGGGGCCGGGCGGGGCTCCGGTGCCGCCGCAGTTCGTGAACACCGGGTTGCCCGAGTTCGCGCGCTGCCTGGGGTTGCTGGGCCGGATGTGGCGCCTGCGGTACGGGCTGAACCAGGAGCAGGCGGGCCGCTGGACCGTCGACTTCCAGGCGCAGCTGGCCGCGCTGGACCCGGCGGCGCTCGGCTCGCCGGAGAGCTGGTGGTCGGTGCTGCTCGAGCAGATGTGGGACGGGCTGCTGTAGACGGACCGTAGGCCGGGGTCCACCGGCCGAGCCGGGGTGCCTGTGGGCCGAGTGGGTGGCGCCGCTGCCTCGATGTGTCGCCGCGCGGCGGCACGGTGACGGGCGGGCGGCGCCCGTTCGCAGCAGGGGCATCACCCTTGGGAAGGAAAGGGGATGGGCGACCCCGCCCGGCACACCGAGCGCGAAGTGCGGGATCCAGAGCGTGACGTCGCTGCGGAGTGTCGCGTTATGAACACTTACGTCCGATCCATCAAGATGTGCGCGAAATCTTCCTGTCGTGTATGTCCGGTGGAGAGGGGTGCCCAGGGTGAGCAGCGCATCGATGTCGCCCCACGGCTTCGAGACCGCCCGGGGGCGCGGCTACCGCCCCGATCAGGTCGACGCCTCCTTGGAGGCGTTGTCGTACGACCGTGACGCCGCGTGGGAACGGGCCGCGCGGCTGACCGTGCTTGCCCGGGACATGGAGGCGGAGGCCGAGCGGATGCGCGAGGTCGTGGCCCAGCTCGCACCGCAGGCGTACGAGGCGCTCGGGGAGCGCGCGCAGCGTTTGTTCGAGTTCGTGCTGGAGGAGGCGGAGGACCTCCGCGAGCGTACGCGGCGTGCGACGCACGAGCAGGTCGCGCAGGCCGAGGCGTGCGCCGATGACGCGCGCCGGGAGGCGCAGGAAGCGGCGGACGCGCTCCGCGCGGAAGCCGACGAACACGCCTGCCAGCGGCTCCAAGCGGCGCGCGCCGAGGCCGACGCCCTGCGCGTCGGCGCGCGGCGCGAAGTGAAAGAAGGGCGCCAGGCGGCGCTCACCGCGTTGCGCGAGGTACGGCAGCGCACCACCGCCATGCTCACCGAGCAGTCCCGGGAGCACGCCGAGCGCTGGGCCGAGGCCGAGCGCGAGGAGGCCGAGCGGATCGCCGCGCTGGATGCCCGGCACGCCGAGCGGGAGAGCCGGGCCGAGACGGCGCTGTCCGACGCCAAGCGGGCCCTCGAAGAGGCCCACGAGTTCGCGCACCGCAGCCAGGAGGAGGCACGCGCGAGTGCCGCCGAAATCGTCGCCGACGCGCGCGTGCGCGAGGAACGCATCGCCGGGGAGACCGAACAGGTGCTGCGCGAACACGGCGAGACCTGGGACGACGTGCAGGCGCACATGGACCACGTCCGCAGCCGCCTGATCTCGCTGACGGGCAGGGCGGCCCTGGAGTAGCGCTCCCGGCCGCCCCCTCAGTCCTCTCGCCCACCCCTCAGTCTCCTCGCGCCCCCGCTCAACTCCCCTTCCGCACTGCCCCCGCCAGGATCCACCCCTCCACCGCCTCGTACTGACGCCGCTGTCGTTCGGCCTTGGCGCGGCCCGAGACGACCGTGCCGAACCAGCCGAAGAAGAAGCCGGCCGGGATGGAGACGATCCCGGTCGTGGTGAACGGGAACCAGTTGAAGTCGGCGTGCGGGAACGCCGAGACGGGTGAGCCGGAGACCAGATTGGTGCCCGGCATGAGCAGCAGCACGGTCAGTGAGCCCCCGATCAGCGTGCTCAGCAGCCCGCTGCGGGTGTAGCGGCGCCAGAAGAGCCCGTACACCAGGGCGGGCGCGATGGCCGAGGCGCCCATGCAGAAGGAGAGCGTGATCAGGGGCTGCAGGCTGTGGTGCTGCGCCAGCGTCGCCAGCAGGATCGTCGGCACCCCTATGGCGAGCGCCGAGACGCGGGCCAGTGCCATCTCGCGCCGGGCTGGCATCTCCTGCACGCGGGCCGCGAAGACGTCGTGGGCGAGGGAGTTGGCGCAGGCCAGGATCATCCCGGCGACCGAGGCGAGCAGGGTCAGGAAGATCGCGGTGGTGACCATCGTGAACAGGAAGGTTTCCGCCGTGGACACGTCCGCGCCGAACGCCGCCCGCGAGCCCAGCAGGTACGCGGTGTTGCCCTGCGGATCGGCGCCGGCGATCGCGGCGCGGCCCACCAGGGCCGTGGCACCGAACCCGACCACTGTGATGACCAGCACGAACAGGGCGACGATCGACACCGCCCAGGACATCGAGCGGCGCACCTGACGGGCGCTGGAGGCGGTGTACATGCGCATGGTGACGTGCGGCAGGACGCCGCCGCCGAGCACCACGGTCAACTCCGAGGCGATCATGTCGAGCCGGGACTTCGGTGCGGTGCCGAACTCCAGCCCGGAGCGCAGGAAGGCCGGCCCGGCGCCGCTCCGCCGCGAGGCGGCGGTGAACAGGGCGCCCGGGTCCCAGTCGAAGCGGCGCAGGATCAGCACGGCGACGGCGGCGCCCGAGCCGACCAGCATCACGATCTTCAGGATCTGGATGAGCGCGGTGCCCTTCATGCCGCCGATCGCCGCGTAGGCGATCATCAGGGCGCCGAGTCCCACGACGCATCCGGTCTTCAGCGACTCGTTGGAGAAACCCAGGATGAACGCCATCAGCTGCCCGGTTCCGGCGAGTTGGACCACCATCAGCGGCAGCAGCGCGGCGATGGTCACCGCGCAGGCGGTGATGCGTACACTGCGGCCCGGCAGCCGGCGGGCGAGCGCGTCGCCCATCGTGAAGCGGCCGGCGTTGCGCAGCGGTTCGGCCAGCAGGAACATCAGCAGCATCAGCGACAGCGCCGTACTGAGGGCGAGCACGACCCCGTCGTAGCCGCACAGGGCGATGATTCCGCCGGTGCCGAGGACGGTGGCGGCGGAGATGTAGTCGCCGGCGATGGCGAGGCCGTTGCGCAGCGGGGACAGGGAGCCGTAACCGGTGTAGAACTCGTCGAGGTCGTCGCGGTCGGGGCCGGTCATCACGCACAGCAGCAGGATGACCGTGGCGACGGTGGTGAAGGCGACCAGGGACATGGACTGGGCCGTGCCGCTGAAACCGGTGAAGCCTCCCACGGCCGGGGTGCCGGCCGCGCCGGTCATCGGGTCACTCCTCGGCGTGCGTCCAGTTCGGCCACCTTGCGGATGCGGTCCGCGAGCGGGTCGACGTGCCGGCGCGCGGTGTGCTCGTACAGGACGATCGCGAGCCAGGTGACGGGGAGTTGGACCAGGGCGAGCAGCAGCCCGGCGGGGATGCCGTCGGCGACCGTGCGCGTCATCACGCCCGGCGCGCACGCCGACAGGACCAGGAACAGCGTGAAGTAGCCGAGCGCGGTGAGCGTGGCGGTGCGCCGCTGCCACCGGTAGGCGCCGCGCAGTACGCGCAGGTGGCTGTGGTGGCCGAGGGGTTCGCGGGGCGGCCGGCGATCGGGCCGGGGCGGGGCCGCGGGCGCGGGCTGCCAGGGGTAGGTGAGGTGGGAGGGGGCGGGCGGGTCGAAGGCGGAGCGGGGTGGGTAGCTCGGCTGGTGCGGTTGGTCGTAGAACGGATGGGGCGGGTCGTACAACGGGTGTGGTGCGTCGTTGGACATCCCGGGGCTCCTTGCGTGGCTCGGGTCCGTGGCGGCGGACCGCAGGGAGGTGGGGGGTGGGGATTGGAGCCACGCACGTTACTCGCGGGTTCGGGCTCGCGCGGCGTTTTCGCCGAACTGGCCGGTCGGTATGCGCTTACTACGCGAAAACGCGTCCGAGCTGGGGTGTTACCCGCGTTAACTCAGGGGTGTCCGACGTGAGTTGTACGGCCGGTCCGCGTGCCCCTAGTGCCCCGGCACCAGCTCGCCGGGCACCGGAAACCGCCGCGCCGCCGTCACTCCGGCCGGACCGGGAAGCGTCGCGGTGCCACCAGCAGCAGGACCAGGAAGGCCAGTGCCGCCGCGCCCGCCGCGCCGAAATACACCGCGTGCACCGCGTCGGCGATCGCCCGCCGGGTCGCCTCCGGGGCCGTACCGGTGTCCAACGCGCGCGTGACGGAGTCCAGATCACCACCCCCGCCCAGACGCGCGGCCAGCACCCCGTTGGCGACGGCACCGAACAGCGACGCGCCCACCGTCTGTCCGGTCTGCCGGCAGAACAGCACGGACGCGGTCGTGGTGCCCCGCTCCGACCAGCCCACCGTCGACTGCACCCCGACGATCAGCGGCAGCTGGAACAGCCCGAGCGCCCCGCCCAGCAGCAGCATCAGCAGCGTCGGCTGCCACCACGAGCCCGGGTAGGGCAGGAACGGGAACGCGACGAGGATCAGCGTGGCCAGGCCGATGCCGAGCAGCGCGGTGTCCCGGAAACCGATGCGCCGGTAGACGTGCTGGCTGAGCGCCGCCGACACCGGCCAGCTGAGCGTCCACACCGACAGCACGAAACCGGCGGCGACGGGCGCGAGCCCGAGCACCGACTGCGCGTACGTCGGCAGGAACACGCTGGGCGCCACCATCAGCAGCCCCAGCGCGCCGAGCGCCAGATTGACCGCCGCGATCGTCCGGCGCCGCCACACCCACCCCGGGATGATCGGCTGCGCCGCCCGCCGCTCCACCACGACCACCACACCGGCCAGCGCCAGACCGGTGCCGAAGAGCGTCAGCGAGGGCGCCGACAGCCACGGCCAGGCGACCCCGCCCTGCACCAGCGCGGTCAGCAGCACCCCGCCGCACGCGAACACCGTGAGCGCGCCCGGCCAGTCCACACGCGCGCGTGCCGGCCCTTCTGCCTCCGGGTCCTTGGGCTTCTCCCGTTCGGGCTCGTGCAGATGACGGACGACCAGCCACAGCGCGGCGGCGCCTATCGGCAGGTTGATCAGGAAGATCCAGCGCCAGTCGGCGTACGCGGCGAGCACCCCACCGAGCCCCGGCCCGGCCACCGCCGACAGCGCCCACACCGTGGACAGCTTGGACTGGATCTTCGGGCGCTCCGCCAGCGGATACAGATCGGCGGCCAGCGTCTGCACGGTGCCCTGCAACGCCCCGCCGCCCAGGCCCTGCACGATCCGGAACGCGATCAGCGCCGTCATGTCCCAGGCGCCCGCGCACAGCAGCGAGCCCAGCAGGAACACGGCCGCGCCCGCCACCAGTACCGGCTTGCGGCCGAACGTGTCGGACAGCTTGCCGTAGACGGGGAGCGTGACGGTGACGGCGAGCAGATAGCCGGAGAAGAGCCAGGAGAAGACGGAGAAGCCGCCGAGGTCGCCGACGATCTGCGGTACGGCCGTGGAGACGATCGTGGCGTCCAGCGCGGCCAGCGCCATCGCCAGCATCAGCGCGGCGACCACCGCGCCCCGCCGCCGGGTGTCCGGCCGGCCGGCCCCGTCGCCGCATATCGCGGGTGTCGTACTCCCCCCTGCGAACCCCTCGCCGTGACTCCCCACCGCGAACCCCTCCCCTTGACCCTCTGCCCGAGTCTGCCCCGTGCCCCTTGCATCTATCTGCGGTACGACAGCTTGCCACGACCCGTGAGGGTTGACCCTGACCCGACGGAAGGGTGGAGGCTTCCCGCACCGAAGGGTGGAGACGACCCCGAGAAGGGCTCCGCCCGCGGGTGGAGCACCCCTAGGGGTCCCTCCGTACTACGGCTCGGGGAGGGTTCGTCCCGGCGGAGGACGAGATGGGCCCGGTGCCGTCCTTAACCTGGCTTTACGCCGCTGGGGGGCGGCTGACCGCACCGGCGGGGTGGGGTTTTCCCCCGGGAAAGAGGGGGCTTCGCACCAGCGCGGGAGGACCCCGCCGGCCGCGAGACTCGACGACGTACCCAGAGCGACACGACGTACCCGGAACGACGCCCCGGGCCACCGGGGCACCACTCACCGATCTGCCAACCGAAATAGGAGACATACCGTGACATCGGCTGTGACCATTCCCAGGCACGGGGGCACTGGAGGGCCTACGGCCGTTGCCGCGCGGGCGCGGCAGGTCGTGAAGGCGTACGGGTCCGGCGAGACCCGTGTCGTCGCCCTCGACCACGTCGACGTGGACATCGCACGCGGCCAGTTCACCGCGATCATGGGCCCCTCAGGGTCCGGCAAGTCCACACTGATGCACTGCCTCGCCGGGCTCGACACCGTGACCAGCGGTCAGATCTACCTGGACGAGACCGAGATCACCGGCCTGAAGGACAAGAAGCTCACCCAGCTGCGCCGGGACCGGATCGGCTTCATATTCCAGGCGTTCAACCTGCTGCCCACGCTGAACGCGATCGAGAACATCACGCTGCCCATGGACATCGCCGGCCGCAAGCCCGACCGGGCCTGGCTGGACCGCGTGGTGGAGACCGTCGGCCTCGCCGGACGGCTCAAGCACCGGCCGACCCAGCTCTCCGGCGGACAGCAGCAGCGCGTCGCCGTGGCCCGTGCGCTCGCCGCCCGCCCGGAGATCATCTTCGGGGACGAGCCGACCGGAAACCTCGACTCGCGGGCGGGCGCCGAAGTCCTCGGCTTCCTGCGCCGCTCGGTGGACGAACTCGGCCAGACCATCGTGATGGTCACGCACGACCCGGTGGCCGCCTCCTACGCCGACCGCGTGCTCTACCTCGCCGACGGCCGGATCGTCGACGAGATGTACCAGCCGACGGCCGATCAGGTCCTCGACCGCATGAAGGACTTCGACGCCCGGGGGCGTACGTCATGACCGTCCTGAAGACCTCGATGCGCAACTTCTTCGCGCACAAGGGCCGGATGGCGCTCTCGGCGGTCGCGGTCCTGCTGTCGGTGGCGTTCGTGTGCGGCACGCTGGTGTTCACCGACACCATGAACACCACCTTCGACAAGCTCTTCCAGGCCACGGCCTCGGACGTCACGGTCACCGCGAAGGGCTCCTCCGACGGCGGTGAGACCACCTCCCGCACCGGCAAGCCGCCGGTCGTGCCGGCCTCCCTGGTCGCCCAGGTGCGCAGGGCCGAGGGCGTCGCCAAGGCCGAGGGCACGGTGTTCTCCACCTCCGTGACCGTCGTCGACGCCAAGAAGGACAAGCTCTCGCCGACCAGCGGCGCCCCGACCATCGTCGGCAGCTGGAACGGCAACGACGCCCGCACCATGAAGATCACCTCCGGTACGGCGCCCAGGGGCCCGGACCAGGTCATGGTCGACAAGGACACCGCCGACAAGCACCACCTGAAGATCGGCTCCGAGATCGGCGTGATCTCGGTCGTCGGTACGCACTACGCGCGCGTGTCCGGCATCGCCGCCTTCCAGGTCACCAACCCGGGCGCGGCCATCTTCTACCTGGACACGAAGACCGCCCAGCAGACCCTGGTCGGCCGGACCGGCGTCTACACCAACATCAACGTCACCGCCGCCAAGGGCCTGACCGACGACCGCCTGAAGCAGAACGTCACGGCCGCCCTCGGCCACGGCTACAAGGTGCAGACCGCCAAGGAGGTCGCCGACGCCAACCAGAAGAGCGTCAAGAGCTTCCTGAACGTCATGAAGTACGCGATGCTCGGCTTCGCCGGGATCGCCTTCCTCGTCGGCATCTTCCTGATCATCAACACCTTCTCCATGCTGGTCGCCCAGCGCACCCGCGAGATCGGCCTGATGCGCGCCATCGGCTCCTCCCGCAAGCAGGTGAACCGGTCGGTGCTGGTCGAGGCGCTGCTGCTGGGCGTGATCGGCTCCGTGCTCGGCGTCGGCGCGGGCGTCGGCATCGCGGTCGGGCTGATGAAGCTCATGGGCAGCATGGGCATGCACCTGTCCACCGACGACCTGACCATCGCCTGGACGACGCCCACCGTCGGCGTGCTCCTCGGTGTCGTGGTCACCGTCCTGGCCGCCTACCTGCCCGCCCGGCGCGCCGGCAAGGTCTCCCCGATGGCCGCCCTGCGCGACGCGGGCGCCCCGGCCGACGCCAAGGCCGGCGTCGTCCGGGCCGTGATCGGGCTGCTCCTCACCGGCGCCGGCGCCTACAGCCTGTACATCGCCGGCACCGCCGACAAGGCCAAGTCCGGCTCGGGCTGGCTCGGCCTGGGCGTGGTGGCCACGCTGATCGGCTTCGTCGTCATCGGCCCGCTGCTCGCCGCCGGAGTGGTCCGCGTCCTCGGCGCGATCATCCTGCGGGTCTTCGGCCCCGTGGGCCGCATGGCCGAGCGCAACGCGCTGCGCAACCCGCGCCGCACCGGCGCCACCGGCGCGGCCCTGATGATCGGCCTGGCCCTGGTGGCCTGCCTGTCGGTGGTCGGCTCCTCCATGGTCGCCTCGGCCACGGACCAGCTCGACAAGACCGTCGGGACGGACTTCATCATCTCGCCCGACAACCAGCAGCTGATCAAGCCGCAGGAGGTCGAGGCCGTCAAGTCCGCACCGGGCCTCGCGCGGGTCACCGAGTACCGGCCGACCCAGGCCGACTTCACCACCCCGGACGGAAAGACCCTCAAGGACACCGACATCACGGGTGCGGACCCGACCTACGCGACCGACCTGCGCACCAAGACGGTCGCCGGCGACCTCAAGGACGCCTACCGGCCCGACTCGATGTCGGTCCACCAGAAGTTCGCCGAGGACCACGGCATCCACCTCGGCTCCAAGATCACCGTGGCCTTCCAGGGCGGCTCCACGGCCCACCTGACGGTGCGCGCGATCACCAGTGACGACACCGTCATCGACAAGGGCGCGATGTACACCTCCCTGGCCACCATGGTCAAGTACATCCCCGCCGACAGGATGCCGCTGGACGAGATGGTCTTCGCCTCCGCCAAGGACGGGCAGCAGGCCGCCGCCTACAAGGCGCTCAAGGCCACGCTGCACAGGTATCCGGAGCTGACCGTGCGCGACCAGACCGACTACAAGAAGGCGCTGAAGGACCAGGTCGGCCAGCTGCTGAACATGATCTACGGCCTGCTCGCCCTCGCGATCATCGTCGCCGTCCTGGGTGTCGTGAACACCCTGGCCCTGTCGGTGGTCGAGCGGACCCGGGAGATCGGCCTCATGCGGGCCATCGGTCTCTCCCGCCGCCAGCTGCGCCGGATGATCCGCCTGGAGTCTGTGGTGATCGCCCTCTTCGGCGCCCTGCTCGGCCTCGGCCTGGGCATGGGCTGGGGCGCGACCGCCCAGAAGCTCCTGGCGCTGCAGGGCCTGAAGGTTCTCGACATCCCCTGGCCGACGATCATCACGGTCTTCATCGGCTCGGCCTTCGTGGGCCTGTTCGCCGCGCTGATCCCGGCGTTCCGGGCGGGCCGCATGAACGTACTGAACGCGATCGCGACGGACTGATCGCGACGGACTGATCGCGACGGACTGGCGGAGCAGCCGCGCAGGCTGCGCCGACGACCACCGCATACGGGGGTTGCGGGGGAAGACCCGGTGCCGGGGAGTCTTGGGTGACTCCCCGGCACCGGGTCCTTTTGCCGTCAACGGAAACAGGGGTTGTCCACAGGCTCCGACGGCAACGCCGACGGAGTCGTACGCTGGACACCCCCGGCCCGTCGCACGAGTCGGGCCCTTCGTGTTGCCGACCCCCCTGGACGGAAAACCCTCCATGACCCTGCACGGTCTGCTCGACGCCGTCGTCAAGGACCCCGCCCTCGCGGAAGCGATCACGGCGGCCGCAGACGGCAACCGCATGCACGTCGACCTCGTCGGCCCCCCGGCGGCCCGCCCCTTCGCGGTCGCCGCCCTCGCCCGCGAGGCGGGCCGCCCGGTGCTCGCGGTCACGGCGACGAGTCGCGAGGCCGAGGACCTGGCCGCCGCCCTGCGCTCCCTGCTGCCCGCCGAGGGCGTCGTGGAGTACCCCTCCTGGGAGACGCTGCCGCACGAGCGGCTCAGCCCGCGCAGCGACACCGTCGGCCGCCGCCTCGCCGTCCTGCGCCGCCTCGCCCACCCCCGCCCGGACGACCCCGAGACCGGCCCGGTCTCCGTCGTCGTCGCACCCGTGCGCTCCGTGCTGCAGCCGCAGGTCAAGGGCCTCGGCGACCTGGAGCCGGTGGCCCTGCGCACCGGCCAGAACGCCGATCTGAACGACATCGTGGAAGCCCTCGCGGCCGCCGCCTACGCGCGCGTGGAGCTGGTCGAGAAGCGCGGCGAGTTCGCCGTGCGCGGCGGCATCCTGGACGTCTTCCCGCCCACCGAGGAACACCCCCTGCGCGTGGAGTTCTGGGGCGACGACGTCGAGGAGATCCGCTACTTCAAGGTCGCCGACCAGCGCTCCCTGGAAGTCGCCGAGCACGGCCTGTGGGCGCCGCCGTGCCGCGAGCTGCTGCTCACCGAGGACGTCCGCGCACGCGCGCGTGCCCTCGCCGAGGACCACCCGGAGCTGGGCGAACTCCTCAACAAGATCGCCGAGGGCATCGCGGTCGAGGGCATGGAGTCCCTCGCGCCCGTCCTGGTCGACGACATGGAGCTGCTGCTCGACGTCCTGCCCAAGGGCTCGATGGCCGTCGTCTGCGACCCGGAGCGGGTCCGCACGCGCGCCGCCGATCTCGTCGCCACCTCGCAGGAGTTCCTGCAGGCCTCCTGGGCGGCCACCGCCGGCGGCGGCGAGGCCCCGATCGACGTCGGCGCGGCCTCCCTGTGGTCCATCGCCGACGTCCGCGACCGCGCGCGCGAGCTGGACATGATGTGGTGGTCGGTGTCGCCGTTCGCGGCGGACCTGGAACTGGACGCGGACACCCTCAAGCTCGGCATGCACGCGCCCGAGACCTACCGTGGCGACACCGCGCGGGCCCTCGCCGACACCAAGGGCTGGCTCGCCGACGGCTGGCGCGCGGTGTTCGTCACCGAGGGCCACGGCCCGGCCGCCCGCACGGTGGAGGTGCTCGGCGGCGAGGGCATCGCCGCCCGCCTCGACGCCGACCTCGGCGAGCTGAGCCCCTCGGTGGTGCACGTCTCCTGCGGCTCGATCGAGTACGGCCTCGTCGACCCGGCGCTGAAGCTCGCCGTGCTCACCGAGACCGACCTGTCCGGCCAGCGCGCGACCGGCCGCGAGGGCGCCCGGATGCCGGCCCGCCGCCGCAAGACCATCGACCCGCTCACCCTGGAGGCGGGCGACTACATCGTCCACGAACAGCACGGCGTCGGCCGCTACATCGAGATGGTGCAGCGCACCGTCCAGGGCGCCACCCGCGAGTACCTGGTGGTCGAGTACGCGCCCGCCAAGCGCGGCCAGCCCGGCGACCGCCTGTACATCCCGACGGACCAGCTGGAGCAGATCACCAAGTACGTCGGCGGCGAGGCCCCCACCCTGCACCGGCTCGGCGGCGCCGACTGGACGAAGACCAAGGCCCGCGCCAAGAAGGCGGTCAAGGAGATCGCCGCCGACCTGATCAAGCTGTACAGCGCCCGCATGGCCGCCCCCGGCCACTCCTTCGGCACCGACACGCCCTGGCAGCGCGAGCTGGAGGACGCCTTCCCCTACGCCGAGACCCCGGACCAGCTCACCACCATCGCCGAGGTCAAGGAGGACATGGAGAAGTCGGTCCCCATGGACCGCCTGGTCTGCGGCGACGTCGGCTACGGCAAGACCGAGATCGCGGTGCGGGCCGCCTTCAAGGCCGTACAGGACGGCAAGCAGGTCGCCGTGCTCGTACCGACGACGCTGCTCGTGCAGCAGCACTTCGGGACGTTCTCCGAGCGGTACGCGCAGTTCCCGGTGAGCGTGAAGGCCCTGTCCCGCTTCCAGACCGACACCGAGGCCAAGGCCGTCCTGGAGGGCCTCAGGGACGGCGCGGTGGACGTCGTCATCGGCACCCACCGCCTGTTCTCCTCCGAGACCAGGTTCAAGGACCTGGGCCTGGTCATCGTCGACGAGGAGCAGCGCTTCGGCGTCGAGCACAAGGAGCAGCTGAAGAAGCTGCGCGCCAACGTGGACGTGCTGACCATGTCGGCCACGCCCATCCCGCGCACCCTGGAGATGGCGGTCACCGGCATCCGCGAGATGTCCACGATCACCACGCCCCCGGAGGAGCGCCACCCGGTGCTCACCTTCGTCGGGCCGTACGAGGAGAAGCAGATCGGCGCCGCCATCCGCCGCGAACTGCTGCGCGAGGGCCAGGTCTTCTACATCCACAACCGCGTCGAGTCCATCGACCGGGCCGCCGCCCGGCTGCGCGAGATCGTCCCCGAGGCGCGCATCGCGACGGCTCACGGCCAGATGTCGGAGTCGGCGCTGGAGCAGGTGGTCGTCGACTTCTGGGAGAAGAAGTCCGACGTCCTCGTCTCGACCACGATCGTCGAGTCCGGCATCGACATCTCCAACGCCAACACCCTCATCGTGGAGCGCGGCGACACCTTCGGCCTGTCCCAGCTGCACCAGCTGCGCGGCCGCGTCGGCCGGGGCAGGGAGCGCGGTTACGCCTACTTCCTCTACCCGCCGGAGAAGCCGCTGACGGAGACGGCCCACGAGCGCCTGGCGACCATCGCCCAGCACACCGAGATGGGCGCGGGCATGTACGTGGCGATGAAGGACCTGGAGATCCGGGGCGCCGGCAACCTGCTCGGCGGCGAGCAGTCCGGGCACATCGCGGGAGTCGGCTTCGACCTGTACATCCGCATGGTCGGCGAGGCCGTCGCCGACTACCGGCGCCAGCTGGAGACCGGCGAGATCGAGGAGGAGCCGCCGCTCGAGGTCAAGATCGAGCTGCCCGTCGACGCGCACGTCCCGCACGACTACGCGCCCGGCGAGCGGCTGCGTCTGCAGGCATACCGCGCCATCGCCTCCGCCAACTCGGAGGAGGACGTCAAGGCCGTCCGCGAGGAACTCACCGACCGCTACGGCAAGTTGCCCGAACCGGTGGAGAACCTGCTGCTGGTGGCCGGACTGCGGATGCTCGCCCGCGCGTGCAGCGTCGGCGAGATCGTGCTCCAGGGCACCAACATCCGCTTCGCACCGGTGGAGCTGCGCGAGTCGCAGGAACTGCGGCTCAAGCGCCTCTACCCGGGCACGGTCATCAAGCCGGCCGTGCACCAGGTGCTGGTCCCGCGCCCGAAGACCGCGAAGGTCGGCGGCAAGCCGCTGGTCGGCCGCGAACTGCTGGGCTGGGTGGGCGAGTTCCTCGCTTCGATCCTGGGGTCGTAGCAGGTCGTAGCAGGTTGTAGAGGGTCGTATCGGGGCGGCGGCACGTTGTGAGCGGGCTCACGCGCGTGCCGGCCGTGCTCCCCCCGTACGGCACCGCTATGCCCCAACCCGAACACCGGCTGTCCGAAAACGCCGCTTTGGTCCTCATCTGCAGGGGGCCTCGCGGCGGTTACCGTAAGGGACGGAACGATTCCGCCTGTGTCCGGGGCGGGCCGGGGTGAGTGAGGGGGACGTACCGTGACGCGTCTGAGGGGCGGGGCGGTCGCCGCCGCGGTCGTGCTGATCGCCGTGGCCGGCTGCAGCAAGGAGAAGACCAAGGGGGCCTCCGGGTCCGAGCGGACGGGCGGCAACGGCGCGGTGCTGGCCGCCGTCGACTCACTGCCCGTCAAGGGCCGGGCGCCGAAGACCGGTTACTCGCGGGAACGGTTCGGCACCGCCTGGGCGGACACCGACTCCAACTCCTGCGACACCCGCGACGACATCCTCAAACGCGACCTGAAGGACCTGAAGTTCACCGGCGGTACCTGCAGGGTCTCCTCCGGCCTGCTGGAGCCCGACCCCTACTCCGGCAAGGACATCACCTACCGGCGCGGCCGCAGCCAGGTCGACATCGACCACGTCGTCCCCCTCTCCGACGCCTGGCAGAAGGGCGCCGAGTACTGGGACGCGAGCAAGCGCATAGCCCTGGCCAACGATCCCCTGAACCTCATCGCGGTCGACGCGAGCACCAACCGCGGCAAGGGAGACGGCGACGCGGCCACCTGGCTCCCGCCCAACGCGGCGTACCGCTGCACCTATGTCGCCGACCAGGTCGCCGTGAAGAAGAAGTACGGGCTGTGGGTCACCGACGCCGAGAAGGCCGCCATGAAGAAGGTCCTCACCGGCTGCCCGAACCAGAACCTCCCCACGGGCGGCAACCCGACCAAGGCCCCGGAGCGCTTCACCGCCCGCTGAGCCGGGCGGCCGGCACGCACCGACCGGGCGGTGAAATCCATTACCCGAGGCGGGGCGTGCCGCCTACCGTGAAGGTCATGGACGTCAAGGTGAGCAGCGTCGCCGAGCGGCCCGACCGGCTGCCGGCGGTGTTCGAGATGGCCGACACATGGCCCGAGTTCGTGACCAACGACCCCGTGGGCGCCGCCCACTACGGCCGTATCCCCGCCGAACTGCCCGAGTACGCGCTGTTCGCCGAGGACGAGCACGGCGAGATCGTCGCCCACGCCTTCAGCGTGCCCTTCGCCCTCGACGTCGACGGCCGGCGCACCTTGCCCGCGCGCGGCTGGGACCAGATCCTGCTCTGGGCCTTCGCCGACCTGCGCCGCGGCACCCGCCCCGACACGGTGAGCGCCGTCTCCGTCACGATCGCCCCGCACGCCCAGGGCCACGGCCTGTCCGCCGTCATGCTCTCGGCGATGCGGGACAACGCCCGCGCCCGTGGCTTCCGCGAGGTCGTCGCCCCCGTCCGCCCCAGCGCCAAGCACCGGGAACCGCACACCCCGATCACCGAGTACGCCCACCGGGTACGCCCTGACGGCCTGCCCGAGGACCCGTGGCTGCGCGTCCACGCCCGCGCCGGTGCCCGTATCGACTCCATCGCCCCGGCCTCCATGACCGTGGGCGCCTCGCTGGAGGAGTGGCGCCGCTGGACGGGGCTGCCCTTCGATGCCACCGAGGACGTCGAGGTGTCCGGCGCACTGGTCCCGGTCCGCTGCGAACCGGAGCAGGGCTACGCCGTCTACGTCGAGCCCAACGTATGGATGCGGCACCCGCTGTGACCGGATGAGCGTCGTACGGCGCCAGTACCCCGTGGGTCAGGCGGACTTCATGGCCTTCAGGGAGCCGAGGGTCCGCGTCGTCACCTTCCTCGCGGACGCGGCGCCGTTGTCGCCGCCCGCCGTGGAGAGCACGGTGACCACGGAGCTGCCGGAGCGCACCGCGATCAGCGTGCTCCCGTTCTCCCAGGCGCCGCTCGTCAGCGTCATCGTGTAGGCCTCGTCACCGAGGCCGGCCGTAGCTCTGCCCGTGAGCCTCACCTTGGCGTGCGCGTCGGTGTCCGTGAACGTGGCGCACTCGCCGGCGACGGTCCGGATCTCCTTCATCACCGCGTTCGCCGTGGTGCCCTGGAACGCGTCGATCTCCTCGACCACCTCCTCGGTCTTGCCGCGGTTCGCGTAGTCGTTCTGCGCGAACGACACGCCCCCCTTGAAACCGGTCACCTGGATCCAGGACGTGCCCTCCAGCCTCGTGCAGTCCGGCTTCGCGGTGCTCCGGCCGGACGGTGCGAGGAACGTGCCGCCGCTGTCCGAGGTGCCGTCGGCCGTGGGAGCGAACCCGGCCGGGAAGGCCGACGCGGGTGCCAGCGCCTTCTTCAACTGCGTACCGGTGGCGAGACCGGCGTTCAGGTCCTTCGCCTTGGCCGGCTTCGCGTCCGTGCCGCCGCCGGTGGCGGAGGAGGAGCCGGAGGAGCAGGCGGTGAGGGCCAGGGGAAGTACCGCGACGGCGAGCAGCGTGGCGGCACGGGGCGAGAGGCGCATGACAGTCCTTCAGAGGTGGGTGTTGCGGGGGATGTGTACGGCGTGCCGTACGGCGTCCTGGGCCGGTCCGGCCGCGGGGCTGAGCCCGCGAACCGGCAGCCGGGGGACGGGTGCGGTGAGCGATGAGCGGTTCGTGATGAGCGGTTCGTGATGAGTGGTGAGGGGTCAGGGGCCGGAGTGGGGGCTCCGTGGGTGGTGGTGCGGCTCAAGCCGCCTTCTTCCAGTTGCCGCAGCCGCTGGTCTTGAAGTAGGCGTCGTCCGGGCTGATGGTGACGACGGCGGTGCCGGTCACGTTGTCGTTGGCGATGACCGAGTCCAGTCCGTGTTCGGCGTCCTTGGTGCGCTCCCAGTAGCAGGAGTCGTCCTTGTTGCCGGTCGACCTGTAGGTGCCCGGCGCGATGTCGGTGCCGACCTTATACATGCCGCCGTCGCCGTCCATCGCCCGGGCGGGCGTGCCCTTCGCCGCGGGGTCGACGGCCTCCCAGTCCTTGCAGCCGCTGGACTTGAAGATCTTGTCGCTGGCCTTGACGGTCACGTAACCGGTGCCGGTGACGTTCTCGTTGGCGAGCGTCGAGTCCGTCTCGCCCTTGGCGTCCTTGGCGCGCTCCCAGTAGCACTGGTCGTCGGTGTTGCCGGACGTGCGATACGTGCCCGGCCGCATGTCGGAGCCGATCCGGTACTCGCCGTCGCCGGCGAGGGCGGTCTTCTTCTTCCCGGCCGCCTGCGCGTCCCCCGGGCCCTTGGCGTCCTTCGTGCCGCCGGGAGTGTGCTCGGCCGAGGCGGACGAGCCCTTGCCGCCGCCGGAACCGCCGTCCTTGCCGTTGCCGCCGGCGTTCGCGGACACGGCGGCGATGACGGCGATCCCCACGACGGCACCCAGCCCGACCTTGGTCTTCATTCCCATGGCGAATCCCTCCCCAAAGCGGCGGCCACCCCCTCCGGCGGGCCACTCGTTCGCTGGGTCAATGACAGCAGAGGCTGTGAACCGAGTCAACACGGTTCACAGAGTTAATTGCGTACACGATGTGAATGCATGGATCTCGTGTACGCCGGTATGCTCGGTGCACACGGACGAGGGGAGCGGGCCGGTGCAGGACAACGCGACAGAGGTGACCGCGGCCGGAATCGCCCGGCTGGCCGGAGTGGGCCGCGCCGCCGTCAGCAACTGGCGCCGCCGGCACGCCGACTTCCCCAAGCCGGTCGGCGGCACCGAGACCAGCCCGTCCTTCGCGCTCGCCGAGGTCGAGGGCTGGCTGCGCAAGCAGGGCAAACTCGCCGAGGTCCCGCTCCGGGAACGCGTCTGGCAGCAGCTCGTCGGACACCCCGCGGGTGCCCTGACCGCCCTGGTGCACACCGGCTGCGCGCTGCTGCTGATCCACGAGCACCCCACCGTCTGGCTCGACGCGAGCGCCGGCTCCGACGCCCGCCTGGCCGCGATGCTGCCGGGCGCGCTGGAGCAGGTCCTGCGGGGCGTGAACGCGGGCCCCGCGGCGCGTGGTGTGAACGCGGGGCACGCGGGGGCCGGAGTGAACGCGGGCTTCTCGGCGTCTGGTGTGAACGCGGGTCCTTCGGCGTCCAGTGTGAACGCGGCCGCCGTGGCATCCGGTGTGAACGCCTCTCTCGCGGCGCCGGGTGTGAACCCCTCAGCGGACCGGCAGCCTGTGAACACCCCACCGGCTGTTCACAGCACCCCCCCTGTCCACGGCACCCCGGCCCTGCACGCCCCCACCCCGCGCACCCCCACCCCACAGGCCCCCACCCCGCCCCCCCTCGCCCTGCGCACCCCCACCGGCCCCCAGCTCCTCCCCTCCACCCCGCTCCTGCGCGGCGCGGCCGAGCTGGCCGCCGGGACCGGGGCGCGGGAGGCCTTCGAGTTCCTGCTGGGCCGGCACCTGGACGCCAACCCCCGCCAGTACACGCTCACCCCGGCCGAACTCGCCGGTCTCATGGCCGACCTCGCCGGCCCCGCCCGTACCGTGCTGGACCCCGCCTGCGGCACCGGCGCCCTGCTGCGGGCCGTCGACACCCGCCCCGACCAGGAGCTGTACGCCCAGGACAGCGCACCCGACCTGGCCGCGCTCACCGCGCTGCGGCTCGCGCTGCACTCCCGGGCCGGCGTGCACGGCGCCACCGGCGACACTCTGCGCGCCGACGCCTACCCGGAGCTGCGCGCCGACGCGGTGCTGTGCCATCCGCCGTTCAACGAGCGCAACTGGGGCCACGACGAACTCGCCTACGACCCGCGCTGGGAGTATGGCTTCCCGGCCCGCACCGAGTCCGAACTGGCCTGGGTGCAGCACGCGCTGGCCCGGCTGGCCGACGGCGGCTTCGCGGTCCTGCTCATGCCGCCGGCCGCGGCCTCCCGCCGGTCCGGGCGCCGGATCCGCGCCGACCTGCTGCGCCGGGGCGCGCTGCGGGCCGTGGTCGCGCTGCCCGTCGGGGCGGCACCGCCGTACAACATCCCGCTGCATGTGTGGGTGCTGCGCCGGCCCGACCGGACGCCGGCGGCGCCCGAGGTGCTGCTCGTGGACACGGGGAGGTTCGCCGGGGAGGGGCGCGGCGGACCGGACTGGGCAGCGGTGCGCGAGGCCGTACTGGAAGCATGGCGCGCCTTCGAGCGTGCGGGACGGCTGGAGGAGCGGCCGGGGCTCGCGCGTTCCGTGCCGGTCATCGAACTCCTCGACGACGATGTCGACCTCGCTCCCGCCCGCCATCTGCCGCCGCCGGCCGTGGCCGACGGCGCGGAGCAGCTCACGGAGGTGCGCGAGCGCCTCGGCGCGACCCTGCGCCTGACCGCCGACCTCACCCCGCCGCCCGCCGACCCGGCGCCGGGCGCGCGCTGGCCGCTCACCACCGTCGGCGAACTCGCGCGCGGGGGTGCGCTGATGATGCGCAGCGGCGGAAACGGCGGCCACGCGCGCGTGCCCGTCCTGACCGACCATGACGTCCTCGCCGGCACGGTGCCCTCCGGGACGCTTCCGGAGAGCGAGGAGGAGGCCGTGCTGACCGAGCCGGGCGACGTCGTCGTACCGGTGCTCGGCGGCGGCTCGGTGGCGCGCGTGATCGACGATGCGACGGGGGGCGCCGCCCTGGGGCGCAACCTCGTGCTCCTGCGCCCCGATCGCACAGCGCTCGACCCGTGGTTCCTCGCCGGCTTCCTGCGCGGTACCGCGAACAACCGGCAGGCCAGCAGCTATGCCTCCACCGCGACCCGGCTGGACGTGCGCCGCCTGCAGCTGCCCCGGCTCCCGCTGGACGAACAACGGCGCTACGGCGCGCGTTTCCGCGCACTCGACGAGTTCGAGCGGGCGCTGCGCCATGCGAGCCGGCTCGGGCAGCAGCTCGTGCGCGGGATGTACGACGGACTCACCGACGGTACGGTGGCGCCCGACTGATCGCCGACTGATCGCCGGCGGGCGCCGGTCGGCCGCTGGTCGTGTGCGCGGGCCGGACAACGGTTCGGTACAACCGGGACGCTTGTCCGTGTCGGGTCATATGCTCGAAGCGACAATCACACGACCGGCGTTGTCCGCCCTCCGGAGCGCCGGGCGGACACGTACGTCCACATCAGGCATCAGGAGCAGCCATGCAAGGCCACGGCTACGGACAGCCGGTGAAGCAGCCGCCGCACACCGCGTGGCTGGTTCTGCTGCGTGTGCTGTTCGTGGCGATCGGGTTGTTCAGCATCGGCTTTCTGGCCTGGACGATGCTGCTGCGGCTGGCGGCCGTCACGCGCCGGTCGCTGGACTGGGGCCTGTTCATCGCCGTGCTGGCCGCCGACATCCTCAGCATCACGCTGCTGGCCGGCGAGCCCGGCGACGAGATCCACACCTCGTCCGGCTACGTCGGCCTGTTCCTGCTGCTCTTCACGCTCGTGGCCGCGATCGCGTACTACCTCGCGGCGGACGTCCGCCACTTCCTGCAGCGGCAGCAGGCGTACGCGGCGCAGCGCACGGCACAGGCCGCGTACGCCTATCCCGGCCCCGCGAACCCGTACACCGCGGCGACCGTGCCGACCCCGCCGGCCATGCCGGTCGGCCCGCACACTCCGCCCCCGATGCCGCACACGCCCGTGCCCCGGCCGCCGCTGACCACCCCGCCGCCGCAGCGCCCGGCGCCCAGCCACATCGACCAGGTGCGTGCCGAGCTGGACGAGCTGAGCGACTACCTGCGCAAGCACGACGGCCGGCCCGGCGGCCACGAGGGCGGAAGGTGACCGTGGCGGCAGGACGTGTCGTCGCCGGCCGGTATGAACTGTCCACGCTCATCGGACAGGGCGGCATGGGCCAGGTGTGGACGGCGTACGACCGGCGGCTCGACCGGCGCGTGGCGGTGAAGCTGCTGCGCCCCGACAAGGTGGCGGGCCAGGAGGCGGACGAACTGCGCCGTCGCTTCCTGCGCGAGTGCCGGGTGACCGCGCAGGTGGATCACCCCGGTCTGGTGACCGTGCACGACGCGGGCACCGAGGGCGAGGAGCTGTTCCTCGTCATGCAGTACGTCGACGGCGCCGACCTGTCCGACCATCTCGCCGAGCACGATCCGTACCCGTGGCAGTGGGCGGTCGCGGTGGCCGCGCAGCTGTGCGCCGTGCTGAGCGCCGTGCACGCCGTGCCGATCGTGCACCGCGACCTCAAGCCGCGCAATGTGATGGTGAAGCAGGACGGCACGGTCACCGTTCTCGACCTGGGCGTGGCCTCGGTGATGGACACCGACACCACCCGCCTCACCCACACCGGCTCCCCGATCGGCTCGCCCGCCTACATGGCGCCGGAGCAGGCGATGGGCGGCGCCGTCGGCCCGTACACCGACCTGTACGCACTCGGTGTGCTGATGCACGAACTGCTCAGCGGTGACGTGCCGTTCGCGGGCTCGACGGCGCTCGGAGTGCTGCACCGGCACCTGTACGAGCCCCCGCTGCCGGTGCGCCGGATCCGCCCCGAGGTGCCGGAGGCGCTGGAGGCGCTCGTGCTGCGGCTGCTCGCCAAGGACCCGCAGCACCGGCCGGCCTCCGCACAGGAGGTGTACGAGGACCTGGCGGCGCTGCTGCCGGCGCGCGGGATCCCCACCGGGGCACCCCTGGACCCCACGCGCCCCTTCCTGCGTCCGCACGCTCCCTGGCCGGACCGCGCGCGGACCCCCGCGCCCCAGCCTGCCCCCGTCACGCCGGCGCCGCCGGTGGCCGGGAAGCCCGACGTCGCCGCGGCCGTCGACGAGGTCAAGCGGCTGCTGGGGGAGGGGCGCATCACCCAGGCCGTGGACATCCTGGGCGCGATCCTGCCCGCCGCCGCCGAGCAGCACGGCGAGCACTCCCCGGTCGTGCGCACCCTGCGCAAGCAGTACGCGGCCACGCTCATGGACGACGGCCAGTACCGGCGCGCGCTGCCCGAACTGCGCCGGCTCGCCGCCGAACGCGCCGCCGAGGCCGGCCAGGCCGATCCGCAGTCCCTGCGCTACCGCTACGAGGCCGCGCAGTGCCTGGAGCAGCTGGGCGAACCGGCCGCGGCGCTCGCCGAGTACCGCGCGCTGCTGCCGTACTACGAGAACCAGTACGTCTCCGGCGACCCGCAGCTCGCCCACGAGGTCCGCAGGCGCATCGGCCATCTGCTGCTCGCCGTCGGCGACCGGCCGTCCGCCCACGACACCCTGGCGCGGCTGCTGATGGACGTGGAGCGGCTGCACGGCCCCGGCTATCCGATGGCCCTGGAGATCCGGCGCACCCTGCACTGGCTCGGACAGGTACGCGGCTAGATCCGCCGTCGCCCGGTCCGGGGACCTTCAAGGGCGCCGCGGTGCCCGAAGCGCGTGCGAATCGTTGGTCGAATGGGTTGGCCGCGGCCTCCCCACTGCCTACCATCGATCACCGCAAGACTTTGTGCACAGCCGCACAATCTCCCCTTGGAGGTTCCCTTGCACCGCCGCCGTCGCACCGCGCTCGTTCTCACCGCCGCGATCGCCGCCGCGGCACCCCTGCTGACCGCCTGCGGAAGCGCCGCGCACCCGGGCGCCGCGGCCGTCGTCGGAGGGCAGCGGATCACCGTCGCCCAGCTGGAGAGCCGGGTCGACGAGATCCGCACGGCACAGCGCGCCGCGGTGCCCGATGCGGCCCAGTACCAGCAGGTCCTCGCCTCCACCAGCAGCCTCGCCCGCGACACCCTGCACAACATGGTCCTCGACCGGGTGCTGCACCGCGCCGCGCAGGACGCGGGCATCACGGTCACCCGCAAGGAGGTCCAGCGGATGCGCACGAGCCTGGAGCAGCAGGCCGGCGGCGCCAAGGGACTCGAGACGGCCTGGCTGCAGAAGTACGGCATCGCCCCCGCCCACCTCGACGAGAACCTCGGGCTCCAGCTGGAGGCGCAGAAGCTGGCCGGCAAGCTCGGCACCGACACCAGCCAGCCCGCCTTCTGGAAGGCGCTGTCCAAGGCCTCCCAGGAACTCCACGTCGACCTCAACCCGCGCTACGGCGCCTGGGACGTGCAGAAGAGCAGCCGCGTGGACACGATGACGCCCTGGGTACGGGAGGTCACGACGTCGGCGTCGGGCGGGCAGCCGGCGACGGCCTGACCCAGGGGCGGGCCGGCTTCAGTCATACGATCACACGATCCTCCCCGGCCTGTGGATAACCGAATCCGTCCTTTCCCGCCGTGGGTTACGTTCGGATCGTGAACGCATCCAGCTCCGACCTCGCCCCGGCCGCCGACCACGGTCGCATCGTCCTGCTCACCACCAGCCACCGGGTCGCCCCCGGCCTGCTGTCCTGGCCCGCCTGGCAGGCCCTGCGCGCCGCCGACGCCGTGCTGTGCGCCGACGGAGCCCATCCGCAGCTGCCGTATCTGCGCGAGGCCGGGATAGCGGTGAAGCAGTCGTCCCCCACCGCGCAGGAGCTGGTCGACGCCTGCGCCGGCGGGCGGACGGTGGTGGTTGTGGCCACGGGTGAGGGAGAGCCCGCGCTCACCGACGGCCTGGCCCGGCTGGCCGGCTCCGGCCGCGTCCAGATGCCGGAGCTGGAGCTGCTGCCGGCCTCCTACGACCTGCCCGGCGCCCGCCTGCTGGACCTCGTGCAGGTCATGGACCGCATCCGCGCCGAATGCCCCTGGTCGTCCCGGCAGACCCACGAGGGACTCGCCAAGTACGGCATCGAGGAGGCCTACGAGCTGGTCGAGGCGATCGAGGCCGGCGACCGCGAGGAGCTGCGCGAGGAGCTGGGCGACGTCCTCCTCCAGGTCGTCTTCCACTCCCGGATCGCCGAGGAGCACCCGGATACGCCGTTCTCCATCGACGACGTGGCCGGCGGCATCGTCGCCAAGCTCGTCCACCGGCACCCGCACGTCTTCGGCGACGAGAAGGCGGAGACGCCGGAGGACGTCAAGGAGCACTGGCTGCGCACCAAGGCCGAGGAGAAGCGGCGCACCTCGGTCACGGAGGGCGTCCCGCTCGGCCAGCCCGGCCTGGCCCTCGCCGCCAAGCTCGCCTCCCGCGCCCACACGGCCGGCCTGGACGTCCCCCTGCCGACCGGCGAGGACGTCGGCTACGAACTGCTCGCCCTGGCGGTCCGCGCCGAGCAGGCAGGCGTCGACCCGGAGGCCGCGCTGCGAGCGGCGGCACGGGTGTACCGGGACGCGATACGCCGGGCGGAAGGCGCGCACGACACCGCACCGGACCAGGCGTAGGGCGCGGAAGGCGGGGTTTCGCAGAGTGGCTCCGGAGCAAGGGGAGCGGGAGTGTGCGGATACCGTCGAGGGGTGACCGACCAGCACCACCCCCCGACCGCCGCCGACTCCACCCCGGGCTCCACCTCTGGCTCCGCCCCGGAATTCACCTCGGGCTCCGCCCCGGACTCCGCCCCCGACCTCTTCACCTGGGAGTTCGCCACCGACCCCTACCCCGCCTACGCCTGGCTGCGCGAGCACGCGCCCGTGCACCGGACGCGGTTGCCCAGTGGGGTCGAGGCGTGGCTGGTCACGCGGTACGCCGATGCCAAGCAGGCCCTCGCCGACCAGCGGCTGAGCAAGAACCCGGCGCATCACGACGAGCCCGCGCACGCCAAGGGCAAGACCGGCATCCCCGGCGAGCGCAAGGCCGAGCTGATGACGCATCTGCTGAACATCGACCCGCCGGACCACACCCGGCTGCGCCGGCTGGTCAGCAAGGCGTTCACCCCGCGCCGGGTCGCCGAGTTCGCGCCGCGCGTGCAGGAGCTGACCGACCACCTCATCGATCAGTTCGCCGCGCGGGGCTCGGCCGACCTCATCCATGAGTTCGCCTTCCCGCTGCCCATCTACGCCATCTGCGACCTGCTCGGCGTCCCGCGTGAGGATCAGGACGACTTCCGGGACTGGGCGGGCATGATGATCCGGCACGGCGGAGGGCCGCGGGGCGGAGTCGCACGGTCCGTCAAGAAGATGCGCGGCTACCTCGCCGAGCTGATCCACAAGAAGCGCGAGGCGCTGCCCGCCGAGCCCGCGCCCGGCGAGGACCTGATCTCCGGCCTCATCCGCGCCTCCGACCACGGTGAGCACCTCACCGAGAACGAGGCCGCGGCGATGGCGTTCATCCTGCTGTTCGCCGGATTCGAGACGACCGTCAACCTCATCGGCAACGGCACCTACGCCCTGCTCAGCCACCCCGAGCAGCGCGAGCGGCTCCAGCGGTCCCTGGCCGGAGGGGAAGAGGATCTGCTGGAGACCGGCGTGGAGGAACTCCTGCGCTACGACGGCCCGGTGGAGCTGGCCACCTGGCGGTTCGCCACCGAGCCGCTCGCCATCGGCGGGCAGGACATCGCGCCGGGGGACCCGGTGCTGGTGGTGCTCGCGGCGGCGGACCGGGACCCGGAGCGGTTCGCCGACCCGGACGTGCTGGACCTCGCCCGGCGCGACAACCAGCACCTCGGCTACGGCCACGGCATCCACTACTGCCTCGGCGCGCCGCTCGCCCGGCTGGAGGGCCAGACCGCGCTCGCCACCCTGCTCACCCGCCTGCCCGATCTGCGGCTCGCCGTCGACCCGGCCGAGTTGCGCTGGCGTGGCGGGCTCATCATGCGGGGGCTGCGCACCCTGCCGGTGGAGTTCACCCCGGTGGCCGACAAAGCCGTAGAGCCGTAGAGCCGTAGAGCCGTAGAGCCGTAGAGCCGTAGAACGGTGAACATCAGGGACGTTCAATTCCGTGATCTTCACGTGATCTGCGCGGCATGAACTTGTGACAAGTGATCGTCTGCCGATACGTTCACCCATCAGTGTGGCGAGGGGTACCAGTTCGCCACGCCGGTTCTGCTGTCGCACGAAAGGCTTCCGCATGCTCTCCGGGAACGGTCGTCACCGTCGCCCCCGTCAGGCTCCGGCCCTCCTCGTCGCGGCCGGAGTGACCGGCTCCGCCATCGCCCTCCCACTGCTCGGCGCCGCGAGCGCCCACGCGGCCGACGGCACCACCTGGGACAAGGTCGCCGAGTGCGAGAGCGGCGGTTCCTGGAGCGCGAACAGCGGCAACGGGTACTACGGCGGCCTGCAGATATCGCAGGGCGACTGGGACAAGTACGGCGGCACGCAGTACGCCGACAGCGCCGACCAGGCCAGCCGCTCCCAGCAGATCGCCGTCGCCGAGAAGATCCTGGCCGACCAGGGCACCAAGCCGTGGACCATGTGCGCGCTGACCGCCGGGCTGACCTCCAACTCCGGTTCGGTCGACGTGGACACCGGTGTCGGTGGCTCCGGCGGCTCCGGCGGGGCGAGTGACGGGTCCGGCTCCGCCGATACCTCCGACTCGTCCGGTCTGTCGGATTCATCCTCGCCGGGCTCCGGTTCCGACTCCGGTACCAGCTCCGGCTCCGGTTCCGACGCGGGCTCCGCGTCCAACTCCGCTTCCGGCTCCGATTCCTCGGGCTCTCCCTCGTCCCACTCGCCCGCCACGCCGAGCACAGGCACGGGCGCAGGCAAGGGACAGGACCAGGGTCAGGGGCAAGGCCAGGGTCAGGGGCAGGGCGAAGGGGCCACCAAGACTCCGGAGGCGACCGGCGACCCCACGGGCACCAGCACGCCCAAGTCCGACAAGGGCGACAAGTCCGGTTCGGGCGGAGATGGGGATCAGCAGGGGAGCGACAGCTCTCCCTCCGTGACCCCCGGTACCGACGACTCGGACAAGTCCCAGCAGTCCGCCGGTTCTTGGAGCCTGGTCGACACCGGCGCGCTCAGCAGTGGCGGGCGTCACCGTGGCGGTAGTGCGGACGAAAGCGCGGCAAACGGTCAGAACGGTACATCTTCTGGCCGTCACGCGACCCGCGAGCCGGGCGCGTACATCGTCCGCGAGGGCGACACCCTCGTCTCCATCGCCGACTCCCTTGGTGTCGACGGCGGATGGCATGCGCTCTACGACGGCAACAAGAAGGTCATCGGCGCCGACCCGAACCACATCACTGCCGGTCAGACCCTGAAAGTCGAGGGCGAAAAGGGCGATTGACAGGGAGAGTTGGCGCCCCACTTCATGCCTAATGTCCGGTTTGGCGAAAGTGTGGGATGAGTCTCAGAAGCCCTGATCGTCTTTGAAATTCCCTCGATCACGTGGCTACGGTCAGGATCGCTCGTCACCACGAGCCCCGGCATCCGCAACGCCGAATCCTGCCAGCGGTCGCCCGGGAACAGTCGTCGCGTCAAGCGCCGTAGGCAGGAGCGGGGGACCCAAGGTAGGTGCTGGAACCGGCGGTTGACGCCGGAACCGGCTTGGGGTGAAGCCGCAGGCCCGCGACAGCGGGCGTGCGGCCGGGCAACTCAACCGGCCCGAACCCGACAGCTCACCTCGCAGGCGTCGGTGAGGGGATCCTTCCATGCTGTTTTCCGGTAAGGGCAAGCACCGTCGCCCGTCCAAGGCCGTTCGTGTCGTCGCGCTCGCCGGTGTCACCGGTGCCGCCGTGGCCGCCCCGCTGATGGCGGCCGGCAACGCCTCCGCCGCCACCGCCTCCGAGTGGGACGCGGTCGCCCAGTGCGAGTCGGGCGGCAATTGGTCCATCAACACCGGCAACGGCTTCTACGGCGGTCTGCAGTTCTCCGCCTCCACCTGGGCCGCGTACGGCGGCACCGCCTACGCCTCGACGGCCAACCAGGCCACCAAGGCGCAGCAGATATCCGTCGCCGAGAAGGTCCTCGCCGCTCAGGGCAAGGGCGCCTGGCCGGTCTGCGGCACGGGCCTGTCCTCCGCCGCCTACAACGGCTCCGCCCCGAGCACCAGCTCCTCGAACAGCTCGTCCGGCTCGTCGAGCAAGAGCGGCAGCACCGCCACCACCCGCTCCACCGACCAGCAGGCCGCCTCCCGCTCCGCCGAGCGCACGGCCCCGGCGAAGAGCAAGACCGTCACCACCCCGACCGGCAAGACGGTCAAGAAGGGCGACGGCGAGTACAAGGTCGTCACGGGCGACACCCTCAGCTCCATCGCCGTCAAGCACCACGTCCAGGGCGGCTGGCAGAAGCTCTTCGAGCTGAACAAGGACATCGTCGAGGACGCCAACCTCATCTACCCGGGCCAGCAGCTGCACCTGAAGTGACACCTGGCTCCCAACGGACCCACAGTGCCCTCACATCCCCGGCCCGCACACTGAAGGCCTTGTGAGGGCCACCCCCGTCCCCACGGGCTCCCCGTCCCGGCGCGTGTTCCCCCGTACGCGCCGGGGCGGGGTTTTTATGTGCCGCTTTCCCCCCTCTTCACCTCGGCTTTCCCACTCTTCATCTCGGCCTCACCCGGAACCCCCTTTGTTCCGTCGATGAACAATGGGTACCGTCTGCGTGTCCTCCCCGCCCACGGGAAGGTCGGTCAGTGGCCGATCCCCCGGAGACGGTTAGGCTCTAGTCGCAAGGCACAGCCGTAAGGCACACGCGCCCCGCACTTCCAGCGTCACATCCAAGAAGGAGATGCTCGTGCCGTCCATCGACGTCGTCGTAGCCCGGGAAATCCTGGACTCCCGAGGCAACCCCACGGTCGAGGTCGAGGTCGGCCTCGACGATGGCAGCACGGGTCGTGCCGCCGTCCCGTCCGGCGCCTCCACCGGTGCCTTCGAGGCCATCGAGCTGCGCGACGGTGACCCCAACCGCTACCAGGGCAAGGGTGTCGAGAAGGCCGTCCTCGCCGTCATCGAGCAGATCGGCCCCGAGCTGGTCGGCTACGACGCCACCGAGCAGCGCCTGATCGACCAGGCGATGTTCGACCTGGACGCCACCGACAACAAGGGCTCCCTCGGCGCCAACGCCATCCTCGGCGTCTCCCTCGCCGTCGCCCACGCCGCCTCCGAGGCGTCGGACCTCCCCCTCTTCCGCTACCTGGGCGGTCCCAACGCGCACCTGCTGCCGGTGCCGATGATGAACATCCTGAACGGCGGCTCGCACGCGGACTCCAACGTGGACATCCAGGAGTTCATGATCGCCCCGATCGGCGCGGAGTCCTTCTCCGAGGCCCTGCGCTGGGGCACCGAGGTCTACCACACGCTGAAGAAGGTCCTGAAGAGCAAGGGCCTGTCCACCGGCCTCGGCGACGAGGGCGGCTTCGCCCCGAACCTCGGCTCCAACCGCGAGGCCCTCGACCTGATCATCGAGGCCATCAAGGAGGCCGGCTACGCCCCCGGCCAGCAGATCGCCCTCGCGCTCGACGTGGCCGCCTCCGAGTTCTACAAGGACGGCAAGTACCTCTTCGAGGGCAAGGAGCGCTCCGCCGCCGAGATGACGGAGTACTACGAGGAGCTGGTCGCGGCCTACCCGCTCGTCTCCATCGAGGACCCGCTGTTCGAGGACGACTGGGCCGGCTGGAAGGTCATCACCGACAAGCTCGGCGACAAGGTCCAGCTGGTCGGCGACGACCTGTTCGTCACCAACCCCGAGCGCCTGGCCCGCGGCATCGAGGAGGGCACCGCCAACGCCCTGCTCGTGAAGGTCAACCAGATCGGCTCGCTGACCGAGACCCTGGACGCCGTCGAGCTGGCCCAGCGCAGCGGCTTCAAGTGCATGATGTCCCACCGCTCCGGCGAGACCGAGGACGTCACCATCGCCGACCTGGCCGTCGCCACCAACTGCGGCCAGATCAAGACCGGCGCCCCGGCCCGCTCCGAGCGCGTCGCCAAGTACAACCAGCTGCTGCGCATCGAGGAGATCCTCGACGACGCCGCGGTGTACGCCGGCCGCAGCGCCTTCCCGCGCTTCAAGGGCTGACCCAACCTGGGGTAAGGCTGAGCCCGTCGTACGTACGTCCCCGTACCCGGTCCCGTACCGTGTGCGGGGACGTACGCACGTATCAGGGAGGCGGGGACATGGCCGTGAAGGACCGGGACCGGTTCTCCACCGCGACCAGGCTGCGGCTGCTCGGCGAGCAGACGGCGGCCCGGGTCTACCGCTCGCAGACCAAGCGGCAGGCCCGCCGCTCCCGGCTCACCGGCCGGGCGGCACTGCTCGCGCTGGTGCTGTGCTCGATGATCGTCGCGCTCGCCTATCCGATGCGGCAGTACGTCTCCCAGCGCGCGCAGATCTCCGACCTGCGGCGGCAGCAGGAGCAGGCCGCCAAACGGGTCGAGCAGCTGCGCGACCTCAAGGCGCGCTGGCAGGACGACTCCTACGCCGAGCAGCAGATCCGGCTCCGGCTGCACTATGTGATGCCCGGGGAGACCGGGTACATCGTCGTCGACCCGGGCACGGCCAAGCAGACCCGGGCCGACCTCCGGGCCGCCCAGCGGCCCTGGTACGCGAACATCTGGGACGGGGTCGACAAGTCCGACGCCTCCGACCAGTGACCGGCCCCACGCCGGCAACCGACAGAAAGCCATCCTGAAAGCAGTCATGGAAACGCCCCCGCCGCCCACTCCGCGCACCGAGCCCACCGAAGCGGACGTCGAGGCCTTCAAGCAGCAGCTGGGCCGTCCGCCGCGGGGCCTGCGGGCCATCGCGCACCGCTGCCCCTGCGGTCAGCCGGACGTCGTGGAGACCGCGCCGCGGCTGCCCGACGGCACGCCCTTCCCGACGCTGTACTACCTCACGTGCCCGAAGGCGTCCTCCGCCATCGGCACGCTGGAGGCGAACGGCGTGATGAAGGAGATGACCGAGCGGCTGCAGACGGACCCCGAACTGGCCGCCGCGTATCGCTCCGCGCACGAGGACTACATCCGGCGCCGGGACGAGATCGAGGAGCTGACGGGCTTTCCGAGCGCGGGGGGCATGCCGGACCGGGTGAAGTGCCTGCATGTGCTGGTCGCCCACTCGCTGGCCGCCGGGCCCGGGGTGAACCCGCTCGGTGACGAGGCGATCGCCATGCTGCCGCAGTGGTGGAGCAAGGGGGCGTGCGTCGATCTCGGCGCCGCCGCGGAGTGACCGCCGGCCGAGTCCGGCACCAGGGGGCGCAGGCCCGCTGTGAAGCGAGAGTAGAAAGGCCCGCTCATGACCCGCGTCGCTGCCATCGACTGCGGCACCAACTCCATCCGGCTGCTGGTCGCCGATGTGCATCCCGAGACCGGTGAACTCGTCGACCTGGACCGCCGGATGACGATCGTGCGGCTCGGCCAGGGTGTCGACCGTACCGGCCGGCTCGCCCCGGAGGCGCTGCAGCGGACGTTCGCCGCCTGCCGCGAGTACGCGGAGATCATCAAGAAGTACGGCGCCGAGCGCCTGCGCTTCGTGGCCACCTCCGCCTCCCGCGACGCCGAGAACCGGGACGACTTCGTGCGCGGTGTGCTGGACATCCTCGGGGTCGAGCCGGAGGTCATCACCGGCGACCAGGAGGCCGAGTTCTCCTTCACCGGCGCTACCAGGGAGCTGACGGGACGGGCGGACCTCACCACGCCGTATCTCGTCGTGGACATCGGCGGTGGCTCCACCGAGTTCGTCGTGGGCGAGGAGCATGTCCGGGCGGCGCGCTCGGTGGACGTCGGCTGTGTGCGGATGACGGAACGTCATCTGGTGCGGGACGGCAAGGTCTCCGACCCGCCCGGCGAGGAGCAGATCGCCGCGATAAGGGCCGACATCGAGGCCGCCCTGGACCTCGCGGAGCAGACGGTGCCGCTGCGTGAGGCGCACACCCTGGTGGGCCTCGCCGGGTCGGTCACCACGGTCTCCGCGATCGCCCAGGAGCTGCCCGAGTACGACTCCGCGCGTATCCACCACTCCCGGATCTCCCACGACCGCGTCCGCGAGATCACCGAGTGGCTGCTGCGCTCCACGCACGCCGAGCGCGCCGGGATCCCGTCCATGCACCCCGGCCGGGTCGACGTCATCGGCGCGGGCGCCCTCGTGCTGCTCGCGATCATGGAGCGGATCGGTGCCGAGGAGGTCGTGGTGAGCGAGCACGACATCCTCGACGGCATCGCCTTCAAGGTGGCGGAAGAGGCGGAGTCGGGCAAGGCCGGCCACTGACCCGCGGTGACGTGGCACGGCCCCGGTTCCTCATGGGCAGGAACCGGGGCCGTCGCCTGAGCCCGAGCAGGGCCGGGCAGGCCGTCAGCTAGCAGAGAAGGGCGATGAGGGCGATGCACCCGTTGTTACCGTCGTCTTCGTCGTCATGTCCGCCATGGCCGCCGATGGGGGCGGCCGCCTTGGTGATGACGTGAGAGGCGGGCGGCGCGGCCACGGCGGATGCGGCCGTGGCCGTACCCGTCGCGAGAGCGATGCCCAGGACTGCGCTGACCGCGCATATTCGCGAGAAGGCCTTGAAGGCCAGCTGTGAAGTGTTCATGGCTGGAACGCTATGGCCGGTTCCGTCCGTTATCACGCTGTACGCGGCTGACGGGTGAACGGCGCGGCATCTAACGGTCCGTCCGGGTGGGTTCCCTTGCTGCGGCTGTTGCCCGGCTCTCATTTGTTACTGACGGGTAGCCGTTGGTTGAGCAGGTCGGATAACGTTTGAGCGGCTTCCCGGGCCGCTTCGGGGCCCCTCGGTGACGTGGCGTCGGAAAACTTCGTGAAGTTCTTCACAAGGATTTCGGCCCGGTCGGCGTACAGGAAGCCCCCTGTTGGCCCTTTCGGGGGGTGAAGGGGCCTTTGAACGTGTTCAGATGGGGGTCGTACGCCGCCTTCGGATCGCGTGTCGACGGCGGTGTTTCGCGCGGCTCACGCCCTCGCCCTCGACCGAGAGAGGCAGCTCACGCGGCATTGACAACGGATCAGGGGATACCGCGGTTCCCCTGGCCGGTCATGATCTGCGTCACGCGAGCCGCGGAGTGTAGCACAGGGCCTGCCGGACCTTGTGAAGGGGCGCACGAGCGACCCCCTAGTGGCGGGTGGATACTCGATGGCATGAGCACCACGGAGCGTCCCAGGATCCTCGTAGTAGGCGGTGGGTACGTAGGCCTGTACGCAGCTCGGCGCATCCTCAAGAAGATGCGCTACGGAGAGGCGACCGTCACGGTCGTCGACCCCCGGTCGTACATGACCTACCAGCCCTTCCTCCCCGAAGCCGCCGCCGGCAACATCTCCCCTCGCCATGTCGTCGTCCCGCTGCGGCGCGTGCTGCCGAAGGCGGAGGTCCTCACCGGCCGGGTCACCACCATCGACCAGGACCGCAAGGTCGCCACGATCGCCCCGCTGGTGGGCGAGGCGTACGAGCTGCCCTTCGACTACCTCGTCATCGCGATGGGCGCGGTCTCCCGCACCTTCCCGATCCCCGGCCTCGCCGAGCAGGGCATCGGCATGAAGGGCATCGAGGAGTCCATCGGCCTGCGCAACCACGTCCTCGAGCAGCTGGACAAGGCCGACTCCACGACCGACGAGGAGATCCGCCGCAAGGCGCTGACCTTCGTCTTCATCGGTGGTGGCTTCGCGGGCGCGGAGACCATCGGTGAGGTCGAGGACATGGCCCGGGACGCGGCCAAGTACTACAAGAACGTGTCCCGCGAGGACATGCGCTTCGTCCTCGTCGACGCCGCCGACAAGATCCTGCCCGAGGTCGGTCCCAAGCTCGGCCAGTACGGCAAGGAGCACCTGGAGAGCCGTGGCGTGGAGATCTACCTCTCCACCTCGATGGACTCCTGCGTCGACGGCCACGTGGTGCTGAAGAACGGCCTCGAGGTCGACTCCAACACGATCGTCTGGACCGCGGGCGTCAAGCCGAACCCGGCCCTGTCCCGCTTCGGTCTCCCGCTCGGCCCGCGCGGCCACGTCGACTGCGAGACGACCCTCCAGGTCAAGGGCACGGACTACATCTGGGCCGCTGGCGACAACGCCCAGGTCCCGGACCTCGTCGGCCGCAAGGCGGGCAACGAGAACGCCTGGTGCCCGCCGAACGCCCAGCACGCGCTGCGCCAGGCCAGGGTCCTCGGCGACAACGTGGTCTCCGGTATGCGGGGCTTCCCGCAGAAGGACTACGAGCACGCCAACAAGGGTGCGGTCGCGGGGCTCGGCCTGCACAAGGGCGTGGCGATGATCGTCATGGGCAAGATGAAGATCAAGCTCAAGGGCCGTCTCGCCTGGTACATGCACCGCGGCTACCACGGCATGGCGATGCCGACCTGGAACCGCAAGATCCGCGTCTTCGCCGACTGGACGCTCGGCATGTTCCTCAAGCGCGAGGTCGTCTCCCTCGGTGCGATGGAGAACCCGCGCGAGGAGTTCTACGAGGCCGCCAAGCCGGCGCCCGTGGCTGCCGCCAAGACCGAGGAGAAGGCCAAGGCCTCCTGACCCCGGTCAGCTGAAGACGCCGAAGGGGCCGCCTGCCATCCGTGGTGCGGGCGGCCCCTTCGGCGTGTGCGGACACCGGTCCCGCCGAGGCCGGTGACGCTTTCCGGTCAGGTGGACACGGCGGACGCCTCGGCCCGCGGGGCGCCGTGGTGGGGGACCTTGATGCTGTCGAGCACCTGCTGGTAGTCCCGGTCGACGGCGGCCTGCTGCCCGCCGCGGCCGACGGTCATGAGCATGATCGAGTGCTTGCCGAGGTCGACGATGCGGATGTGCCCCACCTTGCCGTCGACGCCGACGAGTTTCGCCTCCACGTAGTGGTCGCCGTCGTGCGTGGTGCCGTGATGGACGTCGGTGCTGGTCAGTTCGGCGCCGGCATCGACGCTGTTGTAGCCGTCCAGTGCGGCCTTGAGGCCTCCGTCGAGGTCCCACGGTCCGGTGGCCGCATCGGGCTTGTCGTAGACCGAGAAGCCCGTGGCCCCGTATCCGGTCGTCACCAGGTAGTCACGGATGGCGACTCCGGCCGTGGTGTCCTTCTGGATGTCGGGCTTTCCGGGAAGCCGGACGGTGACGCCGCTCGCGGTGTCGTCGATCTGCTTCCATTGCGTGTCGGCGTCGGCGCGGTGGGCGGCGGTGACGGCGGCGGTCCGCGGGGCCGCCGGGGCGGCGAACGCGCTGCCCTGCGACAGCACGCCTGCTGTGATGACGGTCGTCGAGGCGGCGAGCAGGGCGAGGCGCTGGAACCTGGAAAGACGAATCATGGCGATGCACATCCGATGAGGAGAAGAAGCCGGGTACGTCACCCATTACGGCCGGGCTTCCGATGCCCGTCACGCCCCTGCAAGTCGTGACTTGACCGACGGCCGGACTTGGCGCACACTTCACGCCAATCTGTGTGGCCTATACAGCTATTTTGCCCAGTTGTAACTCCGTTGCGGGACTGCGCGCGAGAGCCGACGGTGTTTACGTGATGACCGGCATCCGGGATCGTCGTCTTGGAGGTGTGCGCCATGGCCGACGCCGCGTCGCGGCTGAGGAGTCTTGCCGAGCAGCTGCTGGGAGTCCCGCTCCCGCTCCGGCTGCGGGCCTGGGACGGATCGCAGGCCGGGCCACCGGACGCGCCGGCGCTCGTCGTGCGCAACCGCCGCGCCCTGCGCCGCATGCTGTTCAAACCGGGCGAGTTGGGCCTGGCCCGCGCCTGGGTCGCCGGTGACCTGGAGGTCGAGGGCGATCTCTACACCGCGCTCGACGCGATGGCGGGACTGGTGTGGGAGCGCGGGGACGGCGCCCGCGGCCTCGTCGAGAGCCTGCGCGACCCCGCCGTACGGGCCGCCGTACGCGAGCTGCTGAAGCTCGCCGGGCCGCCGCTCCCGCCGGCCCCGCCGCGCGAGGAGGTGCGCAGGCCGCGCCGGCGTCTGCACACCCGGCACACCGACAAGCGGGCCATCAGCCACCACTACGACGTCGGCAACGACTTCTACGAGCTGGTCCTCGGCCCGTCGATGGTCTACTCGTGCGCCTACTGGGAGGACGGCGGGTCGCTGGAGACCGCCCAGCGCGACAAGCTCGAACTCATCAGCGCCAAGCTCGGCCTGACGCCCGGTCAGCGGCTGCTGGACGTCGGCTGCGGCTGGGGCTCGCTGGCCATCCACGCGGCCCGTGAGCACGGCGTGAGCGTCGTCGGGGTCACGCTGTCGCAGGAGCAGGCGGCGTACGCCCGTAAGCGCGTCGCCGACGAGGGGCTGACCGACCGGGTGGAGATCCGGGTCCAGGACTACCGGGACGTCGCGGACGGCCCCTTCGACGCGATCTCCTCCATCGGCATGGCCGAACACGTCGGCGCCGAACGCTATCTGGAGTACGCGAGCCAGCTGTACACGCTGCTCAAGCCCGGCGGGCGGCTGCTCAACCACCAGATCGCCCGCCGCCCGCAGCGCGACGAATCGGCGTACGAGGTCGACGAGTTCATCGACGCCTACGTCTTCCCGGACGGCGAACTCGCCCCCCTCGGCACCACCGTCACCCAGCTGGAGCGCGCCGGGTTCGAGGTGCGGGACGTGGAGTCCATCCGCGAGCACTACGCCCGCACCCTGCGCCAGTGGGTCGTCAACCTGGAGGCGGACTGGGACCGCGCGGTCCGGCTCAGCAGCCCCGGCCGCGCCCGCGTCTGGCAGCTGTACATGGCCGCCTCCGCGCTCGCCTTCGAACGCAACCGGATCGGCGTCAACCAGGTCCTGGCGGTCCGCACCCCGGAGCCGGGCGGGTCCGGGCTGCCGCTGCGCACCCGCACCTGGAACACCTGACAGCGGGCGCGACGCCCGACAGCGGCTACGACAGGAGGGGCCCCGCGCGTTGCGGGGCCCCTCCTGTGTCGTACGGCTGTGGTGACGGCTACTCGGCCTTGATCGCCGCCAGCATGTTCAGCCGGGCCGCGCGCCGGGCCGGCCACAGGGCGGCCAGGACGCCGACCACGCCCGCCAGCAGCAGGAAGACCGCCATCCGGCCCCAGGGCAGGACCAGTTCGTACGTCGGCATCTTCGTGCCCAGCAGCTGACCGGCCGCCCAGCCGAAGAACACGCCCAGGCCGATGCCGAGCACGCCGCCGAACAGGGAGATCACCAGGGACTCCAGGCGGACCATCCGCTTGATCGCCTTGCGGTCCAGGCCGATCGCGCGGAGCATGCCGATCTCCTGGGCGCGCTCGAAGACCGACATGGCCAGGGTGTTGATGACACCGAGGACCGCGACGATCACCGCCATGCCGAGCAGGCCGTAGACCATGTTCAGCATCATCGTGAACATCTTCGCGATGTCGTTGGAGATGTCCTGCTTGTCCTGGATCTTGATCGCCGGGTTGTCGCCGAGGACCTTGGTCAGCTTGTCCTTGGCCGCGCCGGTCGCGCCGCCCGCCGTCTTGACCATGACCTGCATGTCGGCCGGGTCCTTCAGATGCGGGGTGACGACCGCGTCGTCGAGGATGATCCCGTTGATCATGTCGTTGCCCTCGTAGACACCGGCGACCGTCAGCGACTTCGCCTTGCCGTCCGCGAAGTGCGCGGTGAACTGCGAGCCGGGCGTCCAGCCGTACTCCTTGGCCCGGTCCTTGTCCACGACGACCTGCGAGCCGCCCACCGTGAAGGTGCCGCTGTCCACCTTGAGGTCGGTCAGCTTCGTGATGGACGAGCCGTCGACGCCGGTCAGGAACTCGGTCTTGCCGTCGATCCGGGACTCGGCGTTGCGCAGCGGGCTGCTGGCGGTGACACCGGAGGCGGCGGCGACCTTCGTCGCCACGTCCGGGGAGAGCGGGGAGCGGTTGGCCATCGAGACGACGTAGTCCGCGCGGATCGCCGAGGAGGCCATCTTGTCGATGGAGGTCTGCAGGCTGCCCGCCATCACCGTCATGCCGGTGATCAGGGTCAGGCCGATCATCAGCGCGGAGGCGGTGGCCGCCGTACGGCGCGGGTTGCGCACCGCGTTCTGGCGGGCCAGCTTGCCGGAGACGCCGAAGGCGCGCAGCACCGGGGTGGCGGCCGCGATCAGCGGCCGGGACAGCAGCGGGGTCAGGATGAACACGCCGATGATCAGCAGGACGGCGCCGAGGCCCATCGGGCCCTGGGCGGAGTCGGCGTCCATCGTCGTGCCCGCGAGGACCACGGCGACTCCGGCCGCCGCGAACAGCGCGCCGAGCGTGTTGCGCAGCACCAGCGACTTGGTGCCGGCCTTGGCGTGCACGCTGCTCATCGCCGCCACCGGCGGGATCTTCGCGGCCCGGCGGCCGGGCAGCCAGGCGGCCAGCATGGTGATGAGGATGCCGACCGAGAGGGCGGCCACCACGGTGCCGGGGCTGATCACCAGCGGCCCGTCGGGCACGCTCGCGCCGAAGGAGCCCAGCAGGGCGCGCAGGCCCGCGCCGATGCCGATACCGGCGGCCAGACCGGTCACACCGGCGACCGTGCCGACCGCGAACGCCTCGATGAGCACCGAGCGGGTGACCTGGCGGCGGGAGGCGCCGACCGCGCGCAGCAGGGCCAGTTCCCGGGTGCGCTGGGCGACCAGCATGGTGAAGGTGTTGGCGATGATGAACGTGCCGACGAACAGCGCGATACCGGCGAACACCAGCAGCGTCTGCTTGAGCCCGCTCATCGAGTCGGCGATCGCCTTCGCCTGGTCGTCGGCGAGCTGCTTGCCGGTGGTGGTCTCCACCAGGTGCGACGGCAGTGCCTTGTCCAGCCCGGACTTCAGCGCGGACTGGCTGGTGCCGGCCGCGGCCCTGACGTCGATCTCGTCGTACGCGCCCTTCTTGCCGAACAGCTTCTGCGCGGTCGGCGTGTCGAACAGGGCGAGGCTGCCGCCCGCCGCCACGTTGCCGTCGTCGGTGGTGAAGATGCCCGCGACGGTCGGGGTGAGGACCGGGCCGTCGACGGAGAGCCGCACGGTGTCACCGACCGCGTAGCCGCCCCGCTGCGCGGTCTTGGAGTCGAGCAGCACCTCGTCCTTGCCGTGCGGGGCATGGCCGCTGACCAGCGGGTACCGGGCGTCCTTGGTGCCCCAGTAGTTGCCGCCGGCGGACTGCCAGTCGCCGCCGAGCAGCTTGCCGTCCTTGTCGGCGACGGCGGTGAAGCCGGTGACGACACCGGTCGCGGAGGCGGCGCCGGGGGTCTTCGCGGCCTTGTCCAGCAGGGCCTGGGTCAGATCCGGCGTCTTGCCGACCTTGTCGCCCTCGGAGTCCTGGTACGTGGGCCGTACGGCGACGTCGACCTGGTCGAAGCCCTTCGCGGAGCTTTTCTGGTAGGCGTCGGAGATGGTGTTGGTGAAGACCAGCGTCCCGGAGACGAAGGCCACGCCGAGCATGACGGCGAGCACGGTCATCAGGAGCCGGGCCTTGTGCGCGAGAACGTTGCGCAGGGCGGTGCGGAACATCAGCTGGTACGGCCCTTCGCGTCGAACTGCTTCATCAGGTCGAGGACGGAGTCGGCCGTCGGGCCGTGGATCTCGTCGACGATCCGGCCGTCCGCGAGGAAGACCACGCGGTCGGCGTAGGCCGCGGCGACCGGGTCATGGGTCACCATGACGACGGTCTGGCCCAGTTCGCGCACCGAGTTGCGCAGGAAGCCGAGCACCTCGGCGCCGGAGCGCGAGTCGAGGTTTCCGGTCGGCTCGTCGCCGAAGATGATGTCCGGCTTGGAGGCCAGGGCGCGGGCGACGGCCACGCGCTGCTGCTGGCCGCCGGAGAGCTGCGCGGGCCGGTGGCTGAGCCGCCCGGACAGGCCGACCATCGAGATCACCTGGTCCAGCCAGGCCCTGTCGGGCTTGCGGCCCGCTATGTCCATCGGGAGGGTGATGTTCTCCAGGGCGGTCAGCGTCGGCAGTAGGTTGAAGGCCTGGAAGATGAAGCCGATCTTGTCGCGGCGGAGCTTGGTGAGCTGCTTGTCCTTCAGGGACCCCAGCTCGGTGTCACCGATGCGCACGGACCCGGACGAGAAGGTGTCGAGGCCCGCCACACAGTGCATCAGCGTGGACTTGCCCGAGCCGGACGGGCCCATGATCGCGGTGAACTCGGCCTGCCGGAAGTCGACGGAGACCTGGTCCAGGGCGACCACCCGGGTCTCACCCTGCCCGTAGATCTTCGACAGCTCCGAGGCGCGTGCGGCCACGGCGGTGGTCCGGCCGGCGGTGGGTGTGGTGGTCACGGGAAGGTGCTCCTGTCGGGACGACGTGTTCCATGGGGACTGCTTCCATCGTCCCGGCGCCAGGACGCCGTGTAGTCAGTCGCTGTTCCGGTTCCTGGGGACGACTCCGGTCGGACGGGAGAGCGCTGTGTCATACCTGGGGAGGACACCCGCCCCTGAGAGAGGCGCGGCCGAATCAGTGTCGAACGCCGTCAAGAACGGGTGGTACGCCCTCGTTCAGACGGTGAAATTCCGTCATTCCACGTACGGGCGTATCCCCGTCACGCCACGCTGTTGGCAAGTGCGGATGGCTCGTTCCGCGGGCTGATGCACCCTCAGACGTCAATAAAATAAGACAACATCGGTCCGCCCTTCCGCTGTTCGGGGGATGCGTCCCGATAGGCTCGAACCTCGAAGCGGAGCCCCATGGCCTGCCCGGATGGTGGAATGCAGACACGGCGAGCTTAAACCTCGCTGCCCCTTCGCGGGCGTGCCGGTTCAAGTCCGGCTCCGGGCACCAACCGCGCCTCGGCCGCGGGAGCGGACCTCCCGTCGATCACCCTCGGATGACCCTCGTGCGGCCCTCGCGTCACCCTCGTGCAGGCCTCGTATCACCCCTCGTACACCGTCAGTACCGCGCCGTCCACCTCGATGCGCCGGCCCGCCCGGAGGCCGTCGGTACGCAGGGTGCGCAGGCAGGTGCGGAACAGCTTCAGCTCGTCCGCGTCCAGGATCGCGGCCGCCAGGTCCAGCAGCTCGGTCACCGCGTCCTCGGTGAGCACGTCAGGCAGCTCGCCGGAGAGCAGGACGACCGATTCACCGGCGGGGCCCCGGACCACCGCGGTGGCCGGCCCGCCATGCACGAACAACACGTTCCCCCCAAAGGGCCCGGGGTCGTGCGGCTGTCGCTCCTCGGGCAGGACGAGAGACTAGCGGGGGATCTCGGTCCATTCGGGCGCAGTTGCAATTTTTCCGGCGCGGCTGCGGCGGAGCCGGCCGTCACCGCTTCGGCCCGGCGCGCGTGCGGCCGGATCGGTCACTTCTCGGGTGCCGGCCGTGCGGAACGGCCCAGCAGGGACTCGACCAGGGCGGCGACATGCCGGCGGTCCTCGGTGGACAGCTGCTGCACGCTGGCGATGAGCAGGTCCACCTCGGGGTCGGCGCTGCGGGCGGCCGTGCCGTCGGCGTCCTGGCCGGCCGGGGCGCCGTAGACATGGATGCCGCAGGCCTCGGCCGCGGCCCGGCGCACGGTGTCGAGTGGCAGCTGGAGCCCCTTGGCCAGGCCTTCCAGCGTGGTCGCCTGGGGCATGCGGACGACCCGGTCGGTGGTGGCCAGGTGGTGGACGGTGGAGCGGGGTACGCCACCGCGCCGTGCCACGTCGCCGTAGGACCAGCCTTCGCGGTCGAGACGCTCACGGATCAACTGCTGCAGTGCGTTGGCCACCGAAGTCCACTTCCTGCTCGCCGCTCGGCCGAACCGTCCCTGTCGGCGCCGATTCTACGGGCGGGTATCCGGGCCGCCGAAAGGGTGATTCACCGAACGGGTTGCGGAGCGGTGCCGCGAGGCCCTAGTGTCCAATCTCGTTGGACAGTTCGTCCGACCAAATTGGACAGAGTCCGGGGGGAACCTGACTCTCTCCGATCAGAACCGCCTGTTTCCCGAGGGGGAATCGATCATGTTGAACGCCCATGAGCTGGACGCCGAGTCCGCGGAGCTGCTGCCCGGCCGCGAGGCCCTCGGCCGGCTGAAGTTCAGCTTCGGCAAGACGCTCAACGTCACCAAGCACGTCGCGAACATCGACGCCCACAACGAGTCGGCCGCCATGAACGACCACTCCTCGTGGTCCGTGGCCGACTCCGGCGCCTGCCAGAGCATCAGCGTCAGCCAGTGACGCGCGCACCCCACTTCGACACCCATCACGAGAGGACTTTCATCATGAGCATGGACATGCGCGAGCTGGACGGCGAGTCCGCGGAGCTGCTGCCGGGCCGCGAGGCCCTCGGCCGGCTGAAGTTCAGCTTCGGCAGGACGCTCAACGTCACCAAGCACGTCGCGAACATCAACGCGCACAACGAGTCGGCCGCCGTGAACGACCACTCCGCGTGGTCGGACGCCGAGTCGGCGGCCCAGCAGACGATCACCGTCCAGCAGTAAGGGCACCGCACGACGACAGCCGCGGGGACGGACCACCGACGGGCGTGCGCAGTGGTCCGCCCCCGCGGCGATGCCGGGGGGAAAGGTGGGGGGAGACCACAGATGACGGTGCTCGACGAAGGCGCCGACGCGTTGTACGACACCGGCCCGGTGCCTGGGCCCGGGGGCTGGCCGGTGACGTACGAACAGGTGACGACGGGCAGCCTGCCGGCCGTCGGAACGCCGGTCCGGCCGGCCCCGCGGCTGAGCGCGGGGCTGCGGCTGCACGGCGAGTACCAGGGCTCGGGCTTCACCGAACCGAAGTACATCGCCCGTCGGGGGGACGGGCAGGTCGTCCAGCTCTCGCGGCTGCTGTACCTGGTGGCGTCGTCCGTCGACGGTATCCGTGACGTCGACACGATCGCCCACCGGGTCAGCGCCCGCTACGGCCGCGAGGTCAGCGGCGAGAACATCCGCTATCTGCTGGAGAACAAGCTCCAGCCGCTCGGCGTGACCGTGCCCGAGGGCCAGGAGGACGACGAGGTCGACGCCCCGCGCTCCGACCTGCTGCTCGCCCTCAAGGGCCACCGGGTGATCTTCGACGAGCGCCGCACGGCGCGCATCGCCAGGGCCCTGGCCTGGCTGCACCGCCCGGCCGTGGTCACCGCCGTCCTGCTTGCGGCCGTCGCCCTGGACACCTGGCTGTTCGGCTTCTTCGGGGCGATCGAACCGGTGCTGGAGGTCCTGGACCAGCCGGTGCTGATCCTCATCGTCTTCGGGCTCACCGTGGCCTCGCTCGTCTTCCACGAGTTCGGCCACGCCTCCGCCTGCCGCTACGGCGGCGCCCGGCCCGGCTGCATCGGCTGCGGGCTGTTCCTCATCTGGCCGTCGATGTACACCGACGTCACCGACGTCTACCGGATCTCCCGCTCGGGCCGGCTGCGCACCGACCTCGGCGGGGTGTACTTCAACGTCGTCTTCATGCTGGCGATGGCCGGGGCCTACTTCGCCACCGGGGCGCAGTTCTTCCTGGCCGCCGTCTACCTCGGGCACTTCGAGATCCTGGAACAGCTGATGCCGGCCGTCCGCCTGGACGGCTACTACATCCTCGGCGACCTCGCCGGAGTGCCGGATCTCTACGGCAAGATCAAGCCGATCCTGCTCTCGCTCCTGCCCGGCGCCGCGGGCCGCGCGGCGCGCACCGAGGTCGCCGGACTGAAGAAGTCCGCGCGCACCGTCGTCGCGGCCTGGGTGCTGACGATGGTGCCGCTGATCGCCGGCGAGCTGGCGTACGCGCTGTGGAACCTGCCCCGGATCCTCACCACGATGGTCCGCTCGCTCGCCGGTCAACTCCTCGGCACCGGCGAGGCGTTCGCGCACGGGCAGATCGTCGCCGGGCTCGTCGGAGTGATCGGCAGCGTGATGCTGCTCTGCCCGATGGCCGGTGTCGTCTATCTGTCCGTGAAGATCGGCGGCCGGCTGCTGCGGGCCGCGAAACGCGCGACCGCCGGACGGCCCCGGCTGCGGCTGGCGCTGTGCGTGCTCGCCCTCGCCGGGCTGACCGGGCTCTCCTACGCCTGGATGTCCGGGGCGACGCCCCAGCCGCTGCCGAAGAAGCCGCCGATCGCACCGATCCTGCAGCCGGGGGTGCCGACCGGGGAACCCGCACCGCCGGACGCCTCGGCCCCGGCCCGGGGCGGGCACGGCGGCCACGGCACCGGCGGCGCCGCCGCGTCGCCGTCGGCCGTGCCGGGGCCCGCCACGCCGGCGCCGGGGGACGGTCCGTCGCCGGGCGTCTCGGGCAGCGCGTCCGCCTCCGCGCCGCAGCCGTCGGCGTCCGGCCCGGCGCCGGGCGAGCCGACGGGTTCCCGGTCCCACCAGCCGGAGTCCTCCTCCGGCGGCACGTCCGCGGTTCCGGCCCCGCCCACCAGTGCGGACCCCGGCCCGCCGTCCGCCTCGCCGACCCTGTCGGAGAGCGTCCCCGCGTCGCCCTCGGCGCCCGTCTCCGTACCGCCGACCGGCGGCTCGCCCGCCCCGGCGTCGCCCTGACACCTCGTCCACGCCCGGGCCTGACGCCCCGTCCACTCCCGGAAGGGAGCCCAGTCCTCATGACACCACTGGAGATACCCATGAGCAGCCATCGCAAGGCACGCTCCGGCAAGCACCCCTTCACCCGCCGAGCCCTGCGCACCGTCCTCCTCGCGGCCGGTGCCGCCTCGGCCGCCGGTGCCGCCGCTGCCGTACCGGCGCAGGCCGTGACCGGTGTGACGCACGCGGCCGTCGCGTCCGACCACGTCTTCAGCCACGCCGACCGCGCGCATCACACCGAGGCCCGGGACTCCTTCACCGTCCGCCAGTTCGGCACGGTCGACGCGGTCGGCGTACGCAACCAGGCCAACGCCGTCTCCGCGGGCTGCTCGGCCGACGACCACTGCCGGTCGGTCGCGCTGTCCTTCCAGATCGTCACGGTCGCCGGCGAGCACACCCACCTCGATGCCGCCAACTACAGCGACGCGGCCGACAAGGGGTGCACCGGCTGCCAGACCCTGGCCGGCGCCTACCAGTTCGTGGTCTCCACGCCCACCCCGTTCGGCCTCGACGCCGACACCCGGGGCCGGCTCGACGACATCCACCGCCGCCTGGACGCGCTGACCCGCTCCACGCTGCCCGCCGCCGAGCTGAAGACGCAGGTCGACGGCTTGGCCGGCGAGGTCACCGCGGTGCTGCGGGACGCCGTGGCCCACGCCCCGAGGACCGAGGCGCAGCCCACTGTCACGCTCCACCGCCACCTGGACGGCTGGCCGGGCCACTGACCGCCCCGCCCCCGTCCCGTACGGCCCCCGCCGGTTGCGCGAACGCCTCCCGCGCACCGGTGGGGGCCACGCCGTGTCCGGCCATTGACATCGGATGCCCCCCCGGCGGAGACTCGGCGCCAATAAGTGAAGAAAGGTTCACTGGACGAACGCCTGGAGTCGACCCGAAGGGACGAACCGATGCGTACCACCGTCGGGATCATCGGAGCGGGACCGGCCGGACTGCTGCTCGCGCGGCTGCTGCACCGAGCCGGCATCGACGCGGTCGTCCTGGAGAGCCGCGGCCGCGCCTATGTCGAGCACCGCCAGCGCGCCGGGATCCTGGAACAGGGCACGGTGGACGTGCTGCGCGCCGCCGGCGCCGGGGAGCGGATGGACCGGGAGGGGCTGCGGCACGACGGCATCGAGCTGCGCTTCGACCGCCGCCGCCACCGCGTCGACTTCCCCGGCCTGACCGGCGGTCGGTCGGTGATGGTGTACGCCCAGACCGAGGTCTGCAAGGACCTGATCGCCCTTCAGCTGAAGGAGGGCGGACCGCTGCTGTTCGAGGCGGAGGCGCTGGCGGTCGAAGGCGCGGACAGCGACCGGCCGCGCATCCTGTTCCGGCACCAGGGCCGCGAGGACGTGCTGGAGTGCGACTACGCCGTCGGCTGCGACGGCTTCTGGGGCGTGGCCCGGCAGGCCTTCCCGGCCGCCCTGTCCCAGGTGTTCGAGCGGACGTACCCCTACGCCTGGCTCGGCATCCTCGCCGATGTGGCGCCCTCGCACGACGAACTCGTCTACGCCCGCCACGAACGCGGCTTCGCCCTGTCGTCCATGCGCCCGCCCGTCACCCGCCGCCACCCTTCCAAGGAAGTCGCTTCGCTCCCTATTGATTCCCCCGTCACCCGCCGCCACCCTTCCAAGGAAGTCGCTTCGCTCCCTATTGATTCCCCCGTCACCCGCCGCCACCCTTCCAAGGAAGTCGCTTCGCTCC